>NZ_JBIAHS010000029.1:62993-100323 GCF_042870755.1 Streptomyces sp. NPDC006365
GGCGGGATCCTGGAGCGGGGCGCCCAGCGGAAGCCTGGGGCGGAGCCCCAAAGGGGCCTGGAGCGGAGCCCCGAAGCCGGTCTGTGGGCGGGGCGCCCAGCGGGGTCCGGGGGCGGAGCCCCAAAGGGGGTCTGGGGGCGCAGCCCCCAGCGGGGTCCGGGGCTGGCCCCGGGATGGGACGGGTAGGGGCGGCGGGGGCGAGAAACCCCGCCTACAGAAACGCCAGGTTCACGACCCAGAAGCTCAGCGCCGCGACCAGCGCAGCCGCCGGCATCGTGATGAACCAGCCGAGAACGATGTTCTTGGCGACCCCCCAGCGCACGGCATTCACCCGCTTCGTCGCACCCACACCCATGATCGCCGACGTGATGATATGGGTCGTGGAGATGGGCGCCTTGAAGAGGAAGGCCGTGACGAACATGATCGACGCCCCGGTCGTCTCCGCGGCAAAGCCCTGAGGCGGATCGAGCTCGATGATCTTGCGGCCGAGCGTCCGCATGATGCGCCAGCCCCCCGCATACGTCCCCAGCGACAGCATCACCGCACAGGCCACCTTCACCCACACCGGTATCGGATCGCCGTAGTCCTCGACATCCGCGATGACCAGTGCCATCACCACGATGCCCATCGTCTTCTGCGCGTCCTGGAGACCGTGACCGAGCGCCATCCCCGCCGCCGACACCGTCTGCGCTATACGGAAACCACGCTTCGCCTTGTGCGGATTCGAGTGGCGGAAGATCCACATGATCGCCGTCATCACCAGATAGCCCACACCCAGACCGACCAGCGGCGAGACGAACATCGGGATGATGATCTTCTCCAGCACCCCGGACCAGTAGACGGTCGTACCGCCGGCCAGAGCCGCGCCGACCATGCCACCGAACAAGGCATGGGAAGAGGAGGACGGCAGGCCGAAGTACCAGGTGATCAGGTTCCAGGTGATCGCGCCGACGAGCGCCGCGAAGAGGATGCCCATCCCCTTCGAGCCATGCGGCGTGGAGATCAGCCCCTCGCTGACCGTCTTGGCGACCCCGCTGCCGAGAAAGGCACCCACGAGGTTCATCACCGCGGCCATCACGAGCGCCGCCCGCGGCGTCAGCGCCCGTGTCGACACGGATGTCGCGATCGCGTTCGCCGAATCGTGAAAGCCGTTTGTGTACGTGAAGAAGAGCGCGACCCCGATGGTCACGACCAGAGCGAAGGTGTCCATGGAGAGGTCAGGACTCCTTGACGGCGATGGTCTCCACCGTGTTCGCCACGTGCTCGAACGCGTCCGCCGCTTCCTCCAGCACATCCACGATCTGCTTGAGCTTGAGCACCTCGATGGCGTCGTACTTGCCGTTGAACAGGTGCGCAAGAAGCTTTCTGTGGATCTGGTCGGCCTGGTTCTCCAGGCGGTTGACCTCGATCCAGTACTCGGTGAGGTTGTCCATCGTGCGGAGGTTCGGCATGGCCTCGGCCGTCAGCTCGGCCGCCCGCGCCAGTACCTCGATCTGCTGCTCGACGCCCTTCGGAAGCTCCTCGACGTTATAGAGGACGACCAGGTCGACGGCCTCCTCCATGAAGTCCATGATGTCGTCGAGGCACGATGCGAGTTTGTAGATGTCCTCGCGGTCGAACGGCGTGATGAACGAGGAGTTCAACTGGTGGAAGATCGCGTGTGTGGCATCGTCACCGGCATGTTCCGCGGCCCGCATACGCTCGGCGATCTCGGTCCGGCCGGAGGCGTCAGCCCCGAGCAGTTCCATCAGGAGCTTGGAGCCCGTGACGATGTTGTCCGCGGAGGCGGCGAACATGTCGTAGAAGCTCGTCTCCCTGGGGGTCAGACGAAATCGCACGTGGGTTCCTCGGATTGCTTTGGTTTCGGTCAGGCTGATGCTAGGTGCATCATCCAGCCACGGGAAACGGGCCGTCCTCCAGTGTCACCCATCAGGCAAAGTGCTCCGCACGGGGCCCACAGGGCGGTCGACCGGGGGTATCGGCGTATCGGCCAAGGGCCGTATACCCAGCAAAATTCGCTACCATATACCCATCCCCGGTATACGTAAGAGACGAACCAGGCACGTTCGCCGGGACGAGCAGCAGGAGGACGCGATGACGACGACCGAGACCGGAGAGACCGCGCCCTCCGCAGGCGCGCCGGACGTGGTGACCGATCACGACCGGGGGGTCCACGGCTACCACAAGGAGAAGGACGAGCACCTCAAGCGTCTGCGCCGGATCGAGGGCCAGATCCGAGGGCTGCAGCGGATGGTCGACGAGGACGTCTACTGCATCGACATACTCACCCAGGTCTCCGCCTCCACGAAGGCCCTCCAGTCCTTCGCCCTCCAACTCCTCGAGGAGCACCTCCGCCACTGCGTCGCGGACGCGGCCGTCAAGGGTGGGGCGGAGATCGACGCCAAGGTGGAGGAGGCGACGAAGGCGATCGGGCGGCTGTTGCGTACGTGACATTCGCGTACGTACGCACACCCGACATTCGCGTACGTACGTACCTGCCGCATCGGTGGCGTTCTAAGCAACGTGGCGCGGCGGAACCGCGCCACGTCTATTTCTCGGTGTCCTCGCCGTATTCCTCGAGGAAGCGCTCCTCGGCCAGCTTGAGCACCTCGTCGATGCGGTCAGGGCTGAGCCGGTCCTCACCGGCGGCCGAGGCCGCGATGATCAGGTCGCCGCACAGCTCGATCTCGGCGAGGGCCACGTGGTCCTGAACTGCCGTACCGCGCGCCGGAGCCACGTGCATCACCTCTTCCTGCCGTCACCGGCTTCCTAGAGTAGGGAGCGGCCTACACACGGCGCATGGCACCAACGGACCATTTCCGGCCCCGCACATTCCGGCCGGGCAAGCGATCCGGTGGGGCTCCGGCTACTCGGCGATCTTTCCCGCGTAGATGTCCCCGGCCGCCGGCAGCCGTACGTCCACGGGGGCCCCGAAGTCGTACAGCAGCAACGTAGAGGCGACCGCGACCGTACTCTCCTGCTGCCCGTTCACAAAGCTGAAGCGGTGCCGGAGCTTCCGGATGCGTCCTTGTTCGTCGAGGTAGGCGTCGAAGGGGACATCGGCGGAGGCGAACCCCTTCGCCGCCGCCCGCAGGGGCCCGCGGTTGCCGTCCGAGGCCCGCTCCGCCGCCTCGCCCAGGTCGGCGGTCCCGCGGTAGTGCCGTACGGGCGTGCCCGCGACGCTCGTCCTGCCCACGTATGTCGCCTTGCGCGTGCCCCGCAGCAGTTCGGCGGCGGCGAAGGGATCGGTGGCGCCGCCGGTGACGAGATTGCCGTCGGAGAGGGTGGCCGTGTCGACGCGGACCCATTTGTCGGCGGGCACTCCGGCTCCGCGGTTCTTCATGTAGAGGGCGCCCGGTGCGAGCAGTTCGGTGATCGGACGGTGCCCGTCGGCGCCGGCCGGGTCCTGGGGGAGGCGCACCTTCAGGCGGCCGACCTGCCGCCGGTAGTCGTACACGCCCTTACCGCGGATGGTCACGCGGGTACCGCCGGTGGCCATTTCCATCGAGGTGTGCGCCTTGGAACTGCCCGCCCGCACAAGGTTCGTGGAGGCCTGCCGCAGCACTTCCACCGGGGCGGTGGCGGTGCGCGTGTTCTCGGCCGCGGCTCCGCTGCCCGTGCATCCGGTGGCGCACACCATCAGCCCCGCCACCGTGGCGGCCAGGGCGACCACCCCGCTCCCGCCCCT
Organism: Streptomyces sp. NPDC006365; assembly: GCF_042870755.1. Lineage (NCBI taxonomy): Bacteria > Bacillati > Actinomycetota > Actinomycetes > Kitasatosporales > Streptomycetaceae > Streptomyces > Streptomyces sp. NPDC006365. The sequence continues at coordinate 66,682 of NZ_JBIAHS010000029.1, forward strand.
GTGCTGCCGCTCCACCATCGCCTGCCTACCCCCAGCCGGGCCGTCCTTCGCGCGCCTCCTGTCGTTGGCCTTAACGACGGGTCATGGGCGTCGTCACGCCGTGGTGCTAGTGAGGCAAGCGTTTACTCAGCCTCTGTACGGTGGTGACCGTGGCAGAACAAGCCGAGGCCGAGCCCCCGGAACACCGCACGACAACGGTCGAACAGGGCCCCTTCTGCGTGGCGCGGTGCAGTTGCGGCTGGCGGGGGCCGGCGCGGCGGGCGCGGAGTCTGGCGAGACAGGATGCGCAGGGGCACTCGGCGGCGCCCCTGTAGGGGCGCGGGGCCGTGTCAATGTGCGGCTCCGCCGCGATGGGCCCCCGCTCATGGGCGTCCCCCCTCGAGCGAAGCCGAGAGTGGGGAGCAGCCGATAATGGGGGAGCGACCAGCCACAACCAACCCGCAGCCGCACACAACCCTCAAGGGGGACCGAGGCGGAGCCCAAAGTGACGGGCCCGCCCCCGGGAGCCAGGGGCGGGCCCTATCGACCTCGCGGTGGCACCGCCATGCAGCACCGCGAGGGGTCTGGCATCAGCCGAAGCGGCCGGAGATGTAGTCCTCGGTCGCCTGGACGGACGGGTTGGAGAAGATCCGTTCCGTCTCGTCGATCTCGATGAGCTTGCCGGGCTGGCCCACCGCCGAGAGGTTGAAGAAGGCGGTGCGGTCGGAGACACGAGCCGCCTGCTGCATGTTGTGCGTCACGATGACGATCGTGAAGCGCTCCTTCAGCTCCCCGATCAGATCCTCGATCGCAAGCGTCGAGATCGGGTCGAGGGCGGAGCAGGGCTCGTCCATCAGCAGCACCTGCGGCTCGACCGCGATCGCACGGGCGATGCAGAGACGCTGCTGCTGACCACCCGAAAGGCCCGAACCGGGCTTGTTCAGGCGGTCCTTGACCTCGTTCCAGAGGTTCGCACCCTTGAGGGACTTCTCGACGACGTCCGCCAGCTCGGCCTTCTTGTACGAGCCGTTGAGCCGAAGCCCCGCCGCGACGTTGTCGAAGATCGACATCGTGGGGAAGGGGTTGGGCCGCTGGAAGACCATGCCGATCGTGCTGCGTACGGCGACGGGGTCGACCCCGGACCCGTACAGGTCCTCGTCGTCGAGCAGCACCTTGCCCTCGACGCGGCCACCGGGGGTGACCTCGTGCATACGGTTCAGCGTGCGCAGGAACGTCGACTTGCCGCAGCCGGACGGACCGATGAAGGCCGTCACGGAGCGGGGCTCGACGGTCATGGAAATGTCTTCGATTGCCTTGTGGGCGCTGTAGTAGGCGGTCAGACCGCTTACGTCGATTCGCTTGGCCATGGGATCACTGCTTCTTTCGGGGGTTCAAGTCCGGTCGCTGTATGGCCGCGTCAGCGACCAGCCTTCGGGGCCTTCCAGCGGGCGATGCCGCGGGCCGCGAGGTTGAGGATCATCACGATGGCGATCAGCACGAGCGAGGCCGCCCAGGCACGGTCGTACCCCGCGGTCGAGCCCGCCCCGTACTGCTGGTAGATGTAGAGCGGCAGCGCCTGCTGCGGGCCCTCGAACGGGTTCGAGTTGATGAAGTTGCCGCCGAACACCAGCAGCAGGATGGGCGCGGTCTCACCGGCGATACGGGCTACCGCCAGCATGATGCCGGTGGTGATGCCGCCGATAGAGGTCGGCACGACCACCTTGATGATGGTGCGCCACTTGGGGACGCCCAGCGCGAGGGAGGCCTCGCGCAGCTCGTTCGGCACGAGCTTGAGCATCTCCTCGGTGGAGCGGACCACGACCGGCATCATCAGGATGGCCAGCGCGAGCGATCCGGCGAAGCCGAAGGGCTGCATGTCGAACATCAGCATGAGGCTGAGGATGAACAGACCCGCGACGATCGACGGGATACCCGTCATGACGTCGACGAAGAAGGTGACGGCCTTGGCGAGCCTGCCTCGCCCGTACTCCACCAGGTAGATCGCGGTGAGCACACCGATCGGCGCACCGATCAGGGTGGCGATGCCGACCTGCTGCACGGTGCCGATGATGGCGTGGTTGATACCGCCACCGACCTCGTCGTCCGCGACCACACCCATCGAGTGGGTCAGGAAGTAAACGTCGAGGACCTTCACACCGCGCGAGACGGTCGTCCAGACCAGGGAGACCAGCGGGACGACGGCGAGCAGGAACGCCACCCACACCACGGAGGTCGCGACGCGGTCCTTGGCCTGCCGCTTGCCCTCGACCTTCGTGGAGATGACGTACGTACCGAGGACGAAGAGGATCGCGGCGATCAGGCCCCACTGGATCTTGCTGTGCAGGCCGGCCGCCAGGCCGATGCCGACGGCGAGGGCGAGGGAGCCCGCTGCGGTCGCCCAGGCGAACCACTTGGGGAGGTGGGCGCCGCGCAGGGTGCTGGGGCGCTTGTCGGTGACGGCTGCGTGGCTCATGCGTTGGCCCCCGAGTACTCCTTGCGGCGGGCGATGATCGCGCGGGCCGCACCGTTGACCAGCAGGGTGATGACGAAGAGGACCAGACCGGAGGCGATGAGCGCGTCCCGGCCGAACTCCGTCGCCTCGCTGAACTTGCTGGCGATGTTCTGGGCGAAGGTGCCGCCGCCCGGCTCGAGCAGACTGGCGCGGATCAGGAAGTCCGGCGACAGCACGGTGGCGACGGCCATCGTCTCGCCGAGCGCGCGGCCGAGGCCGAGCATCGAGGCGGAGATCACGCCGGAGCGGCCGAAGGGCAGGACGGCCATGCGGATGACCTCCCAGCGCGTGGCGCCGAGAGCCAGGGCCGCCTCCTCGATCATCTTCGGGGCCTGGCGGAAGACCTCACGGCTCACGTTCGTGATGATCGGCAGGATCATGATCGCGAGCAGGATGCCGACGGTGAGCATCGAGCGGGGGGCGCCGCCCTGCCACTCGAAGATGCCGGTCCAGCCGAGGTATGCGTCCAGCCAGCTGTAGAGGCCGATCAGATGCGGTACGAGGATGAGGGCGCCCCACAGGCCGTACACGATGGACGGCACCGCGGCGAGCAGGTCGATCACGTACGCGATGGGGCCGCTGAGGCGGCGCGGGGCGTAGTGCGTGAGGAAGAGCGCGATGGCCACCGCGATCGGAACCGCGATGATCAGGGCGATGACCGAGGAGACCACCGTGCCGAAAGCCAGGACGGCGATGCCGAACACCGGCGGGTCGGCGGAGGTGTTCCAGTCGAAGGTGGTGAGGAAGTTGCCCTCGTCCTTGCTGATCGCGAGTGTGGCGCGATAGGTGAGGAAGACCGCGATGGCGGCCATGATCACCAGCAGGAGGATGCCCGACCCGCGGGTGAGACCGAGGAAGATCCGGTCTCCGGGCCGGGTGGCGCCGCGGGCGGCTCGCTTCTGTTCGGTCGCGGATGGCTTGGCGGGGGGAGGCACTGTGTCTTGTGTTGGTATACCCATCGGGTTCTCCGGTCTGCGGAGCCGCCCATGCTGAGCGACTCCTGGCGGCGGTGCACCGGACGATGCGGCCCGGCCCGGTCGAACAGGACCGGGCCGCACTCAGGTCAGCTCAGGCCCTCGATGGTCGTACGGACCTTGGTGATGATGTCGGCGGGGATCGGCGCGTAGTCGTTCTCCGCGAGGATCTTCTGGCCGTCTTCGCTGGCCATGTAGGTCAGGAAGGCCTTGGTGGCGGGCAGGGTTTCCGCCTTGTTGCCCTTGTCACAGACGATCTCGTACGTGACCAGGACCATCGGGTAGGCACCCTCGGCCTTGGTCTCGTAGTTCAGCTCGAGCGCGAGGTCGTTGCCCGTGCCGACGACCTTGGCTTCGGCGATGGCCTTGGTGGCGTTGTCGACCGTGGCCTCGACCGGCGCGGGCGCACCCGTGTCGAGGTCGACCGTGTTCATGCCCTCCTTGGCGTACGACAGCTCCATGTAGCCGATGGCGCCCTCGGTCTGCTTCACCTGCGCGGTGACACCGGAGGACTGCGGAGCGGACTGGCCGCCCTTGGCCTCCCAGGCCTTGCCACCCTCGTACTTGCCCCAGACGTCGGGGGCCGCCGCCTTGAGGTACTTGGTGAAGTTGTCCGTGGTGCCGGACTCGTCCGAGCGGTGGAAGGCCTGGATCTTGGTTCCGGGCAGCTTGGCCTCGGGGTTCAGCTTCGCGATCGCCGGGTCGTTCCACTTGGTGATCTGGCTGTCGAAGATCTTGGCCAGCGTGTCGGCGTCCAGGACCAGGTTGTCGACCCCGGAGAGCTTGTAGCCGACGGCGATCGGGCCGCCGACCATCGGGAGGTTGATGCCCTGGCCGCCCTCGCACTGCTGCTTGGAGGCCGTGACCTCTTCGGGCTTCAGCGCGGAGTCGGAACCCGCGAAGGCGACCTGACCCTGGGTGAACGCGGTGACGCCGGCGCCGGAGCCGCCGGCCTTGTAGTTGATCTGCACCCCACAGGCGGCCGAGAACTGCTTGACCCAGGCGTCCATCGCGTTCTTCTGCGCGGACGAACCATCGGCGAGCAGCTGCCCCTTGGCGTCGTCGCACTTGATGTTGCTTGCCGGGGCACTGCCCGCGTCGCCACCGCCAGTGCCGCCACCCGTGTCGTCGGAGCCGCACGCCGTCAGGGCCAGGGCGCCGGAGACGGCGACAGCACCGAGGGAAAGGGCGCGCAGCCGGTTCTTGCGCTGAAGCTTCACTTTCGGGAGTTCCTTCCAGGAGCCGCCCCACAGGCGGCGTGCGAAGTCGTGGTGCAGCCCCTCGTCCGTAGGAGACTGCCGTCGTACTTGCCAACGTCATACTTGCCAGTACGTACCGATATTGCGTATGTACCGCCGAATTCGAGTGATACGTGAGCTCACTTCCGTTCGCACCACGCACCGCGTAAGGCCGAAATTAGGCAGAAGAGGTGAAGCGGCCGATGGCCGTGAGTGAACGGAAGGTGAACCCCTGCCGTCAGTGCGGTGAGGTCACGGAATGCTCACGGGGAGAGCACGTGAGGGTTTCCGCACCTCCTCGCCTCCTGGTCAACGTACGAGTAAGCCGCTCGTGTCTCGCCGACCGTCTCCCCAAGTCTCGCTCACCTCCCGCTCACCGGCAGGAGATGGAACCCTCAACTCCGCAAGCCCGTCTCGTTCCACGTGAAACCACGGGAGGACTCATGCGACGGCGTACGTTCGTAGGCGGAGGCACCGCGGCCCTCGCCGCCGCGGTCACCGCCGGGTGCAGCGGCAGCGGCTCCGAGCCGCAGACCACCGAGGGGGCGCGCACGTCAAGTACGCCGATCGGGACACAGAGCGGGGCTGTCGCGGCCGGCCTGACAGGCCTCGCCAAGGATCTGGACGGCAGCCTGGTCCGGCCGGGCGACGAGGCCTGGGCAGCCGCCCGCCAGCTCTACAACACGCGCTTCGACTCGCTGAAGCCGACGGCCGTCGCGTACGTCGCCCACGCGGACGACATCCGGACGACGCTGGCGTACGCCCGTGCCCACAAGGTCCCCGCCGCCATCCGCAACGGCGGCCATTCCTACGCCGGCTGGTCCTCGGGCAATGGTCGCCTCATCGTCGACGTATCGAAGATCGCCAAAGTCCGGCCCTCGGGCAACGAGGCGGTCATCGGCGCGGGCGCCAAGCTGATCGACGTCTACCGCGCGCTCGCCGCGAAGGGCGTCACGATCCCGGCCGGCTCGTGCCCGAGCGTCGGCGTCTCGGGCCTCACGCTCGGCGGCGGCCACGGCGTGGTCTCGCGCGCGTACGGCCTGACCTGCGACAGCCTCACCCGGGCCACGCTGATCACCGCCGCCGGCAAAGAGCTGACGGCCGACGCCGACGACAACAAGGACCTCTTCTGGGCGCTGCGCGGCGCGGGCAACGGCAACTTCGGCGTGGTCACCGAACTGCGTTTCCGCACCCACCCGGCCCCGCAGGCGGTCACCGCGAATCTGACCTGGCCCTGGTCCCGGGCCGCCGCCGTGCTCGCGGCCTGGCAGGAGTGGGGCCCGGACCAGCCCGACGAGATCTGGTCCTCGATCCACCTCGCGAACACGGCCGGCGCCGCCCCCACCATCTCCATCTCCGCCTTCTCCCTCGGCACCGACGCCGAGCTGCAGAACGCGGTGGACCGCCTGGCCGACCGGATCGGCGCCCAGCCCGGCAACGCCTCACTCCGGCGCCGCTCGTACGAGGAGTCGATGGAGGTGTACGCGGGCTGCTCGTCCTTCTCGTCCGACGCCCAGTGCCATCTGCCCGGCACGACCCCCGGCCGCTCCCCCGAGGGCGCGCTGGGCCGCGAGACGTACGCCGCCCGCTCGGACTTCTTCGACCGCGCGATCTCGACGACGGGCATCCAGACGATGCTGAACCAGATCGAGTCGGTACGAGGCGGCGCCGGCACCATCCAGCTGACGGCGCTGGGCGGCGAGATCAACCGCGTGGCCCCCACGGCGACGGCCTTCGTGCACCGCCGCTCCCGCCTGCTGGCCCAGTACATCGCGTCCTGGCGCGCGGGAACCTCCGGTTCGGCGGCCCAGTCCTGGCTGGGCGAAGCCCATGCCGCGATGAGGCGCCACGCTTCGGGGGCGGCGTACCAGAACTACACGGACTCGACGCTCAGGGACTGGCGTACGGCGTACTACGGGCCGGCGGCGAACCGGCTGGCGAAGCTCAAGAGGCGATACGACCCGGACGGCTTCTTTGCTTACCCGCAGGCGCTGTAGGGCGGTGGCAGGTCACCGTGCCGAGGGCCGGTGGGGTGCGGGCCGGCGGCGGGTCACCGTGGCGAGGGCCAGTGGCGCCGGGCCAGTGGCGGACGCGTACACGCCATCCGCCGCCGCCCTACGCCGCGAGGTCACGCTCCTCCGCATCGGCCCCGGCGTCGCCGCTGGCCCCGGATATCACGTGCTCGTCCCTCTCATCAGGCTCATCAGGGGAGTTCCCGCGAGCCCGGATCACCCGCCCCGCCCGAGCCGACCGCTCAGCAGCCCGCGTCACCGGCGTCAGCAGCGCCATGGCGAGCGGCGAGAGCAGCAGCACGACAGCAGTCCCCAGGGCAAAGCCACCGATGACGTCGGTCGGGTAGTGCACGCCCATGTAGACCCGGAGGAACCCCTCGACCAGCGCGAGCCCGAGCCCCAGCAGCCCGAACTTCCGGTTCGCGATGAACAACCCGACAGCCATCGCCATGGTGAGCGTCGCATGATCGCTCACGAACGAATAGTCGGTCTTGCCGCCGATGAGGACCTCGAGTCCCTCGTGTTCACGGAAGGGCCGGGGCCGCTCCACAAAGCCCCGTATCGGCACGTTCACCAGCACCGCGATACCGGCCGCGAGCGGCGCCCACATCAGCGCGGCCACGGAGGGGGCGGCGTCCTCGCCACCCCGCCGCCGCACGGTCCACCAGCAGCCCAGCACGAGCAGCACCATGGCGAGCAGGATCCCCCACTCACCCATGAATTCCATGATCCCGTCGAACCAGCCGGGGGCGTCCTTGGCAAGTCCGTTGATGTCGTAGAGCAAGTCGACGTCGGGGTTCGACCCGGATTCGGCGAGTCCAGCCATGGTGCAGCGGCCCCTTCGTCATGATCTTCGTCGTGCATTCGAGCCCAGCTCCGCGATGAGCCGCGCCATCAACCCCCGTGGTCGGCCAGTCGTACGTCAGTCGTCCGTCGATCGCACGCCTGTCGTACGCCAATGGAACGCATGGTCCCCTTCTCTACGTTCCACAGTCCACCGAATGATCACGCAGACGTTATCGAAGAGAGACACATTCCCGCAGCTCAGAGGCCGATCAGAGAGCGACTGTAACAGCCAGTAACAGTGGGATCCAGCCAGATTCACACCGTGGTAGGCAACGCTTTCGCACCATCTTCGGTGACCCGTGTCGCGCCGAAGTAGTCGGGCGTATCGATCGGGTCGAACCGGATCACGGCGCCTGGCCGCGGCGCGTTGATCATGTATCCGCCGCCCACGTAAATGCCCACATGCCGGATGGCCCGGGAATTGGTGAGGTCGTCCGAGAAGAACACCAGATCACCCGGCAGCAGTTCCTCCCGCTTCGGGTGCGGCCCGGCGTTGTACTGATCGTTGGCGACCCGAGGCAGCTCGATCCCCACACTCTCGTACGCGGCCTTCGTCAGCCCCGAGCAGTCGAAGCGTCCGCCCTGGTCAGCGGTACCGTTCCCGCCCCACAGATACAGCGTCCCGAGCTTCTTCTGCGCGTAGCCGATCGCCCCGGCCGCCTGCTGCGAGGGCTGCACCCGGCCGACGGGCGCGGCGAAGCTGTCCTGCAGCGTGGTGATCGTCTTGACGTAGTTCTGCGTCTCCTTGTACGGCGGCACACCCCCGTACTTGATGACGGCGTACGCCCCCGCGTTGTAGGCGGCGAGCATGTTCTTCGTCGGGTCGCCGGGCGCGTCCTTCACGTACGAGGCGAGCTTGCAGTCGTAAGAAGCGGCCGACGGGATCGCGTCATTCGGATCCCAGATGTCACGGTCCCCGTCCCCGTCGCCGTCGATGCCGTGGGTGGCCCAGGTGCCGGGGATGAACTGGGCGATGCCGCGCGCGTCGGCGTGGCTGGTGACGTCAGGATCCCAGCCACTCTCCTGGTAGAGCTGAGCGGCGAGCAGCGCGGGGTTGATGGCGGGGCACAGGTTTCCCCACTTCTGAACCAATGCCTGATACGCCCCCGGCACGGCCCCCTTGGCGAGCCCGACACTCCCCTTGCCCACACCGTTGGCAAGGTTCCCGGCCACGACGTACACCCCGACGACGAGCAGCATCACGAGGCTCAGCCCGAGCCCGACCGCGATGCCACTGGCCACCCACACTTTTCGCACGGCTCAACCCTCCCCCATATCGGCGCAGTTCAAGGACATTTCCAGCGAGTATGGCGTCAATTCGCCGCTGTGAAACCGGCGCACAGGATGCTCGAGTAGTCATCGGGGGCCCGGATGTGGTGGAACTGCACGGTCCAGTCGCCGGGGTCGTTGGCGAGGGGAATGGCGGGGCTCGACTCGCGGCCGCCGACCAGCCAGGTGCGGAAGTCGTCGGGGTACGTGACGTACTTCCACTCGCTCGGACCGCCGCCGCCGTAGAGGTCGACCGGCTTACTGGTGTAGCCCACGTTCGGGTTGGCGCTGAGTAGCCCCTCGACGGGTTTTCCGGTGCTCGGATCGATGTCGTGGGGGGGCTTGACGCTGATGGCGACGTAGTACGGCTCTTTGCCGGCGTCGGCGGACGGCGCCACGTCGACGAACCCGATCTGCGCCTTGTCCTTGAACGTGGTGGTCTCCGGGTTCTTGGGCCCCATGTCGTCAGGATCGGCGATGGAGTGCAGGAACTTCTCACTCGGACGCTCTTCGTAGGGCAGGTTGCACTTCCCGTCGGCCGAGTCCCAGAGGTTGCGGTCAAGCTTGTCCTCCGCGTAAGCGGGCGCGCCGCCCTTCCCCGATCCGGACGACGGCGTACTGGCCGCAGACGTGGGCGACTTGTCGGCGCGCGCACTGCTGTCGCCGCTCTTGCCACCCTTGTCGTTCTCCCGCGGGATCAGGACGAAGGCCGCCCCGATCCCCACCACTAGGCCCACCGCCACGGCGACCATCCAAGGCCGGGTAAGACGACGCGCCGGCTGGGAGAGCTGGGTGGGCGTGTATCCATAGGCGCCCGAGGCCGAGGCCGTCGGCAACTCATGCGATCCCAGGGGCGGGACAGCCGGAACCGGCGGAACGCCCTGAGGCGGCGTCTGCGGCACCGCCTCCCCAAGCTCCGCGAGGCTCCCGTAGAAAGGGTCCTCAACCAGCGCCGCCCGCACCCCGCACCGCGCGATGACCTCGGCGAGAGGGGGCCGCGCCGCCGGGTCCTTGGCGACGCAGGCCTCGACGAGCTGCGCCAACTGCGGTTCCACGCCCGCGAGATCGATGGGTTCGTGGACGGCTCGATAGCTCACCCCGGCGGGCTCCCCCATGCCGAACGGTGGCCGCCCGGTCGCCGCGTACGCGAGTGTCGCGCCGAGCGCGAACACGTCGGCCGCCGACCCGACGTCGTTGCGTATCAACACCTCGGGAGCGGTGAAACCGGGCGTGCCGGGCGCGGACCCCGCCTCGGTGAGCGCCGTCTGCCCGGCACCCCGCGCGATTCCGAAGTCGATGAGCTGCGGACCCTGGGCCGCGAGGATGACGTTCTGCGGCTTGAGGTCCCGGTGCGTGACGCCGTGTTCGTGCACCGCCGCGAGACCTTCCGCGAGCGCGGCGAACAGCCGTCGGCATGTCTCTGGCGGCAGCGGCCCGCGCGCGGCGACGGCTCCGCCGAGCGTCGGCCCCGACACGTACTCGGTGGCGAGCCAGTAGGGCGCGGCATCCAGCGACGCATCGATGAGATTCGCCGTGTACGCACTCCGCACCGCCCGCGCGGTCTCCACCTCACGCCGGAACCGGGCCAGCGCCTCCGGGTGGTCGGTGATCTCTTCACGGATCACCTTCAACGCCACGAGCCGCCCACCCGGCGACCTGCCGAGATACACCTGCCCCATGCCGCCCGCGCCAAGCCGGGCGAGCAACGTGTACGAGCCTATGCGCGCAGGATCCCGATCTTTGAGTGCGTCCACCGAACTGACCTTGCCATACGGGTCAGTTCACCGTCGCCCTCCACTCAACGATTACCGGGTCTACGGGTCTGCAGCCTCGCGGTGGAGCACGAGGGCTTCGCTTCCGAACGGGGGAAGTCAGTCTGGACCAGCCAGGTGCGAGGATTCATGGCCCAGTCTGACGAACACCTGTGAACCGCGGCGCTACGCGTCGGGAGCCCGCCCGGACCACGGCGAAGGGCCATACACAAGGAAATGATCCGTGGCGACCTCGAATCCGAGGGGTGCGGGAAGCGGCACCGGTTCCCCGAACTTGCCCGGCAGCACGTCCTGATAAGTGCCGTTGTCCGGGCGGGTGTGCAGGGCCCAGGTGCCCTTGCGGGGGTCGATGACGAGGAGAACAGGCACGCGCGAGACCGCGTACCAGTCGGCCTTGTCCCTGATCTCCCGGGACTTCTCGGAACTGGAGATGACCTCGACAGCGAGCGCCGCGTCCTCGGAGGCGACCAGCCAGTCGTCGTCCGCCGCCCACTCCAGGGGCAGGACGATCAGGTCAGGCGTGACGTAGTCATCCGGGTCTTCCTCTTCCGGCAGGGCGATCGAGGACGCCTCGAACGCTCCCAGCCCTTCGGGCAGGACTGTGTCGAGCTGCCCCTTCAGCCGCATCACCACGCCCACATGCTTGCCACGCCGGGCAGGGGCCATCACGAGCTTCCCGCCCACGATCTGCACCCGCAGACCCGTCGCGTCCTCGATCTTCTCGGCGATCTCGCGCAGATTCCCCGGGCGGGGGCGCGAGTACATCCCATAGCCCTTCACCGCAGGGCACCGCCCCGGCACTCAGCCCACAGCACTTTGCCGCCCTCGGAGGCACCCAGTTTGCGCGGTACGGAGGCGCCCCACGCGTCGGCGCAGGCCCGTACGAGGTGCAGGCCTCGGCCGTGTTCGGCGTCCACCGCGACCGGTGCGGGTACGTCGTCGAAGCCGGGCGGGACGACGGGGTCGGAGTCCCATACGCCGATGCGGAGCCGCCCGGAGTCCGCGCCCCGCAGGCGCAGGGCGTACGGGCCCTTGGTGTGCAGGTGCGCGTTGGTGAGCAGTTCGGAGGCCAACAGCTCGGCGGTGGGGGTGAGTTCGGTGAGGTCGTGGGCGGCGAGGACCGTGCGCAGGGTTGCGCGGGCGACGCCGGGGGCGCGGAGATCGTGCGGGAGTTGGAGGGTGTAAGCCCAGGACGAGGATACGGTTGCCATCGGAAGTCTCCGATCACGGAGGGGAGTTGGACGGTTGCCCAGTGACGAGGCCGCTCCGTCGAGCGGGGTGCTTCTGGGTGGAGGCGCCGAGTTATAAGCTAGCGGCACGCATTAAAGTTCTTAGACGGTTCCCGTGAAAGCACTGAACAATCACCCGTGTGGGTGACCTGCTGTACGAGAGAGGCGGGCCAGCCCGTGAGAAGCAACCCGACGGGTCGTCAACTCCGCCTGGGCGCTGAACTGCGCAAGCTGCGAGAGCGCGCCGGGCTGACCTCCACGCAGGCCAGCCGCCTGCTCGGCGTCCAGCAGAACCAGATCAGCAACACGGAAGCCGGTCGTGCCGGTGTGAGCCCCGAGCGCGTACGCACGCTGGCATGCCATTACGAGTGCGGAGACAAGGCCCTCGTCGAGGCGCTCAGCGACATGGCGACCGAGCGGACGCGCGGCTGGTGGGAGGAGTACCGGGAGATCCTGCCCGCCGCACTGCTGGACCTCGCCGAAGTCGAGCACCACGCCACGATGTTGCGTACAGCCGTGACGGTGCACGTTCCCGGCCTCTTCCAGACCACGGAGTACGCCCGCGAGATCTTCCGCCAGGACGTACCGGAGATGTCGCCTCCCGACATCGAGCACCGGGTGTCATTCCGCATCAAACGGCAAGCGGTCCTCTACCGGGATTCGCCCACCCCGCACCAGGCGATCATCCACGAAGCCGCCCTGCGCATGAAGTTCGGCGGGCCCGCCGTGACCCGCACGCAGCTCCAGCATCTCCTGGACATGAGTGAACGACCGCACATCGACATCCACGTGATCCCGTTCGACGCCGGAACGTTCCCCGGCTCGGGCCAGTCGATCTACTACTCCAAGGGTCCGGTGCCGCAACTCGACACGGTGAACCTCGACCAGTCCCACGGCCCGGCGTTCGTCGACTCCGAAGCCCAACTCGACAAGTACCGCGTCCTGCTCGACCGTATGGAAGCCACGGCGCTGCCGCCCGCGGAGTCGCAGGACTTCATCCACAAAGTGATCCAGGACCTGTGAGGAAACGAAATGCCCGAGCTCACCTGGCAGAAGTCGTCCCACTGCGCACAGGGCAACTCCTGCGTGAACGTCGCCTCCACCCCCACCGGAACAATCCATCTCACCGAAAGCGGCGACCCAGCCCGAGCCATACTCGGCACCACCCCAACCGCCTTCTCCGCCCTCCTCCACACCCTCAAGCACAAGGAAGAGACCCACCGTGGCTGACGTCCCCCCGAACCTCGACTGGGTCCGCGCCGCACCCGAAGACGCCGAGGGCCCCGGCCCCTGGATCGAGATCGCCTTCGGCGAGGCAATCGAGGGTGAGGACGACGGAGAAACCCCCGTCTACATCCGCGAAACGAACGACCCGGACAACGTCGTCACAACCAACCGCCGCAAGTGGGACGCCTTCGTACTGGGCGTACAGGCAGGCGAGTTCGACCACTTCGTGGAGGGCATCGAAGACGCGGAGGACATAACTTCGCCGCCTCGGGATCCGTCATAGCGGTGACGGATCATAGCGGCGCCGCTCTCGGCCCGGAACCGGAGCTGCAGTTCCTGCTCGGTCTGTCGGGCCGGCACGCGGTCCGCTCCGGAGCGGAGGGCACCATCAACGAGTTCCCACGGGCACGGCATGCGCCGCTGCCGCTACCGAGGACAGCCGAAAGCCCACCTGCAACACGTCCTCACGGCCATCGCCGTGAACATCGAACGCCTCAGCAGCCGGTCAGTGACCGAGGAAGCCTCTCCACCGAGACCGCCGACCGCCTTCCAGACCTTCCTGGACCAAAACGACAGCCCCCGGCCGAAGTCCTGGCGAACCCTCGGTACCTGAGCCCGACCATCCAAGATCCCCGACAGAGTCAAGCTAATGAGTGCCGCCAGGATTACGACGCCCGCGCCAGCCGCACGATCGCCGCAATCGACTGGTCGACGTCGGCCTCTGTCGTGGCGTGGCCGGACACCGAGATGCGCATCAGCCGCCGGCCGCGCCAGGTGGTGGCGCCCACCCAGCAGGTGCCGTCATTCTGCACTGCCTGCACGACGTGGTCGGTGCGGGCGTCGTCGCCGAAGCTGACGAGGACTTGGTTGAGCACCACGTCGTTGACCACCTCGAAGCCCGCGGCGGACAGGCCGTCGGCGAAGCTGCGGGCGAGAGAGCAGCAGCGGTCCACGAGTTCGGCGACGCCGTCACGGCCGAGTTCGCGCAGCGCCGCCCAGGTTGCGAAGCCGCGTGCGCGGCGGGAGGACTCGGCGGTGTAGTCGGCGCCACCGGCCGGAGTGCCGTCAGCGCGGGTGAGGTAGGAGGCCGTGTACGACAGGGCGTCGGCGTGGACGGCGGGGCGGGAACAGAAAGCGTAGCCACAGTCGTAGGGCACGTTCAGCCACTTGTGGCCATCGCAGGCCCAGGAGTCGGCCAGCTCGACACCGTCGACGAGGTGGCGGGTCGCCGGGCTCGCAGCGGCCCACAGGCCGAAGGCGCCGTCGACGTGCACCCAGCTACCGTGGGCGCGGGTGAGGTCGCAGGCAGTACGGAGGTCGTCGCAGGCACCGGTGTTCACGTTGCCCGCCTGAGTGCAGACCATCGTCGGCGTGCCCGGGTCGGACGCCAGCACGCGGCGCAGGTCGTCGGTGTCGAGGGCGCCGCCTCCATCGGTGCGGACCGTCTCCAGGCAGTCGGTGCCCAGGCCGAGCAGCCTCAGCGAGCGGTCGATGGTGGCGTGTCGCTCCTCGCCCGCGACCACCCGCAGGCGCGGGGCGCCGCCCAGTCCCTTACGCCCGACGTCCCAGCCGGCCTCGGTGAGTAGGTGCTGCCGGGCTGCCGCGAGCCCTGCGGTGTTGGCCGCCTGGCCGCCGGTGACGAACCCGGTGGACGCCGTGGCGGGGATGCCGAGCAGGTCCTTCAACCAGCCGCCCGCCGCCTCCTCCGCGGCGAGGGCGGCGGGCGAGAGCGCAGCGTTGAAGCCGTTCTGGTCCCACCCGGCGGCGAGGATCTCCGCGGCGGTGGCCGCGGGCAGCGCCCCGCCGACGACGAAGCCGAAGAACCGTGGCCCCGCGGTGGCGACGAGTCCGGTCTCGGCGACGGCCACCAACTCGTCGATCACCGTGAGCGGGTCGGCGGGCGAGCGGTCCAGCGGGCGGGAGAAAGCGGCGCGCAGAGCTGCGTAGTCGACGGGCCTCGCGACCGCCCGCTCGGGCAGCGAGCGGCGGTAGGCGGCGGCGTGCTCGGCGGCGCGAGTGAAGATCTTGGTCAGCTCGTCCATGGCCGGACCGTAACCGCCCGTCCGAGCGGCCGGGAACGGCCAATGGGGGAAGATTGGACTGCCCTCCGATCCCTCAGCCCCGGCGGCGGGAAGCTCGACGGCCTGCGCCAGCACCGCACAAGAGCAGAGGCTGGCCCGTGACAGGAGCGGCCTCGGCCGGTCGGGTGTCGTCAGCCGCCACGCGGGGGACATGGTGACCAGGCCGGGTTCAGCGATGTTCCCGTGGGGCCGGCCCGGCCCAGGCTTCTCTGGTTCAGCAGCGAGCCGGGGAAGCCGCCACTCAGGTCACGGCAGGCTGCCCTCTTCACATACCCGGCGCGCGACCTCGCGGAGCTTGGTGTTGGTCTCCTGGGAGTAGCGGCGCAGCACGTCGAACGCTTCCTCTTCGGTGAGGCGGCGGCTGCCCATGAGAATGCCCATGGCCTCGCCGATGACGTGGCGGGTGGCGACGGCGTGTTCCATCTGGGCGTGGGCGCGGGCACCGGAGAAGGCGACCGCCGCGTGGGAGGCCAGCAGCCATCCGGCCAGCTCGCTGGTCTCGTTGAACGCGCCGGGTTTGCGGGAGTAGACGTTCAAGGCGCCGAGGTTTTCGTCCTCGGTGAACAGCAGGAAGCCCATCATGCTGCCCACGCCGAGCGCCCGGGCCTGCGGGGCGTAGGCGGGCCAGCGGGGCTGCTCGCCGGCGAGATCGGCGATGCGGAAGACCCGCTCCCCTTGCGAGCTGTGAGCGACATCGAAGCACGGCCCTTCGCCCAGCCGCTGTTGCAGCTGATCGCTGTCGATGACCAGCTGGTCGGTGGGAGCGAGCGTCTCCACCTTGGAGTCCTGCAGCATGAGGATGCCAGCCTCGTCGCAGCCATCGACCAGCTCGGTGGCCGATGCGGTGATCCTTTCCAGCGTGGCATTCACCGATTCCTGTGCCAGAAGATCCCGCGCCATCGACGCCATCTGCTGCGCGAACCGACCCCAGTCGTCCACTTTTGCCCTCCGCTGCTTGTCCCGCTTGCAACAAGGCTCATACCCAGCTTTCAAGCAGCCCTCTCCCTGACGCGATCCAGGCATCGTTGGCGTGACCCTTGCGGGCCGGCCTTCGGCTGCCAGGCCGAGGGCGGATCCCGCTTCCGGGACTCAGTGCGTGCCGACGCCGTGAGTGGTGCCATCGGCGATGGCCTGGAGTTTGTCGGGATTGGCGACGTTGTGGATGGTGGTGATACGGCCGTCGGCGTCGAAGTCGAAGGTGACTGTGGCGATCACTCGGCCCGGCCCGCTGAACACCATGCCCGGGCCGCCGTTGATCTCGACCAGTTCGGCGTTCATGTCGGCGGGCTCGATGCCCTGGTAGGTGACGGTGCCGATGGCCGCGAACCAGGCAGCCACCGTCTGGGCGCCCACAACCGGACGCAGGGCCTGTCGGACCTTGCCGCCGCCGTCGGTCCACAGGGTGACGTCCGGGGACAGCAACTCCATCAGGGCGTTGACGTCACCGCCGGTCGCAGCGGCGAAGAACCGTTCGGTGACCTCGCGCTGCCGTGAGCGGTCCGCGGTGAAACGCGGCCGCCGGGCCCGTACGTGCTCACGAGCGCGGTGTGCCGCCTGCCGCACCGCGGGCTCGGAACGCTCCACCGCCTCGGCGATTTCGGCATGGCTGAAGCCGAAGACCTCCTTCAGCACGAACACCGCGCGCTCGAGCGGGCTCAACGTCTCCAGCACCACCAGCATCGCCATCGACACCGACTCGGCGTCCATGACGGTCTCGGCGGTGTCGCCGCTGGTGAGGATGGGTTCCGGAAGCCAGGGGCCCACATAGGTCTCGCGCTTGTGCCGAGTGGAGCGCAGCCGTGCCAGGGCCAGGTTCGACACGATCCGCGTCAGGTATGCCTTGCGGTCGGCCACCTGCGAGCGCTCGGCGGCCGACCACTTGATCCAGGCGTCCTGGACCACGTCCTCGGCATCGGCCGCGGTGCCGAGGACGCGGTAGGCCACCGAGAACAGCAGGTTGCGGTGCTCGTGGAACACCTGCTGATCGGGGTCGGAGTCGCGGTAGGAATGGGTCACCGGGCGCTCCGGATCCGGGTGAAGCGGCCGCCACGCGGCCAGAACGCGCCCGAGGCGGGCATCTTCTTCATGCGGCCGAAGGTCGGCCAGGGCGCGGCACTCACCGTCTCCTTGTACCAGGCAGCCTTACGGCCCGTCAGATGCATTTTCCGGGGACTGTCGTCGGGGCGGGTGAACTGCACGACCGCGTCATGACGGCCCAGGCTCACCGGCGTGTGGTAGTAGCCGAAGCGGAACGGCTTGGGCTGCTTGCCCTTCAGAGTGCGGACGATCGACACCGCGGCGTGCACACCGGTCGGCATCCCGCCCTGGCAGGTGCCGTGCATGACTCCGTAGCCCTGGCGGATCGCGGCCGCGTCACCGACGGCGTACACATCGGGGTGGGACACCGACCGCAGCGCGGTGTCGGTGACGATGCGGCCGCGCTGGTCGACGGCCAGACCGGCGGCGGCCGCCAGCGGTGACACCCTCGTACCACTCGTCCACAGGACGGCATCGGCGGTAACGCTCTCCCCGCCCGCCAGCTCGACCGAACCGAGCAGCACCTTCACCACCTCGACCCCGCTGCGCACCGTCACGCCTAGCCGGTCGAGGGCGGACTGCAGGTACGCCTTCGCCTTCGGGGTCAGGGCCGCACCGGGCTCGGCCCGGCCCAGCAGTACGACGTTCAGCTCCGGGTGCCGCTCGGCGATCTCCGCGGCCGCCTCGACGCCGGTCAGTCCGCTGCCGGCGATCACCACCGTGCCGCTGCCGAGCCGGGCCAGCCGGTCGGCCAGCACCTCGGCGTCCTGCGCACTGCTGAGGGTGTACGCGTGGTCCTCGGCGCCCGGCACCGCCGCCGTGTCGGCCACGCTGCCCAATCCGTAAACGAGCGTGTCGTAGTGCAGGACCCGGTCGTCGTCGACCCGCACCGTCTTCGCGTCCGCGTCCACCGCTGTCACCCAGCCCCGCACGAACTGCGCGCCCGTACCCTTGAGCAGCTCCGGGATGTTCAACTCGGCGAGCTGCTGCCCAGTCGCCGTCATGTGCAGCCGCAGCCGCTCGGTGAACCGATCCTGGGCATTCACCAGGGTCACCTGCACGTCCTCGCACCGCTCGACCCGAGCCGCGAGCTGGATGGCCGCGGACATGCCCGCGTAACCCGCCCCCAGGATCAGAACACGGTGTGTGGTCGTCCTGCCGGCTTCCTTCTGTGCGCTCATCGTTCCGCCCTTCTCCGCTCACTGACGACCACTGGATGCAAGCAGTCGGCCCGTCCGTGACATGAGGTCGATGTGATGCGCGACACAGTCTGCTCGGTGGCGGTCCCGCCCCCCTGTTTCAGACGGCCGGCAGCGCGTACAGCCGCTCGGCGTGCATAGCGGCCAGCCGCTTGCCCGCCGGAACCACGTACCACTTCTGGTTCTCACCGGTGTTGTCGTTGTACGTCCAGCGCAGCTTTCCGGTCGCCGCGTCGAAGGCGTGCACGCCGCCGTTCTTGTCGTGCTCGGTCGCGCCGTACAGCGTGCCGCCCACCTTGGCGAACTGCCACGCCTCCGCAGCCGAGCCCACCAGGTCCTCGTTGCGCCAGATCTGCTTGCCCGTAGTGGGGTCAACCGCCCACATGCCGAACGCGCTGTCGGAGGCGTAGAGCACCCCGTCCAGGACCTGCGGATCGTTGAACCAGGTGGCCTTCTCATTCGCCAGCGACCAGCGCTCCGTGCCCGCGGCCAGCGCGAAGGCCCGCAGCCGCTGCCCGTCCGGCACGATCATCAGGTCCTCGTGCACGGCGAAGCGGTAGTAGTTGGACCTGCCGATCTTCTTCGTCCAGAGCTGCCGGCCCGTCGTCGTGTCGCGGACGGTCACGTTCTTCCGGAAATCGGTGTACGCGAGGCGCCCGCCGACGACCGTGGCGGTGATGCCGAACTCCTCGGTCCCCTTGTCCCGCTTTTCACGCCAGGCGATCTTGCCGGAGGTGGTGTCGATCGCGGCGATCACGTTGGTCGGCGACGAGAGGTCCTCCTCCAGGATCCCGGCAAGGACGTAGACGTGCCGGTCGTCGGCCGCGATGGGGCGCGGCTGCTCGTACTCCTTGCCCAGGCGGCTGCGCCAGGTCTCCTTGCCCGTGGCCGGATCGAGGCCCACCACGTCGCCGTCGTACTCGGCGCTGGCGAGATAAAGCGTCCCGCCGCCGGTGATCAGCTTGGCGCCGGGAATGGTGACGCCCGACCGTGACCACTTCTCCTTGCCGCTGACGACATCACGCCCCACCAGCGGGTCACCCGACACCACGACCATGTCGCCGAACACCGCGAGCGCGTGGATCCCGGCCAGGTTCTCGTTGGCTGCCTTCTGCTGCCACAGCGGCTTGGGCGCGGTGCCCGGGGGCGGGGTGGTGAAGGTGTCACGGCCCTTGTTGGTGTCACCGCCCTTGCCTTCGCCAGGAGTTGTGCCGCCGCCCGACGCGCTCGTGTCCTCCTCGGGGGTGCACCCCCATGTGCCTGCCCCCAGCACGGCCAGCCCCAGCCCCGTTCCGGCCAGCCTGAGCGCCTGCCTGCGTGACACCGCGTGCTCGTCACGTCTGCCCATGTCGGTTCCCCGTCCCCGTTGTGCCCGGATGTTGCTGACGCCCCCTCGGACGTCTCGAGCCCGGTCAGGCTAGCCGTCAGTTTTCGGCCAGCCGTCGGCCGGTACGCAACCGGGACGCGTCCGTGAAACTCCTGGCACACAAGATCAGCGACTCCTGGCACTCGCGTAAGCGCTGCCCGGCATTGAGGAATCGCCAGGATCACCGCGGCTTGGATGAGGGTGCTCTCATCTACCGGCCCACCCCGCTTCAGGCCTCCGGCGGCACCTCCGCCCCGGTGTACGCGGCAGTCGTGGCGTCAGCCGCCGCCCGAGCCGTAGCCGGGTCCTCCCCGGAGGCCACATGCTGGGGCCGGGGGGCGGCAGACCCCGTTTCGGGAAGGGGCGGGGCCGGGGAAGGCCCCCACCAGCGGACCGCAGAGTGAACGTCACATTGACGCCAGACTCGCCCGAGCCCCAGGCTCAACCCCATGACCCCGCACCCCTACACCCGCTACGTAGCCATAGGCGACAGCCAGACCGAGGGCATCGGCGACGGCGACGAGGCACGCGGGTACCGAGGCTGGGCAGACCGCCTCGCGGAGCTCCTGACAGAAGGTCAACCAGACCTCACGTACGCCAATCTCGCCGTACGCGGCAAGGTGACCGCCCAGATCAAGGCGGAGCAACTCGCCCCGGCCCTCGCCCTGAAGCCGGACCTGGTGACGGTCGTGGCAGGCATGAACGACCTGCTCCGCCCCGGCTTCGACGCCGACCGCGTCATGACAGACATCGAGGAGATGTTCGCGCGCCTCACCGAGTCGGGCGCCCAGGTAGCCACGGTCACCTACCCCGACCTGGGCAAACTGTCCCCACTCGCACGCCGCGCACTCCCTCGCATCGTCGACCTCAACACCCGCCTGCGCGCCGCCGCGGAACGCCATGGCGTCGCCGTACTGGACGTGTTCCCGCACCCGGTCACGACCGACCCACGCCTCTGGAGCCAGGACCGCATCCACGCGGGACCGCTGGGCCACGCCCGGATCGCCTCGGGCATGGCCCACACGCTCGGCCTGCCGGACCACGAGAACTGGTCCGCCCCGCTGCCTCCACTCGCCCCCGTCCCCACGCTGCGCACCCTGAGCGCAGACGCCGTCTGGGCGGTGGGTTTCCTCGGCCCGTGGCTCTGGCGGCGGCTGAGGGGCCGCTCCTCGGGAGACGGACGTACGGCCAAACGCCCCGAACTGACCCCATGGACGGACCGAGCCACGAACCCCCGCCCCTGACACCCCGACAGCTCCCCCGCCTCCACCCCGAGATAGCCTTCGCGAAGGCCGAACGGGCGGCGTCTACACACCAGGAGACGGAACGACCCGGAGGGCATCGTCTCGACGGACCGGCGCACATGGGACGTGAGCGGGCTCACGGTGGCGGGGCGGAGTAGGCGGCCGTCGCGTAGAAGGGGTCAACGACGGAACCACACCACAGGTTCCGGTACTACTTCATTGCCCGGCGTGACCTGCCGTGATACACAGAGTGACTGTACGTCTACTTGCATACTGCCCCACGCCCCGCAGGGGTTCCCGAGGGCCGGCGGCAAGCCGTGCGTACGAAACCCGCCAATCAATGACGCCAAGTCGACATACGACAGCGTCTTTGTCGGCGACAATGATGCCTGACCTCTGCGCAGAGTGGCAGGGGATGCGGAACTACCGACAAGGGGCGGTGACTTACATGTTCTTTGCAGCCGAGGAAGGCGACATCACCACGATCATCGGCGGAATCGCCCCGGACTGGGGCCCCTTCGGCGACTTGGGCAATGAAGCGCGGGTGATGATCGAAGTCGTGATGGCGGTCGCCATCCTGCTCTGCCTCGGCATCGCGATCTGGGGCGCGGCGAAGCAGCGTATCGGCGCAACGGCCCTGCGCGACACCTTCAGCGCCGAACAGGGCAAGGGCCTCATCATCGCGGGCCTCACCGGGGTCTTCATCATCGGCTCCCTGGGCACGCTGTTCACCATCGTGTACGGAATGGCCGTGTAGGCCGGCGCCGGCCCGGCCCTCCAGACCCGACCGGGCACGCCCGGTTACCTCTAACCCACCCGTCCGACGTGCCCACCGGCTGAGGTTGCGTTTCCCTGATGTCGAGTCACCACACCGCGCCCGCGAAGGAAGCAGCGCGGCTACCGTCGTACTACGACTACGCGGTCCAGCACGAGGTTGAGGGGGCGTACGCGGCATGAGTCTCGGCGACGAGCACGGTTCACGCGGCGACGACGGCGGGTACGGAGGCTCCGGCCAGACCCGCACCCGGTACCCCGACAGCGCCGGTGACGTCTACGGCGGCGCGCGCCGCGGTGGCCGTTCGTCCTCCCGCAGCCTCATCACGGTCGTGGGCGTCGTGGTGCTCCTGATCGCGGCCATCGCCTTCGCGAACCGTGGTGGCGGTGATTCCGGATCGTCGGACGGGGGCGAGGAGAGAGCGGAGGCGGCCCCGACGGCCGCGTCCGGTGAGCGGCCCGTTCAGTCGAAGGCCGGGGGGATTCCGGCGGGGTTCGCGCAGGATGAGCAGGGGGCGGAGTCGGCGGCGGCGAACTATTCGGTGGTGCTGGTTTCGGCCGACATCGTCAAACCCGCGCGGCGGGACGCGATCGTCCAGCAGGTGTTCGTCGCGGACAAGGTCGCCGAGCTCAAGGACAGGATGGACAAGGCGTACTCCGCGGAGTTCCTGCGCAACGTCGGCCTGGACGAGAACGGCAACGCGTCCGCGGGCCAGACCTACGTCTCGCGCACGATGCCGGTGGGCACCAAGGTCACGGACTACTCGGAGAGCGCCGCTACCGTCGAGGTCTGGTGCACGGGCGTGTTCGGCACAGCGGGGGACGACTCGAAGAACCCGGTCAGCAACGACTGGTTCACCATGACGCTTCAGCTGCGATGGGCCGACGGCGACTGGAAGGTCGACAACTTCTCCCAGAAGGACGGCCCAGCGCCGGTGAACGGCGACAACAGGGTCTCGCCGTCCGACGAGATCTCGAAGGCCGTCGAAGAGTACGGAGGCTTCACGTATGCCCGGTAGCCAGCGACGCGTACTCAAGGTCACCGCCACTGTCGCAGCCGTACAGACCGCGCTTGTCATGCTGGCCACGCGCGCGGCTGCCGCGCCGACACCGACGCCAACGCCGTCCGACGACAACTGCGACCTCATCGTCGGCCCCGCCAAGGAGTACTGCGAGAACGGCGAAAACAACGGCGGAGGCGGAGGAGGCGGCGGCTCCCTAACCGACCCCACCTCCACCCTCGACCCCCTCTCCTCCCTGGCCAAGGGCTGCGCCGACGCCGCCTCCTGGACCATCGACAAGCTCAGCGAAGCCGTCAAGGAAACAGCGAACGTCGACTTCACGAACCCCAAGTTCCTCCAGCAGTACGCCGTCGTCTTCGCGGCCTCGACGATCCTCACCCTCCTCCTCTGGCTGCTCGCGGTAGCCAAGCGAGCCGTACGAGGCGTGCCCCTCACCACGGCCCTCTCCGAGGCAATCGGGTTCCTCTGGCTGACCGTCCTGGCCTCGGCCTTCACGCCGCTGATCCTCTACACGGTCGTCTCGGCAACCGACGGCGTATCAGAAGTCCTCGCCCAGAGCACCGGCAACCAGACGGACACCTTCTTCGGCAACTTCTCCGGCGCCCTGGAGAAGGGCGAGGACATCGGCGGCGGCCCGATCATGCTGATCGTCGTCTCCCTCGTGTCCATCCTCGCCGCGGGCGTCCTGTGGCTGGAGCTGGTCATCCGAGCCGCCCTCCTGTACGTGGGCGCGCTGCTCGGGACCGTCGTGTACGCGGGCCTGGTCGACAAGAACCTGTGGGGCCACGTCCGCCGCTGGGCGGGCATCATGATCGCGGTGATCCTGGTCAAGCCGGTGATCGTGATAGTGCTCGGCCTTGCGGGCGCGCTGTCCGCCGAGGACGGACCGGACGCCTTCTCCGCCGTCGTCTCCGGCCTCGCCATCATCCTGCTGGCCATCTTCGCGAGCGCGATGATCTACCGCTTCGTACCGGGCTTCGGCGACGAGATCGCGGGCTCCCGCAACAACCGCATCATGCAGGGCGCCGAAGGCAAGGCCGCGGCCGTCATCAGCTCCCCGGCGACCCTCGTCGCCCAGGGCATCAAGACGCACAGCACCCGCGCCGACAACAACGGCGGCGGTGGCGGAGGCAACAGCGGCGGCAGTGCCCGCCCCGCCAACGCGGCCTCCGCCGGCGTAGCCGCCCACAGCACCCGCCCGTCCTCCAACGGAGGCGGCGGATCGGTCCCGGCCGCCGCACCCCCGCCGCGCAACAGCCCGGCGAACACCCCCCACGCCAGCAACACCCGCAACAGCAGCACTACCAACCGCTCGGGAGGTGAAGGGCGTTGACGACTGACTCCCATGCGGCCCATGTGGCCCATCCGGTCACGCCCCGCCGTACATATCTGATCGGCCGCGCCCGGCCGAACGCGATCGTCGGCAAGAACCGGGAAACCGGCGAGATCGCGCTGATCATCGTGGGCGCGTTCCTCGGCATGATGTGCGGCTTGCTCGTCCCCGTCCTCTCCTTGCGCATCGTCCTGCTCGTGGGCTTCCCGATGGTGGCGCTGGCCGCGGTGTACGTGCCGTACAAGCGCCGTACGTTCTACAAATGGTTTGAGATCAACCGCAGTTACAAGCGGACGCTCCGCAGCGGCACCACGTACCGCAGCAACGTCATGGAAGCCGGAACGCGCATCGACGGCCGTGAGATCGAGGTCGGCCCGCCACCGGGCATCGGACGCATTACGTGGCTGGCGGCACCCTTCGGCCCGGACGAGATCGCCGTCCTCCTGCACGCCGACCGGAAGACCGTCACGGCCGCGATCGAGATCGAGGGCCCGGGCGTCGGCCTGCGCGACTCCGAGGACCAGGAAGCCCTCGTCGACCGCTTCGGAGTGCTGCTCAAGCACGTAGCGAACGGCGACGGCTTCGTCACCCGCCTCCAGATGCTCGCCCGCACCCTCCCCGCCGACCCGGACGCCCACGCCAAGGACGTCGCCGTACGAGGAGACGAGCGTGCCCCCGGCTGGCTGCAGCGGTCGTACGACCAGCTCCAGTCCATGGTGTCCACCAGCAGCGAGCAGCACCGCGCCTACCTGGTCGCCTGCATGCACTACTCGCGCGAACTCGCCGCCGAGGCACACGCGATGGCCCGCGCGGCGCGCGGCCAGGGCGGCAAGAAGCTGGACAAGGACGCGGGGCTCGCGGTTGTGATGGCGCGTGAGCTGACGGACATCTGCTCGCGGCTGCAAGAGGCCGACATCCGGGTGCGGCAACCGCTCGGGCAGGGGCGCCTGGCCTCCCTCGTCCACTCCATGTACGACCCCGACCATCCCATCGACCACATCCAGGCGATGACGAAGCGCAACGCCTGGCCGGCCGAGCTGGACGCCATGGAGCCGACGTACCTCCAGGCGAAGACCCGCGAGTCCTCCACCCGCGCGCCCTGGTGCCACGCCACGGCCTGGGTGAAGGAGTGGCCGATGACCCCGGTGGGCGTCAACTTCCTTGCCCCGCTGCTCGTCCACACCCCGGACGTCATCCGGACCGTGGCCGTCACGATGGACCTCGAACCCACCGAGATCGCCATCGAGCGGATGCTGACCGAGAAGACGAACGACGAGGCGGAGGCCAGCCGCCAGGCCAAGATGAACCGGACCGTCGACCCCCGCGACATCGCCTCGCACAACCGCCTCGACCAGCGCGGCGAGGACCTCGCGAGCGGCGCGGCCGGCGTCAACCTCGTCGGCTACATCACCGTCTCGTCCCGTAACCCCGAGGCACTCGCCCGCGACAAACGGACGATCCGTGCCTCGGCCGGCAAGTCGTATCTGAAACTCGAGTGGTGCGACCGCGAGCACCACCGCGCCTTCGTCAACACACTCCCGTTCGCGACCGGCATCCGGAGGTAGGACTCTATGCGGGACCCGCTGTCCGCCCTCACGGAAACCTTCACGTCCTTCCTGTTCGGCAAGGTCGAGACGACCCGGCTGCCGGTGCGCACCTCGACAGGCCAGGCCCAGGCGGTCTACCTCCCGACCGCCGCGCCCGGCCTCGGCGACTCCGGCGTCATCATCGGCCGTGAGGTGTACTCCGGGAAGGGCTACATCTACGACCCCTTCCAGCTGTACGGGCAGCAGCTCCCGGCCCCGCACTGGCTGGTGCTGGGCGAGTCCGGCAACGGCAAGTCGGCCCTGGAGAAGACGTACGTACTACGGCAGTTGAGGTTCCGCGACCGCCAGGTCGTCGTACTCGACGCACAGGGCGAGGACGGGGTGGGCGAATGGAACCTCATCGCCCAGGAGCTGGGTATAACTCCCATCCGGCTCGACCCGACAGCGGCCCTGGACATGGGAATCCGCCTCAACCCGCTCGACCCCGCGATCACCACGACGGGCCAGCTGGCCCTGCTCCGCACGATCATCGAGGTCGCGATGGGCCACGGCCTCGACGAGCGCTCGGGCTTCGCGCTGAAGGTCGCGCACGCGTATGTGAACGAGACGATCACCACCCGCCAGCCGGTCCTGACCGACATCGTCGAACAACTGCGCCACCCCGAGCCGGAGTCGGCCGAGGCGATGAACGTCGCCCTGGACGACGTACGGGCCTGGGGTCTGGACGTGGCGCTGGTCCTGGACCGCCTGGTCGACGGTGACCTGCGCGGCATGTTCGACGGCCCGACGACGGTCGGCATCGATCTCGACGCCCCGCTCATCGTCTTCGACCTGTCCCACATCGACCGCAACTCCATCGCCATGCCGATCCTGATGGCCATCGTCGGCGTGTGGCTGGAGCACACCTGGATCCGCCCCGACCGGAAGAAGCGCATCTTCCTCGTCGAGGAGGCCTGGCACATCATCAACAGCCCGTTCGTGGCCCAGCTGTTCCAGCGGCTGCTGAAGTTCGGGCGGCGGCTCGGCCTGTCCTTCGTGGCGGTCGTCCACCACCTGTCCGACGTGGTCGACGGAGCCGCGGCGAAGGAGGCGGCGGCCATCCTGAAGATGGCGTCGACACGGACGATCTACGCCCAGAAGGCGGACGAGGCGAGAGCGACGGGCCGCGTGTTGGGCCTCCCACGCTGGGCGGTGGAGATCATCCCGTCCCTGAGCCCCGGCATCGCGGTCTGGGACGTCAACGGCAACGTCCAGGTCGTCAAACACCTCATCACCGAGACCGAACGCCCCCTCGTCTTCACCGACCGCGCCATGACCGAGTCGTCCACCCCCGACCTCTCGGACGACGCGCTGCGCGCCGCCGAACTGGAGGCGGAGGAGCGAGCAGCGGCATTCATGGAGCAACACCTGAGCGATCTCGACGACTCGTCCGAGTCCACGGTGGCGTAAGAGCGGCAGGGGCGAGATGAGACCGTACGACCGACACCGGGACCACGAACGGGGCGAACGGGCGGAGGGAGGCATCCCAGACGGCCTGTTGATCGGGGTACTCGCGTTCCTGCTCGGCATGGCCCTGCTGGTGTGGTCGGCAACAGGCCTGGCAGGCCTCTTCGACCACGGCTCCTGGCCCTCCAAAGTCACGTTCGCCCGCACGCCCCTGGCAATGCGCCACCTGATCCAGCACCCACACGATGTCACGGGCGCCTGGCCGGAGACTCCGGAGAGCCAACTGTCGGGGTACGGGCTGTTCTGGGGGCTGTTGATCGGCCAGCTGATGGTGCTGGTGGTGCTGACGGTGTTCGTGATGGGAACGGTGGCGAGGTGGCGGGCGGGAAGGGCTCGCCGACGCAAGGCCGCCGCGTACGGTGCGGGAGGTCTGACTGGTGCAGCCGGTTCCGGCGCTGTACCTGGGGACTCGGGGCTTCCGGCGGGCGGGGAGTACGGCTCGGGGGTTCTGCCTGAGGGCGCGGCTGGTTCGGATCGTCGGCACGGGGTCGGCACGGGTGCAGCGCCGGACGCCGGCACCGGCTCGGGCTTCCCAGCCGGGGGCGCGACCACCCCAGGGTTCCCGCCTACCGCCGGTATGGAAGTTCCGTCTGCGGGTGCCACTGGCTCCGGCCATCCGTCTTCGGCCGGCTCTGGCTCGGGCTTTCCCGCCGACGGCTCGGCAGGCTCGGGGCTGCCTCACGCGGCCGGCTCCGGATCGGTCCGCCCGCCCGGAGGCGCGACAGGTGCTGGGATCCCGCACGCCGGCGGCTCGGGGCATTCGTCGGCGTCCGGCTCAGGTTTCCCAGCCGGGGACGCCGACGATTCAGGCCTCCGTCCCACGGCCGACTCGGGCTCCGGCCGGCCGCCTGCGGCAGGCTCCGACCCAGACCTCCGGCCCTTGGGCGCCTACGCGTCCACTCCCCCCACGGCCCCCCTCTTCCCGGCGGGCCCGGTGGCGGAGACGCCGTCTGGGACAACGGCTTCCTATGCAGCCGACAGTAGCCGCGCGGGTGCGTGGGAAAAGCCCCCCGTCCCAGCCCCCCGCACACCCCTCATCCTCGGCCCCCCACAAACCCGCCACCCCCTGGCCACGGAAGCCGTACGAGACGCCGAGGGCCCCGCCCTCGTCATCACCTCCAGCCCCGCCCTCTGGTCGGCCACCAAGGACGCCCGAGCAAAACTCGGCCCCGTCCTCCTCTACGACCCCTCCCACCTCTGCGACACCCCGGCCCGCCTCCACTGGTCCCCCTCAAGCGGCTGCCAGGACAAGGACACCGCAAGGGCCAGGGCGGCAGCCCTGCTCGCCCCGGTCCGCCCCACGGCCAAAATGGACCAGGCAGTCGCAGACGTCGCGGAAACTCTCCTCCGCAGCTACCTCCACGCCGCCGCAACAGACGGCCGCGCCATCCGCCACCTCCACCGCTGGGCCCAGGGCACAGGCGTACAAGAAGCGGTACGCATCCTCCGTACGAACCCCAAGGCCGCCGCCGGCTCCGCAGGCGAACTCGAGGCCGCCCTCACCTCGTACCCCGAACGCCGCGACATCGCCCAGGAGTTGACAGCCCGCGCCCTCTCCTCCCTCGTCACAGTGAACGTCCGCGAGGCCTGCACCCCAAACCGAACTGACGCCCTCACCTTGGATTCCTTCGTCAACGAAGGGGGCACGCTTTATGTGGTGGGTGAACCCATCGAGGACCCCAAGGCGAAGCCGGGCGCGATGCCACTTCTGACGGCCCTCGCCTCAAGCGTGGTCGAGCGCGGCCGGCGCATGGCCGAACGGTCATCCTCCGGTCGCCTCGACCCACCACTCACCCTCGTCCTGGACGACGTGGCCGCGGTGGCCCCTCTCCCCCAACTCCCGGACCTGCTCGCCACAGGCCCCGACCGAGGCATGCCCACACTGGCCCTCATCCGCTCCCGAGAACAGGCCCGCACCCGCTGGCCCAACCAGGAACTCCCCGCCTGAGACGGGCCTTCCCTCAGGGCCGCTTCATCACAAACTCCAGCTCCCGCGCCCCACGATCCCCCGGCACCGGAACGCTCTCCCCCGACGGCACGAACCCGATCTTCCGGTAGAAGCCCTCGGCCCGCGCGTTCCGCTCATGCACGAACAACCGCACCCGCTCGACCGCGGCCACCTCCCACGCCCACTCCAGCGCGTACGCGAAAAGCCGCTCGGTCAGCCCCCGCCCCCGCCATTCGGGCCGTACGAAAACCCCCACGAGATGCCCCTGCCGCACCTCGCTCACGCCCCCGAGCGCCCCTTCCGCCCCTGCCTCCTCGACAAGCACAACCACCGACCCGACCCACCGCCCGTCGGCCCGTTCAGCCACGAACTGCTGCCTCTCACGCACACCCTCCGCAGCCCCCGCAGCCCGCTCCCGCCAGAAACTGTCGGGCTTCTCCACGGACTCCTCGTACGTTTCGAGAAAGGCGAGATGCGCCACCGGGTCCTGCAGCCCGGCCAGCCGAAGCTCCTTCACCGCGGGCCACTCGTCGGCACGTATAAAACGGATAAGGGGATTCATGAGGTTCACCGTAATACCCGGGTACTACGCCTCTCACCTGATATCCCGCCGCCGTCCGACGCCCCCGCGCCGTGCCTGCCCGAGCATCAAAGGCATGACGAGCACACACGGAACGACCGGAACCGGCGGAACGAGCGCACAGGGAATCACCGCCCACGGCCTGACCAAACGCTACGGCGACAAGACCGTCGTATCCGACCTGACCTTCGCCGTCCGGCCAGGCACCGTCACCGGCTTCCTCGGCCCCAACGGCGCCGGCAAGTCCACCACCATGCGAATGATCCTCGGCCTGGACACCCCGACCCGCGGCCACGCAACGATCGGCGGCCGCCCGTACGCCGCCCACCGCGCACCCCTCAACGAGGTCGGCGCCCTCCTGGAGGCCCGCTCGGTCCACCCGGGCCGCACGGCGTACCACCACCTGACGGCCCTGGCCCTCACTCACGGCATCGCCAAAGGCCGCGTCGAGCACGTCCTGGACATCACCGGACTCACCGACGTGGCCCACCGTCGCGTCAAGGGTTTCTCCCTCGGCATGGGCCAACGCCTCGGCATCGCGGCCGCCCTCCTCGGCGACCCGGCCACCATCATCCTCGACGAACCGGTCAACGGCCTCGACCCCGAGGGCGTCCTGTGGATCCGCAACCTCCTCAAGTCCCTCGCCGCGGAAGGCCGTACGGTCTTCATCTCCTCGCACCTGATGAGCGAAATGGCCCTCACGGCCGAGCACCTGATCATCATCGGCAAGGGCCGGCTGCTGGCCGACACGACCGTCGACGCCTTCGTACGCGCATCAGGAGCCGGAACCGTCAAGGTCGTCACCCCCGAAGCGGGCCTGCTCACCGAGCTGCTCGCCGCCCCGGACGTCGATGTCACCAGCTCGGCCCCCGGAGCCCTGGAAGTCCGCGGCACGGACGCCGAACACATCGGCCGCACGGCCGCCGCCCACAGCATCCCGCTCTTCGAACTCACCCCGCAGGCGGCCTCGCTGGAGCAGGCCTTCATGGGCCTGACCCGCGATTCGGTCGAGTTCAACGCCACTTTGGAAACCACTCACCTGGAGTCCGCATGACCACCCTCGCCGTCACCCCGAGCCGCGTCCTGCGCTCCGAATGGCACAAGCTGTGGACCGTCCGCTCCACCTGGATCACGCTGCTCGCCGTGTCCGTCGCGATCCTCGGTGTCGGCCTGACCATGGGCGCCACGTACGAGACCGGCGGCGGCGACGGAGATGTGGACACCGTCCTGATGCTCCTCTTCGGCTTCCAGATCGCCCAGATCATGATCGCGGTGCTCGGCGTCCTGTTCACCGCGGGTGAGTACTCGACCGGCATGATCCGCTCCACGCTCACCGCCGTACCGCGCAGGCTGCCGGTCCTGTGGGGAAAGGCCGCGGTCTTCGGCACGGTCTCGTTCGGCATCACCCTGATCTCGGTCCTGGTGACCTTCCCGGCCGCCCAGGCGCTGCTCTCCGGCACGGACAAGGAGCTGGCCCTCACCGCTCCGGGCGTCCTGACCACCCTGGCCTGCGCCTCCGCGGGGCTCGCCCTGCTCGGCCTGATCGCCCTCGGCCTGGGCGCAGTCGTGCGCTCGGTACCGGGCGGCATCGGCGCCTTCTTCGGGCTCGTGCTGATCGTGCCGGTGATCCTGGACATGCTGCCGTACGACATGATGCAGGACGTCCTGAAGTACTTTCCGGGCAAGGCCCTGGAGTCCCTGACCATGCTCCACCCGACACCGGACGCCTACCCGTCCGCCTGGGCCGCGCTCCTGGCGCTGGCACTGTGGGCCGGGGCGGCCCTGGGCGCGGCTTCGCTGCTCCTGAAGCGTCGCGACGCATGAGGATGTACAGGTGACGACCGAACCACAACCAGGCAGCACGAGCGCCCCGGACCACTCCGCTCAGGAATGGTCCGCGGGCGCCCCGCCGCTCACCCAGCACATCCAGCGCATCCTGCAACGGATCAGGGAATTCGACCGACGGCACCCGCTGGTGTGGGACCTGCTCTTCACGGCCTTCTTCGTCATCGCGGCACTCATCGACTACGGGTCGGGAGGCTGGACCACGATCGCGAAGAACTCGAAAGTGCCGGCCGCCTTGATGCTGAGCATGACCCTCGGCCTGTCCCTGCCACTGCTGTGGCGGCGCCGGGCCCCCATGGCCGTTCTCTCCTTCATGTCGGCGGTCGCCCTGGTCAACTGCCTGACCGGCGCGATGCTGCAGGCTGCGCTGCTCATGCTGTTCGTGCTGTTCAACGTCGCCCTGCACAAACCCCTCAAGACACTGTGGTTGGCCTCGGCGCTGGTGCTCCTGCCCTACGCTGCGGGCTCGATCCGCTATCCGGACGGCGCCTGGAACCGCGACCTCGTCCCTGCCTTCTGGTCCATCGCCCTCGTCGCCCTCCTCGGCATCGCCGTCCGCACCCGCCGCGACTACACCTCCTCGCTCATGGAACGCGCCCAGCAGCTCGAGGTCGAACGCGACCAACAGGCCCAGCTCGCCGCGGCCGCGGAGCGCACCCGCATCGCCCGCGAGATGCACGACATCATCGGCCACAACCTCTCGGTCATCACGGGCCTGGCCGACGGCGGCTCCTACGCGGCAGCCAAGTCCCCGGAGCGAGCCGCCCAAGCCCTGACGGCCATCGGCACCACCAGTCGCCAGGCCCTCGCGGAACTCCGCCGTCTCCTCGACGTCCTCCGCGAACAGGCCTCCACCGCCGAACTGGCCCCCCAGCCGTCCCTCACCGACCTCGACCACCTCATCGACGGCGTACGCTCGGCCGGCCTCCCCGTACGCGTGAAGACCCACGGCCGCGCGGCACACGTCCCCGCCGGCACTCAGCTCACGGTTTACCGCGTCATCCAGGAGGCCCTCACGAATACGCTCAAACACGCAGGCCCGGACGCCACTTCACAGGTCTTCTTCTCGTACGAGGACGGGGGCGCCGTCACGGTGACAGTCACCGACACCGGCCGCGGAGGCACGGCCCCGGACGGCGGCTCGGGCCGCGGCCTCACAGGAATGCGCGAGCGAACTGCCCTGTACGAAGGAACACTTGAGGCAGGCCCGCTACCGACCGGTGGCTGGCGGGTCCACCTCCATCTCCCGGCCATCCCGGCCCTCCCGGAACCGAAGGAAGCAACTCCGTGACGACGGTCCTCATCACCGACGACCAGCCCCTCCAGCGCCTGGGCTTCCGCATGCTCCTGGAGAGCCAGGACGACATGACGGTGCTGGGAGAGGCGGGCAACGGCACGGAGGCGGTCCGGATGACTGCCGAACTCCATCCCGACGTCGTCCTCATGGACATCCGTATGCCAGGCCTCGACGGCATCGAGGCCACGCACCGCATCGTCTCCTCCGGCGACCGCACCCGCATCCTCATCCTCACCACCTTCGACCTCGACGAGTACGCGTACGCCGGCCTGCGCGCAGGCGCCAGCGGCTTCCTCATCAAGGACGCGCTCCCGGAAGAGCTGCTCTCGGGAATCAGAGCGGTAGCGACAGGAGACGCGGTGGTAGCCCCAAGCCTGACGCGACGGCTCCTCGATGCATACGCCCAGCACTTGCCGTCCTCGGCACCGGACGACTCCTCACTGGACCCCCGACTGGCTGTACTGACGGAACGCGAACGAGAAATCCTCACGGTCATCGGCCAGGGCTGGACGAACGCCGAGATCTCCGCCCGCTTACATCTCGCAGAGTCGACCGTAAAGACGCACGTCAGCCGAATTCTCGCCAAGACGGGGGCGAGGGACCGGGTTCAGGCAGTGATCCTGGCATACGACACAAGGCTGGTGCGGCCGGCTTGAAACGCACGAGGGCCTGAAATGCAGAAAGCCCCACACCAAAAGGTGTGGGGCTTCCTCTACATTTAGTTCGGCGGTGTCCTACTCTCCCACAGGGTCCCCCCTGCAGTACCATCGGCGCTGTAAGGCTTAGCTTCCGGGTTCGGAATGTA
>NZ_JBIAHS010000030.1:0-91361 GCF_042870755.1 Streptomyces sp. NPDC006365
TCAGGCCGCCACCCTGCGCGTACCGCATACCACCGGCCTACCGCAGGGATCACCACACGTCACCACCCCCCGACAACAATCCGAAGGGCTCAGTAGGTGGGCCCGGTGCATCCTGAGCTGAACTTGGAGCTGACGACACGTCACCCGCTACGGGGCGAGCTGTACGCGGATGCCCAGCGTCGTGTCCCCTCCGCGGCGCAACCGGCTGTTGAGGATCATGATGCGGCCGAGGGTGCCGTATTTGCGGGCGACGAGGGAGCGGTAGCGGGCGCTGGTCGTCGCGTCGGCGATCTCGGCGGTGGCCGGGACCTGCTCGCCCGTCGGGGTGCCGCGCCGGTCGCACGGGCCGATCAGGATGTCGCCGCGTGCCCGGATCCGCTTGACCTTCCAGGAGTCGGCCTGGGTCTGCACGCCCAGCGTGTCACCGTCGCGCCCCACCCACACCGGCGTGGCGACCGGGGTGCCGTGGTGGGTGTCGCCCTGGTCATCTCGGTGTGGAACTACCCGGTCAATCTGCTGCTCGTGCCCGTCGCGGGCGCGCTCGCCGCCGGGAACGCGGTCGTCATGCGCAGCGCCTGGCGCAGACGGAGTTCGCCGATGCCGGACAGAGCTGCGTCGCCCCCGAGACCCGTCCGTAGGCGTCGGACGTCTGCGGTGCTCCAGTGTGGGCACGAAGGTGTCGAAGGCAGGCTGTGTGCGTAGGCAGCGGTAGCACCTGGCTGTTCTTCGGGCTCTGGCGGCACCAGTGGTTCTCCTGTGTCGGTGGTGGACGGGCGAGGGACCCCTCAATCGGGTGGTCGAGTGGCGCAAGTGCCTCGGGGGAGCTATCTATCGGTGATAGAACGACCGGTCTTTCTGCTGGCGCCTGTCCGGGCGGGTCCGCTTCCAGACGGAGGACTGCCACGGGTCCCCGGTGGACCGCACATGGCTCGTTCACGCCGCCCCGATCGACCACCGCACTCCCCGACAAGGCCTCGACATGACCACCAGCACCGCGCACCGCACGGCCCGGCCCTGCCGCCTCTGCAAGCCCTCGCAGGAACCGCACGACTACACCCTGTTCCTGCGGCAGTGGGTGCGCGCACCTGCCCGTATGGGGGCCATCGCCCCCAGCTCTCGGCATCTGGCCGAGGTGGTCTGCGCCCCGGTGCCCGAACGCGGCGAGCCCGTCGTGGTGGAACTGGGCGCCGGCACCGGACCGTTCACCGCCGAGATACAGCGCCGGCTCGGCGGACGCGGTCGCCACCTGGCCGTCGAGATCGATCCACTCCTCGCCCAGCGCCTGCGCGACCGCCACCCGGGGGCGGAGGTGATCCAGCGCGACGCCGTGCACCTGCGCCACCTGCTGGACGAGCGCGGCATCGAGAGCGCCGACGTGGTGGTCAGCGGCCTGCCCTGGGCCATCTTTCCCACCGCCGTCCAGCACCGGCTCATGGAGGCGACAGCCGCGGTGCTCGCCCCGGCGGGTGCGTTCACCGCGTTCACCTACCTCCACGCCGTTCCCCTCACCCCCGCCCGCCGCTTTCGCGAGTTGCTGACCGAGCGCTTCGAGGAAGTCGTCCCCAGCCGCACCATATGGCGCAACACACCCCCGGCCTTCGTCCTCCACGCCCGCAGACCTCGCCCATAACCCGCGCGTCGTGGTCGACGCTCTGTCAGGAAACGGGGTGGTCGGCTGAGTCGAGGGAGCGCTCGGCCTCGCTACGCTTCCACGGCGTGCCTCCGGCGAGGCCGAAGCTGAGGAGAGCAAGGGTGGACGCAGCGCCACTTGGCATCGCGATGGTGATGTGCCGATGCGGCCGGAACCGGGGCAAGTTCGCCATCGCGACGTTCAGCGCCCGGAGATATGGCTCTGCCGCGGTCGTGAACGGTTGAGTTCACGCAGAGGTCGGATGAGGGCCTGCTCGGCTGTCGCTGACGGCCAGCACCGGCAGACCCTTTCCAGGTGCCCGCAGGCCAGGGTCTGGTTGCTGCCGAGGCGGTCGGAGCAGGGTTGCTGATCGCCGCGCTCGTCTGCACCAAAGCCAGGTCGCCCAGCTGACGCACGACGTCGGCGCACTGCTGCCTGCCCCCGCGCGTCGATGTATTCGGGCCGGGCGTACTGCTGCCTGCCCCCGCGCGTCGACGTCTTCGGGCCGGGCGCGCCGACCGGCTTCTCGGTGGCCGCCGCGAAAACCTGGTGAGCCGCCCAGCGACACGGGGCCCACCTCGACGCAATGTGCCGTCCGGCCTGCCCGCCCAGGACCCGGTGCCTCAGGCAGTCGCCGCCACGCGTCTGGACCTGAGTGCGGTGGAATGCGCCCAGACGATGACGATCGAGAGGATGAAATCCAGGAGGGCGGAGGCAAGCAAGACTCCCGCCGGACTGGGGATGCCGTTCTGGGCGAAGGACACCAGCCGGCCCAGGCCCCCGAGGAAGATCGGGACTGCCAGGAAGTAGACGAGCACTCCCTGCCGGTGGATCGTCGCCGCCGTCCAGAAGAACAGGGGAGCCCAGCCGATGTAGACGCCTGCCATGAAGCGGTGCACGTTGTCCGCGTCCGCGGGGCCTCCCTGCGCCAATAGTTGCAGGCCGTCTCCGAGCGTGATGGCGGTGGCAAGCAGCAGGCAGACACGGACGATGGTGTTGGCTGCCGCGACAGGAACGCCTACTGCCATCACGACTCCTTGTGTGTCTCGGAGTTGGCCTCTGGATTGGTGGTCAGGCCTGTTCGGTGGGGCGTACGAGCAGTTCGCCGACGGCCACGTGCCGGGGGCGGGTCACGATGTAGCCGACGGTGTCGGCGATGTCCTGGCTCTGCAGGCGCTCGATGTCACCCAGACCGGCGGCGAGTGCCTTCAGGACCGGTTCCGGGTTGTGCGTGCGCAGTTCGGTGTCGACACTGCCCGGCTCGACGACGGACACGCGGACGTGCTGGCGTGCCAGCTCCTGGCGCAGCGACTCGCTGAAGGCGTTCACACCGAACTTGCTGGCGCCGTACACGGCCATCATGGGGTAGGCCACACGGCCGTTGAGGGAGCTGATGTTGACGATGTCGGCGACCTTGCGCGGTTCCTCGGCGGCGGCCTTGACCAGGTGGGGGATGGCCGCGTGGGCGGTGTACATCAGACCCATGAGGTTGATGTCGATCATGCGACGCCAGTCGTTCAGGTCCGCGCCAGGGGTGGGGCCGAGCAGCATGAGGCCGGCGTTGTTGACCAGGATGTCCAGGCGGCCCAAGCCGTCGACGGTCCGTTCGACGGCCTCCTCGGCGGCCTCGGCGGTGGTGATGTCGGCGGGCACTACCAGGGCCTTCCCGCCGGCGCCCGTGATCTGCGCGGCGAGGTCGGTGAGGCGGTCCTCGCGTCGGCCGACCAGGACCACGGAGGCACCCTCGCCGGCGAGTTCCAGGGCGGTGGCGTGACCGATGCCGCTGGAGGCACCGGTGACCAGGGCGACGGTTCCCTCGAGACGACGAGTCATGGTTCAAACCTTTCGATGAACGGCCACGCCGTTTGCGGGCCGTAGGAGATAGGGGGTGACGGCCCTGGGGGGCTGTACGGGGGTGGAGCCCACTCAGAGCTGGGCCACGGGCAGAATGGGGAAGTGAGTACTACTGGGCACAAGACAACCAACGCCAAGCGTCAGGAGAGGACGATCGAAGGAGACCTGCCTCCTCGCGAACGTCTGGTCCGGGCGGCGTCGCGGCTGTTCTATTACGAAGGCGTACGCGCGATCGGCGTGGAGCGGCTGATCGCCGAGGCCGGGGTGACGAAGGCGACCTTCTACCGGCACTTCGCTTCCAAGGACGACCTGGTCGTGGCGTATCTGCTGACCAAGGACGCCTACTACAAGGAGGCGGCCGAACCGCTGGCTGCCGGGCACCCGCCCGCGGAGGCGATCGACTTGATCTTCGAGACGATCGCCGAGCACGCTCGCGAGCGCGGCTTCCGCGGATCGCCGTTCCTGAACGCGGCCGCCGAGTACCCGGACGCCACCCATCCGGTCCGCGGCTTGGTGACGTCCCACCGGGACTGGATCCGCACCCTCTTCCAGGACCTGCTCACCCGGCTCGGCCACGCAGACCCGGAGTCGGCCGCCGGTGCGCTGCTGATGCTGTACGACGGCGCGATGGCAGCCGGCTACCTGGACGACTCGACAGCCGCCCACAAGACCCTGCTGAACGCGGTCCGACTGATCCGGTCGGGAGGCTGATCGCGTCGGAGCCGCATCAAACAGCGACTCTGTGTGGTGCCTCAGCCGGGCCGGGGCGCGGATTGGTTTCACCGAAATTTTGATCTCTCTTCGACATGCACCGGCGACCTACTGGCACGTCTCCGCCTCAAAGAAGCCCGGCAGGGAAGGCAGATAGGCCATCCTCAAGAATGTAGGAAGACCGGTCGTTCTATCTACCACTCGACGGTAACCCCCTTGCCGTCCGCGCGCCACCGATCGACCCGCATGTGGGATCCCTCACGAGTTACTGCTGCCCCGGAGGGCCTTCCTGGCTTGGCGTACCGTCGTGCCGCGACGGAGTCCGGTCCGTTCCGGTTCATGTAGATTTCTACAGGCACTCTCAGTCACATGGCCAGGCGAATGCGTCATGCATTCCGGACCGATTGCGCCCGTATCGACTTGTGCATTTCGGCAGGCAGAGGGGGATTTCCGGCCGAAACGGGGCAAGAATCCAGCCCGGATCCGCTCGGAGTATGCCCGTTCACTGCCCGCGCATCCGTCTCTGCCAGGGCACCCATCCCTGTCCAAGCTCGCGGACCTCTCTTCCGGCGCACGGCCACCAACCTCGGGTGGCGCGCGGTGCCGGTCTGGCGCTCCTTGGCCGGCAGGGCGACGACAGCCCTGGTCGAGGCTGTTGCCCGTGATCCGGTGCGTGGTCTGCGCAGGGAAAGGGCAACCGAGCGACCTGCCCCAACCGGACCCGTTGCCACGGCCCGTTATTGCTGCCGCGCACGGCCGGCGTGCTGACGGCGGCCGTGCGCGGCGGCTTGAGGAGTGATCGACGTTCCCAGTCCTTCGTTGCCGACATGCTGACATCCCTGTCTGAGGTGCAGCTGCCGCGCTGACAGCTCGGCATGAGATGCCTCAAGCGGCGCTGTGGGCCGGAAACCTAGGACTTCAACTGAGGCTTCGGCAAGGGGTTGGGCGAAGTCTCTCCGAACTCTTGGGAAGCGCACGAAGTGCTGGATCTAGTTCGATATTTCGAACGAAATGAGGCACGTGCATGCAGTAGAGGGCTTTGGCTGTCCCGGTCGGAGTGTGGGAGCGCACCCACTACCTCAGCCTGCGGGGATCCATCAACGAGCGCCCAGGGAAAGCGATTTCCCGAGGTCATGGTTTTCTTAGGGGTCATAGAAAGTAGGTGCGCAGCTCTTGACGTTCGGCATGCCGAACGG
This sequence comes from Streptomyces sp. NPDC006365, assembly GCF_042870755.1. NCBI lineage: Bacteria > Bacillati > Actinomycetota > Actinomycetes > Kitasatosporales > Streptomycetaceae > Streptomyces > Streptomyces sp. NPDC006365. The sequence continues at coordinate 5,392 of NZ_JBIAHS010000030.1, forward strand.
ATCTCATGAGCGCGCCGTTTCGTCTCGTTTGCTTCTGATCGACCTTGTGGCCTTGTCTGCCCAAGGACTCGCTGCTCTGCCCCAGGAGTCGTCTTGCAACTCTCTTCCTTCGGTCTTTCCACTCCCGGCCCCGGCCGCCGCACGCTGGGGCGAGGACGGCGAGTTACTACTTCGTCCCGCCGTACACGTACCCATGGGCGCTGTTCTGTCGGGTTTCCAGTTCGACTTCTGCGCCTTCGTGTTCAGCAACCACATGCGCTCCCTGCCGCACGAGCTGACCGAGGCCGCACTGGTCGACGGCGCCTCGGTGTGGCGGCGCCAACAAGGGCTGACCCACCCGTTATGAGAGACCGGTCCAAGCCGCCAAGGACCACTCGCACTAGGCCGCCGGAGGCAGGAGTTGTTTTCTGCACGCTCCTGCCTCTGGTGCGTACGACCCGTCCACCGCAAGGAGCCGCAATGTTCGCTCGTACTGGTAGCAGGCGGGATCCCGCTCATACCGACGACCCGGTCACGGTGACCAACGGGACGCAGTTCACCGCCACCGACGAAGGTCCACCGACACCACTGAAGACGCCGTAACCGTGCAACTGCACGCCCACGCCCACGGCGACGGCGACGGCGACGGAGTGATCACCCAATACACCTGCGGCTCCCGCTGGACCCAGCAGTTCCAACGGCGCACCGCCTGACCGAGAGCCGCAGCAGCCCGGCGGGTGACCGCAGATGCCCCGCCAGGCTGGGAGGAGACGACCCCGCCGTGAACGAAACCGATACAGAGGCCGGAATCGAGCTCGTGGCCGTGGCCGTCGCGGTTGGCCAGGCGCGACGGTTCGTAACGCACACGTTGCGGGCGTGGGGCCTTCAAGAGATGACGGACACCGCCGCGTTGATCGTCTCCGAGCTGGTGACCAACGCCGTGCGCGCCACAGGGACATCGGAGCCCCCGGGTCACGCCCTTGCCGAATCGGCGCTTGTCGAGGTGCAACTTCACGTGCGTAACGGATCCCTGCTACTCGAAGTCCGGGACAGAAGTTCCACACAGCCGGCAATGCCGAGAGTGGTGGACGACGGCGCCGAGGAAGGGCGCGGACTCATCCTCGTCGAAGCGATGAGTGCCGGCTGGGGTGTGCGGCGAGAAAGGGCCGGCGGAAAGGTGGTGTACGCGGAGCTGGCCGTAGCATCGTCGCGCGAGACAGCGGCGACGCCCGTGGAGCTGTCCGAAAAGGTCCAGGAGGTGGGCCACTTGGCAGGCGAAGCCTTGCTGGCCCGACTCTTGGAGACAGCGAAGAAGCGCCCGATGCCGGGCTGATCAAAGACACTTCCGCCCCCTCTGTGACATTTCTGTGATCGGCCGGCGACTACGGACACCGGCGTCTTCGCCACCTCATGCCGCGGGCACCACCGGCGAATCCGACTTCAGCGGACTCACCGTGCGTGTACGGACAGCTGCCAGGGGTCAGGAACGCCGCCGTTTCCGACAACGCTCCTGAGCCCAGACCGCCCGCACAACGGACAACCACCGAGCACAGGACCACCGACGAACCGGTTGACAGCCCCGAACTCAGCGAAGTCGACCCGGCCTTGGCACCCGTCCGCGCCACCTCGATCGGCGGCCTGCACAGACCCGTATGCACAGAGCCGCATGCACAGAAGGGACACGACATGCTCAACTATCAGCGCACCCGACCCAGTCCTCACTCCACCGCACTCCCTCCCGCCAGAACCCGCTCCCTGCGCCGCGCGGCAGCTGGTCTGCTGGCCGGGCTGATCACCGTGTCGATCAGTGCTCTGTCCGGCGCATCACCGGCCGCCGCCGAAGACCCTGAGCTGGACGCCGGCCAGTTCCAAGGCGTGAACTGGGCCAGGGTGGGAGACAACTTCACCTACGGCGCCGTTGTCCCCGAGGGGCTGAACGAATCCGACAGCTACGAGACCGTCAAGGTCAACGCCAACGCCATCCTCAGCGGGTTCCAGAGCACGCTCGGCGCCAACACCGTACGGCTGCCGATCAACAGCCGCTCCGTCCCGGGCACAACGTGGGGCGACAGGTACGCCGGCGCCATCGATGCCGCGACAGCGAAGGGCTTCAAGGTCATCCTCTCCTACTGGGAAGGGGACGGCGAGGACAGGAACAACGACGGGAAACCGGACGGGCCCGGCTGGAGCGGCAAGGTCGTCGACGCGGATGCGTTCAAGTCGATGTGGAAGGCCGTGACGGACAAGTACGCGTCCAACGGGCTCGTCTACTTCGAGCCGTTCAACGAGCCCCATGGACACAGTGCCACCGAGTGGGCGGACATCGCCGCCAAGTGGATCGCCGACCACCCGTCGGTCCCCAGGAACCGGATCATCGTGAGCGGACCCGGCTACAACGACTACGTCACGAGCGTGTGCGCCGATTCCCGCCTCGACGGGACTTACCTCTCGCTCCACCACTACGCCTTCGGTAAGCCGGCGAGGACCTATGGCGAGTGGGTCACCGACTTCAAGAGCAAGGTCGGCACCTGCGCCAAGCGCACCATCCTGGACGAGTTCGGCGCACCGATGGGCGGCGCAGGCGCGGACGCAGGCAAGGACTACAACGACGCCAACAGCACCGACAACTTCGTGCGGTACCTGCGCGCCGACACCGACACCGTCCACGAACTCGGCATGGGCGCGGTCTACTGGCCTGCCATCGGCGGCAAGTACCAGGAGTACCCCGACCACGACTACTACTCGCTCTTCGACCTCGAGGGCAGCGGTGCCAACCTGACGCTGGGCATCCGCAACATCAGCGGTATCGACGCCGTCAAGCGCGCCTGGGGTGCCGACCCCGGCTCACACAGGAGCATCCTGCGCAACGCCGACGGCAACGGCTGCCTCGACGTCCCCCAACGAAGCCACGACAACGTCCAGGTCCAGGTCTACGACTCGTGCTGGGGCGGCGACAACCAGCAGTGGACCAGGACGCCCTCCGGGCAGATCACCGTCTACAACGGCGACAAGTGCCTGGACGCCTACCGCGAAGGCACCACCGACGCCACCGAGGTCGGCACCTATGACTGCAACGGGCAGAACAATCAGAAGTGGATGTTCTACTCCGACGGCACGATCCGCTCAGTGAAGTCCGGTCTGTGCCTGGACAAGGACCTGGCCACCTCCAAGGTCCAGCTCTGGTCCTGCTGGGGCGGCAACAACCAGAAGTGGAAGACCAGCTAGGGGAAATGCCCGCTGGACACACCCGCAGGCCGGTCGCGGACGCCAAGAGCCGCGGCCGGTCTCCCCTGGGTCGTCCCTGAGCATCGCCCTGGTTCATCCGCGGTCCATCCGCGCCCCTAACGCCTCCCGACCACGCATTGAGGGCAGCTGTGCCCTTTGACGACCTGACCGCCTTCCGCCCGGGCTTTGAGCCGGGTGACCGGGTCACCAACTGGGCGACGCTGAACGAGCCGTACCGCTCCGGACTGGCTCGGCCACCTCCAGCGCGTCATGGCGCCGGGCCGCACCGACCTGACCTCCGTCGTACACGACGCCTCACACCCTCTGCTGCTCGCCCACGGACTTGGCGTCGAAGCACTCCCGTCCACGGTCCCATGAGCGCGCGTCGGCCGTCGGCATTGTCAACGTCCTTACGCAGTCCGAGCCCACCGACGACCAGTCCGAGGATCTCGCCACCTCGCACGGCGACGACGGCACAACAACCGCTGGTGGCGCGATCCCATCCACGGCTGCGGCTACCCGGCCGACGTGTGCGGGGCCGAACCACCCATGGAGCCCGAGGATCTGGAGACGATCGCGGCGCCGCTGGACTGGCTGGGCCATGGGGGGGCGGCCCCAGACGGTCCCGGGCATGGGTCAGGGGAGGGCAGCGGCACCCGAACAGGTTCAACTTCTCTGCCCAGTTGCTCGATGTCGCCGTCGGTCGGGCAGCCGTCGAGACACCGGAAACTCGTCGGCCTTGCTACGCGTCACCCTCCTGACTCGACCTCATCGACCTCACCCGCCGGGGCGCTGATCTCCCTTTTGAGGATCTTGCCGCTGGGACCGGTCGGCAGCGTGTCCACGAGCCATACCTTGCGCGGGTACTTGTACGCCGCCACGCGACCCTTGACGAACTGCTGGAGCTCGTCGGGCGTGGCCACGGCGCCCGGGCGCAACACCACCGCGGCCGCGATCTCCTCGCCCAGATGCGCGTCGGCCACGCCCACCACCGCGGCAAGCGCGACGGCCGGGTGCTCGTGGAGCACCTCCTCGATCTCGCGCGGGTAGACGTTGTAGCCGCCGCGGATGATCATGTCCTTCTTGCGGTCGACGATGTACAGATAGCCGTCCTCGTCCTGCCGTGCGAGGTCACCACTGCGCAGCCAGCCGTCCGGGATGGTGACCGCCGTCTCCTCCGGGCGCTTCCAGTAACCCTTCATCACGTTCGGCCCGCGGACGGCCAGTTCGCCGATCTCGCCGGGAGCCACGTCCTGGCCCTTGTCGTCGAGGAGTCGCACCTCCACGTCCTTGATCGGGGTGCCGATGGACCCGGGCTTGCGCGGCCGGTCGGGGTGGTTGAAGGTGACCACCGGACTGGTCTCGGACATGCCGAAGCCCTCCAGCACCATGCAGCCGAAGCGACGCTCGAAGCCATGCAGGATCTCCACCGGCAGTGAGGCTCCGCCGGAGACGCACATGCGCAGCGTGGACACGTCGGCCTCCGACGGGTGCTGGAGCAGCGCCGCGTACATGGTCGGTACGCCCTCGAAGATCGTCGCCCGGTCGCGGGCGATGGCGTCCAGGACGGTCTGCGGGTCGAAGCGGGGGATCAGGGTGAGCGAGGCGCCGGCGCGGACGGTCACGCTCATCGTGCAGATCTGGCCGAAGATATGGAACAGCGGCAGGCAGCCCACGACCACGTCATCCGCCGTCATCCGCTGCACATGGGTCGCATTGGCCTCAGTGTTGTGCCGCAGCCCGGCGTGGGTGAGCGTGGCGCCCTTGGGGCGGCCGGTGGTGCCGGAGGTGTACAGCAGCACGGCCACGTCCTCGCCGTCCGGCTCGCTCACCTCCGGCAGCGGCTCGTGACCGGCCAGCAGTCCCGCGAAGGCGGCGGGCTCGACGGCCATCTGCCGCACTCCGGCGGCGGCCGCGCCCTGCGCGCCCTCGCCCGGCGCCTGATGCCACTCGAAGAGCATCACCGCGCCGGAGTCACGCAGGTGGTATTCGGTCTCCCGAGTCTTCAACAGCGGGTTCATCGGCACAACGACCGCTCCGGCGCGCAGCACGCCGTAGTACAGGAGGACGAACTCGGGAACGTTGGGCAGCATCAGAGCGACCCGGTCTCCCGGTCGTACGCCCTCGGCCCGCAGCAGCGCGGCGGCGCGGGCACTGCGCTCGTCGAGCTCCGCGTACGTGGTGACCTGGCCCCCCAGTCGCAGCGCGGGGCGTTCCGGCTGCCGCCGTGCCGTCTCCACCAGGAACTCCGCCAGATTGGCCATGCCGCCTCCACGAACGTCGCCGTCGAAATCCGCTGTTCACGTTGACGACATCGTGCAGATGTCTGTGGCGACGGCCTATGTGCGGTATGACACCGTCTGCCCTCCCGGATTGTTCCCGAGCACAAAACAGGGGCGTTACGCTGCGGGAATGAACCTCTCAGGGGTGGTCTCGGCGCTTCATGCGAGGCTGCCGGAACTGGGCGAGCGGATGGCGCAGCGCATCCGCTCGGACGTCGATGCCTACAAGGACGAGTCGCTGATCCCTTTCGATTCGCTGCGCCGCTCGTGCACCGCCAACGCGGACCTGCTCCTGAACCAGCTCGGCCGCGCGGACGCGCAGAACCCGAGCCCGGCCCGGGAGACCGGCCGCCTCCGCGCCGAGCAGGGCGTGCCACTGGCGGACACCCTGCACGCGTACCGGATCGGCTTCGAGCTCCTGTGGACCGAGATCCTCGCCGAGGCACGCACCCATCCCGAGGTCTCCGACGCCCAACTGGTGTCCCAGTCGGCGGAGATCTGGGCCCTGTTCGGCCGTTACGCGGAGGCGGTGGCGGCGGCCTACCGGGAGACCACCGCCGAACTGACCTCGCGGCGCCAGGCGCGGCGCTCGGCACTCGTGGAGGCGCTGTTCACCGGCGTCATCGCCGACCACACGCTGTGGGAGGCCGCCCGCGAGCTGGGCCTGCCCGACCGCGGGCCCTACGTGGTCGCCGCGGCGGCGGCCGACGCTCCCGGCGAGGAGCCGCTGGCGGGGGCGGAGGTGGCGCTGCGTCAGGCTCACGTCCACTTCGCCTGGCGGCTGCTGCCCGACCAGCAGATCGGTCTGGCCGCCCTGCCCTCGGCGACGGCGGAGAGCACCTGCCTGCGCATCCTGCGCCGCGCGGGCGCCCGTGTGGGTATCAGCCCGTGCTTTCACTCGCTTCGGGACACCCCGCGGGCTCTGCGCTTCGCCCGTCTGGCTCTGGCCGGCCTCCAGGGCACCGGCCCCGGCGTCGCGCGGTTCGACGACGACCCGCTGGCGATGGTCGTTGCCGCGGCCCCGGCCGAGGCGGCGCACCTGGTGGAGGTGGTCCTCCAACGCCTGCTCGATCTCCCGGCCGCGGAGCGTGCCCGTCTCCTGGAGACTCTGGAGCACTGGTATGCCGCCGCCGGCTCCGCCACGGACGCGGCGCGGAGTCTCTTCGTCCACCCCAACACCGTCCGCTACCGGCTGCGCCGCGTCGAGGAGCTGGCGGGCCGATCCCTGTCCGATCCGCGAGCGGTGGCGGACATCGGTGCGGCGCTCCTGGCGGTCCGCCGGGCGAGCGCGTCTTTCAGCGACGTCATTCAGTAAGAAGATTCGGCCAAGCCGTACGATCCAGCCTGCTGTCGGGTGCGCGGTGGCACCCAAGGCCCCGGATGCGCCTCGTCGATGCTCGATGACGGCAAAGACGTACAGCCGCGCTCCGGTCAGCTCTCGGCCTCGAACAGATCGCAGGCGAGCAGCGCCTTGGCCTTGCCGCTCAGGAAGTCGGCCCAGGTTGTGCTGTGACGTTCGGGAGCGGGCGGGATGCCGTGTTCCTTGAGGATCTCCCAGACGGTGGAGGCGGCGACCTTGATGCCCAAGGCAGCGAGTTCGCCGTGGATCCGGCGGTAGCCCCACGAGGAATTTTCGCTTCAGCTCGAGTCTTCCCCGCGCGATCACGACCGTATCGTCAATCGTCAGTGGTCAAGTCCCCTCTCGGACACAGACCAGATCCCCAGCTTGTGCGGGTCGAGTTGAGCCTCGGCCCGCACAAGCTGTTTTCCGGGCTCGTAGGTGAGCCGGAGCCCGAGGTTTTGGTAGACGTCGGCCTTGTCCTGTGGATCGGCGTCGGCGAGCGCGTCGCGGATGTTGCCGAGTGATGTGATCACCGCGTGGATGTCATCCTCGCGGAGGTGGTGCGCGCTGGTGGGCGTGCGGGTCCGGGCGAGGTCTTGGGCGCGGTGGGCTTGGGCCTCGGCGGTCCATGGGGAGACGTTGCCGCTGCTGAAGCGGCCGGGCGGGGCGACCCTGAGATCCGGTGGCGGGTCCCGACCGGGCGGCGGCCTGTGCCGACTGAGCCTGCCGTAGGTGTCCGGAGTGTCAGGTCTGGGGCGATTGCTCCAGCATGGCGAGTGTCAGTACGTTGCCGCCGATGCCCCAGCCGCCGTCGGTGACCTCTTCGACCAGGACCATGGTGTTGGCGCGGGCCCGTTCGCCGTAGATCTCGACGTAGAGCTCGGTGGTGCGGGTGACGATCTTCTCCTTCTGCTTCTCGTCGAGGGTGCCGGCAGGGACCTTGAAGTTGGCGAACGGCATGAGGGTTCTCTTTTCTGGAATGGGTTACAAGGAGGTGCCCGCGGTGAGCAGGTAGTCCAGCCCGACGCGGCGGAAGAAGTCGGCGCGGATACGGTCGGCGACCGCGGAGACGACTCATACGTACGGCAAAGGCGCCCTGGTCGGTCAGATGATGCCGCCGTTGGCGCGGATGACCTGGCCGTTGACCCAGTGGCCGGCCGGCGAGGCGAGGAAGGCGACGACCTCGGCGATGTCAGCGGGGGTGCCAAGCCGTTCCAGCGGGGACTGGGCGGCCAAGCGGGCGATGGTCTCCTCGTCCTTGCCCTCGAGGAACAGGTCGGTCGCCGTTGGACCGGGGGCGACGGCGTTGACGGTGACGTCCCGGCCGCGCAGCTCTCGGGCGAGGATCATCGTGAGCGCCTCGATGGCACCCTTGCTGGCGCTGTAGGCACCGTAGCCGGGAAAGGCCAGGCCCACTACGGAAGTTGAGAAGGTGACCATTGCCCCGCCGCTGCGGATCTTCCGGGCGGACTGCTGGGCGACGACGAAGCTCCCGCGGATGTTGGTTCGGTGGACCGCGTCCAGCTCCGCCAGGTCCAGGTCAGCGACGGGGGCCAAGTACAGTCGGCCGGCCGCGTGGACGACTACGTCGACGCCGCCGAACTCGGATTCGGCGGTGCCGAACAGCGTGGCCACCTGCTGCTCGTCGGCGACGTCCGCCTGGACGGCGATGGCCCGGCCGCCGACGGCGGTGACCTCCTTGGCGGCGGCCTCGGCCAGATCACGATTGCCCGCGTAACCGACCACGACGGCGAATCCGTCGGCGGCCAGCCGACTCACCGTCTCGCGGCCGATACCGCGGGAGCCTCCGGTGACGATGGCGACGCGGGGCTGGTCTGCATGGTGGCTGAGCGCGGTGCGACTCGCCGCGGTTTCTTGGGAGGACATGGAGACTCCTGTGAGAGATGCCAGAGGCGGGATGCCACGAGGGTGGATCGTGGCGGGGGGCGTCGGCGCTGTCACCGGCTGCTCCCTGTTTGCGTCTCCAGCGTGGGCCGGTGCTGCCGAGACAGCCATGGCTGTCTCTACCCAGGGGTTGCCACCCCCTGGCTCAGAACGCCGCTGCGAGTGACGATAGGCAGCGTGAACCACTCCGAACTCGCCGCGTTTCTGAAGTCCCGGCGCGCCCGAATCCGCCCGCCCGACGTCGGCCTGCCGACCGGTCCGCGGCGCCGGGTGCCAGGACTGCGACGCGAGGAGGTCGCCCAGCTGGCGGGCCTGTCCGCCGACTACTACACCGAGTTGGAACGTGGACGCGGCACCCAGCCCTCCGCTCAGGTGCTCGCCGCGCTGGCCCGGGCGCTGCGTTTGAACGGCGACGAACGCGATCACCTGTTCCACCTCGCCGACCGGACGGTCCCCCCGGCTGCGCACGCCCCGACCGCGCACGTCCAGCCCGGCCTGCTCGGCCTGCTGGACCAGCTGACCACCACTCCCGCCCAAGTCATCACCGACCTGCACGAAACCCTCGTCCAAAACCCCCTGGCAGTCGCGCTCGTCGGCCGGCCCCCGGTGGCGCGCGGCCCCGCGGCAAGCTTCGTCTACCGCTGGTTCACCGATCCCGATGCCCGCACCCTCTACCCGGCCGAGGACCACCCCTACCACTCCCGGGTCTTCGTCGCCGACCTACAGGCGGTTGCCGCCCGGCGCGGCCATGACACCGAAGTGGCCCAGATGGTGGCCGCGCTCCGACAGCGCAACCAGGAGTTCGCCGGACTGTGGGACACCCACGACGTCGCCCTCCGACGGACGGACCACAAACGCATCGTGCACGCCACGCTGGGCGTCATCGAGCTGGACTGCCACAGCCTGTTCAGCGAGGACGGACGCCAGCGTCTGCTGTGGTTCAGTGCCCCACCCGGCACCGAAGGCGCCGCCCAGCTGCAGCTTCTCTCCGTCATCGGCACCCAGGACATGACTCCCAGCGCGAACGAACTCGGACGGCCACAGCCCTGAGCAGGGTCTGGAAGCGGCACGGTAGCGGCCAGCACCGAGCGACTGGAGGTCCTCGCGTGGCCTGGGGCGCCGCCCGCTCTCGGCGCCCGCGTAGCGGGGCGCCAGGACGCCGACGACGATCCCGTGCGACCGCCGAGACCGGACAAGCACGGGGTGAGGTCCCGTTCCGCCCGGGCATGGCGATCCTAGGAGTATCGCGACCACCCTGCGCTGCTGCAGGGAGTGTGGTGCCGGGGCTACCGTCGATGGCATGGACAGCGACAACCTTCTGGGGCAGTTTCTGCGAGCTCGACGCGGCCTTGTGCGGCCCGAGGAGCAGGGCGTGCCCGTGATCGGCCACCGCCGTGTGGCGGGCTTGCGCCGGGAGGAAGTGGCCATGCTGTCCGGGCTGAGCGCCGACTACTACGTGCGCCTGGAACAGGGCCGCGAGAGGAACCCCTCGGTACAGGTGGTCGACGCGCTGGCCCGAGCACTGATGCTGGACGACGACGCGATCGCCCATCTGCACCGGCTGGCCCGGCCCGTGCCGGGACGCTCCGGCAGGAAAACCCGGCTCCGGCGGATCAGTCCCGCTCTGCTGCAGATGATGAACAGCTGGACCGGCACACCTGCCGTGATCCTGGGGCGTCGTATGGAGGTGCTGGCGCACAACCCTCTGGGCGGCGCCCTGTTCGCCGGCCACACCTACAGCGGGGACCTGATGCGGCTCGTCTTCCTCGACCCCGACGCTCGGGATTTCTACCCGGACTGGGACCGGGTTGCCGCCAACACGGTCGGCGGCCTGCGCGAGGCAGCGGGAACCGACTACGACGACCCGCAGTTGATCGAGCTGGTGGGCGAACTGTCACTCAAGAGCGAAGCGTTCCGTACGTTGTGGGCGCGTCATGACATCCGCCAGAAGAGGCATGAGACCAAACGCTTCCGGCATCCGGTCGTCGGCGAACTCACCCTGCACTACGAGTCCTTGACCATCAACAGCGCGCCGGGTCAGCAACTTGTCGTCTACCAGGCCGAGCCCGGCAGCTCCTCTGCCCGCGCACTGTCGCTGCTCGGCAGCTTCGCTGCGACGAAGACGGCGCAAGCTTCGGATTCCGTGCGGCAGGACATCGCCGCAGACGACTGAATTCACTCCGGCCGCATTCCTTGGAGCACGCCGCGCCCGTATGCCGCGGCGTCTCACTCAACGATGCGCTCAACGACGCGCTCAACGACGCGCTCAACGACGCGCCGGAGCACCGTATGGCGCTGGACTCGGAGCCACCCGCCCGACGAAAGCCCGATCCCGCGCCGCCACCACAAGGTCACCTGAAGAGCGGCCAGCTCCCGTGTTCATGAGTCGCTCATAACCAAACCGAACCTGTACATGGCCGAGCAGGCTACGTCGCACATGTCGTTCCCATCGAAGGGTTGAAAAGGCGCGTCGGTATGCCGTACTTCACGGTGTTGTCGGGTCAGTGGTCGACGCCGTGTTGCGCACCGCGGAACTCGTCGCCTCGCCACCGGTCCGGCTTCGTCAGCCGATGGCGTGCGCGACACCGTCGCCCACGCCATCGGCCGCCGCTTCGACCAGTACGGAGTGCTCGTTGTGCACCGACATCCGCACGCCTGCGGGCGCAGACCGCCAACAACCGCGCCGTTTACGGGCGTTGCCGCACAGGCCGGATGACCAACTCGTTGACGTCGACATCGGCGGGCTGGCTGATCGCATAGGAGATCGCACGAGCGATGGCATCGGGCGGGATGGCCGCCGAGCGGTAAGCCTTCATTGCCGCCGCGGCTTCCGGTTCGGTGATGGTGTCGGCCAGTTCGGACTCGACGACGCCAGGTGAGACGGTGGTAACCCGGATGAACGGCTCAGCCTCCTGCCGCAGTCCTTCTGTGATCGCCCAGGCCGCATACTTCGTGGCGCAGTACACAGCGGCTGTGGGGACCACGGAGTAGGCACCGATCGACGCAATGGTGATGAAGTGCCCGCTGTTCTGGCGCTGGAAGTGCGGCATGGCCGCGCCGATGCCGTGCAGCAGACCCTTGACGTTGACATCGATCATCCGGTCCCATTCGTCCACCAGCAGTGAGTCAAGGCGCGACAGCGGCATGACGCCGGCGTTGTTGACGATCACGTCGATGTGCCCCCGGGCAGTAACCGTTTCGTCGACGAACCTGGCCACGTCGGCCCGGTCGGTGACATCGAGACGGCGTACATCGATGCTGCCGCCGTCGGCTCGGACGCTCTCTGCCAGGCTGGTCAGCCGACCCTCTCGACGCCCACCGGCAACGACGTGGTGGCCTTCCGCAGCAAGCCGCCTGGCGATGCCTTCGCCGATGCCGCTCGTGGCACCCGTGACGAGTACGACCTTCCGGTTGCTGCCCTGCTCCGTGGTCTCCGGCATTGTCCGTGTCACCGCGTCCTCCTTGCTCAGTCAGGGCAGAAGCCCCGTTGACGGATCGTTCACCTGCGAACTTGCCGTGCTTTCGATGGCAGAAGAAGGCCGGGACCTTCCTAGGAGCACTGCACACACCACACCTGGGCGACGAGCCAGTGGTGCCGTCGGTGACACACCCCGCGTCGGGTCACAGGGGCAAGTCGGAGGCGATCCACTCGGTGAGCGAGCCGTGGCGGGGCTTCCAGCCGAGAATGTCGCGGGCTCGTGTGGTGCAGTGGTGTTCGTCGCGGGGGTCTTTCGGGGCATCGCGCAGCGCAGCCAGGGTGCTGGAAGCAGTCCGGCTCACGCTCAGGCAGCGGTGCAGACGGACGAGGTGTCCTCCTCAAGCACGCCAGGAGGGGCGGTCTCCTGGAGACCGCCCCTCCTGGCGCTGCGGCACCGGGGTCCGTGCCGCTCACTGTGCCGTGGCGGAACCGCCCTCGTGAACGGCGGTCCTCGGCTCGATTCCGGTGGCACCGACCGTCTCCCGCCAGGCCTCCAGGCCGGCCTGGAACGCGACGATGCCCGCCTCCGGGAGAGCGATCTCGATCGCCTCCAGGATCTCCCGCGGAGTGACCCCGAGGTCGAGGGCCACCCGGATATGGCTCTGGATGTGTCCCTTGCCGGCCCTCATCACGGTGAGGCTGAGGATGAACAACAGCTCCTTGGTGCGGCGATCCAGGGCACGGGGCCTCAGATAGGCCGCCTCGACCAGGCCGTTCGCCGCCTGCAGGACATCGAAGTCGTGTTCCGCCATGACCTTGTGATAGTCGAGGACGTATCCACGGTCGCGGGCCATGGCGTCGATGTACTCCTGTGCGGCCTTCGAAGGGACCGTGTCGGCGTTCATCCTCGGCCTCCTTCGTGCAGGGCGGTAGGAATGTGGGGTGTGGCGGGGACGAGGAGTCGGTTGGTCTGGCGCACGAGCAGTTCGCGCACGCGCCCTCGGAAGGCCGCGAAGTCGTCGTCGTCCGCCAGTTCGGCACGCCTCTTGGCACGGTCTTCCAGACCCTCGAAACCCCAGAAATAGACCACCGTGTTGAGTTCACCGACCTCGGTGGTGCAGCAGCCGAGCAGGTTGCCGAGGATCCGTACCTGAGGCTCGCGGCCGTACACTTCCCACAGCCTGACGTAGTGCGCCGCCGCACCCGGTTTGAGAACGTAGTCACGTTGCTCGATGATCACGACGCCTCTCCCTCCGTAACCGGAACCGAGCGCCAGGCATCCTTGAACTCCGCGGACCGCGAAGGCGCGACCAGTCGTTCGAAGGCGTCGCTCACCGTCGCCAGGTCGCGGGGATCGGTCAGGGCCGCGAGATACCGATCGGGCCGGACGACGGCGACGCTGCCCTGGTGCTGGGCGAACCAGTCCCGCAGCGTGCCGTCGACGTCCTCCACCGTCACCGAGTCGGTCATCGACGTGCGCCGCTCGGTACGGGACCGACCGGAGCGGGATTCGACGACGCTGATGTAGCGAGTGCCGATACGGTCCCAGAAGGCACGGGAGTCAGCATCCAGATGTACGAGCGGATCATTGCCGTAGCCGATGAGGGCGAACCACTCGCCGAGTGTCTCGTCGAGCGGCAGCACCCGCCCTTCGGCGGTCTCGACCCTGGGCTGGATGAGCATCCGGCCCGCCGGTGAACTCTTCCGCCCGGTCCCGTGGCGGTGCAGCATGATGCCCTCGCTGTACCGGGGCACGGGCTTGAACCGCATCTGGATGACCCAGTCGCGCACAGGCGGTGCCACCGTGAGTCCGCGCAACAGGGTGTCGCGCGCGCGGGCCACCGTGGGGCTCGTCGGTGCAAGGAACCGGCCGAGGGCTTCCGACAGTTTCACCATCGTCTTGGCGTGCTCGCGCCGCTCGGTGTCGTATGTGGCGAGAATCCTCGGATGGGCGCGGCCGGTGACGACCGCCGCCAGCTTCCAGGCGACATTGGTCGCGTCCCGTATGCCGGTGTTCATGCCCTGCCCTGCCCATGGGGGCATGAGGTGGGCGGCGTCGCCCACGAGGCAGATCCGGCCGTCCACGAAGCGGTCGGCGACCCGCGAATGGTGCGTGTAGACGCGGGCCCGGATGATGTTGAGCGCCGTGGGATCGGGCACGTGCCCGGTGAGGAGTTCGCGTACCTTCTCGGGCCGGAGCATGGCCTCGGCGTCCTCGCCGGGGAACAGCATGAACTCCCAGCGGCGGTAGTTGTAGGGCAGGTCCAGGCACACGTACGGGCGCTTCGGGTCGCCGTGCAGTCCCGTGTACGGGGCGTCGAGCGGATCGTTGTCGCACTCGATGACCACCCACTTGCGGGGGTGGGTGTCGCCGCTCAACGGGATGCCGAGTTGCTCGCGTACGGTGCTGCGGCCGCCGTCGGCGGCGACCACGTACTCGGCGTGGACGAGTACGCGTTCCCCCTGGGGGTCTGTGACGTGGAGCCGTGCTTCGGTGCCGTCCTGCTCCACACGTATGAGTTCGTGCCCCAGCAGAGGCCGGACGTGGGGATAGCGTCGGAGGCCGAAGCGCAGCGTGCGCTCGGCGAGTTGCTGCATGAAGATGTTGCGCCGGGGCCAGCCGTACTCCTTGGTTTCCGGCCGGATGTCGGCGAGACAGAAGCCGTTCGCGGCGAACATCCTCAGCGGAACGTTCTGGATCATGTCGGCCAGCATCTCGTCGGCGAGCCCGATGCCCTGGAAGCTGCGCAGGCATTCGTCGTCCATGCCGACCGCGCGCGGGTAGTCGACGATTTCCTCACTGCGGTCGATCAGCAGGGTGCGCACACCGTAGAGGCCGAGGTAGTTCGCGACCGTCGCTCCGACGGGTCCCGCGCCGACAACGGCGACCTGGGTGCGGTGTTCGACGGGTTCGGTCATCGGAGAACCTCCGAACTCCTGAGGAATCTTGTGAGGTGGTGATGGAAGAGATCCGGGGCGTCGTCGTGCACGTAGTGGCCTGCCCCGGGGATCTCCACCGTGTGGATGCGCGGGTTGCGTTGCGCCATCGCGGCCATGGTGGTGGCGGGGAGGAAGTCCGACTCCCCGCCCCGGATGAGCAGGGTCGGGCATCGAAGGGCCTCGACGTACGGCCACAGGTCCACCTGCCGGGCCGGATCCGGGTCGAGGCGGGCCGCCGCGATGCCCGCCAGGTCGAGCTTCCAGCGCCACCGTCCCTCGTCGTCCGGAGCGAGGGTGTGCCGCACCCTGGATTCGAGGGCGTCTTCGGAGATGTGCGGACGGATGCCGCGCCAGTACGCGCGGGCTGCCTCCCGGCTGGGGAAATCGCGGGGGGTGTTCGCCACTTCGCGTTTGATGCGCTCGGCTCCCTCCCCGGACAGCGACGAGCCGGGTCCGATGTCCTCGACGACCGCCGCGCCGACCCGCTCGGGGTGACGCGCCGTGTAGACGTACGTGGTGGTGCCGCCCATGGAATGGCCCAGCAGCACGAACCGGTCCAGGCCGAGGCGGTCGGCGAACTGCTCCAGATCGGCGACGTAGGACTCCGTGTAGTACTCGCCTTGCGGGTCCCAGTCGCTGCCACCCCGTCCTCGCGCGTCCGGGGCCAGGACGCGGTAGCGGTCGCCGAGCCGCGCGGCCGGCGGCTCGAACGTCCGGGCGTAGCTGCGCAGGCCGTGCAGCATGACGATCGCGGGCCGGTCCTCGTCGCCCCACTCGACATAGTGCGTGCGCAGGCCGTTGAGCGTGATGAAGCGGTCCTGCCCCACTGCGGTGGTGTCGGCGGCCATCTCAGTGCAGCCCGCCCTGGCCCCGCACCTCGTCGGCGCGGATGCCGCCCAGCCGGGCGTGCAGTCGGCCACGCGTGGCGAACGCGAACACGACCACGACCTCGTCCGGGTTCGGGGTGTCGGAGAAGCTCACCGTGACGGTGTCGTAGTGCGAACGGACGTAGAGAGCGTCCTTGTGGGCCAGCGGAACGTCGAGGACGGTACCGGGCCCGCCCCGCTTTCCGGTCGAGGGCACCCACGCCTTCCCGCCGCCGACCGCCTCGCGCACCGGGTCCGCGAAGACCGCTGTGAGGAAGGCGTTGCCGTGTTCGTACTCGCCTGCCGTGCCGACCAGGCACGCCTTCCCATAGCTCTGGACGGCACGGCCGCCGGCCTCCTCCTGGATCCGCCGGCCGAACTCCCCACCCAGCTTGGGGGAATCGGCGACGATGTCGCCGAGGTCCTGGCTGAACCGTCCGGCGTAGGGATTGTGGATCGCCGCCGCGATGACGATCTTGCTTACGGGCTCGCCGTCCGCGAGGACGCCTGTCTCGTTGGCGAGGGTGTCCTCGGTCTGGGTGAACCACTTGCGGATGTGGTAGCCGGCGAAGTTGGGCTGGGGCACGGGTGCTTCCTGGGGGTGCGGAGGTGGATTGGGTACGGGCATGGGGGCTCCGTGAAGAGGCGGGGCGGGACGGAGGAGGCAGCACTAACCGCGCAGCGGTTCGATCTCCATCGGGTCGCTCGGAGCGCCGTAAAGACCGAGGATGCGCTTGCCCTCCTCGTCGTCGGTGACCGTCTCGTGGAAGAACTCGAAGCGGTTGCCGTCCGGATCCGTGAAGTAGAGGCCGAAGCCGATCTTGTGGTCGGTGGTCTTGACCACGGGTACGCCCTTGGCCAGCAGCATCCCGTACAGTCGCCGCCATTCCTCGAGGTCGCCCTCCACCTCCAGCCCGTAGTGCTGCAGGCCGAGGCCTCCGGTGGCGGCTCCTTCCTGGGCTCGGATGAGGGCGATGTCGTGGTGCTTCTTCCCGAAGGACAGGAACACCCACTGTGGGCCGCGGGCGGTGACCTCCATGCCGAGGACGTCCTCGTACCACTTGGACGAGGCCTCCGGATCGCGGACGAACAGCGACAGATGGGTGCGGCGTACCCGTGGCTTCGGAGCGTCCTGCGGGTCGCCGGGGATCGGCGTGGGCTCCTCGTGCCGGCCGAGTATGCGCTCGTCGGGGTCCAATGTCAGTGTCCTTCCGTGGTGGGTGCTACTGCCGGGGTCCAGGTCACGTCGGTGATCTCGCTGAACTCGCGCCACTCCTTGCGCCAGGTGCGACCGGCGTCGGTGGAGCGCAGGAGATGGCCGTACTTCGTTCCCGCGAAGACCAGTTCCGGGTCGGCGGCGTGGGTGCCGAAGGCCCAGACGGTCGAGTTGGCGGGCGTGTCCAGGGCGGTGTCCTGCCAGCTGTGCCCCAGGTCTTCGGAGCGCAGGATCCTGGTGGTGGTGCCGGGGGTGCCGTCGCCGATGCCCAGCAGCAGGTCGTTGGTGCCGGGGAGCTGCTCGACCAGCCGCGTGTAGTAAATGCCGAACGTCTTGCGGGAGTCGGTACGGGTCCAGGTCTCACCGTCGTCCTGACTGACGAAGAGCGCGTTGACGACGGCGACGACGATCGTCTTCGGCGGGCCCTGGAGGACGAGCACACAGTGGATGTCGGAGTTGGTGACGCCCTGCGGCAGGGTGGCGGGTGTGCCGTCGATCCGCTCCCAGGTGTCGCCCCGGTCACCGCTGCGCCACAGGCCGCCCTCCTCGATGCCGAACCACATGTTCTTGGGTTCGTAGTGGTCGACGACGCAGGTCAGGATCCTGGGACGGTTGACGCCCGCGCAGAATTCCGGGATTTCAGGGGGGAGTTGTTCCCAGGTCGCCCCGCCGTCCGTGGTGCGGAACATGGCGGCCCGGGAGGGGGCGCCGGTTCCGACGAGCATCGTGTCCGGATGTGTGGGGTCGATCGCCAGCGACCAGATGGTCCGGTCGTTCATGGGCGAGTCGACGCGGCGCCAGGTGACGCCGGCGTCGCCGCTGCGCACGAGTCCCGCGTCGGCGCCGGCCCAGACGACGTCGGGCCGTTCGGGGTGGACGGCCAGGCAGCGTACGACGGCGTCGAATTCCAGGTCCTGCCCGAGTCCGAGACGGGACCAGGTGGCGCCGTTGTCGGAGGAGCGCAGGACGCCCTGGCCTGCTGTGGCGACCAGGATGGTGCCTTCCATGTCGTGGGTTTCCCTTCGGAGCTTGCGAAACAGAGGGATGGGGCGGGGAGGTCGGCGAGGGCTGTGCCGTGTCGTGGACATCCCGTCCGTCGTCCGAGAGACGAGCCGGGCGGCGGCGACGGGGGGAAGAGCGACGCGGGTGGTCCGGCAACGCGGTCGGGGGTGCCCTGTCCGGGGGTGGGGGAGTGCGAGCCGGGCCTCGCGACGCCGGGACGATCCGAACGACAGGGCCTAGAGGAAGATGCCGCGCGTGAGACCGCCGTCGATGCCCAGTGACTCGCCGGTGATCGCGGCGGCCCTGGGTGAGGCGAGGAAGCACACGGCCTGGGCGATCTCGACCGCCTCCAGAATCCGGCGGATCGGTGTACGGGCGACGAAGTCCGCCTCGACGTCGGCCGCGGTGATGCCGCGCTTGGCTGCCTCCTTCTCGTACAGCTCGTGGATGTGCTCGGTCTCCACCACGCCGGGATGCAGGGTGTTGACGGTGATGCCGGACGGGCCGAGCTGGTCGGAAAGGGCCTTCGTCAGGTGGACGATCGCGAGGTTGCGCATGCCGGAGAGCGCGTGGCTGGAACGGCCGGTCAGTCCGCCGATGTTGATGACGCGGCCGTAGCCGCCCGCCTTCATGTGCGGGGTGACGGCCTGCGCGCAGCGGAAGTAGCCGACGACCTTGGTGTTGATGTCGGCCAGCAGCAGTTCGGGGTCGGCTTCCTCGACGGAGTTGCGCACCAGCCCGGAAGGGGCGGCCGCGCCGTTGACGAGGATGTCGATCCGCCCATGGTCGTCGGCCGCGCGTCGCACCATGGCGCGTACGGACTCGGTGTCGTTGGTGTCCGAGGCATAAGGAACGACCCGGCCGCCGGTCTCGGCCTCGAGTTCCTTGGCGGTGCGTTCCAGCAGGGGCAGCCGACGGGCGGTGATGACTACGGTCGCACCCTCGGCGGCCAGTTCGCGGGCGGTGGCTCGGCCGATGCCCAGACTGCCGCCGGTGACGATGGCGGTCCTGCCGCCCAGTTCCAGGTCCATGCGTGTCTCCCACAGAGGCGATTGGCAATAAGGGGCTTCAGCGACAAGGTGTTTCGGCGACAAGAGACTTCGGATGTCAGCTGAGGTTGACCCAGACGCTCTTGACCTCGGTGTAGAGGTCGAGCACGGTCCGGCCCATCTCCCGGCCCCAGCCGGATTGCTTGAACCCGCCGAAGGGCGACGCGGGATCCGTGAGGTTGTAGCAGTTGATCCACACCGTGCCCGCCTGCAGTTCGTCTGCGATGCGGTGGGCGTGGCCCAGGTCGGAGGTCCAGATGCCGGCCGAGAGTCCGAAGGGGGAGTCATTGGCCCGCTCGACCAGGTCGTCCACGTCGTCCCACCGCATCGCCGCCAGTACGGGACCGAAGATCTCTTCCTGGACGATGCTCAGGCTGTCGTCGGGCGCCACGAACACGGTCGGTTCGACGAAGTAGCCGCCGTCGTACGGCGCGTCGAGGTCGGGCCGCCCGCCACCGGCGGCCAGCCGGGCGCCCTGCTCCCGGCCCGCGGCGATGAACCCGGCGACTCTCTCGTGGTGTCTTGCGGAGACCAGCGGCCCCATCTCGGTGGCCGTGTCACTGCCGGGCCCCACGACGATGCCGCGGGCGCGCTCCGCGACGGCGTCCAGCACCTCGTCGAAGATCTTGCGGTGCACGTACAGCCGGGAGCCGGCCGTGCAGACCTGGCCCTGGTTGAAGAAGACCGCCTGGGCGGCGGCCTCGGCGACGGCCTGCGGATCGGCGTCGGGAAGCACGATGTTCGGGGACTTGCCGCCGAGTTCGAGGGAGACCTTCTTCAGGTTCCCGGCGGCGGCACGGACGATGGCGCGGCCCGTCTCGGTGGACCCGGTGAAAGCGATCTTGTCGACTCCGTCGTGCGCGGCGAGGGCGGCGCCCGCCGTGGCACCGCGTCCCGTGACGACGTTGACGACACCGTCCGGCACCCCTGCCTCCTGGAGCAGCTCGGCGAGCCGCAGCGTGGACAGCGGGGTCTCCTCGGCCGGCTTGAGGACGACCGTGCAGCCGGTGGCCAGTGCGGGCGCGAGCTTCCAACAGGCCATCGACACGGGGAAGTTCCACGGCACGATCAGACCGGCCACGCCCACCGGCTGCCGCGTGGTGTAGTTGAGCACCCGCAGCCCGCCGCGCGGCGAGACGGGGATCGTGCTGCCTTCCAGCTTGCTCGGCCAGCCCGCGAAGTAGCGGAACAGCTTCACACTGGTGCCCACGTCCACGGCCCGCGCCACCGAGACCGGCTTGCCGTTGTCGCGTGACTCCAGCAGGGCCAGTTCCTCGGCGTGCGCCTCGATGACGTCGGCGACACGGTTCAGCAGCGCGCCCCGCTCCATGGGGCTCATCCGACGCCAGCCGGGGTCGTCGAAGGCGCGGCGCGCCGCCTGTACGGCGCGGTCGATGTCGGCGGCGTCGCCGTCGGGAACGGTGGTGAGCACGGTACCGGTGGCGGGGTCGACGCTCGCGAACGAGCGGCCGCTCAGGGCCCCGACCCAGTGGCCGCCGATGAACATGGTCCGCGGCTCGGCCAGGAAACGACTCACTGAGTCTGCCGCGGGGGTGACCGGGGCTGCTGCGCTGTGCATGGTGGCTCCTCTCACAGGGCCATCTCGATGAGCTGAGGACCGTCGGCGGCGAGCGCGCGGCCGAGTTCGCGCCGAAGCGCCTCGCCCGTCTCCACCCGTGTGCCGGGCACGCCGTAGCCGCGGGCCAGCGCGGGCCAGTCGAAGGCCGGGCCGTCCAGGCTGGTGAGCGCCGTCGCGTTGGGGCCCGGTCGGCTCTGGCCGTGCCGGCCGAGTTCGGTGCGCAGCACGTTGTAGGCGCGGTTGGAGGCAATGAGGGTGACGACGGGCAGCTGCTCGCGGGCCATCGTCCACAGCGACTGGATGGTGTACTGCGCGCTTCCGTCGGACTGCAGGGCGACGACCTTGCGGCCGGGTGCGGCGATCGCGGCGCCGACAGCTGCGGGCAGGCCCTGGCCGATGGCTCCGCCGGTGTTGGTCAGTGTGGTGTGGCGGGCGGCGCGCGACGACGCGGTGAAGAAGGGGTAGCCGCAGGTGCCGCCCTCGACCGAGACGATGGCCTGCTCGGGCAGCAGCCGGGCCACGATCCGGCCGACCGACTGCGGCGTCAGCTCTCCGTCCGGGCGTCCTTCGTCGTCCGGTCGGGGTGGCTGTGGGGCCGGTTCGGGAGCACCGAGCGCGTCCGCGAGGGCTTCGAGCGCGAGTGTGGCGTCCTCCTCCGGGGTGCTCAGTACCTCCACGGTGCCGGAGGGAGCCAGCAGGCTGGGAACCCCTTCGTAGCCGAAGTACGAGACGGGCTCCAACGCACCGGCCAGCAGGACCAGTTGAGCCCCGGCGAGGGCCTCGATCGCTTTCTCCGGGAAATACGGGAGCCGGTCCAGGTCGGGAAGGCCGCCGCCGCGCTCGGCGGCGGCCGGAAAGGTCTCGCTGTACAGGACGGCCCCGGTGGCGGAGGCGATCCGGGCCGCCGCCTTTTGGCCGCGCTTGTCGAGTGCCGCACCGCCCAGCAAAAGGACGGCCCGCTCGCCGGCACGCAGCCGCTTGGCGATCGCGTCGATGACGTCCGCCGCCACTTCCGGCTTGCTCCGGGGGTGGGGCAACTCGACGTCCACGGGGGCCTTGAGCACTTCCTGCTGGAAGTCCGCCGGGGCGATGAGCGTGGCCCCGCGGCCGGGCGCGGCGGTGGCGGCCGCGATGGCGCGGGCGGTGAGCTGGGCGAGGCCCGCGCCGGAGGCCGCGGTGCCGACCCAGCCGGAGACGGGGCTCGCGAGCGAGACGATGTCCGAGGTCAGGGGAGCGTCATGAACGAGATGCCAACTGGCGTGATCGCCGACGACGTTGAAGACCGGCGAGTGGGCCCGTCGTGCGTTGTGCAGGTTCGCGATGCCGTTGGCGAAACCGGGGCCCAGGTGCAGCAGCGTCATCGCCGGCCGGCCGGCGATCCGGGCGTAGCCGTCGGCCGCTCCGGTGCAGACACCCTCGAAGAGCCCGAGCACCGCGCGGGTGCCGGGAACCGAGTCCAACGCGGCGACCAGGGGCATCTCCGTGGTCCCCGGGTTGGCGAAGCAGACGTCCACTCCGGCGGCGAGCGAGGTCTCGATCAGGGCCTCGGCCCCGGTCAGGCCGCCGGACCGGTTCGCCTGCCAGACGGTGGTGGCGTGGGTCATGGAAGTTCCTCCGTGCACTATGCGCACCGTCCGTGCGTATAGTGCACAGCATCGGCATGGGACGACTCCTGCGTCAAGCCCCGGGGCCAACAGACCCGTGCCATACGCTGAACGCGTGAGCGGAACTCGGAAGGTGGTAGGCGGCGTGCGGGCAGAGGCCGCGAACGACACGGGGAGCGGCGCGGGCGACGGACGCGAGGAGAAGGCGAAGCGCCCCAGTCAGCCGCCGTCGCAGACGCTCGTCCGAGGTCTGGCCGTCCTGCGGGCCGTCGCTCACCAGCCCCGTGGCCTGACGGTCGCCGAGATCGCCGCCCGGACAGGGCTGCACCGGACCGTCGTGCACCGCCTCGCGGGCACGCTGGCCGCGGAAGGCTTCCTGGCGAAGAGCGCGGACGGCGCGTACGTCCCCGGGGGAGAGCTGCATACGCTCGCGGGCACCTCGCGTCCCACCCTTGCGGAGTTCATCCAGCCACTGCTGCAACAGCTCGCGGACCGGTACGGCGGTACGGCGATTCTGTTCTTCCCGGAACCGGACTGTGTCGTCGCCGTGGCCACGGCGGTTCCCCAGGACGCCGACTACCACCTCGCCTACCGCAAGGGGTCTCGCCAGCCCTTGGACCGCGGGGCCGCCCCGTGCGCGATCCGGGCCGGGCGGGCGCCCGCCGCCGACGACTCGGACGCCGTGCGTGAGGCGCGCCGCCGGGGATGGGTCACCACTCATGGCGCGGTGGAGCCCGGAGCCCACGCGGTCGCCGCTCCGCTGGCCCGCGACGGAGACGTACTGGACGCCTGTGTCATGTTCGTCTCGCACCGGCAGGACCGCGTCGACGAGGCCACACCGGAAGTGGTCTCCGCCGCGCGAGCGGCCCGAGCGTTCCTGCTGGGCCCGGGCTAGATCCGGTCGCGCCGCCCTCCTTCCTGGACAACGGCCGTCCCCGCCAAAGCACTTCGGCGGGGGCGGCCGCGTTCTGTCCGCCGGGTGGCGACCGCCGTGTCTTCACCGGCGGTCGGGTTTGGTCGACGCCGGGCCTTGACACCCACCGCAGGCCACCACACCATGTGCTTTCAACAAACGTACACCATGTACGAATATCGCACTGCGGTGAATCTGGAGGCTGATCGGGATGACAAGCCCTGATCGCACCACCCTGGCTCACGGCCGCCTGTCCCTGATCGGCGTCCTCACTCAATCACTCGGCTTCATGGGACCGGTCTTCTCGGTCGCGGCCCTCCTACCCCTGATCGTGGGCCTGTCGGCCACGGGACGCGGCGCCGGCGTCGCCACGCCGGTCGCGATCATCATCGCGGGCATCGGCATGTGCGGCGTGGGATGGATCATCGCCCAGTACGCGAAGCGCATCCATCTGTGCGGCTCTCTCTACGAATATGTGAGTGACACCGCCGGACCGCGCATCGGCGTGATCGCCGGATGGCTCTACTACGGAGCCATGATGGTTCTGGGAGCCTCGACGTTCCTCGTCCTCGGCGGACTCACACAGGCATGGCTCAAGAGCGCCATGTCCGTGGACGTGCCGTGGTGGCCGCTGTCCCTGGGCTACGCCGCCGTCACCGCCACGATTCTCGTGGTGGGCGTTCACGTGTCGATCCGGGCGCAACTCGTCCTCGCCCTGGGCGCCATGGTCGTCGTCCTCGCTTTCTCGCTGTTCATCATCTTCCGCGGCGGCCAGAACGGCGAAAGCTGGTCCGCCGAACCCTTCAATCCCTTCGCCGTGGGGAGTTTGAATCTTCTCTTCGGCGTCCTGTACGGCATCAACATGTTCATCGGGTTCGAGTCGGCGGCCAACCTCGCTGAGGAGACCTCGGACCCCAAGCGCCATGTGCCGCGGGCGGTCATGTTGTCGCTGGGCATCGTCGGGGTCTATTACGTGGTGGTGGCCTACGCGCAGGTCATGGGTTTCGGCCTCGACGCGGAGGCGTGGAAGAACAGTGTCTTCCCGCTGGAGACACTCTCCTACGGTGAGGAGTTCGGGTCTGCCGCGTTCGGAAACTTCCTGGCGGTCCTGATCATTCTCGACATCCTCGCGGTGGCGATCGGAGTCGGCGTCGCATCGACTCGGGGAATGCTCTCGATGGCCCGCAGCGGCCGGCTGCCGTCGAAGCTGGCGGTTCTGCACCACCGGTTCCGTACTCCTGTATGGGGTGCCGTGCTGATGGGCGCTGTTTCGTGTGTCGCCATCGTCGGCGTGCGCGTGGCGGGCGACCGGATGTTCGGCCAAGGGGCCGGTCAGCCGCAATGGGCGTCGGCGTTCGGCTGGATGGCCGGCTTCGGCGGAACAGGCATGGCGATCATGTATCTCGTCGTCGGGGCCGCGGGTGTGAAGGGCCTCTGGAACCATGTGAACCGAACCAAACTGCTCATCGCGGGAAGCGCTGGTGTAGCAGTGGCGGCCGGTGCGGTGTTCGGTTCGTTCTACCAGGCGACCAGTCCTCTCGACACCGTTCCCTGGGCTCTGCTCGTGTGGGTGGTACTGGGCGCGGTCTGGTCCTACTTCGCGCTCGGCCGGTCCTCCCGGCAGGGGCAACCCTTGACGGACCAGGCGGCGGAGAGCGCCGGTGAAGTGACCCCACACTGACGATCGCCCGGACCCCACCCACCCCCCGTTTTCATCGCCCCACGCCATCAGGAGGAAAGGCAGTGACCACCACCACGGCACACCCGTACGATCCGCTGACCGCCGAGGAAATAGAAAAGGCCGTCGGTGTGGTGCGTGCCAGTCACTCTCAGCGGGGGGCGATGAAATTTCCCCTGGTGCGGCTGGAGCTCCCGGACAAGGCGGAAGTGCGGAACCACGATCCCTCACATCCGCTTCCTCGCGTGGCATTTCTCGTCGTCTACGACCGGGATGCCAGTGCGACGTTCGAAGCGCGGGTGGATCTCACCGACAACACCCTGACCTCCTGGGAACATCTCCCCGGAGTGCAGCCGGCGATCATGATCGATGAACTGTTGGGCCTCGACGAGATCGTGAAGAACGACCCCGCCGCGGTCGACGCCCTGGTCCGGCACGGGGTCGACGATCTCTCCCAGGTGCAGTTCGACCCCTGGTCGACAGGCACTCTGCCGATCGAGGGCGTGGACGCGCGACGCCGCATCATCCGGGCCAGTGCGTACGTCCGGCACTTCAAGGAGGACAACGGCTATGCGAGGCCTGTCGGAAACCTCGTGTTCGTCGTCGACTGTGACGCTCGATCGGTGGTCGCCGTTCTGGAAGGAGACCCGGTACCGCTTCCGCCGGAAAGCGGAAACTACGACCTGGAAAGCGTCGGACCGCTGCGTGACGATCTCCGCCCGATCGACATCACGCAACCCGAAGGACCTTCCTTCACGGTGTCGGGCCATGTGATCGAGTGGCAGCGGTGGCGTCTGCACGCACACATCGACGTGGTGGAAGGCCTCGTCATCAGCGACATCTCCTACCTGGAGGGTGGCCGTCGCCGCCCCATCGTGCACCGGGCCGGCATCAGCGAGATGGTGGTGCCCTACGGTGACACCAGCGCCGACTTCTACTTCCGGAACGTCTTCGACGCGGGCGAGTACAACCTCGGCAAGACGGTGGGATCGCTCAGTCTCGGGTGCGACTGCCTCGGCGAGATCCGGTATCTCGACGCGGTGCTCTCAGACGAGTCGGGCAACCCGCAGACGATCGTCAACGCCATCTGTCTGCATGAGGAGGACTACGGAATCCTCTGGAAGCACTGGGACTTCCGCTACGTCGAGCAGGCGGAGGTCAGGCGTTCCCGGCGTCTCGTCGTGTCGTCGATCCACACGATCGGCAACTACGAGTACGGCTTCTTCTGGTACTTCTACCTCGACGGGACGATCCAGTTCGAAGCCAAGCTGACCGGAATCGTCCAGACGCGGGCCGTGGCTCCCGGCGAGAAACCCGCCTACGGAACGCTCGTGGCGCCCCAGTTGGACGCGCCGAACCACCAACACCTGTTCAACATGCGACTGGACATGGAAGTCGACGGGCCGCGCAACACGGTCGTGGAGGTCGACGCGGTGGGTCTCCCGATGGGACCGGACAACCCGTACGGAAACGCGATCGTCGCCCGCCGCACGGAGATCACCAACGAACGTGACGGCCGCAGGATGTGCGATCCGTTCACCGCTCGCACCTGGAAGATCACAAATCCCGGTGTGCGCAACCGCTTCGACGAGCCCGTCGCCTACAAACTGGTCCCCTTCGTCGGCCCGACGCTGCTCGCCGCTCCTGAAAGCGATCTGGCACGACGCGCCGAGTTCGCGCGGGCGCATCTGTGGGTGACCCGGTACAGCCCGGACGAACTGCATGCGGCCGGCGACTACCCGAACCAGCACCCGGGGGACGGGATCGGCAAGTGGATCGAGCAGGAGCGCGATCTGGCCGACACGGACGTGGTGCTCTGGCACACCTTCGGCACCTCGCATCTGCCACGGCCGGAGGACTGGCCCATCATGCCGTGCGACTACGTCGGGTTCGCCTTGAAGCCGGTCGGGTTCTTCGACCGCAACCCTTCGCTGGACGTGCCGCCCCCGGCCGG
Organism: Streptomyces sp. NPDC006365; assembly: GCF_042870755.1. Classification (NCBI taxonomy): domain Bacteria; kingdom Bacillati; phylum Actinomycetota; class Actinomycetes; order Kitasatosporales; family Streptomycetaceae; genus Streptomyces; species Streptomyces sp. NPDC006365. The sequence goes on from NZ_JBIAHS010000030.1 coordinate 32,344, forward strand.
GCATGGCGCGAAGAGCTGTCACTCCGCACCGCAGCAGGGTGACCTGCACGGCGAGTGACCTTGCCGGGCCCGCACTCGTACACCGGACGCGTGCGGGTTTCCGGCTGTCCCGCCGGGGCGACGCACCGGCGTGGGGCGCTATCGCCTGACCGCTTCCGGGCCGGCCGCGCCGACCAACCGGGTCGCGGCCGTCGCGGCGGCCTCCGTCACCAGATGGGGAACCTGGTCGTCGACGAGCTTGAGGCCGAGTTGCACCACTCCGAGGCTCGCGGTCGACCAGTCCGAGACCCGGATGGGGGCCGCGATGCCGATCGCACCTTCCTGGATCGAGCCCACGCTGACGGCGTAGCCGTGACGACGGGCCTCGCGGACGTCGTCGGTGTCCTCGTCGCTCTCCGGCCTGCCGGCAAGGATGGCGATGCCGTCCGCGCCGATGGTCAGGGCGTGCCGGGCGCCTTCCCGCATGGCGAGGTGCATGGTGGAGTTCGGCGGCTCCGCCGTCAGCAGGATCAGGGCCTGGTCGCCGTCGGCGACGCTCAGCAGCGCTGTGCTGTTGGTCTGTTCGCTGAGCCGTCGCAGAATCGGCAGGACGGTGGCCTGCAGCCGTGGTTTGAGTTGCCCGGCCAGTTCGGCCACGCCGAACCCGAGGATGTATCGCGTGCCGATACGAGCGACGAGGCTGTGCGCCTCCAGCGTGCGCAGAAGACGGTAGACGGCCGCCCGAGCGATGCTCAGCCGCTCGGCGAGCTCTGCCGCAGTGAGACCGTCGGCGTTCCTCGCGAGCAATGACAACACCGTCAAACCACGGTCCAGAGTCAGGGACGTTTCCCCGCCGGTTGCCGCCACGATCTTCTCTCGCCTCCTGCCCTTCCGTGCCGGACATCATGTCACGGCCGCCCGTACGGCCCCCCTGCCTCCGGGGCGCGATCCCTCGTCCCTCGGCGGTCCCTGACACGGGATGACACGGGATGCGGCGCGCGATCCCCGCATGGTTCCGACCCCTTGACCGGGGGTCACCCTCATCCCTATGGTTTCGAATAGCGTCCAAGTAGAACGGTAATCGTACTCATGCTAGCACGCACAGAAGCCGAACAGCTGGTCAGCACGGTTCCGACGGAGCCCTACTTCGCCGGGCGATGGGGCAGCGGTCAGGGCATCGACACCTTCGACGTGATCGACCCGGTGACCGAACGACGGCTCACCACCGTGGCCGCCGCCGGGGCCCGGGAAGTAGACGAGGCCGTGTCCCACGCCCGGTCCGCTCTGGATGAAGGTGAGTGGGGGAGAACGGACGGAAGCGCCAGGGCGCTCCTGCTGCACCGTCTGGCCGATCTCGTCGAGGCCCGGAGCGAGGAGTTCGCGACGCTGGAGTCGCTGGACATCGGCAAGCCCGGCTTCGAGCCGCGGGCCATCGACCTGCCCCAGGCGATCGGGGCCTTCCGGTACTTCGCCGGCTGGGCCGACAAGCTGGAGGGCCGCTCCGTCCCGACGTCCTCGTACATGGGCCGGCCCACGCACAGCTACACCGTGCGCGAGCCGGTCGGAGTCGTCGCGGCCATCACGCCCTGGAACTCGCCGACCATGATCGGATCGTGGAAGATCGCGCCCGCGCTCGCCGCGGGGTGCGCCGTCGTCCTGAAGCCTCCGGAGGATGCGCCCCTCACCTCTCTTCTCCTCGCGTCGCTGATCGAGGAAGCCGGGTTCCCGGCCGGGGCGTTCAGTCTGCTTCCAGGGCTCGGAGCCGTGACGGGCCAAGCGCTCATCGACCACCCGGGGGTGGACAAGATCTCCTTCACCGGAAGCCCCGAGACGGGATACAAGGTGGCCGTGGCGGCCGCGAAGGGATTTCGGCGCACGACCCTGGAACTCGGCGGCAAGAGCCCTCAGATCGTTTTCGGGGACGCCGATCTGGACGAAGCCGCGCAGGGAGTGGCGGTCGGAATCTTCGCCAATCAGGGCGAGGTGTGTGCCGCGGGCAGCCGCATCCTGGTCGCGCGTTCCGTGTACGACGAGTTCGTCGAACGTCTGGTGGCGCGTGCCCGGGACATCAAGGTCGGAGACCCGTTCGACGAAGACACCACGATGGGCGCGTTGATCAACGCACGGCAGTTGGAGCGCGTTTCCCAGTACGTCGCGGCAGGAATCGACGACGGCGCCCGCCTGATCGCCGGGGGCGGCCGACCCGACGGCAAAGGGTTCTTCATCGAGCCGACGCTGTTCGCCGACGTGGGCAACACCATGACGATCGCCCGGCGGGAGATCTTCGGGCCCGTGGGTGCGATCATCGCGTTCGACTCGGAGTCCGAGGCGGTCGGGATGGCCAACGACAGCGATTACGCGCTGGCCGCCACCCTGTGGACGTCCGACGTGAGCAGGGCGCATGTGGTCGCTCGCCGAGTGAGGGCCGGGGCTGTCGCGATCAACGGCTGGGCGCCCCTCGACCCCCGCCTGCCATGGGGCGGTTCCAAGCTCAGCGGTCAGGGGCGGGAACTCGGCTGGGCCGGTATCGAAGCGAACACCGAGGAGAAGACGGTCACCGCCGTCCTCTCGTACGCACCGGACAAGTGAACCGGCGCCAAGCGCCTACTTCATGATCGAGCATCATCCCTCGGGAAGGGGTTTTCCGTGTCAGCACACGTGTTGGTGGTCTACTACAGCGCGACGGGGTCCGTACATCGGCTGGCGAAGGCAGTGGCCGAAGGAGCTGAGTCCGCGGGCGCCGAGGTACGGCTCCGCAGGGTCGCCGAACTCGCTCCCGCCGAGGCGATAGCCGCGAATCCGGACTGGGCCGCGCATCGGCAGGAGACGGAATCGACCGTCGAGGTGGTCGAACTCGCCGACCTGGAGTGGGCCGACGGATACGCCTTCGGCACACCGACGCGTTATGGCGCTCCGGCGGCGCAGCTGAAGCAGTTCATCGACACCGCCGGAAGTCTCTGGCAGGCGGGGAAGCTGTCGGACAAGCCGGTGACGACCTTCGTCTCCTCGGCCGAGCAACACGGCGGCCAGGAGTCGACGATCCTGTCGCTGAACAACGTCTTCTACCACTGGGGCGCGGTCATCGTCCCTCTCGGCTACACGGACGACATCGTCTACGCCGCCGGTGGAAACCCCTACGGGACATCGTGGCCCGCAGGATTCCCCTCGAACCCCCCGGACGAGGTCACGCTGGATTGCGCCCGTTTCCAGGGAGCCCGGTTGGCGCGGTTCGCGACGCTGCTCGCGGCGGACAGGGCGCAGGCGTCCGCCGCACAGGGCTGAACGGGCAGTCAGGAGCGGTGACCGTCACACCGGTCCCGCAGGGCGCCCGACGTGAACCGACGCACTGTGCCCCCTGAGTTGGGACGTCGACTCTTCGCGGGGCGTGGCGGCGAGACGTCGGCGTGCGGCTACGGCCCCGTCGCGGTGAACTGCCGTCCCGCGACGGGGCCTGCCGTCGGTCACACGGAGTCGACGTCGGTGGTGGCGAGCTTCGCGTAGACCTCCGGCCGCTTGCGGCGGATCCGCATCGCGAGTACCGCGCCGATCGCGAAGACGACCGGAGAGAGCGCGACGAGCGTCCAGTTGACGGCGGGTGGGGCGCCGGTGAAGAGATCGAGGCGGGTGCAGACCAGTCCTGTGATCACGGCCAGGAGAAGTGCGGCGGTCGCGGGTGCGGCGACCGTGCGCAGGCGTCCCGCCCCGTCGGCACCGGGATTGCGGCGGAAGAAGGCGACCACGGCGCAGGCGGCGAGCGTCTGCAGCGCGAGGATGCCGACCACTCCGGGGGTGTTCACCCACAGCAGGAACTCGTTGTACGGGTGCACACCGATCGCGGCGAAGACGGCGGTGACGACGACCGCCAGCACCGTCTGTGCGATGCCGGAGATCCAGGGCGAGCCGTGGCGGGGGTGGATGCTCCCCAGGCGGGCGGGGGCGGCGCCCTCGACGGACAGCGCGTAGCCGTAGCGGGCGATGGCGTTGTGGAAGGCGAGCAGGGAGGCCAGGAGGCTGCTGACGATCAGGACGCGCTGGAGGTCGGTGGCCCAGCCGCCCACGTAGCGGGTCATGGCGGTGAAGAACATCTCGGCGGGGTTCTGTGCCGCGGTCCCGACGGCTTTGTCGTCGCCGAAGGCCTGGACGATGACCCAGACGATGAACGTGTAGAAGAGGCCGAGGAAGCCGACGGCCAGGTAGGTGGCGCGGGGCACGGTGCGGTCGGGATCGCGGGCCTCCTCGCGGTAGAGGACGGTGGCCTCGAAGCCGATGAAGGCGGCGATGGCGAGGCCCAGCGGAGCGCTCATCTGCGAGGTGAAGACGTTGGAGGGGGCGAAGGAGGCCAGGCTCAGCCCGTCCGCACCGCCCTTGACGAGGATCGCGCCGGCCAGCAGCACCAGAATGGCGGTCTCCGCGATCAGCAGGGCGCCGAGGACCTTGGCACCCACGTGGATCGACCGGAAGCCGAGGAACCACACCACGGCGATCGCGGCGAAGGCGTAGACCGGCCAGGGCAGGTCGACGCCCAGGAGGTCGTTCGCGGTGCCGGCGGCGAAGAAGCCGAAGGCACCGTAGGTGCCGATCTGCAGGGCGTTGTAGGAGAACACCGCGAGCAGCGCGGCCCCCAGTCCGGCAGGGCGGCCCAGGCCGCGGGCGATGTACGAGTAGAAGGCGCCCGCGTTGCGGATGTGGGGCGTCATGGCGGTGAAACCGATGGCGAACAGGCACAACACGATGCCGACCGTGAGGTAGGCGACCGGGGCGCCGATGCCGCCGAAGAGGATGGCGAGCGGGGCGATACCGGCCATCACGGTGAGCGGGGCGGCGGCTGCCACGACGAAGAAGACGATGTCGGTGACGCCGAGCGCGGCGCGCTGCAGTCGGCCGGCCGGCTCCGTGCCGGGGGATGTCGGGGGCTGTTGGGGAGCGGTGGAGGTGTGGGGCTCGGTCATGGAGGTCTCCGCGTGATGCGTGAGGTCGACGGGGGAGGGGACTGACCTGGTGCGCGGTCCGGCCATAACGGCGCCTCTCGGCTACCGTCCTGCGGCAGGAATGGGGGAGGGGATGTGGGAGCCGTGCGTGCGCCGGCCGGCGAGCCAGGTGCCCAGGACGGGCAGGTGTGCGAGGTCGTGTGGAACGGTCTCGACCGGGTCGGCGGCGAGATGCACCAGGTCGGCCCACATACCGGGGCGCAGGACGCCCCACTTCTTCTCCTCGAACGCCTGGTAGGCGCATCCGGCGGAGTAGGCGGCCAGGGCGGTCGCGGTGTCGATCCGCTCCTGGGGGAGCCAGCCGCCGTCGGGGATTCCCTCCGGCGTCTGGCGGGTCACGGCGGTGGCGATGCCCCGCAGTGGTTCGTGATCGGTGACCGGCCAGTCGCTGCCGAAGGAGATGCGGGCGCCGGAGGCGAGCAGGGCGGCGATCTGGTACTGCCGCGCACCGCGTTCCGGGCCGATCTTCGGCAGGATGAGCTCGGTCATCAGCCTGTCGGGTTGGGCCCACAGCGGCTGGAGATTGGCGATCACCCCGAGTTCGGCGAAGCGGGGGAGGTCGGCGGGGTCGATCAGCTGGGCGTGGGCGATGACCGGGCGGCGGTCATGGTTGCCGTTGGTGCGCACCGCTGCCTCGATCGCGTCCAGGGCGACCCGGACGCCGCCGTCGCCGAGCGCGTGGATGTGCGGTTGGAAACCGAGGGCGTCGACCGCCGTCACGGCCTTCGCCAGCTCCGCCGGAGTCCAGTTGGCGATGCCGTGGGAGTGCGGGCAGTCGCTGTACGGCCTGAGGAGGGCGGCCGTACCGGATTCGATGACCCCGTCGGCGAAGAACTTCACGGTGTGCGCGGTGAGCAGCCCGGGGGCGGCACCCTCCACACGTCCACGCTCGGCAGCGAGCCCGGCGATCCGTTCGCGCCAGTGCTCAGGCCCCAGGAAGAAGCCGAGGTCGGCACGGACGGGAAGCCCTGAACCGCTGGTCGCCGCTGTGATCCAGACATCGGCGTGGTGCGGTTCCACCCAGGCATCCTGCACCCAGGTCACACCGGAGGCGGCGAATCGGGCGGCTGTCTCGCGCAGCGCATCCACCTGCGCTTCGTGGGACGGCTGGGGTACGAGATCAAGTACGGGCAGCACGGCACCGAACTCCCGAAGGGTGCCCAGCGGTTCGGTGGAGCCTTCCCGGCGCACTATCTCCCCGCCGTCCGGGTCGGGCGTGGCGGCGGTGAACCCGGCCCGGCGCAGCGCCTCGGTGTTCACCCACGCCGTGTGGTGATCCATCGTGCGCAGCACCACGGGCCGGTCCGGGACGGCCGCGTCCAGCCGGCGGGCGTCGAACCTGCCGCCGGGGGCGAGCCAGGCGTCGAAGCCGTCGCCGGTGATCCACTCGGCCTCGGGGTGCTCATCGGCCCAGTGCCGTACGGCCTCGACGATCCCCTCCACGGAGGTGCACTCGCGCACGGGTGCTCCGAGCAGGCCCAGACCGCCCATCACCGGGTGCACGTGTCCGTCGCCGAACGCGGGCAGCAGCGCGCCACCTCGTAGATCGACGACGGTGGTGCCCCTGCCCCTGGCGGCGAGCGCCTCCGGACCGAGCGCACTGATCCTGCTGCCCGTGACGGCGAGTGCGTCGAGCACCGGGCTTTCGGCGGCCCCGGTCCTGACGGTCCCTCCGGTGAACACGATGTCGGCCTGCATGGCGGTGACGCCCTCCCGGCTCGTACGACGAAATAACTGAAACAGATTCGGTTTCGGTAATGTAGGGCTCACTCGAACAGCCGGGAAGAGTTTTACTGAAAGTTGTTCGGTAAAGTTCCGGTGACGTCGTGCAGGCGACCGTGCCGCACGCCGAACGGGGAGACATACGAAGAGGAGCCCTCGTGCCAAGGCCGCGCACCCCTCTGCTGGACCGCCGACGCATCGGCGCGGCAGCGCTGAGACTCGCCGACGAGCAGGGCGTCCTCACCATTCCCGCCCTTGCCAGGGAGCTCGGCGTCGCCCCGTCCGCGCTCTACCACCATGTGTCCGGCCGGGGCGAGATCATCTCGCTCATGCGGGAAGAGCTGGCGCTGGAGACCAGCCCCGACGACTGGGACTCGTCACAGCCCTGGGAGCAGGCCCTGGAGGAATGGGCCCGCTCCTACCGCAAGGCCTTCGCCGCGCACCCCGGGGCGGTACCCCTGCTCGCCACCGCCCCGCTCGCCGAACCCTTCATGCACGCGATGTACGAGAAGGTCGCCGAACTCCTGCTGACCGCCGGCTTCACCACGGGCCACGTCATGCCCCTGATCAACGCGCTGGAGAGCTTCGTCCTCGGCTCCGCCCTCGACCTCGTGGCCCCGCCGGTGATGGTCTCCGACGTGATCCGCGAAACCGCCCCGCACCTCACCGCCGTACTCGACGACACCCCCACCGACCACCGCCGCGCCGAACTCGCCTTCGACATCGGTCTCCGCGCCCTGATCACCGGCCTCCGGGCGCTCCTTCCCCGGTGACGAGCTCGCACGGCCCCACACCCATCACTCAAGGCCTCACCCAGAGGAGCCCCGTCATGACCGCCTCGTTCCACGTCCTGACCACCGGCTACGCCGACACGCGGGTCGCCGGCACCGTCACCCTGCTCGTCGACGGCGCGACCGTCGCGATAGTCGACCCCGGCATGGTCGCGGACCGCCGGCTCATCCTGGACCCGCTGGCGCCCCACGGACTCGCCCCCGAGGACGTCACCGACGTGATCTTCAGCCACCACCACCCGGACCACACGCTGAACGCCGCCCTGTTTCCCGAAGCCCGCTTCCACGACCACATGGCCATCTACCAGGACGACGTCTGGGAGGACCGGAACGCCCACGGATACCGGCTCTCCTCGTCGATCACCCTGATGACCACTCCCGGCCACACCGCCGAGGACGTCAGCACCCTGGTGACGGCGGACGAGGGCCTGGTGGTCCTGACCCATCTGTGGTGGACCGCCAAGGGGCCGGCCGACGACCCCTTCGCGCCCGACCGTGATCAACTGCGGGCGGCCAGGGAGAAGGTCCTGGCTCTCGGCCCGGCCCTGATCGTGCCGGGACACGGGGCACCCTTCGTGCCGTCGGCGTCGACGCCCCTCTAGGGGCAGGATGCTGGAGGCAGCGCCCGTGACGGGTGACGGAGCGACGTGCCGGGGCGCGGCAGGAACGGGTCGGGACACCCCATGGACAACGAGCCCGACACGACCGTAGGAGCCAGGGGAGTAGCCGCACCGGACGACTTCGCGGTCGTCATCGACGCCCGCGGAGCCGTCATGATCGGGAGCGCCGGAGCCGGGCGACTGCGTCGGCAGGACGATCCGGGTCCTGCGGTCAGGGTGTGCCGTTCTCTCTCCGTACCGGGCGTCGTGTGGACCGGCGAGGGAGCAGGACCGGCTGCACGAGCCGACGCCGGTCAACACCGCTACGGGCGTTTATGAGAGCGATCAGCAGGTCGACCGCCTCGACGCTCACCCGGTCCGGGCGGAGGCTGAGCGTGGTGACGGGCGGGTTCGTCGTCGCGTAGTCCGGATCCTCACTGATGCACGCCACCAGCAGATCCCGCGGCACTCGAAGCCCATGGTGCCGGGCGGCGGCGAGGATGTTGTGGCCGGAGTCGGAGTAGACGCCGATGACGGCGTCCGGTCGTGGATCGCGGTTGAGCAGCCGGCTGACCGCCTCCCGTTCAGCCGTGAAGTAGTCGGGCAACGAGGCGTACTCCTCGACGAGGGCGGGCATGCCGTGCTCGGCGCACCAGGAGGCGTAGGCGCGTCCGATCAGGTGCGGGTACTCGTCGTCGTGCAGCGGCTGGGAGAGAGCGATCCGCCGGGCGCCGGCCTCCGTGAGGTGGTCGAGCAGGAGGCGCAGGCCCGCGTCGTAGTCGGTTTCCACCCACACGTCGCCCCAGTGCGGCCGGGGCGGCCGGCCGTCGCAGACCATGGGGATGCCACGTTCCCGCAGGAGGGAACGCACCGGGTCGTCGGCGCGCGGATCGACGTGGATGACGCCGTCCATCGGCGTGTTGAGCCACATCCACGGTGACAACGAACACGGCATCACCATGAGCAGGTAACCGCGCGCATGCGCTGCGGCGATGGCGCTCAGCGCCAGCTGTGCGTAGTACGGGATCTCGGTGTACGGGACGGGAAGGTCGCCGTATGCCGTCATGGTCAGACCGAGCACTCCGGTGCCGCCGCGGGCCAGGGAACGGGCTGTGCTGGCGGGGGCGTAACCGAGTTCGCGTGCCGCGGCGAGCACGCGCTGCCTGGTCGTCTCGGACAGCCGGCCGGTGCCGTTGAGCGCGTTCGACACCGTGGCCGTGGACACCTCGGCCCGTGCGGCCACGGCACCGAGCGTGGGGCGTTGCCAGACACGCGAGCTTCTCATGTGTACCCCAACAGCGCCTGTTGTTCCCCAACAGCCCCACGACGGCTTGTGGTTAACACCTTAATCACTCAACGTACCCGGCGACGGCGGTCAGGACGACGGCCGCCGGGTGGGGAGTTATCAGATGCCAGATGTTCACGGCGGCACCTCCGCGGCATCCGCGGGCGGCCCGCTGCACCGGCGTACGTTCCTGGCCCAGGGCATCCAGGTCTGGCACATGCACCCGCTCGGGGCGGCCGCTGCAGGGTTCCGACGGGACGGGCCCGAGTCCGGGCGGCGCAGCGCATGCGTGCGCTGAGCACCGGCCGGACACCAGGTGGTACCTGCTGCCAAGGGCAATGACCCGCGCAGACGAACGCGTCCCGGCTCACCCAAGCAGAAGCCGGAGCGCGGTCGGCAGGGCGTCAGAGGTCTCCGCGACAACGGAATCTCGTGCCCGGCGATGCGAGGTCGGAGTCGAAGCCTGTAAGGCACGGTATGGTCCGCTCGACCAGCGTGCCGATCGCGGAACAAGAAGAGCCGAGGCCCAACAGAGCCCTCGTTACGTCAAGTTTCCTTTTCCTGCCCCGACCGGGGCCGTATCAGATCAGGACGCTCGGTCCTCGCGACCTCGCGGGTGCCGGGCGCGAACGCGTCACATGGACATGAAAAGAGGAAGCGGTGGAGGCGACGAGTACACAGGTGCGGACAGGCGCCATACCTCCGGTCGTTGCGGCGCGCTGGGCGCTGTGGACGTTTGTCATCGTCAACTTGGTGATCGTCGAGGCCTTGTTCCTCGCCGCCGGGACCGGCAAGAACGGGGTGCTCACAGTCGCCAAGTTCTTCGGCCTGCACGCCGCCGTACTGATGCTGTTCCAACTGCTGTTGGTGGCCCGGCTGCCGTGGCTCGACCGCCGTATCGGCATGGACCGGTTGACGGTGTGGCACAGGTGGGTCGGCTTCACTCTGCTGTGGACCATCCTCACCCACGCCGTGCTGGTGGTGCTGGGCTACGCGAGGCTCGATGACGCGTCGATGACGAAGACGTTCTTCGCACTGGCCGGAGTGCCCGCCTCCCTGCTCGGGATGGGGGCCGCGGCGATCATCGTCGTGGTGGCCGCGGTGTCCGCCCGGAATGTCAGACGGCGGCTTCGGTATGAGACCTGGCACGGCCTGCATCTGCTGCTGTACCTGGCGTTGGGACTGGCATTCGTCCACCAGCTGCAGGAGACCACGACGTTCAGCTATTCCGCGCCCGCGATGCTCTACTGGTGGGCCCTGTGGCTGTTCGCGTTCGGTGCCCTGGTCACGGGGCGGATCGTGATGCCTCTGTGGCGCAACGCCTATCACCGATTCGAGGTCACGGCGGTGGTGCCGGAGTCGGACGACGTGGTGTCGGTGCACGTCACCGGCCGCCACCTCGACAGGCTGCCGGCCAGGGCGGGCCAGTTCTGCATCTGGCGGTTCCCCGGGCACAACCACTGGTGGCTGGCCAATCCGTTCTCGCTTTCGGCGGCACCCGACGGCCGCACGTTGCGCCTGACCGCCAAGGCGGTCGGCAGCACCAGCGCCGGCCTGCGGCACGTCCCGGTCGGGAGCCGCGCCTTCGTCGAGGGGCCGTACGGGGCGTTCACCTCGTTGCATCGAACGCGGCCCGGAGCGCTGCTGATCGCCGGAGGAGTGGGGATCACGCCGGTTCGAGCCCTGTTGGAGGATGAACCGGCCGGTGACGTCGTCGTGCTCTACCGGGTGCGCAGCGAGGACGACGCGGTGCTGGTCGACGAGGTACGAACTCTGGTCGCGGACCGCGGCGGGCGGCTGCACCTGCTCACCGGCCGCACGGGGGAGGGCAGCCCGCCGTTCGAGCCCGACAGCCTCCTCGCCCTTGTTCCCGACATAACCGACCGCGACGTCTACGTCTGTGGCCCGCCCGCGATGACCTCGACCGTGCTCAGCACCCTGCGCAGGCTGAAGGTTCCTCACCGGCAGGTGCACGCCGAACGGTTCGGCCTGGCCTGACGGGCGGGGGGCGGCGGGCGCGATCGAAGCCTCAGCGCAATCCACGGGCTCCGCCCCGCCGCCCCCCGGTGCGGTTCCGAAATCCTGTGTCCCGTAGCCGTCGCGCTCGCTGGGGTGCTCATCCGGCAGCGGCTGTTCTGCCCAGATCGTCTTGCCGTCGGAGGCACTTGAGCTCGGCCGACGCTCTTCCTCGCTGAGCTCTCTTCACCCCGACGGGCACCACCGGTGTGCTGGCCATCGCCGTGAACTTGAGTGGTGTTCCGCGCCGTGAACCGCACAGGGCCGATCACCAGGCCCAGGTGATCACACCGTGCAACCGGACCCGCTTCGATGCCGCCACCATCGCACTGGCCCGCAGCGCCGACCGTCCTTCCACCGAGGAACACTGCCGGGACCCACCCCGTCGGTCTCAGTCCGCGCTGAGGGGAATCCGCAGCCGCACCCGATAGCCGCCCTCCGCGGTCGGGCCTGCCTCCAGGGTGCCGTGCAGGATGTCGGCCCGTTCCCGCAGGCCGACCAAGCCGTGCTGTGAACCGGGGAGGGACAAGGAGGGACGTGTGGGCGGGGTGTTGGTGACGGTCACTCCGACGTCGTCGCCGTCCTGCCACAGTTCGACGCAGCCTGTGGCGCCGGGGGCGTGCTTGCGGACGTTCGTCAGCGCCTCCTGGACCGTGCGGTAGAGGGCCCGTTGGGCGGGCGTGCCCACGGTGGGCGGAAGCTCACCCGACAACTGCGCCTGGGTACCGCTTGATTCCACGAGTTTGCGCAGGTCGGCCAGGGTGGGCTGAGGAGTCAGCTCGGTGGCCCGGCCGCCGGAGGCGCGCAGCAGCGTGACCATGGTGCGCAGTTCGTCGAGCGTGGTGACGCTCAGCGAACGGATCGTGCGGGCGGCCTCTTTGGCCTCCGCATCCTCGGTGGCGACCTGCAGCGCTCCGGCCCGTACGGCGATCAGGCTGACCTGGTGGGAGACCACGTCGTGCATCTCGCGGGCCAGCTGGGCGCGTTCGCTGGCGAGCACGGCCTGGGCGTGCAGCACCCGCTCGTGCTCCCTGGCCTCCTCGACCTCGGCCAGCCGCCGCGCCAAGTCCCGGTGTGCCTGGACGAGTTGACCGAAGAGGACCGGGGCGGCAGCGGTCGCCAGGCTGTACACGAAGTAGATCATCGTCATGGTCCGGTCGACGTCGGTGAGGCTCGCCAGGGGCCACGGAGCGCTGCTCACGACTGCGGCCAGGGCGACGCACACCGCGAGGAGAGGGCGGTTGCGGGAGCGTACGGCCAGGGTGAACAGCGCCACGAGGGGAGCGATGGCGACATCCTGCGTCAGCGCGATGGGCAGGGTGAGCAGGAAGACGACGAGCGGGAACCTGCGCCGGAAGGCCAACGCGGCGCAACCGAGCGCGGCCAGCGCGACGCCGAGGCGCGTGGCGTCCCACAACATCAGCCATACGTCCACGGCTGCGACCGCCACCAGGACGATGTCGACGACCGGCGCGGGCACACGCTCCCACAGGGCGCGTGCGCGATTCATCGTGTGGCCTCCGGCTGCGGGTGCTCGTCGAGCAGTCCGGCCCGCTGCGCCAGTAGTGCGGCCTGCACCCGGCTGGTCACCCGCAGTTTGGTGAGGATCGCGCTGACGTGGTCCTTGACCGTGCCGGCGCCCAGGTGGATGCGCGCCCCGATGTCGGCGTTCGACAGCCCCTCGGCCACCAGGACGAGGACGTCGACCTCGCGGGCGGTGAGGAGCCGGACGCGTGCCGCCTCCTCGTCGACGGCCGCCTCGGTGCCGGGGTGGCTGTGCAGGAGTGTCCGGGACGCCTTGGGGGAGAGCACCACGCCGCCCGCGGCCAGAGTGCGCACCAGGTGGGCGAGCTGCTCCGGTTCGGTGTCCTTGAGCAGGAAACCGGCCGCGCCGGAGTGCAGCGCGGTCAGGATGTATTCGTCGGCGTCGAACGTGGTCAGCATCGCCACCACCGGAGCGTCCGGCATGGTCCGCAGCTCGCGCAGGACGGTGAGCCCGTCGACGTCCGGCATCCGGATGTCCAGCAGAACCACGTCGGGCCGCTCCCGGCGGACGGTCGCGACGGCGTCGCCGCCGTTCGCGGTCGCGACGACCTCGATGTCCTCGGACGCGCCCAGGATGAGCCCGAAACCCGACCGGACCAGGGCCTCGTCGTCCACGACCACCACCCGAACCACCCCGTTCACGCGCGCTCCGCCTCACCTTCGTCCATGCCGTCCGGCTCTTACCGCCTCGACCTTAAAGCTCCGGAGAGCCCCCGTAGCTCCTCGAACGGCAACTCCAGCCACCCGGCGGGGTATGACCCTCCGGTCGGCAGGGCACCGCAGCCTTTCGCCGGATACTCCGCGGCCCGCCCGTTTCCAGACTGAGCGCCATGACACAGCACTCGGCTACCGCGACGCCCCCCGGTCGACACGAAGTCCCCGATACGCGAGAGAGCATCATGGCGGTCATGGTGTTCGCGACCCTCCGGGGCGCCCGATGGGGCGCCGACGTGGGGAGCAGGCTCGGAGCGCTGCGTCGACGGGCCACGGAGCGCTCCGAGCGAGCCGGTCAGAACTGGCAGGTGTCCATCCAGCGCGTGACCAGGGAAGTGTTGTTCTTGTCGGCTTCGCGGGCGGGACCGCACAGGAACTGGCTGAAGCGGGTGTCGGCACGCAGCCAGAGGCTGAAGAACGACACGATCCACTTGCCCTGCTTGGCCTTGTTGCCGTAGCCCGTCATCGGACACAGATGGTCGCCTGGAACCTCGATGTACAGCTTCTCGGCCTGGGACATGGAGTTGTACCAGGGCACCGCGTAGCTGTTGCCGCCTGCGACAGCGTCGCTTTGACAGGTCATGAAGAAGGTGGGCTCGGTGACTGCGGAGAAGTTCCCGTTCACGTAGTACGGGGCCGTAGGCACGCCCGCCCGGAAGCGCGAGTCGTCCCGGAGGGCCGCCATGACGCCACCGCCGCCCATCGAGTGACCGGTCGCGCCCAGGGTGCCGTTGAGCTTCCCCGATATCGGGTTGCCGGTGGCGTTGCCGAGCGCGAGTAGCTGGGTGCCGGCGGCGGTGATCTGGCGGCCGCGCGATTCGGGATCGTCGGTGAGTGTGTTGGTTCCGACGTTGATGACGACGAAGCCCCAGGAGGCGAGGCGGGGCGCGAGCCACTGCAGGTTCTGCTGTGTGCCCTGATAGCCCGGCATCAGTACGACGCCCGGGTACGAGCCCCTGGTCGTCGGGTATGTGACGGTGCCGGAGCCGTACCCGCTCGGGTTGGGAACGGTGTAGGTGGCGGTGGTCAGCGGCCCGTTGGTGGCCTCGAGGGACGCGGTCGTCGGGTCAGGGATCCCGTTGCCCGGAGGGGTGCCGCCACCGGAGCCGTACACCTGGAACTCCCACAGCGAGTAGCCGTAGGCGGTGCCGCGCTGGGTGCCGTAGACGCGGACGTACCGGCCGCTGCCGTTCACGTCGAGGGTCTGCACGCCGCCGGTGCCTGTCGTGGTCGAGTAGATGGTGGTCCAGGCGGTGCCGTTGTCGGAGGTCTGGATCTGGAACGCGCGGGCGTAAGCGGCCTCCCAGCGCAGCACCACTTGGCTGAGGGTGGCGGTGGCGCCGAGATCCACTCTGAGCCACTGCGGATCACTGAACGTGCTCGACCAGCGCGTCGCGGTGTTGCCGTCCACCGCCGCCGACGCGGGGGTGGACGCGTTCTCGGTGGACGAGGAGGTCGCGGGCTTGCCCTGGGACAGCAAGTCGGCGGCGGCCGCCGGCGGGGCGGTGACTGTCAGCAGAGTCAGCGCCAAGCCGATGGTGGTTGCCAGTGCGATCAGTGCCGTCATGGCACGGGAGCGGGTCCGTAACGGCGCGGTCGAGTCGGTTGAAGAACTGGATGGACGCATTGATTTACCTCCGGGAAGCGGTGAGAGCGGTAACCGGATAGCGACGTGCGCCCGCACTGTGAGCGCTGCCGGAATCGCCAGTGCCGGCTACCGGGACTGTTCGAAGAGCCAGTCGATGACCACGTCGTTCTCGTACGTCTGGGCCCATGACAGGTGTGGGTTCACCGGTGTTGTTCCGGGCGTGTAGCTCGTGAACAGGACGTGACTGCGCGTGGCCCGGGCCTCCCGCAGGAGCGCCCTGGAACGGGCCTCGAACTGTGCTTTCGGCAGATCGTTGGCCCAGTCCCCACGGGTGACTCGTGCACCGGCGGTCTCCAGCGCGTTCATCAGTGTCCAGGTGCCGGGATTGCCGAACCGGCCCTCCCGGTAGGGGACGACCGGGTCGTCGACGGAGTGGTCGGCCCAGATCGGGATGTGCGTGATCCTTTCCATGGCGGCCGGGTCGCCCCAGCCGGCCGTGGGCAGGGCTGCCGCGAACACGTCGGGTCGCTTCGCCAGCAGGCTGTAGATACCGCGCCCACCCGAGGACAGACCGACGAGATAGAGCCGGGCTGTGTCCACGTTCCGGGAGTGCTCGCTCACGAAGGTGTCGATGAGTTCGGTCAGCGCGGCCTGGACCTTGGCGTCGGTCCAGTCCGTGCCGTCGGGTCCGTCCATGGGGCGGGGCAGGGGGATCTGCGGAGAGAGGACGAAGGCGGGGTCGCGGCGCTGTCGTTCCGGTTTGGCGAACGTGACCGCGATCCGGTTGGAGGTGAGCTGGGTCATGTTGTTGTCCGCGACTTCGCCACCGCCGTGCAGGGTGACGACAAGCGGGTACCTCGTGCGCGTCCGAGGGTTCCGTACGAATCCCTCAGGCTGGTACAGCCGGAAGTCCAGTTCGAAACCTGCGGAGTCGGTGAAGGAACCGGCGGCGAAGTCGTCCACCACGGGATTGATGACGTCGTCGTTCCGGCTCGCGAACGGACCGGCCTTGAGCACGGGTTCACCGCCCCGGGTGCGCACGTCCTCCACCTGTCTGACGGAGTACGCGCGGTCGAGCGGAAGGGGATCGGTGCCGGCGGCCCGCGCGTTGGAGTCGTTCGGGTCGAGTTCGATGATCAGGCGATCACCCGGCCGTCCGGGGTGAGATCGGTCGTCCACTTCGGCGGTGGCGTTGGAGTAGACCCGGGTCACCGTGCGAGCCGCTGTTTGCCCGCCCACAGTGGCCTTCACCTGGAAGGCCGAGGGCGGGATCACCCCGCCGCGTAAGTCGATGCGATGCGAGTACTGGATGGCGACGGCTGTCACCAGCCAGTTGTTCCTCGGCGTCACCCGCGTGACGAGGTCCGTTCGCAGGACCGGATTGAGGCCAAAGGCCGCTTGTCTTCCTTCAGATGTGGCTGTCGTGGTGTCGGCGGCCGCGGGGGTTGCCGTGCTCACGGCCGGCGCCGCGACGGCACCTGCGGTGACGGCGAGCACCGTACGTCTGGTGATCCATCTCATGGGTCCTCTTCTCGGTCGCTGGGGCACCCGGGCCAGGTGCCTCTGTGTGTGGATCCGGTCGCCCGGCTCGGGCTCACGGAGCGGGCGGCACATTCGAGACTTGAGCGGGCATGCGGCATGTGCGGTGGCTGCTCTTGGCATGCTCGTCGCGCAGCGCCTGTTGCTGTTCCCAGGTGGGATGGTTGACCAGCACCGCGATCGCGAACCCGAGGACGAACAGCACGGGAAGCGGCATCACTTCCTGGATCAGGCAGACCACGAGGGCCACGGTGAGCAGGAGATCGCAGATGTTCAGCCAGGTCCCCACCGAGGCGCGTTCGACCATGGTGAGCAGCAGTAAGACGGCGATCGCAGCGAAGCACAGGGCTGCCGGCATGGCGGCGCTCGCTTTCTCGGGGACGACCTTCGGCGGCGGTGGGCGGGGCTGTGCGCGGGCAGGCCGAGGTGCTATGCGAGAGTTTCCGAGCACGGGCGGATCGGTGTCCAGCATCAAACCGAGATCGGTCCATGCGACAAGCGCATCAATGCAAGCGGGCGCCCTATGCCGGTCTCCCCGCTGCGCCGGGCCCCTTTGGCCGGCATCGCGGGCAGAATGGACGCGCGCCGCCTCTCGACCAGACCCGCTTACGGCTGCCTCGTGCGCCCGCGCTGACGCTGCGCTGGCCGGAGGGGGTTCGTCTTGGTGGCGCTCGGCGCTGAGGGCGGCGGCTGAGCAACGAGCAAGACCGTCGTGACTGATCTCTGTACGGGCCCCGTCCGGACGTCGTTCGGTCTGACCCGGTTCTGCTTGTTGACGCGGACAGCCACGCCACGCCACCTTGAACAATGTGGGCAAGAGGTCGATTGACGATTTCCGCGCTCGGAGGCGGTTGAGTATCGATGTCGGCGCCATCGGTAACGGCTGACAACGCTGTGGAGCCCCTTGTCTCGCCGGTCAACTCACACAACGAGTGGGACCCGCTGGAGGAGGTCATCGTCGGGCGTCTCGAGGGCGCGACGATCCCCTCCCACCACTCGGTCGTGGCCTGCAACATGCCACCATGGGCGGCGCGATTGCAGGGGCTCGCCGCCGGCTTCAGGTATCCGCGCGTGCTGATCGAGCGGGCGCAGCAGGAGCTCGATCAGTTCATCGCTCTCCTGCGGTCCCTCGGCGTCACGGTCAGGCGCCCGGACGAGGTCGACTACAGGCGAAGCTTCGGCACCCCCGACTGGTCGTCGCGCGGTTTCTGCAACACCTGCCCGCGGGACAGCATGCTCGTGATCGACGACGAGATCATCGAGACCCCGATGGCATGGCCGTGCCGGTATTTCGAGACCCATTCATATCGCGCGATCCTCAAGGACTACTTCCGGCGGGGCGCACGCTGGACGGCCGCACCCAAGCCGCAGCTCACCGACGAACTGTTCGACGCGGATTTCCGTATACCCAGGGCCGACGAGCCGGTGCGCTACATCCTGACCGAGTTCGAGCCGGTATTCGACGCCGCGGACTTCGTGCGCGCGGGACGCGACCTGTTCGTCACACGGAGCAACGTCACCAACCAGATGGGCATCGAGTGGTTGCGCCGACATCTCGGCCCCGGATATCGCATCCACGAGATCGAGAGCCGCTGCCGCACGCCCATGCACATCGACACCACGTTCGTGCTGCTCGCGCCCGGCAAGGTACTGGTCAATCCGGATTACATCGACGTCGACCGCCTGCCCGACGTGCTGAACTCGTGGGACATCCTGATCGCCCCCGAGCCCAATCCGATCTACGAGCCCTTGCTCAGGATCACCTCGATGTGCGGCAAGTGGCTCAGCATGAACGTTCTCATGATCGACGAGAAACGGGTGATCGCGGAGCGGCACCACACCGACATGCTGCGCGCGCTCGAAAGGTGGGGGTTCGAGCCGATCCCCTGCGACCTGCGGCACTACGCGCCGTTCGGCGGATCGTTCCACTGCGCGACACTCGATGTCCGGCGTCGCGGCACGCTCGAGTCCTATTTCGACTGATCCGCCCGCCGATGGCGCGTGCCAAGGGCCCGGACGCGCCATTGCAGCTGAGGGCGGTGGTTCGCCCAGGCGGACCTTCGAACGAACCCCGGCGGGCTGATGGCCGAGGATCGCGTTCCCGTCGCCGGCGGAAACCGGCGCTGTCTCGCCACCGTCCTCACTTCCGGGGCCGGCGGCTGAGGCATCAGCCTTCGAGCAGGTCGCCGGAAGAGAGCTCCCCGAGCCCGTCGCCGGTCGGCCGTCCCCTGTCGACGCGTGCCGCGGCTGCGGATCCCGGTTGCCCAGCAGGCCAAGCCCCGTAGGATCCGCCATCAGAGGCGGCGCCCCACCCAAGCAGATCAGCGGCTGAACCCCGCAGCCACGGGCGGGTGCCTGAGCACGGGGCTCCCGCCGGGCAGCGCGCCTTTTCGCAGCCGTGACCGTCCGATCGGGAGGACACCATGCGCACGGACTGGGACGCCTTGGGGCGGCCCGGCGGTGGCGTGCTCCCGCTTCGCGCGCGCCTCCGCCGGGCCGACGCCGTTGTCAGGCCGCGGAGGGCGTGGAGTACGACGGGTTCGGTGATCCGGGAAGCCAACCGGCGCGGTGCGGGCGTCGCCCACGCCCACAGGGCAACGTCCGCCCCCTGTTCAGAGCCCGGGTCACTGACATCGTGGCGCGTGAACAGACGGTGCTGGTCGACCACTTCAAGAGCCCTGAGGAGTTCCGCGACTACTTCAAGGCGCGCTACGGTCCGACGATCGCCACCTACCGAGCCATCGCCGATGACCCCGCCCGCACTGCCGCGCTGGACCGTGACCTCGCCGAACTGGCCCGGCGATACGACCAAGGGGCCGGTAGCACGGCCATGGAGTGGGAGTACCTGCTGTTCACCGCCCGCAAGTCAGGTGGCGCGGTGCATGCTTGACCCTGCGAACGGGCGGGCAGCGGCGTCCGCGTTTCGAGGATGAGCACCGCCCGCCCTTCACACCCCTGGCCCGGCCGAGGGTGAGCAGCTCACACAGCAAGGAACCCCCCCCATGAACGACGACGTCGCGGCCTCCTGTCGGCTCATGCCGGGTGCGCCGGACTCTCCGGTGATCCTGCACGTGCCGCACTCCTCGCGGGCGATACCTGAGGACGTACGGGCCGGGATCGTGCTCGACGATCGAGCGCTGGAGCGGGAGTTGGATCACATCACCGACTCGCACACCGCTCGGATCGCGGCGGAGGCCGCCTCTCGTACCGCCACTGAGCCCTGGCGGTTCGTCAACCAGCTGTCGAGGCTGGTCATCGACCCCGAACGGTTCCCGGACGAGCGGGAGGAAATGCTGGCCGTCGGCATGGGCGCGGTCTACACACGGACCACACACGGGGAGGAGCTGCGCCTGGCCGACTACGACGGACAGCCGCTCGTCGAGCGGTACTTCCACCCGTACGCCGCCGCCGTGACGGACGCCGTGACCCAGCGGCTGGACGCGGCCGGGCGGGCCGTGATCATCGACGTCCACTCATATCCGACCGAGCGCCTGCCCTACGAGCTCCACGGCAACGGACCCCGGCCGCCCGTCTGCCTGGGCCGGGACGCCTTCCACACCCCGGCCGATCTGCTGGCCCACGCCGAGAAGGTGTTCGCGGGCTTCGGTGGCACGGGAGTCAACAGTCCCTTCAGCGGGACGTACGTCCCGCTGAAGTACTACGGGAACGACCCACGGGTCAGCGCCCTGATGATCGAGATTCGGCGGGACGTCTACATGTCCGAGCCGGGCGGCCCGGCCGGCCCTGGCCTCGACGCGCTCGCGGGCGCGCTCGCCGAATTGGTCGACATGGCGAGTACGACCGGCGCGACCGGCGCGGCACGGCCCTGACGCACGCCCGGCCTCCACCATGAACGGTCGGTTCCGCCGACCGCTCACCGACCGCTCCGCACCTGGATCACCCGAGGAGGGGACGTTCTCCTCGTTCGAGGGCATCGGCTGGGCCATACCGAGGCTGCTGAGCCGGTCGCACATCCGGAGCGGGAGGGGCACGCTGGAATCAGCCACTCGCGCTGCTCGGGCCCGCCGGTGCGGGGACGAGTTCGTACGCCGGTGCACGGGAACAGGACGAGGTGACCACGGATGCGCCACGGGGTCGTGCCACCACTGCGCCTGGCCTGCCGGGGCCCTTTCGGCGAGGAGCGGAGCGGCGGGCATGACGGGCCTGGCGGACCCGGGGAACCCATAGAACCCCTCGGATCGTCGAGCCCGTCTGAGCCGGCCGGCTCGCCGGATCCTCCGGATTCTTCCGGGGCGACTGATTCTCGGGTCCCCCCGGACACGGCCGACCCGGTGCGCGCAGGCAGGAGCCACCTTCGCAGCCGCGGGCGCCGTTCGCGGGAACTGGGCCGCTTCCTCCACATCAGGAGTGCGCGCGTATGGCAGCGCGGCAGGGAGGTGGAGCTGCTGCACCGGGCCATGGGCTTCGCGGCGCTGGGACTGGTGACGATCGCCCCGCTGCTGATCGTGGTCGCGGCGACCGCCCCGATCCAAGAGCGTGGCTTTGCCCAGTGGGTCGTGGACGGCATGGGGCTGTCCGGGCGTCCCGCCGAATCCGTGCAGGACCTCTTCGCCGCACCCCGCAAGGTCCTGAGCACGACCAGCGTCCTGAGCGTGGTGCTGCTCGCGCTCTTCGGCGTGCCGTTCGCGGGCAGTGTCCAGACCGGTTACGAAAAGGTGTGGGGCCTGGCGGCCGGGCGCTGGCACACCGTATGGCGACGCGTGGCGTGGCTCGCCGCGCTGACGGCCTACCTCTTCGCCGTAGCGCACAGCGCGGACGTCCTGGGGCCGGGAGTCCTGGGCACATGGGCCCGCATCGCACTGTCCTCGCTGCTCGGCGCGCTCTTCTTCTGGTGGGGGCAGCGTTTCCTGCTGGGCGGACGGATCTCATGGCGCGCCCTCCTGCCGGGCGCCATCGCCACGATGGTGGGCCTGGGTGGCCTGCGCCTGTTCTCCTCCCTGGTCTTCTCCCCGCTCATCGTGAGCAACGCGGTCTCGTATGGTTCGGTCGGCACCGTCCTGATCGTGACGTCCTGGTTGGTCGGTGTCGGCTTCGTGGTCTTCGGCGGCGCCCTGGTCGGCCGCTACTGGTACCTCCACGAGCCGCACCACATTCCGCATCCGCACGCCCGGTCCGGGAAGCGCTGACGTGAGGCCGGCGCAGGAGGTCGGTCGCCGCGCTCACCCCCTGGCATGCCGCGGCCCAGCCGCGGTGTGCAGCCGGGCCGACGTTGGCGTGGTCAGGTCTTGGGGCAGAGCGTCTTGCGGAGCCCGATGTTGATATGCGCCCCGTCGTCGTCGGTGAGCGTGATCCCGTTGTACGCGAACCGCTCAGCGGCGAGGCGGTCCGGGTTCTTGGCGCCGCCGTTGAGTCCCGAGCACTGGTTGCGCGCGGCGTCGATGGCCTTGTCCTCGTCGGCTGTGAGCTTGGCGTTGACGTCGTGGATGGCGGCGAGGACGGCGTTTCGCTTGGCGCCGGTGGGCTCGGCGGGGATGTCGGCGGCCTTCTCAGCGGCACTGGTGTCGGTGCTGGTGTCGGTGCTGGGCTGGCTGCTGCTCTCGGTGGTTTTGGGCTTGCTGTCGTCGTTGTCGCTGCTGCTGCAGCCGACGAGGGTGATGGCGAGTGCGGCGATCAGGGCCGCAGTGGTGGTGCGCGTGTGCATGGTCCCCCCAGGTATTGCTGGTGTGTGACGGGTGTGACGTATGGGGGTTGGCGATGGTTGTGCTGTGACACGACGAAGCCCCGGCCGGGGGCTTTGGTTTTGCGGTCGTCGCAACACCCCAGCTCAAGGGTGCGGTGGACTTCGAGATCCGTAAGGTCCATAAGGCTCAGGGGCCTGTGAGCTCCGGGCTGAGCGCGAAGAATACTTCCGGCTCGTGCAGATGGGGCTGACAAACGAAGAGCAGGCGCAGCGCGATGGACAGGTGGCGTTTGTACTCGCGGTGCGGCGCGTTGTGGGATCGAGACGTTCGGGGTGTCACCCTGACAGCCCGTGTCGATGACGTGCTCAGCTGGGCCGGGCGGAGACTTCCGCCCAGACAATCTTGCCGCCGGGCGGGTACGGCTCCGTGCCCCAGCGGTCGGCCAGCGCGGCGACCAGGAGCAGACCGCGGCCGGACTCTTCGTCCGGCCGCGGTTCTGGAGTGAGCACGGGCAGCTCCTCGCCGCGGGTGTCGGTGGCCTCGATGCGTACGACTCCCGTCGCTTCGTCGAGCGTGAGGGTGAGCCTGAAGTCCCGGCCCTGTACGCGCCCATGCAGCGCGGCGTTGGCCGCGAGCTCGGCGATGATCTGCTCGGCACGTTCGGTGACAGTCGGTGATACGGGCCAGGTGCGGAGTTCTTCGGCGGCGAGCAGCCGGGCGAGGCGGGCCCCACGTCGGGTGGAGGACAGGAGCTGTGTGAACGTGCGTACAGGGGAGGTCAGTTGGGGTGTGGTCGCGTTCATGGGGCCACGGTGGCGGCCGGGCGGGGTGTTTGCCAGTGGCGCGCCACGTACGCTGCGTCAGCGTACGGGCACAATCGGTGGACGGTACGCAGATAGTTCCGTCACTCTGGGTGCGTCGATCGCGGAGCAAGGCACGAACGCACCTGGAGGTAGCCGCGTATGACCACCGACAACGCCGAAGCAACGGGCGACGCGGACTGGGAGCGGGAGCCCGACCCCTCTGACAGTCTGCGGACCTTCGGAGCCGTCGTCCAGGCCCTGCGCGAGCACGCCGGGTTCAGCCGGGTCGAGTTCGGGGGGCTGGTCCGGTTCTCCAAACACATGGTGGAGTCTGTGGAGTTGGGGCGGCGGATGCCGGACGAGTCGTTCGTGGAGCGGGCGGAGGAGGCGCTGGGCAATACGGGTGCGTTGCGGAAGTCGGCGAGATTCCTGACGCGGGGGGAGGCGGGGCTGGCGGCTTGGTTCCGGCGGTGGGCTCGGCTGGAGCGGGTGGCGGTGAGTCTGTGTACGTATGAGTGTCGGCTGGTGCCAGGGTTGTTGCAGTCGGAGGGGTATGCGCGGGCGGTGTTCGACAACGGCATTCCGCCGCTGTCGGACGAGCAGTTGGAGGCACAGGTTGTCGCTCGACTGGAGCGGCAGAAGCTGCTGCGTGAGAGGCCGAACGTCTCGTTCAGCTTCATCGTGGAGGAGCACATCATCCGACGCCGCTTGGGCGGGCGCGAGGTGACGCGGGGCTTGCTGGACCACATGCTGGAGCTGAGTGCTCCGCGTAACGTGACGCTTCAAATCATGCCGATGGATGCCGAGTTCCATGCGTGTCTGGATGGTCCTATCCAGCTGTTGGAGACTGAGGAGCGCCGACGGCTGGCGTACTCGGAAGGGCAGCAGAACGGCCGCCTGATCAGCGACGCAAAAGAGGTGAGCCTCCTCTACCAGTGCTATGACACACTGCGCTCGCAGGCCCTGAACCCCCAAGACTCGCGGGGCCTGTTGGAGCGACTGCGAGGAGAGCTATGAGCACCACAGAACTCGCCTGGTTCAAGTCCAGCTACAGCGGCACTCAGGGCGACAGCTGTATTGAGGTTGCCGTCACCCAACAGGCCATCTGCGTAAGGGACTCCAAGGATGTGACGCAGCCTCACTTCGCAGTCGGGCGTGAGGGATGGTCACGGTTCGTAGGGTTCGTGAGCTCCACGCCGAGGACCTGAAGCGGAACCCGCGCATCCCGGCGGTGACGCTGGTGGCGTATGCCGCCGGGATGGCCATCAGGTGGTCAGTCCACCCCACGCGAGTCGATCGCCCACGTTGCTCACCCAGCCCCTTGGCCTAGCTGTCCGTCCTGGCGAGGAGTTCCTCGAAGGCCCAGAGGTGATGGAAGATTTTCAGCGTACGCCGCCGGCTCGTCCAGGGGAGTTGCAGGCCCTGAAGGCGCCAGGTGCTCTGATCGCTGACCTCGGTAGCTCACGTGTTTGGGCTGGCTCAATTAAGCACGTGAGGGGGTTGCAACGTAGCCTTAATCGCGCGACGATTCTACGGCAATGTCAGAACTGGCATAAATTCCCTGCGGGAGGCCACATGGATTGGCTTGCAGTCTTCGGTGCAGTCGTCGGCATCGCAGGCCTTTACTTCGCGTGGCGATCCCTGGACGACCGGCCAGTAAAACTCTCACAGGATAAGTTCCGCTCGACGCGTAAGGAGCTACGAGAACGCGCAGGGCCGCTGTCCAAACTCGCCGCGAATATGCATCTTGCATCAAATCCTTCGCTCCGGAGGATTGGCAACAGCGACCTACTGGCCGACGCATCCATGACGCCAAGCGTTCCGGTGCCTCTAAATAGGGTGAGGGTTAAATGGGACGATGCAGATCCGCCCCATGATGCGGCTCTCCAGGGGATCGTTAAGCGGATTTTGCCAAAGCGGGCGCGGTGGGAAAAATTCCAGAGTTATTCGGAAGCGCTAGGCAACCTCGCGCGACCCGCCCTATTTGAGAACAGATTCACTTTCCGCCTGATCGAAGCGGATTGGAATAACCCTCAAGGTCCGGAACTTGCCTTCGGGAAAGGGACATATTTCGACGTTATCGATCAGGGGGAAGCCGTAGCGCACGAGCTGGCCAGCGCTAGTCGGCGCACCCCAACTTCGACACCACCGTGGCGAAAATTGCCACTGCGTGCGAGGTTCAGGACGGATCCCCTTTCTCTTTCGAGCCGTTGCGTCCTCACGTCGATTGGCACGCTCACGATCAGACGCACGCCGGACGGGGAGTGTACATATTTCCTCCTGCATCGCGGCGTCGGGCAGGTCGCGGTTGGCGAGGGTATCTATCACGTGATCCCCGGTGGAATGTTCCAACCCGCTTCAATCTCGCCGCTCGGCTACCTAAGAGACTTGGATATGTGGCGCAATATCATGCGCGAGTACAATGAGGAGATGCTGGGCGCACCCGAGGCCACTGGGGAAAGCGGGATGGAAGTTGACTACTCCGATCCCCCTTACTCTGATTTCGAACAGGCTAGGTCTGGCGGCCAATTGCGGGTGTGGAGTCTCGGTATGGGGCTGGAGCCAATCAACCTTGTGCCCTGCTTGCTAACTATTGCGGTTTTCGACTCACAGGTATTTGATCAAATTTTTTCCTCTATTGTTGATCGAAATGACGAGGGCGTATTGATTACTGGTCCCCGCTCTGCAGGGGTCACGGGCTTGCCTCTAGACGCTTCAGAGGTAGGCCGGCTGCTTAAAAACGAAAACGTCGCCCCTATCGCAGCTGCGCTGCTTCACCTCGCGCTCCATCACCGTAGCCTGCTCTTGGATGGCTAATTGCAGCGTGAGCGGCGTCGAGCCTGCGTCTCGACGCCGCTCAGCCGGGGCTGCCTGTTCGCGAAGGCGCTGAGGCCCGTACGCGATCCAGTCGGCACCCGTGCTTCATCCATCCCTGTCGCGGTCGGCAGGCCGCTGTCAGTGGCCCGCGTTAGTCTGCGCGCATCTGACCGATTTCCCCTATCAGGGAGGTTTTGATGGCCACGCGGCTCAATCCGTATCTCAGCTTCGACGGTGACGCCCGGCAGGCGATGGAGTTCTACAAGAAGGTGTTCGGCGGCACGCTGTTGCTGAACACTTACGGCGAGTTCGGGCAGGAGAGTACGCCCCTTGCCGACAAGATCATGCACAGCATGCTGGAGACTCCGAGCGGCTTCACTTTGATGGGCGCCGATGGCGCTCCGGAGGAGGAGTACAAGCCGGGCAACAACTTCTCGGTGGCCCTGACCGGCGACGACGACGCCGAGTTGCGTGGGTACTGGGAGAAGCTGTCGGTCGGCGGCTCGGTTTCCGTGCCGCTGGAGAAGCAGATGTGGGGCGACGTATTCGGTATGTGTACGGACCGCTTCGGCATCCAGTGGATGGTGAACATCACTCAGGCGCAGAGCTGAGCGAAGAACGGGACGGGGCGGAAGCGGATTCCTCCGGTTCCGCCCCGTGCCAAATGCATTACGCCCGCCAGCTTCTTCCACACCATTGCGGGCCTCGAACGAACCGACCCATACTGTGCCGGACTACGGGGGGAGACCGGGCAGTTGAGCGGGAGACGTACGCCTGCCGTGGTGCGGGGGACCGGGTATCACGGACTGGTGCTGGGCGCCGCGGGCCTCGCCGTGCTGCTTGCCGCCATCGTGCTGGCGGCGCTCGCGGCACTCTCCGAAAAGGCTGTCGAGGGCGGGGTGCAGCGGCGGCTCGCCGGTGATCCCGAGGCCGTGGTCGATGTCTCCGGGGCGTACCCGTCGAGTGGCGTGGGGGAGCTGGACGGTCTTGTACGGGCCGCTGTCGACCGTGCCTTCGGTGATGTACCGCATCGCACCTGGTCCGCGTTACGGGTTCCG
Source organism: Streptomyces sp. NPDC006365 (assembly GCF_042870755.1). NCBI lineage: Bacteria > Bacillati > Actinomycetota > Actinomycetes > Kitasatosporales > Streptomycetaceae > Streptomyces > Streptomyces sp. NPDC006365. The sequence goes on from NZ_JBIAHS010000030.1 coordinate 59,430, forward strand.
GCTGTCCGCTCCGCCGAGCTGAGCGTGACGGAGGCGGACGGCCGCCGGCGGGACGACGCCAGCCTGTCCGTGGTGGCTCTTCAGGAGACGCGGCGGCATGCCCGGCTGGTGGCGGGCCGCTGGCCGAGCGCGGCCGGCGGGGGAGGAGTCGTCGAGACCGCGCTCAGCGATGTGTTCGCGGTGGAGCTCGCGGTGCGGCCCGGCGATGAGCTGCGGGTGCAGCAGGACGGCGGGCCGCAGGTGCGGATGCGGGTGGCCGGGCTGTACCGGGCTGACGGCCGCAGCCCTGCCGTCTGGGCGGCCCTGAGCACCACCACCTTCGGTACGTCCGACTCCGTGGCGCTGGTGGAGCGTGGGGCGCTGACGGCGACCCCCGGTCTGGCCGGGGACGTCGGCGTGCTCTGGCTGGGCGTGCCGGAGACCGGCGGGCTGCGGCTCGGCGACATCGGGCCGTTGGAGCGGCGGGCCGGACGGTTCGGCGGCAGCGACGTGACGCTCTCCGTGTTCCGCGGTACGAAGCCCACGACCGAGCTCGTCGCCAAGTCCACCCTTGACGATGCGCTCGACGACCTGACGGCCCCCATCGCCGTGGCCCGCGCCGGCCTCTACATCCCGGCGACCCTGCTCGCCGCCCTGGCCGCCGCGGCCCTCGTACTCACCGCGCGCCAGCTCGCCGAGCACCGCCGCCCCGAACTCGCGCTGCTGGCCTCGCGCGGGGCCGGAACCTCGCGGCTGGCCTTGGCGACGGCCGTGCAGTGGGCGGCCGTGGCCGTGCCCGCGGGTCTGGCCGCGCCGTTCCTCGCCGGTCCGCTGCTGCGGCTGCTCGACGGGGCCGGGCTGATACCCGGCGACGTACCCGCGTCGGCGACGCTCACCGCGGGCTGGGCCGCCGCGCTGCTCGCCGTCGCGGTGCATGGTGCCGCGCTGCTGCTGCCGACCGTGCGGACCGTACGGGACCAGCATGTGGTGCGGAGGCTGAGGCTGCGCCTGGGGCGGTTCTCGGGGGCGCAGCGGCTGGGCGCCGACCTGGGGCTCGCGGCTGTCGCCGTGCTCGGCTGGCTGCAGCTGCGGCAGTATCGTTCGCCGGTCACGGGCGGCGGCGTCGACCCCGTACTCGTCCTCGCGCCCGTCGCGATGACCACCGCCGCGGCGCTGCTCGTCCTGCGGGCGCTCCCAGTGCTCGCGCGGGTCACCGAGCCCCTGGCGCGGCGCGGCACCGGGCTCGTGCTGCCTCTCGGCGGCTGGCAGATCGCGCGGCGCGCCGCGCGGCACGCCGGGCCCGCGCTGCTGGTGACGCTCGCCCTGGCCGTCGCCGCGCTCAGCAGCACCGCACTCGCGATCCTGGACCGAGGCGACCACGACCAGGCGGTCTTCCGGGTCGGTTCCGACCTGCGGATCGACCCCGGCGGGCGGCTCGCGCCCGCAGAGCGGCGCACGGCGTACGCGGCACTGCCCGGCGCCCGGGCCGTCACCCCCGTCGTCGACACCGAGGGCTACCTCGGCCAGAGCTGGGTCACCGTCACCGGCATCGACACCACGCGCGGCCCCGCGCCCGCCCTGCGCCCCGACCTCGGCGACCGGCCGGTGTCCGAGCTCGTAGCGCCGCTCGGCCGGAACATCCCCGCGTACGGGCTGCCGCTCGACGGTTCTCCACGTGAAGTCCCGCTGCGCGTCAGGCTGTTCGCCGACGGGCCCGGCACCCCTGTGCCCGTGCGGCTCACCGTGCACTTCGTGGACGCGGACGGTCTCGCCCACGCGAGCGAGGTCGCGCTGGAGGACACGGAGGGCGCGGCTCGTACCGTACGGCTGAAGGTTCCGGCCCAGGGAGATGGCGTACGCATCGTTCAGCTCGGCCTGAGCATGACCGGCGAGAGCGTACGGCGCACCTACCGCCTCAGTGTCGACCGCGTGCCCGGGCTCACTCGGCCCGCCGCCTGGCACGACTTGCGCACCGACGCCCCGGACCAGTGGGTCGCCGGCTGTCCCGGGGCCACGCCTTCGAGGAAGACCGGGAGTGCTCCGGGGCCCGTACTGTGCTCCGACCGTCCGGCGCCCGGCACGCTCCTGAACGCGGTGCTGCGCGGGCCCGACACCGAGATCAAGTACCCGACGTGGAGCGTGCGGCTCGGTACGGACCGCGCCAAGGGGCGTCCCGCCGCGCCCGCGCTCGCCGACCGGACGATGCTGGACACCGGTGTGGTCCGTGTCGGGGACACGGTCAGGTTGCAGCGGGTGGGCGGCGGCAGCGCCCGTATCAAGATCGTCGGGGAGATCGATGCCGTGCCGGGCGTCGAGCGCGACGGACCCCGGTTGCTCGCCGACTCCCGTGCCATGGCCGCTCAGTTCGTACTCGACGGTGCGCTGCCCGGCGCCGACACCGCCTGGTGGATGGCCGCCGAGCGGGGGGATGCGGGTGCCGCGTTGCGCGCCGTCCGGGCGGACCCCCGGCTCGGCACGGCTGTCGACGTGCCGGGGACCCGGGCCCGGCTGGCCGCGGACCCGCTGCGGCAGGGTGCACGCGGGGCGCTCACTCTGTGCCTCGTCCTCGCGCCGGCCTTCGCCGTCGTCGGCTTCACCTTGCACACGGCACTCTCGGCGCGGGCCCGGGCCCGGGAGTTCGCACTGCTGCGGGCACTGGGTGTACGACGCCGCCAACTCGCCGCGTACCTGTGGACCGAACAGTTGGCTCTGGCTGCCGTGGCGGCGGTGCTCGGCACGGTGCTGGGCACCTTGCTGGCCGCGCTGATCATGCCGGTGGTCACGGTCGACGACACCGGTCGGCCGGTCTATCCCGGGCTGCTGACCGAGGTGCCGTGGGGGCGGGTGGTGCTCACGGCGGCGGCGACGACGTTGGTGATCTGCGGCGTTGTGACGGTGGCGGCGCGGTTCCTGGGGCGGGTTGATCTGGCGAGGGTGTTGCGGGCGGGGGAGGACCGGTGAGGCGGGTCGTGTGGCTGCCGGGCCCGGTCGGCTTGGGCCGGGGTGTGGGCCGAACCGCCCCTGTTGGTCTGCCTCTTGGTGAGGGTGTTGCGGGCCGGGAAGGACCGATGAGGCGCGTTGTCTTACCGCTGAGCCCCGTCGGCTTGCGTCGGAGTGTGACCGGAACTGCCCCTGCCGGCCCGCCTCTTGGGGAACTGCCGTACGCGGGGGAGTGCACATGAGGCGCCCGACGCGGCTGGTCCGTTCCGTCTCCCTGCGCGAGGCGCGGGCCGAACTGCCCCTGCTGGTCTGCCTTGTGGTGCTCGTGGCGTTGCTCATTGGTGTCGCTGCGGCGGGACCCGGGCTGCTCGACCGGCTTGCAGGGCGGGCGCTCGTCTCGCGGCTGGAGCAGGAGCAACGGGCCGAGCCGGGGGTTCAGTTGAGCGCGCGGTTCGACCCGGCGGGGAATGCGGGGGAGGACAGCCCTGCGGATGATCTGGGTGATGATCTGGGTCCCGTCACGGACGTGATCGAAAGCGCGGCTCCCGACGGCCTCGACGGTGGCCTCGTGCATGACTCGACCCGTGTCGAGTTGCCGCTCGTGCGCACCGCCACGGGCGCTGGGGAGGTGGGACTGGGGCTGGTGTACGCCTCCGACGCGCCGGGCCGTGCCGCCTACGCCGAGGGACGGCCGCCCGACCCGGACAGCAAGGCCGTGGAGATCGCCGTCTCCACCCGCACGCGCGAGGCGCTGAGGCTGCGGCTCGGGCAGCAACTCCCGGTCCAGCCCGGCGCGTTGAAGGACGTCCACGCCACCGCCGTTGTCGTCGGGTTCTTCACCACGCACCGCGACCGCTTGTGGCGCGAGCAGCCCCAGCTGGTGCGGCCCTCGCAGCATCTCCCTCGCAGCATCTCCGGAATCGACTGGGAGGCCCGCGCCCTCGTCGCCCCGCGAACCGTCACCGCCCTCCAGTCGCAGGCGGGCGCCCCGCTCACCGTCAACTGGGGCCTGCGCCTCGACCTCGACGCGGACACCGCCACGCGGTTCGCCGACGAGCAAGGACAGGGCGAACTCCAGCGGCTGCTCGCGCGCTACCCGGACGAGGCACGGACCGTCTTCTGCGGCGACATCGCCGACTACGGCGGCAACTTCTGCCAGATCGGCTCGCATGCCGCCTCCACCCTGCAGAACAGCTCCCAACTTCCCGACGTGATCACGGAGTTCGGCACGCAGTGGCGGCAGGGCCGCACCGTGATCTCCTTCGCGCTGGCGTCCCTGCTCGTCACCGGACTGCTCACAGCCGCCGTCACGGCGCTGCTCGCGGTACGCCGCCGCCTCGACGCCCACCGGCTGCAGATCGCCCGCGGCGCCTCCGCGACGGGCCTCGCACTGGCACGGGCGGCACAGACCGCGCCCGCCGTGCTGCTCGGGCTCGCGGCAGGGCTCGCCGTCGCGCGGGCGCTGCCGGGCCCTTCACCCTCGTACGACTACGGAGTGCTTGTCGCCGCACTCGTCTGGCTGCTGCTCCCCGCGCTCACCTGGCACGCCCTGCGCGACCGCACCACCGGCACCCGGTATGAGCCGAACCGGCACGGTGGGGGTCCCTCCGGTCATGGGGGTCCCCCCGCTCGAGCGAAGTCGAGAGTGGGGGAGGGCCGCCGGATCGTCGCCGAGGCGCTGGTCCTGCTGCTCGCCGCGGCCGGCGTGTTCGCGCTGCGCACCCGCGGCACGGCCGGCGACGCGGGACCCGACCCCTTGCTCGCCGCGGTGCCCGCGCTGTTGGGGCTCGCCACCGTCGCCGTACTGGTGCGCTGTTATCCGCTGCCGGTACGGCTGTTGGCGCGCTGGTCCGCGCGGCGGCGTGGCGCGGTGGCCCTGATCGCGCTCTCCCGGGCCGCGAAGGAGGCACCGGCCCGGGCGCTCGCACTGCTCGTCCTGGTGGTGACGCTGGCCGGAGCGGTGTTCGGCGGGCTGGTGGCCGGGACGCTGACGGACGGCCGCCGCGAGGCCGCCGCCTGGCAGGTCGGCGCCGACGCCTCCTTCCGCGGCGCGGGCCGCAACCCCGACGTCGCCGAACGGCTGACCCGGGTGCGCGGATTGCGCGACACCGTCAGCGTGCGGCAACTGCGCGTCGACCCGACGAGCGGGACCAGCGGCGAGCGCTACGGCATCGCGAGCCTCATCGGCCTCGACGGCGCGAAACTCCGGGCGGTGGCGCCCGGTTCGGCCGCGGGCCGTGCGCTCGACGACGCCGGACTCACCACACCGGGACGCGGCCGGGACATCCGCGTCCTGGCCACCGGAGCACGCGCCGGCGACCTGCTCACCATCACCTCGCACGGCAGGAAGATCGGCCTGCGTGTCGTCGGTGCCCTCCCCGACGACGTACTCCGCGACCCGGCGATCGGCCCCGTCCGCGCTACGGCGGCTACCCGCGACCAACTGCTCCTCGCCGACAACCGCGACCTGAAGGCCTTCGCCGGAAGCGACTTCGAGGAGAGCGCCCTCCTGCTGTACGGCCCACGCCTTGACGTGGCGGACCTGCGGGCCCTCGTGCCGCGCGCCGCCTCCGACACCGCCGTCGGTGAGCTGCGCATCCGCGCCGAGGAGGAGGCCGAGGCCGACGCGGACGGCATGGTCGACGTCCTGACGGCCGCGCATACCGCCAGCACCGGGCTCGCCGTACTCCTCGCCCTGCTGGCCCTCGTACTCGAACTGATGCTGTCCGCCCCGGCCCGCGGTCGCACCGCCTCCTACCTGCGCACGCTGGGCCTCGGCCACCGTGCCACGTCGGCGCTGCACCTGCTCCAACTGCTGCCGATGGTGCTGGCTGCCGTGGCGGGCGGCACCGCGCTCGGCCTGACGTTGCCCGCGCTGCTCGGACCCGCCCTGGAACTGCGGGACTTCACGGGCGGACCCGCCGCCCCCACGCCACGTCCCGACCTGCTGCTGACCGCCGCCCTGGGCGCCGGCCTCGGCCTGCTGGTGATCGTGGCGGTGGCGGTGGAGACCTGGATCGGACGGCGCCGCGGACTCGGCGCCGTCCTGCGCCTCACGGAGGAACGGTGACCGAACCTCACGGGAACGACTTGCGCAAACTGGAGGAGCGGGCCCGTGACGCCCAGCGCCCGCGCGCGGACGACGGGCTCGTCGTCTGCGACAACCTGGTCCGCGTCTACCGCACCGACGAGGTCGAGGTGCAGGCGCTCCAGGGCCTCGACCTCGTCGTCGAGGAGGGCGAGTGCATGGCGCTCGTCGGTGCCTCCGGATCCGGCAAGTCGACGCTGCTGTCCATCCTCTCCGGGCTCGACCTGCCCACGGCGGGCCGGGCCAGGGTCGCCGGACACGATCTGCTCGCCATGGGGCGCCGCGAACGGCTCGGCTACCGCCGGCACACCGTCGGCTTCGTATGGCAGCAGACGGGACGCAACCTGCTGCCGTATCTGACCGCGCTGGAGAATGTCGCGCTGCCGATGAAGTACGCGCGCGTGCCCCGCGGCGAACGGGCCGCGCGCGCCGCCGAACTCCTCGACGTACTCGGCGTCGCCCACTGCCGCGACCGCCGTCCCGCCGAACTCTCCGGCGGCGAACAGCAGCGCGTCGCCATCGCGGTCGCCACGGCCAACGCGCCGCGTGTCCTGCTCGCCGACGAACCCACGGGCGAGCTCGACACGGCGAGTGGCGAGGAGGTGTTCGCCACGCTGCGCCGCGCCAACGAGGAGTTCGGCGCCACCGTCCTCGTCGTCACCCACGACCCGCTCGTCTCCGGCCAGGTCCGCCGCACGGTCCGCATCCGCGACGGCCGCACGTCGACGGAGACCCTCCGAACACCCGACGGCACGGATGCGGAGGAGTACACGGTCCTCGACCGCACGGGCCGTCTCCAACTGCCCCGCGACTACGTGGAACGCTACGGACTGCGCGGCCGGGTCCGCCTGACAGCGGAACCGGACCATGTGGGTGTATGGCCGGACGAGAGGGACCGGGACCGGCCTGCCGATCTGCCGTAGCGAAAAAAACCGGTGCCCCGCCCGTGCCGGGTTCCCTACACTCACCACGCAACGCGCGCGTCGCCACGAGAGCAGTACAGGTCGGCGCGCCTCGTGATGAGTGAGACGAGTGAGGGGAGCCCGGCCATGCGGTACCGCACCGCTGTCGTCGTTCCCCGGTCGCTGAACGAGGTGATCCTCGTGTCTTCGGCTGCCCGGTGCCCGCTGCGCGGCCGGTACCGGATGTCCGTGACGAACGCCTGACTCGGCACCACCTGACGCCGCAACGCCCGACTCGGTGAGCCGGCTCGCACACCACCTCAACCCCTGGTCCCTGCCTGCCTGTTGTCGTCACGACAGGCCCGTTTCGTACGGAAATCGCGCTGCCCCGTTCTGGATCATCCCGAAAGGCCATGGGCCGTGCGCAACAACCTGCACCGTCAACCGACCAGTCCGATCACCGCCGTTCGCAATCTGGGCATCCTCGCCCACGTCGACGCCGGGAAGACCACTGTCACCGAGCGGATCCTGTACGTCACCGGAACCACCCACAAGCGGGGTGAGGTCCATGACGGCACCACTGTCACCGACTTCGACCCGCAGGAGCGCGATCGCGGCATCACCATCTTCGCCGCGGCGGTCAGCTGCGCCTGGGACGGCCACCGGATCAACCTGATCGACACCCCTGGCCATGTCGACTTCTCCGACGAGGTGGAACGCTCACTGCGCGTGCTCGACGGCGCGATCGCGGTGTTCGACGCCGTCGCGGGAGTGGAGCCGCAGAGCGAGTCGGTGTGGCGGCAGGCCGATCGGCACGGCGTGCCACGGATCGCCTTCGTCAACAAGCTGGACCGCGCCGGTGCCGACCTCGACACGGCGGTCGAGTCGATCCGGGAGCGGTTGCATCCGGCCCCGCTGGTCGTCCAGTTGCCGATCGGTACGGAGGACGGCTTCACCGGGGTGGTGGATCTGGTGCGTATGAGGTCGCTCGTCTGGACCGACGGCTGCGACACGGTCGACGAAGGTCCGGTTCCCGATGCCCTGCGGGATGAAGCGCACCGGCGCCGACGGCAGTTGGAGGAAGCGGTGGCTGAACTCCACGCGCCCGCACTGGAGGAGTTCTGCGCGCGGTCCGCTCTCTCCACGCGGACGCTGATCTCCGCGCTGCGCGATCTGACCCGTACCGGTGACGGCGTGGTCGTGCTGTGCGGCTCGGCCTATCGCAACCGCGGAATCGAGCCGCTGCTGGAGGCCGTCGTCGCGTACCTGCCCTCGCCGCTGGACGTGCCCGCGATACGCGGCACTCAGGACGGCGCGGAGCAGGAACGGGTCGCCGACCCGGCGGCGCCGTTCGCGGCACTGGCGTTCAAGGTGAACGCGACCACCACGGGACGGCTGACGTACGTACGTCTGTACTCGGGAACGATCGAGAAGGGAGAGACGGTGTGGGACGCGGGCGCACGGCGCACCGAGCGCATCGGGCGGATTCTGCGGGTCCGGGCCGACCGCCACGCGGAGCTGGACCGGGCTGTGGCCGGGGACATCGTCGCGGTGGTCGGGCTGAAGTCCGCCCGCGCCGGGTCGACCCTGTGCGCCCCCTCGGCTCCCCTGCTTCTCGAACGGCCGACCGCCGCCGACCCGGTCGTCTCGGTGGCTGTCGAGGCGCGCAGCAGCACCGATACCAACCGCTTGGCGACCGCGTTGACGCGGCTGGTCGAGGAGGATCCCTCGCTGGTGGTCAGGACCGACTCCGAGACCGGCCAGACCGTGCTGTCGGGGATGGGTGAGCTGCACCTGGAGGTGGCGGTGGAGAAGATCCGCCGTACCCACGGGCTCGCAGTCGGCGTCGGCCGGCCGGGGGTGGCGTACCGGGAGACGCTCGTCCGTGGCGTGTCGGGGCTGGTGTACCGGCATGTCAAACAGGACGGAGGCGCCGGTCAGTTCGCCCATGTCGTCCTCGATGTGGGTCCGCTGGAGGCCGCCACTGGTACCGCCGCTTCCGACGGTGCCCGCAGCGCGACCGGTTTCGCGTTCCGGTCGGCCGTCGTCGGGGGCCGGGTGCCGAAGGAGTACGTACGAGCGGTCGAGGCAGGTTGCCGGGACGCGCTGGCAGAAGGGCCGCTCGGCGGTCATCCGGTGACCGGAGTGAGCGTCGTGCTGACCGATGGGGCGACCCATCCCAAGGACTCTTCGGAGATGGCGTTCCGGACGGCCGGTCGACTCGCGCTCCGCGACGCACTGCGCGCCGGCCGGATGGCGCTCCTGGAACCGGTGGTCGACATCACGGTCACCGTGCCCGAAGACGCCATGGGCGCGGTGCTCGGCGACCTCGCGGCGCGGCGCGGCCGGGTCTCGGGCTCGGTCCCGCGGGCGGGCGCGGTGATGATCACGGCGACCGTGCCGCTGGCCGAACTGTTCGGCTATGCGACGCGGTTGCGCAGCCGCACCCAGGGCCGGGGCACCTTCACCACCCGGCCTGCCGGCTACGCCCCGGCACCGAGCGCGGCGTCCGACGGTGTCCCGGCCCGGTAGCTCCAGGGCCGGCGGCAGCTCAAGGACGGTGGCTTGAAGGCCGGTGGCAACAAAGACGGTCCCGCCCGTACGCGAAGTACACGGGCGGGACCGTTCCGGGCTGCTGCGCATGGCCGCGAGCCCTACTGCTCGCGGCGGCCTATCAGGTCGTAGCCGGCCTCGTCCACGGCCTCGGCGACCGCGTCGTACGCCAGGCGGTCGCCGCTGGACACCGTTACCCGGCCGGTCTCCAGGTCGACCTCCACGCCCGTGACGCCGTCGAGCGCGCCGACCTCGGACGAGACGGCCTTGACGCAGTGGTCGCACGTCATGCCCTTGACCTCGTAAATGTCCTGCACCATGACTCTGCTCCTCTCGCTGCCTGCCTGGCTCTTGGCTTCCTGCTTCTTCCTGACGGCTCCATCATACCCCTAGGGGGTATGGGTGTTGTCAAGAGCTTGAACGGCCTGTCTCCCCGTCACGTACTAAGGGCACCAGCAGGTGCCGCAGTCGGTCGATGCGGAGGTATCGATGGGAATCCTGGCCTTGACCTGGTCCATTGCGGTGCTCGCCGTGCTGGTCGCCGCGGTCAGCACGGTCCGGATGGCGACCACGAGAGGCGGGGCCCGGTTCGCGGCAGGCGGCGATCTGCTGATGAGCGTGTGCATGGCCGTCATGTCCTTGCCGGTGACGGTGAGTTGGTACGCGGAGTACGGCGTCGGGTGGGCGGTGGCGTTCGCGCTGCTTGGGCTCGGCGGGGTCGCGCTGGCCGTGAAGCACACGCGTGAGGGTGGGTGGAGGCACGGTCGGCACTGGGTGCATCTGATCGTCGGAAGCGCGGGCATGGTGATCATGACGCTTGCCATGACGAGTACGTCCTCCGGGCCGGTGCTCGCTCTGGGCGGCTCCCACATGGCGCACATGCCGGGGATGGAGCACATGGCGGCAGGCGCCGAGTCGGCGGCGCACTCGCACACGGAAGCCATGAACGGTCACGGCCACGGGCACGGGAGCGGGCAGGAGCTCGGGCACGGACACGGGACGGAGTCGTCCGAACTGGCCGCTGCCGCCGGGGCGTCCACGTCCTCGGGTGCTGCTGTCTGGCGTCTCGTGGTCGTGGCGCTCGCCGTCTACTTCCTGTTGTCGATCGCCGCGTCCGTGTGGGCGCAGGTCCGGGATGCCAACCGCAGTCACCGCCTCGCGGAGGGCCGCGAAGGCGGCCGGCGCCGCAGCTGGAGCCGTTGGCTGCTCGCCATGCCGGACACGGTCGTCGTGTTCCTGGCCTCGCTGACGTTCGCCGTCCGGGACAGGGCCCGGACGGCGAAACGTGGCCCCCACGGCCCCCACGGCCCCCACGGCCACCGCCGCCGCCCCGGCGCCGCACCCGAGGCCGCGCTGGCCGCCCATATCGGTATGGGCGGCACCATGGCGGCGATGCTTCTGCTGATGGCGGTTTAGGGCGGGCCTGTCTGTTTCAGTTCGCCGCCTGGAACCCCCGCAGCCGCAGGCTGTTGCCGACCACGAAGACCGAGGAGAAGGCCATTGCCGCTCCCGCGATCATCGGGTTGAGCAGGCCGGCTGCCGCGAGGGGGAGGGCGGCGACGTTGTAGGCGAAGGCCCAGAACAGGTTGGACCTGATGGTGCGCAGAGTGCGGCGCGAGAGGCGGATCGCGTCGGCCGCGGCGCGCAGATCGCCCCGTACGAGAGTGAGGTCGCCGGCCTCGATCGCCGCGTCCGTGCCCGTACCCATGGCCAGACCCAGGTCCGCCTGTGCCAGCGCCGCCGCGTCGTTGACGCCGTCGCCGACCATCGCGACCGAACGGCCTTCCGCCTGAAGCCGCTTGACCACGTCCACCTTGTCCTGGGGGAGGACCTCGGCGATGACCTCGTCGATACCGACCTCGGCGGCGACCGACCGTGCGACCGCCTCGTTGTCGCCGGTCAGCAGGATCGGGGTCAGGCCGAGCGCCCGCAGCCGGGTGATCGCCTCGGGGCTGGTCTCCTTGACGGCGTCGGCCACCTCGAGAACCGCACGGGCCTCGCCGTCCCAGGCGACCGCGATCGCCGTACGTCCGGCCGCCTCGGCCTCCGCCTGGGCGCGCTCCAGGTTCCCGGTCAGCCGGATCTCCCACTCGGCGAGCAGCTTCTCCCGGCCGACCAGAACCGCGTGCCCCTCGACGATGCCCTGGACGCCGAGGCCCGCGACGTTCGCGAAGTCCTCCGGGGTGGGCAGCTTGCCGACCTTCTGTGCGGCGCCCGTGGCCACGGCCTTGGCGATCGGGTGCTCCGAGGAGTGCTCCAACGCACCGGCCAGGCGCAGTACTTCGTGCTCGGTGGTGCCGTCGGCGGTGTGCACGGCCAGCAGGGTCATCCGGCCGGTGGTCACCGTGCCGGTCTTGTCGAGGACGATCGTGTCGACCTTCCGCGTGTTCTCCAGCACCTCCGGCCCCTTGATCAGGATGCCGAGCTGTGCGCCGCGCCCGGTGCCGACCATGAGCGCGGTCGGCGTCGCGAGCCCCAGGGCGCACGGGCAGGCGATGATCAGGACGGCGACCGCGGCGGTGAAGGCGGCGGTCAGCCCGAAGCCGTTGCCGAGCCAGAAGCCGAGGGTGGCCAGGGCGAGGCCGATCACGACCGGGACGAAGACCGCGGAGATCCTGTCGGCGAGCCGCTGGGCGGCGGCCTTGCCGTTCTGAGCGTCCTCCACCAACTTGGCCATACGGGCGAGTTGGGTGTCGGAGCCGACTCGGGTGGCCTCGACGACGAGCCGTCCGCCGACGTTGAGCGTGGCACCGGTGACGCCTTCGCCGGCCTCGACCTCGACCGGTACGGACTCGCCGGTCAGCATGGAGGCGTCCACGGCGGAGGAGCCCTGGACGACGACACCGTCGGTGGCGATCTTCTCGCCGGGGCGCACCAGGAAGCGGTCGCCCACTGCCAACTCGGCGGTGGGAACGGTCAGTTCGCGACCGTCGGCACGCAGGACCGTCACCTCCTTCGCACCGAGCTCCAGCAGCGCCTTGAGTGCCGCGCCCGCCTTCCGCTTGGACCGGGCCTCGAAGTAGCGGCCCGCGAGGATGAAGGCGGTGACTCCGGCGGCGGCTTCGAGGTAGATGTTCCCGGCGCCGTCGCTGCGGGCGATGGTCAGCTCGAAGGGGTGTGTCATGCCGGGAGTGCCGGCCGTGCCGAAGAAGAGGGCCCACACCGACCACAGGAACGCGGCCGACGTACCGACCGAGATCAGCGTGTCCATGGTGGCCGCACCGTGCCGGGCGTTGGTCCATGCCGCGCGGTGGAAGGGCCATGCGGCATACGTGACGACGGGCGCCGCCAGTGTCAGGGACAGCCACTGCCAGTACTCGAACTGGAGGGCCGGGATCATCGCCATCGCGATGACCGGCACGGCGAGGGCGACGGCGGTGATCAGGCGCTCGCGGAGCGGCCGCAACTCGTCGTAGGCAGCGGAATCGGGCCTGTCCGCGCTACCGGTTGCCGGCTCCGGGCCCACGGGCGCGGGCTCGTGGGCGGTGTAACCGGTGGCCTCGACCGTGGAGATCAGGTCCTGGACGGAGACGTCCTCGTCCCGGTACGTGACCTTGGCCTTCTCGGTGGCGTAGTTGACGGTCGCCTCGACGCCGTCCATGCGGTTGAGCTTCTTCTCGATCCGGGCCGCGCACGAGGCGCAGGTCATGCCGCCGATGGCGAGTTCGACCTCGACCTCGGCGGCGCCGGGTGTGGTGGTGGCCATGTGCGCTCCTCGCAGCGTGATGGGCGGAGATACCGGATATACCCGGAGGGGGTATGAGCTCTGCGCCTCCATGTATACCCCCCTCCCGTATTCAATTCAAGGGCTGACTGGACTTGACTGTGTACCCCCTAGGGGTATGTTGGAGAGCGTTGGTCGCCCTCTAGCGGCGGCCCTTGAGAAGGGATCACGCCATGCACACCGCACTGAAGCTCACGACCTTCGCCGCCGCGCTCGCCGCGACCTTCGGCACGGCCTACGGCGTGGGCAACGCCATCGACCCCGTGGTGTCGGACGACCAGACCACGAAGGCCGCGCAGCACGGCGGCCACGCGGCGGACAAGGAGAAGGAGGGGGGCGGAGGCGCCGAGGCGGCCGGCGGGCACACGGCGGAACCGCCCGGCGGGCTGCAGACCTCCGAGGGCGGCTACACGCTCGACCTGAAGACCTCGCGCATCGAGGCCGGCGCGGCCACCGAGCTGAGCTTCGCCATCGTCGAGGACGGCACCGGACGGAACGTGACCGCGTACCAGCGCGAGCACGAGAAAGAACTGCACCTCATCGTCGCCTCGCGCGACCTCACGGTCTATCGCCACCTCCACCCAACCCGTGCCGCCGACGGCACCTGGTCGATCCCGGTCGAACTGCCGAAGGCGGGCGGGTACCGCGTCTTCGCCGACTTCAAGCCCAAGGGTGCCGGGGAGGGTCTGACCCTCGGCTCCGACCTCGCGGTGTCGGGCCCGTACAAGCCGGCCGAGCTGCCGAAGGCCGCCCCCACCGCGATCGTCGACGACTACAAGGTCACGCTCAACGGCGAGCTCCGCCCCGGCACAGGCAGCGAACTGAAGCTGAACGTCACCAAGGACGGCAAGCCCGTGCGCAACCTCCAGCCCTACCTCGGCGCATACGGCCACCTGGTCGCCCTCCGCTCAGGAGACCTCGCCTACCTCCACGTCCACCCCAACGGCGAGCCCGGCGACGGCGAAACGGAGTCCGGCCCGGAGGTTTCCTTCACGGCAACGGCCCCGAGTAAGGGCGCGTACCGCCTCTTCCTCGACTTCAAGCACGAGGGCAAGGTCCGTACGGCGGCCTTCACGGTCCACGCGGGGGGTGCGTCGGCAACGGCGGAACCGAGCGCGGACGAGCACGGTTCGGGCGGCGGCCACGGCCACTGAAATCGGGGCGCGGGCCATGGATGGGCGGCCTGAATGCCTGCATTTTGCCTGCAGCGCCGATAAAATGCAGGCATGACTGCACTTACCATCCGGGATGTTCCGGACGACGCTCTGGCCATACTGAAGGCCCGCGCTGCGCAAGCGGGCAAGTCGCTCCAGGCGTACGCGCTCGATGTACTCGTCGGTGAAGCCACCCGACCCACGCTCGCCGAGGTTGCCGCCCGCGCCGAATCCGAGGCCGGTGCGAGTCTGAGCACATCGGACGTACTGTCCGCGATCGATGACGGACGGGCGGGCCGGTGATCGTTGTCGACTGCTCCGCGCTCGTCTTCTTCCTCGCCGACGAGGGACCCACGGGACGCGGCGTGCGTGAACGCGTCGCGAAGGAGGACCGGCTCGCCGCACCGCACTTGATCGACTACGAGGTCATGTCGGCGCTGCTCGGCCTAGCGCGCGGCCGACGCGGTGGTGAGCCCAAGCTCAACGAAAGACAGCTCCGCAAGGGCCTGGCGACGTATCGCGACCTGGCGATCGACCGGCACGAGACCTTGATCCTCTGGGAGCGCATCAAGGGCTTGTCGAGCAACCTGTCCACCTACGACGCCCAGTACGTCGCCCTGGCCGAAAGCCTGGGCGTGCCGTTGATCACGAGTGACGCCAGGATCGGAAAGAGCGGTGCGCCGCGCTGCGAGATCGAGACCTTCGAGGCGTCTCCCTGACCGGCCACTGATGGGAATGCTCGGAGTCCACACCCAGGCGTCCTCGATGTCGAACAGGACACCGCCGAGCATCGGCAGCTCCGGGTCGGTGCTGGCGGCGAAACGGACCGCGTCCAGTGCGGCGGCCAACTCAAGTGCGGAGACAGACAGCTTGACGGTGGCGGTGCGGAGCGAAGTCATGCGGTTCTCCCTGTGGTCGAGTAGTGCTCGGAGCGTGGAGAACTCACTGCGGGCATCGGACAGCCCCTGCTCAAGACGGCGCAGATGCGTCTGAAGGAGCTTGCGCACCAGGTCGGTGTCCGCGCTGGACCAGCCGGCCAGCACCAGCCGAATGTCCGCCAGCGGCATACCCGCCCGGCGCAACCGGGCCAGCAACCGGGCCTCTTCAAGCTGCTCGGGGCCGTACCAGCGATAGCCACTCACCGGATCCACCCAGGCAGGGACCAGCACACCGGCACGGTCGTAGAACCGCAGGGCACTCACGCCCAGTCCACTGTCCCGAGCCATCTCACCAATGCTGCGCATCTCGCTCTCCACACCCGGGACTCTGAGCCCTTCACAAGGTCGAGGGTCAGCTCCTGGACATGGTGTGGTGTCGCATCTGTCAGGGGTGCGTCTCGCGCTGGGTCTGCCAGAGGTCCGGTACCGAGGTTCACGCTGCGGTGGACGTCCGGTGGACGAGCTCGGGGAAGGTGTCTTCCCACACGTTGCGGATGTGTCTGCTGACCAGGGCGCGCAGCGCGGGCCACTGGGCGATCAGCAGGTCCCGGTTGAGCAGGGTGACGAAGTCGTCGTGCTGCCCCTCGGCCAGGACGGTGCGGTAGAGGCTCATACGCTGCCGTGGCCGGTCCAGGTCGTACGTGCGCAGACCGGACCAGGCAAGCAGTACATGGTCCTACCGGAGCTACGGAAGCCCGCCGTGATCTGCTACAGCCTCGACGAACTGGTCGCCCTGCCTGACGCGGCGAGTGCGGGAAGCGAGGAGGGTACGGAAGCCACGGAGGAGTAGGCCTCAGTGGCGGCAGGCTCGGTGGACTCGTGGAGCGTCACGTGGCCCTCCCGGTTCCTCCACAGCCAGCCGATGTCGCGGCCGAACGACCACACCAGCGAGCCCAGTGCCAGGACGACCGTCGCGAGGGTCGCGGCGTACGGGAGGATTTGCGCTCCCGCGAGCAGTAGGGCCACGCCCTGGAGTGCCGCCACCGTCTTGCGGCCTGTGCTCGGGGGGAGGGTCGCGTTCAGCCAGGGGAGGAAGCGGGCCGCGGCGACGAAGGCGTAGCGCATGGCGCCGATCAGGAGGACCCAGGTGCCGAGCTGCGTGGAGACGTACACGCTCAGGACCAGGATCAGGAAGGCGTCGACCTCCATGTCGAAGCGGGCGCCCAGCGCGGTCGAGGAACCGGTGCGGCGGGCGACCTTGCCGTCGACCGCGTCGAGGATCAGGGCGACCGCGGTCAGGGCGACCAGGAGGGTGACCGGCGGCGGGCTCTGGAAGGAGTCCGCGACCAGGGCCGTGACGCCGGCGACGAGCGTGGCGCGGCCGAGGGTGACGCGGTTCGCGGGCCCGAAGGAGCGGGGCCGGGTGCGGTGCAGGGCGCGGGCGAGCACGGCCCAGGTGGCGAACGCGAAGGCCAGGCCCGTCAGCCAGCCCGCCGGCCCCATGCCGATCGCCGTGCCGAGGACGGTCAGCAGGAGGAGCATCGCGCCCGCTCCGACCGCCGTTTCCTGCTGCACCTGCAAGAGCCTAGCGTCGTACGTGTTGTTCAGGGCCACCGCACATCCTCCGGCCAGATGACAAAGTCGATCACTGCCGCTTACGTTGTCCGCGGCTTCGCAACGGTCGGTACGTGCAGGGTCGCCAGATCGTTCAGCCGGACTCAGCAGGTTCACAGGCTGGACACGACTCGGCGGAGCCTGGGCACTACTCAGCAGCACGACTTTTTCAGGAGGATGAGATGCCGATGGACCGCGCTGCGCGCGCCTTCTGGCTGAGCTCTCCCGGCCACGGTGAGATACGCGACGTCGACCTGCCGAGCCCCATCGAGGGCGAGGTTCTGGTGCGCACGCTCTTCTCCGGAGTGAGCCGCGGAACGGAGACCCTCATCTTCCGTGGCGGCGTGCCGGAGAGCCAGTACGGCGCGATGCGGGCGCCGTTCCAGGAAGGCGATTTCCCTGGGCCGGTGAAGTACGGGTATCTCAATGTGGGCCTGGTGGAGGAGGGGCCGGCGTCGCTCGTCGGGCGGACCGTCTTCTGTCTCTATCCGCATCAGACCCGGTACGTCGTCCCGGCCGGCGCCGTGACCCCCGTACCCGAGTCCGTGCCCGCCTCGCGTGCCGTCCTCGCCGGGACCGTGGAGACCGCGGTGAACGCACTGTGGGACGCCGCACCGCTCGTCGGTGACCGGATCGCGGTGGTCGGCGCCGGAATGGTCGGCGCGAGTGTCGCCGCCCTCCTCGCCCGGTACCCCGCCGTCCGCGTCCAGCTCGTGGACGCCAACCCGGCACGCGCCGAACTCGCCCAGGCGCTCGGCGTCGACTTCGCGCTCCCGGCGGACGCCGCCGGGGACTGCGACCTGGTCGTGCACGCCAGCGCCACCGAGGCGGGACTCACCCGCTCTCTCGAACTCCTCGCCCCGGAGGGGACCGTCCTCGAGCTGAGCTGGTACGGCGACCGGCGGATCAGCCTGCCGCTGGGCGAGGCCTTCCACTCCCGCCGCCTGGTCGTCCGCAGCAGCCAGGTGGGCACCGTCTCCCCGGCCAGAAGCGGTCGCCGTACGTACGCCGACCGGCTCGCCCTCTCGCTCGAACTGCTCGCCGACCCCGCCCTGGACGCGCTGATCACCGGCTCGTGCGCCTTCGAGGACCTGCCGGAGGCGATGACCGCGCTCGCCGCGGGTCAGACGCAGGCACTGTGCCACCTGGTTCAGTACGACACTGAAGGGGCATGACCGCCCCGGATCGGTTCGGGACTACGCCCGGTGACCGGTCCATCGAACGACGCGTCCGAGTCACGCGTCCCAAACGAAAACCCGCCGAAACTTCCTCCCGTACCGCCTGAACACGGAGAACGGACCTGCCGTACTACACGGCACGCCCGGCAGAGGGATCAGACGCGCCGCACCTGGAGGGTCGTCCGTTGTTCAGCATCACCGTCCGCGATCACCTCATGATCGCCCACAGCTTCCGCGGGGAGGTCTTCGGACCCGCGCAGCGCCTGCACGGGGCGACGTTCCTCGTGGACGCCACCTTCCGGCGCGCAGAGCTGGACGACGACAACATCGTCGTCGACATCGGACTGGCCACTCAGGAACTGGGCGGGGTGGTGAGCGAGTTGAACTACCGCAACCTCGACAACGAACCCGACTTCGCCAACACGAACACCTCCACGGAGTTCCTGGCCAAGGTCATCGCCGACCGCCTCGCGGAGCGGGTGCACAAGGGTGCGCTGGGCGAGGGCGCCCGCGGACTGTCCGGCATCACGGTCACCCTGCACGAGTCGCACATCGCCTGGGCGAGTTATGAGCGTGGGCTGTGAACAACTACGCGGCCATCATCCCCATGTCTCTTCGCGCCATGCACTTCGTGATGCCCGGCGGAGTGGACGACCCGAGGACGCCCAGCGGCGGCAACATCTACGACGCCCGGGTGTGCCTCGACCTCCCCGCCTTCGGCTGGCAGGTCCACAAGCACGCGATCGACGGCAGCTGGCCCCGGCCCGGAGCCGCCGCCCGCGCGGAGCTGGCCCGCACCCTCGGTGAGATGGCGGACGGCAGCCGCGTACTCCTCGACGGACTCGTCGCCTGCGCCGCCCCCGAGATCATCGCCGCCGAGACCGAGCGGCTGCGCCTGGTCGTCCTCGTTCATCTGCCGCTCGGCGACGAGACGGGGCTCGACCCCGGTCTGGCGGCGGAACTGGACGCCCGCGAGCGCCGCACGCTGCGTTCCGTGCCCGCGATCGTGGCCACCAGCGAGTGGGCGGCCCGCAGGCTGGTCGCCCATCACGGGCTGGCCCCCGACCGGGTCCATGTCGCCGCGCCCGGCGCCGACATCGCGCCCCTGGCCGCCGGTACCGACGGCGTCTCGCGGCTGCTGTGCGTAGCCTCCGTCACCCCGCGCAAGGCTCAGCACCGCCTCGTCGAGGCACTCGCCACCCTCACCGACCTGAACTGGAGCTGCGTCTGCGTCGGCGGCCTGGGCCAGGACCCCGGCTATGTCGCCGAACTGAGGGAGCTCATCGACCACCAAGGCCTCGGCGACCGGCTGCAACTCGTCGGCCCGCAGGCCGGAGCCGAACTCGACGCGAGCTACGCCTCCGCGGACCTCATGGTGCTCACCTCGTACGCGGAGACGTACGGCATGGCCGTCACCGAAGCGCTGGCCCGGGGCATCCCCGTCCTGGCCACGGACGTCGGCGGGCTCCCCGAGGCGGTCGGGCGCGCTCCCGACGGCGGGATGCCCGGCATCCTCGTACCGCCGGACAACTCGGTGGCGCTCGCGGCGGAACTGCGCGGCTGGTTCCTCGACGCGGACGTACGGCGCCGGCTGAGGGCCGCCGCACGCGGACGCAGGGCCGCGCTGGACGGCTGGGCCGCGACGGCCCGGAGCCTGGCCGGTGTGCTGGGGCGACTTGGACGGGACGAAAGGAAGGGGGCAGCGTGAGTACGAGCATGACGCCACCCGGGCGCGCGACGACGAAGGTTCCGGCGCACGAGGTGGGAACGATCCGGCTGGGTGACCGCAGGCGCGGCGCCGACACGGAGGCTGACGACGACGTGACGCGGTACGCCCCCGAGTGGCTGGAGCTGCGCGAGAGTGCCGACGCCGCCGCGCGGGCGGTCGAGCTCCTCGATCCCCTGCGGATCCGGCTCGCGAACCTGCCGCAGCGGCGGTCCAACGGCCTGGTGATCCACGACCTCGGCTGCGGCACCGGCTCCATGGGCCGCTGGCTCGCCCCGCGACTCGACGGCCCTCAGCACTGGGTCCTGAACGATCACGACCCCTATCTGCTGCACTTCGCCGCCGTCGGCTCGCCCCGCACGGCTGCCGACGGCAGCCGGGTCACCGTCGAGACGCAACGCGGCGATGTCTCCCGGCTGACCGCGGACGCGCTGGCCGGTGCCTCGCTGGTGACCGCCTCCGCCCTGCTCGACGTACTCACCGCCGAGCAGATCGAGGCGCTCGCCGAGGCCTGCGCCGGCGCCGGCTGCCCCGCCCTGCTGACGCTGTCGGTGGTGGGGCGCGTCGAACTCACGCCCGCCCACCCGCTGGACGACGAGCTCGCCGAGGCGTTCAACACCCACCAGCGCCGCGGCGACCTGCTCGGACCCGACGCGGTCACCATCGCCTGCGACGCCTTCGCCCGGTACGGCGCGACGGTGCGGGTGCACCCCAGCGCCTGGCGGCTCGGACCCGACGAGTCCCCGCTGATGGCGGAGTGGCTGCGCGGCTGGGTCGGCGCGGCCGTGGAGGAGCGCCCCGAACTCGCCGAGCGCGCCGGCGCCTATCTGCGGGAGCGTCTCGCGGCGTGCGAGGCGGGGGAGTTGCACGTCGTGGTGCACCACAGCGATCTTCTCGCCCTCGCCCGTCCGACGGGAGGAGCGGCATGAGTGCGCAGGCGGTGGCAGCCGACGCGCAGCCACGCGCCGTCCGGGCCGAGCCCACGCCGAGGCCGGTCCCGGACGGCGGTGACGAGCGGGTGACACGGGGCGCACGGGCGGCCCGGACACCGAGGCCGGTCCCGGACGCGCGCCGCACCCTTCGCACGCTCTGGTCCCGTATCGACTCCCGCGCCCTGCGCACCCACTTCGGCACTCTCGCGGGCGTCGCCATTCTCGGCGTACTCGTGTGGCGGATGGGCACCGGCGTCTTCGTGGACGGACTGCGCCGGGTCGACGGCCCCACCGTGCTGGCGGCCCTCGGGATCGGCGTGGTCACCACGGTGTTCAGTGCCTGGCGCTGGTGCCTGGTGGCCCGGGGCCTGAAGATCCGGCTGCCGCTGGGTCCCGCCGTCGCGGACTACTACCGCTCCCTGTTCCTGAACGCGGCGCTGCCCGGCGGCGTACTCGGCGATGTGCACCGCGCCGTACGGCACGGACAGAGCGCCGGTGACCTCGGCAGGGGCGTACGCGCCGTGGTCCTCGAACGGGTCGCGGGCCAGGTGGCGCTCATGGCCGCCGGCGGGGTCATCCTGCTGATGCTGCCCTCGCCGGTCCAGACACAGACCCAGCACCTCGTCGAGGCGTCCGCCGTCGCGCTGGCGCTCGCCGCGATGATCGCGGCCGTGGTCGCGGTCCGGCTGAAGGGCTCGTCGCCCACGTCGCGACGCATGCCCCGCCTGCGCAACGTGCTCGCCGAGGCGCGTGAAGGACTGGTGGCCCGCCACACCTGGCCAGGTGTCGTCGTCTCGTCGGCCGTGGTGCTGGCGGGCCACCTCGTGATGTTCGTACTCGCCGCCAGGGTCGCGGGATCCGACGCGTCCCCAGTCGTGTTGCTGCCCCTGGCGGTGCTCGCCCTGCTCGCGATGGGACTGCCGCTGAACGTGGGTGGCTGGGGCCCTCGCGAGGGCGCCACCGCCTGGGCCTTCGGCGCCGCCGGACTCGGCGCGAGCACCGGTCTTTCGGTCGCCGTCGTCTACGGAGTGCTCAGCCTCGTGGCGAGCCTGCCCGGCATCGGCGTACTCGTCGCCCGGTGGGCCATGGGCCTGCGGCGCCCCCGGCCCGCGTACGAGAAGGAGGCGCCGCAGCGCCACGACGGCCACGTCCCGCGCTCACCACCGGCGGACGCGGCCGACGGTCAGGGCCGGCCGCTCTCCGCGCCGTCCTGCCCGGCCCCCTTCTGTATGGCGTCCGCAGCGCCCGGAGCGGAATTCGCCGCTTCCGGCCTGAGGATCGAGAAATACGAACCGAAGCAGTCCACCAGGCCCGCCAGCAGGTCCTTGCCTTTTTCGGCGGTAGCCAGCGAAGGACGGCCGATGACACCGGACTCCGTGTAAGCGGACATATCGAGGGTGAGAAGATGCCGCCGGTCGTCGGCGAGGAAGTCGGAGGACTCATAACCGGGACGCACCATATCCGGATGAGCGTGCAGCAGGATGGACGTCTCCAATTCCCCCGCATGCATATCGCTGAGCAGCGAGGTCCGCACATCGGCCCGGACCCGCGCCTCCTCCCAGTCCTCCGGTGCCGGGAACAGCGCCATGCGCGTGCCGCTGCCCGCGGATTCCTGCACCACATTGCCCAGCACGTAGTTCCCGCCATGTCCGTTGACCAGTACCAGGGCGTCGATGCCCGAGCGACGAAGCGAGTCGGCTATGTCCCGTACCACCGCGTGGAGTGTCACCGCGGAAATACTGACCGTCCCAGGCCAGGCGGCATGTTCGTGCGAGCAGGCGATGGTCAGCGGAGGGAGGAGATGCACCGGGTACGCGGCGGCGACCTCACGGGCGATGGTGCAGGCGATGACGGTGTCAGTGGCCAGCGGTAGAAAGGGCCCGTGCTGTTCGAAGCTGCCGATGGGAAGGACGGCGACACCGGGCCGACGCGCCCTCACGTCCTCCGTGGTGTCCAGCGGCAACAAGCCGGGGGTGGTCAGCTGTGTTCCCGAACCGGTCATGGTGTTAAGGCCTTTCGTTCCGTAGGCACCGACGAGAGCAGGCTAACGCGGCAACGGCAGATTGGATGCAGGAGAAAATGAAGGAAAGCAAAGGCGTGCTCGGTCGAAGTGCCAGCCCCAAGGCAGATGTTCAGTCGGGTGTCCAGCGTGTGGTGGATCTCCAACTGCACACCGTGTACGGAGATTTCTACGCCGTCGGCTATTTGGACCTCGAACGCGGGGATGAACAAGTGGCCCTCATATACGGCGATATCGACGGAACGGAGGACACGCTCACCCGACTGCATTCGGAGTGCCTCACCGGAGACGCCTTCGGGTCCACGCACTGCGAGTGCGGCGACCAGCTCTCGACCGCCCTGCGCACCATCGTGGCGGAGGGCCGCGGCATCCTCCTCTACCTTCGCGGCCACGAGGGCAGAGGAATCGGGCTTCTCGCCAAACTGCAGGCCATGAAGCTCCAGTCGGAGGGCCTGGACACGGTCGAGGCGAACCTCGCCCTCGGTCTCCCGGTGGACGCCCGTGACTACGGCGTCGCCGCGGACATGCTGCACGACCTCGGCGTGCCCTCCGTACGGCTGCTCTCCAACAACCCGCGCAAGAGCGAGGCCCTGCGGCACCACGGCATCGAAGTCGCCGAGCACGTCCCGCTGTTGATACCGCCGCGCGAGCACAACATCAGCTATCTGCGCACGAAGCGGGAGCGCATGGACCATCACCTGCCGCATCTGGACACGGTGATCCACTGGTCCTGAACTGGTCCTGACTGGTGCGGCGGCCCGGATCCCGGATAGGAACAAGGGATGACAGAGACAGACGACGTCGTCCTTTACCTCTCCGGACACCAGGTGACGCAGTTGCTGAGCATCGACGCGGCCATCGCGTCGCAGCGCGCGGCCTTCACGGCGCTCGACGACGGCACCGCCGATCTGCCCGGGAAGATCATGGAGCCGAGCGGGTTCGACGACAGTGTCGTGCTGGCGTACGTCGCACGGCTGTCCGCGGACACCGGGGCCGTCGCCAAGTTCGGCAGCGTCAATCCGGGCAACGCGGCGGCCGGGCTGCCGACCGTGCACGCGGTGATCAACGCGCTCGATCCGGTGACCGGCCGTCTGGCCGCCGTTATGGACGGCACGGCGGTGACGACGCTGCGTACGGCCGCGGCCAGCGCGGTGGCCTTCGACGCGCTGGCCACCGCCGACAGCGCGGAGCTGGGCCTGATCGGCTCGGGCACACAGGCGCTGGCCCACGCACGGGCGGTGGCCCGGGTGCGGGACCTGCGGGCCGTACGCGTGTGGAGTCCGACCCCCACGCGCCGCGAGCGGGCGGCCCAGCGGCTGGCGGCCGAACTCGGTATCACGGCCAAGGCCGTCGCCTCGGCCGAGGAGGCCGTGTCAGGGCTGCCCATGGTCGCCGTGTGCACGCTCAGCAGCACGCCCGTCGTGCACGGGGAGTGGCTGGCGCCCGGCTGCACGGTGGTGAGCGTGGGGTCCTTCGAGCGGACCCGCAGCGAGGTCGACGCCGAGGTCGTACGGCGGGCCGCGGCCGTGGTCGTCGACGACCCGGACACCGCGGCGGGCCACGCCGGCCCCGTGGTGGACGCGCTGCGTTCCGGCCTGCTGGAAGCCGCGAATCTGATCCCGCTCGGCGGTGTGCTCACGGGCCGGCGCGAGGGACGTACGAGCCCCGGCGACATCGTCTACTACAACAGCGTCGGGCTCGGTATCCAGGACGCCGCGGCGGCCTGGGCGGTGATCGACGCCGCCAGGGAGGCCGGCCTGGGGCAGGCGGCTTCCGATGAGGCATGATCCCTTCGTGGACATCACCCCGCTGCGTGCCGAAGGGTTCGCCGCCGACGCCCCGCGACCGGAGGTCAACCGCGTATGACCGAGCTCCACCTGTGGCTGCGCCACGAGACCCGCACGACCGAGCGGCGCACCCCGATCGTGCCGTCCGACGCGCGGCGGCTCGTCGAGAACGGCGTGACGGTGACTGTCGAGCGGTCCCCGCAGCGGATCTTTCCCGTCGAGGCGTACGAGGCGGCCGGGTGCCGCGTCGTCGAACCGCACTCCTGGACCGTCGCACCGCTCGACGCGGTCGTCGTCGGCCTCAAGGAACTCCCCGAGGAACCGGGCGAGTTGCGGCACCGGCATGTCTTCTTCGGGCACGCGTACAAGGGGCAGCCCGGGGCCGAGGCGCTGCTGCGCCGGTTCGTCGCCGGGGGCGGGGCGCTGTTCGACCTCGAGTACCTGGTGGACGACAACGGCCGCCGGCTCGCCGCCTTCGGCTACTGGGCCGGATATGTGGGCGCCGCCCTCGCCGTACTCCACCACCGGGGCAGGCTGACGGCTCCGCTGCGGCCGACGTCCAAAGGGGAACTGGACGCCGAACTCCAACCCCGCCCGGACGACGCCCGGTTCAGCTCGCTGGTGATCGGCGCACTGGGCCGCTCCGGACGGGGCGCGCAGGTCGCGCTCATGGAGGCCGGACTCGACCCCACGTGCTGGGACCTCGCCGAGACCCGTGACCTGGACCGACAGGCCCTGCTGGACCACGAGTTGATGGTCAACTGCGTGCTCAGCACCGGCCCCGTCACCCCCTTCCTCACCGACAAGGACCTGGCCGAACCGCGCCGCGGCCTGCGCACGGTGTGCGACGTGACCTGCGACGTCGGCTCCCCATACAACGTTCTTCCGGTGTACGACACGGTCACCGACTGGCCGGATCCCGTACGCCGCCTCCACGAACGGCCCGCCCTCGACCTCATCGCCATCGACAATCTGCCGTCCCTGCTGCCCGAGGAGGCGAGCACGGACTTCTCGGCGCTGCTGACACCACAGCTCTTGGAGTTCGGGGTTGCCGGGGCGTGGGGGCGATGCCTGGACCGGTTCCACGAGACGTGCCGTGAACTCGGCCTGGAAGACGGGGAGTCCAACCATGCGTGAGACAGTCAACCGGTCCGACAACGACGCCGTGGTCCCCGCCTCCGGCACCGTCCACTGGGTCGGCGCGGGCCTGTCCACGGGCAGCGGCCTGGCCACGCTGTGCGACACCGCCGACCGCGTACACCTGTGGCACCGCACCGAGGAGCGGGCGGCACAGAGCCTCTCGGCGCTCGGCCTCACCGGCCGCGCCGAACCCCGCGCGTACGCGCTCACCGCACTCGCCGCCGAACTGGCACCCGGCGACGTCGTGGTCTCCATGCTCCCCGCCCCGGAACACGGCCCGCTGCTGGCCACGTGCGTGGCGCACCAGGCCCACTTCGCCTGCTCGAGTTACGTGTCCGAGGCGGTCTTGGACCAGGTCCCCGCCGCGGTCGCCGCGGGCGTCGTCGTCCTCACCGAGTCGGGCCTCGACCCGGGCATCGACCACCTCTTCGCGCACAGCCTCATCGCCCGCGCACGCACGGAGATCAGCGCCGACACGGCCGCCGAGGTCAGCCTCACCTCGTACTGCGGCGGCATCCCCGCCGTCCCCAACGACTTCAAGTACCGCTTCAGTTGGGCCCCCGCGGGCGTCCTGAACGCCCTGCGCTCACCCGCCCGCTACATCGAGTACGGCGAGGAGACGACAGCCGCCCTCCCCTGGGAAGCCACCCGCACCCATCTGGTGGACGCCGAGCCCTTCGAGGTCTACCCGAACCGCGACAGCATCCCGTTCGTGGACCAGTACGACCTGCCTCAGGCGTGGAAACCCCGGACCTTCATCCGCGGCACCCTCCGTCTGTCCGGCTGGCTCGAAGCCTGGCAACCCGTCTTCGAGGAACTGAGGCGCGGCGACGACGAGCGCATCGCCGCGCTCGCCCAGGAGTTGGCGGCCCGCTACCCGACCACGGACGCCGACCGCGACCGCGTCGTCCTGGCCGTCTCCCTCGACGTGCGCGAGGACTCGGGCCGGAGCTGGTCGGGGCGCTACCTGCTGGACATGGAGGGGAACGCGCAGGAGAGCGCGATGGCCCGGTGCGTGTCGCGCACGCTGGCGCTGGGCGTACGCAAGGTCCTTGCCGGAACCCTGCCGCCCGGGCTGAGCCGTGCGGCCGAGACACCGGAGCGCTCCGAGGAATGGCTCGCCGAACTGGGCCGGGACGGGATCGACTTCACCATGGACAGCACGCGCCATAAGACTGAGGGCCTGTGAACTCGTAGAGCTGCCAGGGTTCTTCGCGCACCTCAGCCTGCGAGCGCCTCGTGCGCCAGCCGCCTCAGATCCGCGAACCACGTCGGGCCCGCCGTCGTTCGTACCTGGGTCAGGAACTGCACGGTCAGGTCGTGTTGCGGGTCGACCCAGAAGGTCGTGCCGGCCGCGCCGGACCAGCCGTACAGGCCGGGGCTGGACGGTGACTCCGTACGAGCCGGGTCGATCACGACCGAGACGCCGAAGCCGAAGCCGACCCCAGCGTTGCCGGGGAAGTCGTGGACGGGGCTGCCGAAGGCGCGGAGGTCGGCGGGGAGGTGGTTGGTGACCATCGTTTCCAGGGTCTGGGGGGAGAGGAGCCGGGTGCCGTCCAACTCGCCGCCGCGGCGGAGGAATTCCATCAAGCGGTGGTAGTCGTGCGCACTCGCCACCAGGCCGCCGTTGCCGGACAGCAGCCGCGGACGGCTGCGTCCCGGCTGCTCAGGGCTTCGTACGATGCCTCCCATACCGCCCTCGTCGCCGTCGTCACTCTCGGCGTACAGAACGGCTAGTCGGTCCGCCCGGTCCTCGGGAACCCAGAACCCCGCGTCCGCCATACCCAACGGCCGAAAGACGCGCTCGGTGAGGAATGCGTCCAGCGGCAGCCCGGACACCACCTCCATCACGCGCCCGAGCACCGTGGTCGCGACCGAGTAGTTCCACTGAGTCCCCGGCTCGAACTGGAGCGGCAGGCCCGCGAACAGCTCGCAGGCCTGGGCCAGATCCGCGTCCTGCGGCTCCGCCCGCTCCACCCCGGCGGCCCGGTACGCGGAGTCGACGGGATGGACGTGGTAGAAGCCGAACGTCAGCCCGGCGGTGTGGGTCAGCAGGTGCCGGATCCGGATGGGCCCCTCGGCGGGGCGGGTCCTGAGATCCGGGCCGCTTCCCTCGACGTACACCCGGGGCTCGGCGAAGGCCGGCAGAAGGCGGGCCACCGGATCGTCGAGGTCGAGCAGGCCCTCCTCCTGGAGCATCAGTGCCGCGACGGAGGCGATCGGCTTGGTCATCGAGTAGATCCGCCAGATCGTGTCCGTCCCGACCGGCACTCCGGCCTCCCGGTCCCGGAGGCCGTACGAAGTGAGATGTGCGACACAGCCGTGACGGGCAACCGAGACGAGGTACCCGGGCAACCGGCCGTCGTCGACGAGGCGGGCGCAGTATTCGTCCAGCCGTCGCAGTGCCGCCGGATCGAGGCCGACCTCGGTCGGCTCCACCTCTTGTCGCAACGTGCTCATCGTCCGCTCCTGTTCGAGGAAGGAGATGCCGTCCTTGTGAAATCTATCGCCACCTGCGGATTCGCGCGGCCGACGACGTTTGCCCGCGCACCGGAGGTGCAACGCGGGCGCGTGTGGCGCGCGCGTGGGCGCGGTGTGCGCCGGGGCGCTGAAGTGCGCCCGAAGACCGGATCCGTGAGGCCCGGGTATACGTCATAGAGGGCGGATGAGTGCCCCATGCATCAAGAGAGCGGTCCGGCCGGACGGGGGTGGAGGACGAACGGCCCGGACGATTACACAGCGTGAAGCAACCATTCGACTGTTCGATTCGTATATCTCCGTGGAAGCCCAGCAGACCCGTCAGGCCCCGCGACGCCGGAGCGTCACGATCCGCTTGACTGGGAAGCAACGAGCAAGGAGAACCAATGCGACCGTTCGCGCTCAACTATGCACGTCCGGCCCAGCAGTTGGAGGTCAGCGTTCCGTATGCCTATGACTCCAGACTGCAAATGAACGTCCTGCCCGACGGGCGGCTCGCCGCTCATGACTACGCCGTGTTGCGGGAACTGGGGGCCACGACGTCCACGGCGGGCTCGAAGACCCACTTCGACGACTGAAGACGGACCCGCGACGATGACGGTTCTGATCCTGACGTGCGAACAGGATGTAACCGCGGACATGGTGGTGGCGCGACTGGACGGGACGGGTGTCCCGGTCGTCCGCCTCGATCCCGCGGACCTGCCCGGAGGCGTCGCCCTGTCGGGCGAGTTCGTGCACGGCGCCTTCCGCGGCCATCTGTCCGCCGGTGGCCGGCTGGTGACGATGAGCGGTCTGCGGTCCGTCTGGGTCCGCAGGCCCGGTGTGCCCGCGACGCGGGTCACCGAGCCGTCCGCCTGGCTCACCGAGGAGTCCGCGCAGGCGCTCTACGGCATGCTGCGTTCCACCGGCGCGCGCTGGATGAACCACCCCGACGCGGCCCGCCGGGCCCGCCACAAGCCCTGGCAGCTTCATCTCGCACAGCGCTGCGGGCTTCCTGTGCCCGCCACACTGATCACCACGTTCCCGCAGGCCGCCCGCGACTTCGCGGAACGCTTCCCGGATCTGGTGGTCAAGCCCGTCTCGGGCGCACACCCGCAGGAGCCGCCGAGGGCGGTTCCGACCAGCAGGATCGCACCCGAGACGGATTTCTCGGCCGTCGCGTTCGGCCCCACTCTGCTTCAACGGCGCGTGGCCAAGCGCGCCGACATCCGGCTGACCTGCGTCGGCGACCGTTTCTTCGCCGCCCGCAAGGCGGTTGGCCAAGGCGCCGATCCCGGGGAGCCCGAGGAGGTCGACGTCCGGTTCGCCACCTCCACGGAACCATGGCAGCCGGTCGAGACGCCGCCGCGGGTCGCCGCGAGCGTGCACGACTATCTTCGGGAGGCCCAACTCGCGTATGGCGCATTCGACTTCGCCGAGGACGCCGACGGCATCTGGTGGTTTCTCGAGTGCAACCAGGCGGGTCAGTTCGGCTTTGTGGAAATCGAGACGGAGCAGCCGATCGCACGCGCCGTCGCCGACTGGCTCGCGGCCCCGGCCCCGGTCCCGGACACGGCGCCGCGGGGCGGCGACGTGCCCACGGAGTCGGTCACCTGTGAGTGAGCCGTACGGACAGACCGCGGGCGGTGAACACCGGCTCGGCGTCGTGGCCGTCGACCGTGATGCGGCTGAACCGGCCGCGCAGGACTGGGGCGTCGATGACCGGAATCGTGGTGCCCGGCTCCGGTGGCCGCTGGTCGTCGAGCCGGATGACGAGCGTGCTGTCCCGGTCGAGGAGCACGCGCCTGGTCACCGTCAGGGCCGGTGTGCCGTCGTCGGTGAGCGTCACGTCGAGGGTCGTACCGGACGACTGGGCATACGCGCCGCGCACCCGGAGCGGCGACGCCGTCCGCAGCGTGCCACCCCGCACCTGCACGTCGCCGCATCCGAGCGCGTCCCGTGAACCGGTCGCGAGGACGCCCTCCTCCAGCGTGGTGCCGCCGGTGTAGCGGTTGGCTCCCGCGAGGGTCAGCGTGCCGGTGCCCTGCTTGACCAGCGAGCCGCGCCCGCCGATGTCGTTGCGCCAGGTGTCGGCCGCGGCGAAGCCACCCTGGGTGGCGTCCATCGTGACGCGCACGTCGGAGTCGAACGCCCCGTATCCGTCGGCGGCGGCGAAGAGGTTCAGCCGGCCCCACCGCTCGAAACCGTCCAGCAGGACGTATCCGGCGGGCAGCGCCGTCGTCCGCAGCACTTCGCGTCGCTGAGCGGCGGAGAGATACGGCAGCCGCGTCTCCAGGAGGACTTCGGCGCCCTTCGGCACGATCATGCGGTCCCGCGCGGACCGCTTGGGCAGGACATACGTCAACTTGGGGGTGACGCGCGCCGAGTTGAGCGCGTGGCTCGCGTACGGGTCCTCGTCCAGGTCCGCCGAGTGGGCGTACGCGTAGAGAGTGTCGGCGGTGGTGCCGGTCTGCTCCTGGAAGTACGCGGCGGCCTGGGCGCGGGCCGCTGCCTTGAGGCCGGCGTTCTTCGGGTCGGCGAGGGCCGCGGCCGCGAGTGCCGTGGCGAGGATCCGGCCGCCGATCACGTCGACGGCGGAGTGCATGCCGGACACGATGCGTGTGTGGGAGACCTCGAAGGCGCGGGTCACCAACTCCTGGAACCGCTCAGGAACCGCGTACGCCATCGCCAGCGCCGCCAGATGGAGCGCGTTGGTGTGTCCGCTGGGGAAGCCACCGTCCTCGGCCGGCTCGGCGGCCCGCTGCCGTAGCAACTGCGGGACGACCACCACGTCGGACGCGTAGACCGGGTAGCCCAGCGCGTCCTTCTCACCGGTGTCGACCACCTCGCTGTCCTTGTTCATACGCCAGGGACGCGGGTACTGGTACGCGAACTTGCTGGGGTTGCTCGAGGCGAAGGGGCCGCGCACGGTGTCGACCAGCTCCGCCGCCTTGCCCAGGTCCGAGTCGTGGGAGCCCGCGCCGAGCGCGGAACCGGCAGGAGCGTCGGCCGGGATCGTGTCGCTGATCTTGCCCGCGGGGATGCCGTCCGGCGCGGACGTGATGCCGGTGACCGCCTTCGCGCCCGTTTTGTAGAGGTCGGCGAGGGGGCCCAGTCCGGCGATCACCGCGTAACTCTGGTGCTGGCGGTCTTGGATGAAGGCCAGCCGCGCCTCGGAGTCGGTGCGGTGGGTGGTGACGCGCACGCTGTAGCGGAGGTTGGCGCGCAGGACCTCCGGCATGAGCGGGGTGCCGGTGTTCCAGTCGGAGCCCGTCTTCCAGACCTTGGCGAAGCCGTCGAGGATGCGGACCGCCGCGTTGGTCTCGGGGGTCAGGTTGGCGACGACGTTGGTGGTGTACGAGTCGACGAACGCGACAGGGGAGTTGGCGGGAGAGGCGGCCGCGGCCGGCCACGCGCCGATGGCCGGAGCGGCGATCAGCCCGGCCGAGACGCCCACCGAGTTGCGCAGGAACACCCGGCGGTCGATGCCGGGCCGGTGGTGCGGGGGACGTGTCTGCTGCCGGGGCATGAAGAACCTCTCTGCGTTCGGTGCGACTGCGCTGTCGCGGGGTGAGGGCGCGAGGGCGGGTGGGTTCGTGAAGTGAGCAGGGGCGTGGGGGGGGGGGGGGGGGGGGCCCCCCCCCCCCCGCCGGGCGCCCCCCCCCCCCCCCCCCCCCCCCCCCCCCCCCCCCCCCCCCCGCGGCCCCCCCCCCCCCCCCCCCCCCCCCCCCCCCCCCCCCCCCCCCCCCCCGCCGCCCCCCCCCCCCCCCGCCCCGCCCCCCCCCCCCCCCCGGCCCCGCCCCCCCCCCCGGCCCCGCCGCCCGCGCCCGGGCCGCGGCCCGCCGCCGCCGCCGGCCGGC
>NZ_JBIAHS010000031.1:0-83143 GCF_042870755.1 Streptomyces sp. NPDC006365
GCGTCCGCCGGTAAGACGCTGGTGGAGCTGTTCGGTCTGGCCCGCGAGCTCAACATCGACGCCGAGGGCATCGACATGGGCCCGTCCCCCACGGATGCCGCCCTCGCCGCCGACCTGGCACTGCCGATCGAGGAGCTGGAGCTCACCGTCCGGTCGTACAACTGCCTCAAGCGCGAGGGCATCCACAGCGTGGGTGAGCTCGTGGCTCGTTCCGAGGCCGACCTCCTCGACATTCGTAACTTCGGTGCGAAGTCCATCGACGAGGTCAAGGCGAAGCTGGCCGGTATGGGCCTGGCTCTGAAGGACAGCCCGCCCGGATTCGACCCCACCGCCGCCGCCGACGCCTTTGGCGCCGACGACGACGCGGACGCCGGTTTTGTGGAGACCGAGCAGTACTAAGAGCTCGGGACCGGATGCCGGTTCCAGGCTGTGGGCCGGTTCTTGGCTGGTCGCGCAGTTCCCCGCGCCCCTTTGGGGCGCGGACCCTCCGGGCGCCTTGAAAAAGGCGCCCGGATCTCCGACGGGCGACCGCCCGCTCGGATACTGACCTCGGTACCTGATACGGCCGGGGCAGACACCTAGGAGAAACACCATGCCGAAGCCCACCAAGGGTGCCCGTCTGGGCGGCAGTGCCGCGCACGAGAAGCTGCTTCTTGCGAACCTCGCGAAGGCGCTTTTCGAGCACGGCCGGATCACCACCACCGAGGCGAAGGCCCGCCGTCTGCGGCCGTACGCCGAGCGTCTGGTCACCAAGGCGAAGAAGGGCGACCTTCACAACCGCCGCCAGGTGCTCCAGGTCATCACGGACAAGAGCATCGTGCACACGCTCTTCACCGAGATCGGCCCGCGGTACGAGAACCGTCCGGGTGGCTACACCCGTATCACCAAGATCGGTAACCGTCGGGGCGACAACGCGCCCATGGCTGTCATCGAGCTGGTGGAGGCGCTGACCGTGGCCCAGGAGGCCACCGGTGAGGCGGAGGCGGCCACCAAGCGTGCCGTCAAGGAGGACGCCTTCAAGAAGGAGGACACCCTCCAGAAGGAAGACGTTCTCAAGAAGGACGAGACCGCTGAGGCCGAGGCCGAAGAGGTCGTCGAGGACGCGAAGCCGGCTGCCGCCGAGGGCGACGAGTCCAAGGACGCCTGAGGTTTCACCTCGCGTCGTGCGGGTCCGCCCCTGAGGGGGCGGGCCCGTTTTCGTGTCCCTGAAAGGATCCAGGTGTGAGTGACGAGGTAGAGCCCGGGGTCGTACGGGTGCGGCTTGATCTTTCGTATGACGGGAGCGCGTTCTCCGGTTGGGCCAAGCAGGCCGGGGGGCGGCGGACCGTTCAGGGGGAGGTCGAGGATGCGCTGCGTACGGTGACTCGGTCGCGGGAGACGACGTACGAGCTGACCGTGGCGGGGCGGACCGATGCCGGGGTGCATGCCCGGGGGCAGGTGGCGCACGTCGATCTGCCCGAGGGGCTGTGGGCCGACCATCGGGAGAAGCTGCTCAAGCGGCTGGCCGGACGGTTGCCGAAGGATGTGCGGGTTTGGTCCGTGAGGGAGGCGCCGAGCGGCTTCAACGCCCGTTTCTCGGCGATCTGGCGGCGGTACGCCTATCGAGTCACCGACAACCCGGGTGGCGTCGATCCTCTGCTGCGCAACCACATCCTCTGGCACGACTGGCCGCTCGATGTCGACGCCATGAACGAGGCGGCGCGGTCCCTGCTCGGGGAGCACGACTTCGCGGCGTACTGCAAGAAGCGGGACGGGGCGACGACCATTCGTACGCTTCAGGAGCTGAGCCTTGCGCGGGGGATGGACGGGGTGATTACCGCCACAGTGCGGGCCGATGCCTTCTGCCACAACATGGTGCGGTCGTTGATCGGGGCGCTGCTGTTCGTAGGCGACGGGCACCGCGCTCCCGACTGGCCGGGGAAGGTGCTCGCCACCGGGGTCCGGGACTCGGCGGTGCATGTCGTACGGCCGCACGGGCTGACGCTCGAAGAGGTCGGGTACCCGGCGGACGACCTGCTGGCGGCGCGGAACAAGGAGGCACGGAACCGGCGGTCGTTGCCGGGGGCGGCGGGGTGCTGCTGAGTGAGAAGGCCCTTTTTATGCCCACTGTGGCGGACGGGGAAACCCCTGCGTAACACGTATGTTCGGGCGTAACTGCCGAAACTCGGTTACGATGCGGCTGCTCGTCCTTAGTTCGATTGGGTAGTGGCCGGGCTTGGGTGGGGGTAACGGGCTGGACCGGCCCGGGGGGTTTGTACATGAGTGCAGTGGGGACTGCTCGTGTTCCGCAGAGCCGACGTCGCAGGCAGGCGCCGCAGAGTCATGGGCTGCTGCCGCAGCCGCCGGACGATGCGGAGAAGTACTCGTACGCGCGCCGGTACCTGTGGGTGCTCACGATCGGCTCGCTGATCAGCTTCGCGTGTCTGGCGATGAGCCAGTTTCTGTTCACGGCGTCGAGCCCGTGGTTCTGGCTGACGCTGCCGCTGCTGGCGTTCATCATCGCGGACTATCTGATCTCGCTGTATCTCGACGGGCTCAGCAAGGACTTCGACCTCAAGGGGCACAAGCGGCTGGTCCGCCGGTGGCAGCCCGCCGTGTACCCGAGCGTGGACATCTTCCTGCCGGTGTGCGGTGAGCCGCTGGAGGTGCTGCACAACACCTGGGTCCATGTGAACCGGCTCGCGGCCAGCTACCAGGGCGAAGTGAGGACGTACGTCCTCGACGACGCCGCCGAGGACGAGGTCGGGGCCATGGCGGACGACTTCGGCTTCCACTACGTGGTGCGGCCCAACCGGGGCTGGTTCAAGAAGGCCGGCAACCTCAACCACGCCTTCGAGAAGACCGACGGCGACCACATCCTCATCCTGGATGCCGACTTCGCGCCGCGCGCCGATCTTCTCGACGAGCTGCTGCCGTACATGGACGACGACCCGAAGACCGGCATCGTGCAGTCGCCGCAGTTCTTCCGCATCGTCGACCGGCAGAACTGGATCGAGCGTGGGGCCGGCGCGGTGCAGGAGCAGTTCTACCGCTCCGTGCAGACCTCCCGGGAGGACAAGGACGGGTCCATCTGCGTGGGCTCCTGCGCGATCTACCGGCGCGAGGCCCTGGCGCAGATCGGCGGTATCACGCTGATCGAGCACTCCGAGGACATGTACACCGGCTTCGATCTGCGGGCCCTCGGCTGGAAGCTGCGCTATGTGCCGGTTGCCCTGTCCGCCGGGGTGTGCCCGGACACGGCCGGTGCCTTCCACAACCAGCAGTACCGCTGGTGCATGGGCTCGCTGGAGCTGCTGACCAGCAAGAAGTTCTGGGAGATGGACCTGAGGTTCCAGACGCGGCTGTGCTACGTCTCGGGCTTCCTCTACTACCTGCAGACCGCGCTCGCCACGTTCATCGCGCCCGTCATCCCGCTCGCGCTCATGATCCTGCGCCCCGATCTGCTGCGGGCCGAGGCCGCGCTGTGGGTGCTGCCGAGTGTCGCGTACGTGACGCTGGTGCTGCCGCTGTGGCACCGGGCGCCGTACCGGCTCGAGGCCTGGTCCGTCCGGATCATGTACGGGTGGTCGCATGTCTTCGCGATCTGGGACGTGCTGCGCGGCCGTCCGATGGGTTGGAAGCCCACGGGTTCGGACGGCGCCAAGAAGAACGGCATGCGCCGCTACTGGAACTGCATGATCTTCTGGACCGGCGGCACCGCCCTGGCCTGGATCGTCGTCGCCGCCTGGCGCATGCTCACTCTCTATCCGCCGGACTTCGCGCTGATGCTGTCGGCCGGGCTGTTCTACGCGATGGTCGTCGGTCGCGTCCTGGTGCAGCCCCGTGGCCAGGAAGCGCAGGAAGCGACCGCATGACTTTCTCCGTACGTCCCGACAGTGGCTCCGTACGTCCCGAGAGGGCGCTCCGGCGCGTGAGAGCGCTTGCCGCCGCCCTGCTCGCCGTGGCGCTGCTCGCCGGATGCAGCACCTTCTCCGAGGAGGGCCGCGACCAGTACGAGCGCAGCCAGGGCGAGCAGCCGGCTGCCGACCCCTCCGCCGAGGCGAGCGAGCCCCCGAAGCCGGAGCCGCCGTATGACGTCCGGCCGCTGCTGCAGCCGGACAAGGACTACCTGGGTCTGGCCGCCGACGGTGCCCCCGCAAAGATGACGGCCGTCAAGGACTTCGCCGACAAGGCGGGCAAGAAGCCCAACCTCATCGAGTTCTACTCGGCCTGGGGCGACCAGTACGAGACGCGTCTGGTGCAGAACTCCTGGGACTACGGCGCGGTGTCCTTCATTGCCTGGGAGCCCTTCGAGACGAGCCTGAAGGACATCGCTGACGGCAAGGAAGACGAGTACATCCGCGAGTACGCGCGCTCCGTCAAGGAGCTGAACCTGCCCGTCGCGATCAGCTGGGCGCACGAGATGAACGGCTTCTGGTACCCGTGGGGCACCAAGAAGGCCACGGCGGCGCAGTTCACCGCCGCGTACAAGCACATCCACGACATCTTCGCCGACGAGGGCGCGACGCAGGTCATCTGGGTGTGGAGCCCGAACGTCACGCACCCGATGCCGAAGGTGAAGCTGGAGCCGTACTGGCCGGGCGACGAGTACGTCGACTGGGTCGGAGTGGTGGGCTATTACGCTGACACCGGCCCCTCGACGTACCAGTCGCTCTACGGGCCGACGATGACCCAGATACGTACCTTCACGAAGAAGCCGTTCATCATCGCGGAGACCGCGGCGCAGGCGGGCGAGCGCAAGCCGGCCGACATCAAGGACCTCTTCCAGGGGACGGCGAAGCGCGAGGACGTCATCGGATTCGTCTGGTTCAACTTCGACAAGGAGACCGACTGGCGCATCAACAGCGGTCCGCTGTCCCAGAAGACCTTCCGGGAGCAGGCCCAGAGCCAGAGCTTCGGATTCGATGTGACCAAGCCATGACGGATCGACGCACGCCCACCTGGGCGGAGGATTCGGAGCTGCGCGGCGGGGAGTACGAACGCCCGTACGCGTACGAGCAGGGGAATCAACAGGGCTACGGACAGGGGCAGCAGCAGGGCTACGGGCAGGGGCAGCAGCAGGGCTACGGGCAGGGGCAGCAGCAGTCCTC
Organism: Streptomyces sp. NPDC006365; assembly: GCF_042870755.1. Classification (NCBI taxonomy): domain Bacteria; kingdom Bacillati; phylum Actinomycetota; class Actinomycetes; order Kitasatosporales; family Streptomycetaceae; genus Streptomyces; species Streptomyces sp. NPDC006365. Next base: position 5,091 of record NZ_JBIAHS010000031.1, read on the forward strand.
GTACGGGCACGGGAACCAGCAGCAACCGTACGACCAGGGGGGTCAGCAGCCTTACGGGCAGGGGAACCAGCAGACGTACGCGCAGGCCGGGCAGCAGTCGTACGGGCGAGGGAACCAGCAGTCGCACCCGCAGGCGCAGCAGCGGCAGGTCGGGAACGAGAGCCTGCGGCAGTACGTGCAGAGCGCGCCGCCTCCCGTGTACCCGACCTATCCCGTGTACGACGAGGACGCCGCGGGCGGTCGGCAGCTGACCGAGACCGGCACCTGGCGGTTCAACGGGCGGACGTCCGAATACCTGGACCAGGTGACGTTCCAGATCTACGCGCCCTTCGACCCGTACGCGCGCTACACCGCGGTCGAGGCGGAGCCCGAGGCGGAGGCGCAGCCGGAGAAGCCGGGCTACACGCTGCCCGCCGTGCCCGAGTCGGCCTGGTCGTTGGACAACCGGCGCAGCACGCTGCTGGGGCGCTGGATCCTGCTGTGCATGCTGCTGATCCAGACCGGTCTCTCGCTGCGACTGCGCGGCACCGCGTTCCAGGACGAAGCGCTCTACATCGCGGCCGGCCACTACGAGGTCGGCAACATCCTGCACGGCACGCCCGTACCGGGTGACTTCGAGGGCTACTTCTCGGGCTATCCGAAGCTGTACCCGGTGCTCGCGGCGATGGTCGACAGCGTGGCCGGGCTCGCCGGGGTGCGCATCGTCAGCCTCCTCTTCATGCTCGGCGCGACCGCGCTGCTGTACGCGACGACCCGCCGGATGTTCAACGTCCGGGCCGCGCTCGGCGCGGCGGCGCTCTTCTCCGTCATCCAGTCGACGGTGTTCCTCGGCAACTTCGCCACCTTCGACGCCGCGGCCATCTTCCTGCTCGCCCTGGCGTTCTGGATCGTCGTGAGGACCGGCCGGTCACACATCCTCGCGGTCGTGCTCGCGGCGCCCCCCGCGTTCCTGGCCTTCGGCACCAAGTACGCGGCGGGCCTGTATCTGCCGACCCTGGTGGTCCTCGCCGTACTGACCGCCTACCGGCACCGCGGGATGCTCGCGCTCGCCCGCGGTGTGCTGCTCGGCGGCGCGATAGGCGCGCTGTTGGGCGTCGGCTACGTCTACGCCGGGTCGCTCGGCGGTATCAGCCAGACCACCACCGACCGTGCCAAGGGAACCGACACCGCGCAAACGATCCTGCAGCACAGCGCGGAGTGGGGCGGGCTGATGTTCCTGGCAGCCCTCGGGGGCTCCATCGCGTACGTGATCCGCCCGAACATGGGCGAGATGCCGTGGGTCGACAAGAAGGGACCCGGGAGGTTCCGGCGCATCTCGCTCGGTCTCCTGCTGACCGGTACCGCGCTGCTCGCCCCGGCCTACCAGATCAACCTCCAGACCGAGATCTCGCTCTTCAAGCACGTGGGCTTCGGTCTGCTCTTCGCCGGACCCATGGCGGGCCTCGGCATGTCACGGCTCGTCGGCCCGCACTTCCGGCACCCCCAGCTCGGCATCATGCTGTACGTCCTGACGCTGGTGTTCGGCATGGTCCAGGCGCAGCAGGCGTACAGCTTCCCGGACTCCAAGGAGATGACGGCGATCCTGCGCACCATGGTCGACCGCAAGGGCAGCTACCTCGCCGAGGAGCACGAGGTCCCCGCGTACTACCTGCGGGACAAGACCGACTACGAGCAGTGGCAGAGCACCTTCGGCATGGACTACAAGGACAAGAAGGGCAAGCAGTACTCCGGCCCCGATGCCTACCGTGCCGCGGTCAAGGACGGGAAGTTCGACGTCATCGTGTTGCGCGGGACAGTCACGCCGGAGGTCGACCAGGCCGTGACCGACGCGCTGCGCGGCAATGCCCACTACCGCCTGGCAGCCGTGTCGCGCTTCACCACCAGCAAGGGCGACGGCGCGTTCCGGATCTGGGTGAAGCGATGAGTGCCAATGCCTCCCCGCCGTACGGCGGCGGATACCCCGATGCCCGGGGCGGCCATGATCCCTACGCGGGGCAGGGCGCCTACGCCCACGGCGGGCAGGGCACGTACGCCGGTGGCCAGGGCGGCTACGCCCATCCCGGCCACCAGGGCACCTATGCCGACCCGTCGCAGGGCGCGTACGCGGGTCCCGGTCAGTACGCAGAGCCCTCGCACGGCGCGTACGCGGGCCCCGGTCAGTACGCAGACCCTGGCATGCCCTCCCACCCCGGCTCCTACGCCACTCCCGGCCAGGACACCTACACACCCGAGCCCTCTCCGGTGGAGCCGCCCCCGGCCCGGCACCGGAAGCCCGAGGCGGACTCCAAGGCAGAGGAGCCCAAGGCCGACGAGCAGGAGCCCGACGAGCCGGAGGGCGGCCGGCTCGCCGCCGCCATGACCTTCCTGTTGCCCACGATGCTCGCCTTCGCCATGATCTGGCGTGGGATCGGCGACCGTCAGCTGTGGCGTGACGAGCACGCCACCTGGTGGGCCGCCTCCCTGTCGTTCCACGACCTGAGCATGCTGATCCGCTCCATCGACGTGGTCTTCACGCCGTACTACGTGCTCATGCACGCCTGGATCGCCGTCGCCGGGGACTCCCCGACCGCGATGCGGATCCCCGGCGCTGTGGCCATGGCGGCGTCCTGCGGTCTGCTCGCCCTGCTCGGGCGGCGGCTGTTCACCACACAGGCGGGGATTCTCGCGGGGTTCGCCTTCGCCGTCGTGCCGGTCACGACCCGGTTCGGGCAGGAGATCCGGCCGTACGCCTTCGCCGTGGCGGCGGTGCTGCTGTCGACACTGCTGCTCGCCCGGGCCCTGGACAAGCCGTCGTTCAAGGTGTGGGTCGCCTACACGCTGTCGGTGCCGCTGATCGGCTGGAGTCACCTGGCCTCGATGGCGGTGCTCGGCGCGCACCTGGTGATGATCGTGATCGCGCGCCGCTCGGGCGACAAGATCGTCGGCTGGGCCTATGCCGCGGCCTTCACCCTGGGCATGTGCTTCGTCATTCCCATGGCCGTCTCGGGCTCGGGCCAGAGCGGGCAGATCGCCTGGAACAACCCGGATGTCGAGGACCTGATCGACTTCCCCATGAACCTCTTCGGTTCCTGGGCGGTGGCAGTGCCGGTGATGGCGCTCGGCGCGGTCGGGCTGCTCTTCGCGGGCCGGCTGGCTCTTCCACTGGCCGTCTGGATCGTGCTGCCGCCGGTGGCGACGTACGTCACCGCCGCGCAGCTGCACCTCTTCCTGCCGCGCTATCTGCTGTTCACGGCGCCCGCGTGGGTTCTGCTCGCGGCAGTGGCCGCGGTCCGGCTCGCCGGTCCGGTGGCCGGGGCGAAGGCCGGAACGGGAGCGGCGGCCCGGCGCGGCTTCGGCTGGGTGCTCGTGGCCGCCACGGTCGCCGGAATCGCCTTCCAGGCGGGGCCCGGGATTCGTGAGACCCGGCAGAACGCGCTGGGGGAGCCCGACTTCCGCGGCGCCGCGCGGATCATCGAGGCCGGGCAGAAGAAGGGCGACGGCATCGCCTTCAGCGGTGCGATGACCGAGCGCCGGGCCATGGCCTACGAGCTGCGCAACGACGCCGGCCGCCCGAAGGACTGGCTGATGCACCGCACACCGCAGGAGCAGGGCTCGTTCGACGCGGCCGAGTGCCCGCATCCCGAGAAGTGCCTGGCCAAGGCCGACCGACTCTGGCTCGTGTCGACGACGCTCGACGGGAATCCGTTCAGCGGCATGCCGAAGACGACGGCGACCGTGATCCAGAAAAGCTTCAAGGTCGCGAAGACCGAGAAGCTCAAACACCTCCAGCTCGTGCTCCTGGAAAGGACACGCGCGGCGACCGACGACTCGTCCGATGAAAAGGATGACGCCGGCAAGCGCAAGGTGCACACCTGAGCTGGTTTGGTACGGGCGCCGGAATGGCCGCGTCCGGAGGGGTTCCTGCATGGGGACATGGGGAGGGAAAAGAGATGACGTACGACCTGGGGGCGGGCACGGCAGTCACCGTGGTGATGCCTACGTACAACGAAGCCGCCAACCTGCCGAGAATGGTCGAAGCGGTGCTCCAACTGCCGCTCTACGGGCTGCACTTGAAGATCGTGGACGACTCCAGTCCGGATGGTACAGGACGGATCGCCGAGGAGCTGGCCGAGAAGTACAACTGGGACGGGCGGCGCCGGATGAGCGTGCTGCACCGGACCGAGAAGGACGGCCTCGGACGCGCATACGTGGCGGGCATGAGCGCCGCCGTCGACGAGGGCGCCGAGTACGTCGTGCAGATGGACGCCGACGGCAGCCACCCCGTGGAAGCGGTCCCACGGATGCTCGGCACCGCCGTGGCCTCCGGTGTCGGCCTGGTCATCGGCAGCCGGTACGTCGAGGGCGGCTCGCTCGACGAGGACTGGGGCGCACACCGCGTACTGCTGTCCCGCTTCGCGAACCGCTACGCGCGCACCGTGCTCGGCACGAAGATCCGCGACATCACGGCCGGCTTCAACCTCTGGTCGGCCAAGGCCCTCCGGGATGTGGACCTGCACTCCCTGGACAGCGCGGGCTACAGCTTCCAGGTAGAGCTCAAGTACAAGGCCGTACGCGCCGGTCACAGCGCCGTCGAGATCCCGATCCGCTTCGAGGAGCGCACCGAGGGCGTCTCGAAGATGACGTTGCGTACGCAGCTGGAGTCGGCGGTCGTTCCGGTACGGCTGCGGCTGAAGCACAAGTAGCGGACGGTATTGGGCTGTTGGCGGCGGTCGCCCACGGGTTGCCGCCGCCTTCCCGTTGCCCGCTTGCCTGCCTGCTTGCCTGCCCGCCCGCCTGCCGGCTCCGCTACTCGTTGGCCGCGGCCGTGGCCTGGGCCTCCCCGCGGCGGCGGATCTGGCGGAAGGTGAACTCCGCGAGGTCGTCGCCGGTGGAGAAGACCTTGGTGTCCTTCTGGGTGACGTCCTTGCCGTTGGTGAAGCCGGCGACCGTGAAGTAGGCATAGCGGCCGTACGAGTTGGTCGTCGAGCGGCAGACCGCCGAGCGGCAGAACTCGGGGACGCCGTCGCCCGTCAGCGACTGGACGACGCTCTTGTCGTCGGCGTCGTTCTTGGCCTTCGTCGCCTGGGCCTCGGTGTCGAAGACGGCCACGCCGACCGTCACCGCCACACCGTCCAGGGAGTACGTGACGCGCATCAGCCGCGTGCAGTCGTTCTTCGTGAGGACCGTGCCGAGCGTGCCCTGGGCGGCCGACGCGCAGTCCTTCGTGGACGCGGTCTTGCCCTTCTCGTAGCGGCTCTCGCCCATCGTCAGCCGCGAGCCGGGGAACAGAATGTCCGGGCTGAGCGGAGCCGTGTCCTTCTGCTTGCTGGAGATGAAGTCCTTCGGGTCCAGCGGGGGAGGGGCCGAGGTCTCCGCGAACGACGGCTCGGGGCCGGTGGTGTCCGGCGGGATGTCCGAGGTGGCGGGCAGATCGGAGGCAGGCCGGTTCGCCGCCTGGCCGTTGTCACCGTCGGCCGAGACCACGGCCACGGCGACGGCCGCGCCTATCGCGACGGTGGCGAGCGCGCCACCGCCGACCATCAGCCACCTGCGCCGTCTGTTGCGCGACTCGGACGCCTCGGCGAGCGCCGCCCAGTCGGGGGTCTGGCTGCCCCACTGCGGCGGCTGAGAACCCGATCCCCCGGAACCCCACTGGGGTCCCCCCTGCCCAAAGCTCATGGGGCGCATCTTAGACGGGACAACGGGTTTACTGGTCCCACAGCGGTAACAGCGCCAACTCTCGGCTTCTCGCGCGTTTTGACCCGTGCGGGGCTACGGAGCTATTCTTGCCGTTCGTTATGTGTATTGGCTTGCTCATTCTCACGTGAGAGGCCCTTACACCGGTCCACCGGGGCCGATGACCAGCGATCTGCATGCGGTTGCGTCGCCGCCGTGCGGTCAGGGCTGTCGTGATCGTCCGTGGTGGCCTTGTCAGGACCCACTCACTGAAGAAGCGAAGGCTACGAACCGTGCGTACGTACAGCCCCAAGCCCGGCGACATCACTCGCCAGTGGCATGTCATCGATGCCCGGGACGTCGTTCTCGGCCGTCTGGCGACCACCGCCGCCACCCTTCTGCGGGGCAAGCACAAGCCGATCTACGCTCCGCACGTCGACGCTGGTGACTTCGTCATCATCATCAACGCGGACAAGGTCCACCTGTCCGGCAACAAGCGGACCCAGAAGCTGGCCTACCGCCACTCCGGGTACCCGGGTGGTCTGCGCTCCGTCCGTTACGACGAGCTGCTGGACAAGAACCCCGAGAAGGCCGTGGAGAAGGCCGTCAAGGGCATGCTCCCGAAGAACTCGCTGGGCCGTCAGATGCTCTCGAAGCTGAAGGTCTACAAGGGTGACCAGCACCCGCACGGCGCGCAGCAGCCGCAGCCGTACGAGATCACCCAGGTCGCGCAGTAAGTCCGGCCACCCCTAAGACTGAAGAGAATCTGAGGAGAATCGTGGCCGAGACCACTCCCGAGCAGCCGGTCGAAGAGACTGAGCTCGTCGACATCGAGCAGTACACCACCGAGTCCGAGGTCCCCGTCGAGGGCGAGTACACCTCGGAGTCCATGGCCTCCCGCTTCGGCGAGCCGCAGCCGGCCGCCGGACTGGGGCGCCGCAAGAACGCCATCGCCCGCGTCCGGATCGTCCCGGGCACCGGCAAGTGGAAGATCAACGGTCGCACCCTTGAGGACTACTTCCCCAACAAGGTGCACCAGCAGGAAGTCAACGAGCCCTTCAAGGTGCTCGAGCTCGAGGGCCGCTACGACGTTGTCGCCCGCATCGCGGGTGGCGGCGTCTCCGGCCAGGCCGGTGCGCTGCGCCTCGGCGTCGCCCGCGCCCTGAACGAGGCGGACGTCGACAACAACCGTGGCGCCCTGAAGAAGGCCGGGTTCCTTCGTCGCGACGACCGTGCGGTCGAGCGCAAGAAGGCCGGTCTCAAGAAGGCCCGTAAGGCTCCGCAGTACAGCAAGCGCTAGTCGTTACCGCGTGCTCTGCACGCAACATCGCCCCGGCGGCACGCCTGTGCCGCCGGGGCGTGGCGTTTACGGCAAGTAGGCGCCCATTACGGCCTTACGTCACCGTCCGTCAGCCTGGGAACTGGGGATGTACGTGAGCAAGGCCCTACCTGGACACTCGGCTTGAGCCGCAATTTCTGAGCATGTTCGGAGGACACCAGTGGGACGACTCTTCGGCACGGACGGCGTGCGCGGTGTTGCCAACGCGGACCTGACGGCCGAGCTGGCGCTCGGCCTGTCCGTCGCGGCGGCGCACGTACTGGCCGAGGCGGGCACCTTCGAGGGCCACCGGCCGACGGCGGTGGTCGGGCGGGACCCGCGGGCGTCCGGGGAGTTCCTGGAGGCCGCCGTGGTCGCCGGCCTCGCGAGCGCGGGCGTGGACGTCCTGCGCGTGGGCGTGCTGCCGACGCCGGCGGTGGCGTATCTCACCGGCGCACTCGGCGCCGACCTCGGCGTGATGCTCTCCGCCAGCCACAACGCCATGCCCGACAACGGCATCAAGTTCTTCGAGCGTGGCGGCCACAAGCTCGCCGACCAGCTGGAGGACCGGATCGAGGCCGTGTACGAGGAGCACCGCACCGGCGCTCCCTGGGACCGGCCCACGGGTGCCGGAGTGGGCCGTGTGAAGTCGTACGACGAGGGCTTCGAGCAGTACGTCGCGCATCTGACCGCCGTTCTGCCGAACCGTCTCGACGGGCTCAAGATCGTCCTCGACGAGGCGCACGGTGCCGCCGCCCAGGTCTCGCCCGAGGTCTTCACCCGGGCCGGTGCCGAGGTCGTCACCATCGGAGCCGAGCCGGACGGCCTGAACATCAATGACGGGTGCGGCTCCACGCACCTGGGCCTGCTGCGGGCCGCCGTCGTCGAGCACGGCGCCGACCTGGGCATCGCGCACGACGGCGACGCCGACCGCTGCCTCGCCGTGGACCACACGGGCGCCGACGTCGACGGGGACCAGATCCTCGCCGTACTCGCGCTGGCGATGCGGGAGCGTTCCGCACTGCGCTCCGACACCGTTGTCGCGACGGTCATGTCCAACCTGGGCTTCAAGCTGGCCATGGAGCGCGAGGGACTCTCCCTGGTACAGACGGCAGTTGGTGACCGTTACGTCCTGGAGGAGATGAAGCGGCACGACTACGCGCTCGGCGGCGAACAGTCCGGGCACGTGATCATCCTGGACCACGCGACCACCGGCGACGGCACACTGACCGGCCTGCTGCTGGCGGCCCGGATCGCCCAGACGGGACGTACGCTCCAGGACCTCGCGTCTGTCATGGACCGGCTGCCGCAGGTACTGATCAATGTGCCGGACGTCGACAGGTCGCGGGTGAGCACCTCCGAAGAACTGAGGGCCGCGGTCGCCGAAGCTGAGCGCGAACTCGGTTCCACGGGGCGGGTGTTGCTGCGTCCCTCGGGTACGGAGCCGCTGGTACGGGTGATGGTGGAGGCCGCCGACCTCGACCAGGCCAGGTCGGTCGCCGGACGGCTCGCCGACGTGGTGAAGTCGGCGCTGGCCTGCTAGGCCTGCGCTCTCTCGGCGTTGCGTTCACGCTGCCTGGCCCAGAAGAACTTCTGGGCGAGCAGTGTGAACGTGCCGGCGAGGATGATGCCGAGCAGGTTCAGGAGGAGCTGCTCGGTCGAGCCCACCGTCTGCTCTGTGTCTCCGTAGCTCAGGGCCACCGCCGCGTTGGCGGCGGCCGGGACCGTCGTCACGGAGATGGCGACGCCGACCAGGAGGCCTGACTTGGCGGAGGTCAGCGAGAGGGTGCCGGCGATGCCCGCGAGGACGGCCACGATGAACGAGAACCAGTCGGGGGCGTAGACGAAGGCCGTGTTGGGCCGCTCGCTGTCCAGCCGTTCCCTGCTGAAGAGCTCGATCGAGTCCATGAAGTAACTGAAGACGACCGTCACCGCCATCGCGAAGGCGAAGCCCACGAGCAGTGCCATCGCCGATCGCAGCGCCAGCCGCGGGGCGCGCCGCACCAGCGCCGTGCACAGGCCGGCCAGCGGCCCGAACTCCGGGCCCACCGCCATCGCGCCCACGATCAGGATCGCGTTGTCGAGGACCACACCGCAGGCCGCGATCATCGTGGCCAGTGTGATGAAGGCGACGTACGTGACCGAGAGCGTCGACTCCTCGTGGGTCGCGTCCGCCAGGTGCTCCCACAGGACCGCGTCCGCGCCCTCGCCCGGCGCGTCGTCGCGCGCCTTGTCGGCGCGCTCCGACAACGAGAGAACGATGTTCTCGATGGCGATGGAGCCGCACTTGTCGATTTCCAACGCCCGCAGCTCGCCAAGCAGTTCGTCGCCGGCCTCGCGCGCCACATCGCACATCACGACGTCCCCGGCGGGGTTGCGGGCGGCGCCCTGCATCACGACGAGATGCGTGGTGCCGACGGTGTTCCCGATCAGGCGGACCACGTCGTCCGTCTTGTCGGACGGCGTGATCAGGCGCAGATGCAGCATTTCGGCAGCGTATCCGGGCCCGGTTACAGCTTGCGCAGACTCAGACGCTGCACCTTGTGATCGGGGCCCTTGCGCAGGACGAGGGTCGCGCGGCCACGCGTGGGGGCCACGTTCTCCAGCAGATTGACCTTGTTGATCGTCCGCCACATCGTACGGGCGTAGTCCAGCGCCTCCTCCTCGGAGACCTGGGTGTACTTGCGGAAGTACGAGGACGGGTTCTGGAAGGCCGTCTCGCGGAGCCTGCGGAATCGGTTCAGGTACCAGTGCTCGATGTCCTCGGGCCGGGCATCGACGTAGACGCTGAAGTCGAAGTAGTCGGCGAGACCCACGCGGGTGCGGCCGTCCTTGCCGGGCAGGGCGGGTTGCAGGACGTTCAGGCCCTCGACGATCAGGATGTCCGGGCGGCGCACGGTGAGCCGCTTGCCCGGCACGATGTCGTAGATCAGGTGGGAGTAGACGGGCGCGGTGACCTCGTCCTTGCCGGCCTTGATGTCCGCGACGAAACGGGTCAGGGCGCGTCGGTCGTACGACTCCGGGAAGCCCTTGCGCGACATCAGGCCCCGCGCCTGGAGCTCCTTGGTCGGCAGTAGAAAACCGTCCGTGGTGACCAGCTCGACGCGCGGATGCTCGGGCCAGCGGGACAGCAGGGCCTGGAGGAGACGGGCGACGGTCGACTTGCCGACCGCCACGGAGCCGGCGACCCCTATGACGAACGGCGTCCCGGACTGCGAGCCCTGCTCGCCGAGGAACGTGTTCAGGGCGCCGCGCAGTCCGTCCGTGGCCTTGACGTACAGGTTCAGCAGCCGGGACAGCGGGAGGTAGATGTCGCGTACCTCGTCGAGGTCGATGACATCGCCCAGACCGCGCAGCTTCTCGACCTCGTCGGCGGTCAGCGGGAGCGGCGTCTTCTCGCGGAGCGCGCTCCACTCGGCACGGGTGAGGTCGACGTAGGGAGTCGCCTCCGGCCTGGACCGGTGGGCGCTCCGCGGCGACATGGAGACCGAAGAGATCACAGTCCATTGTTACGGGAGCAGAGGCGCAGCGGCGGGTGGGGTCCGTCACGTCCGGCTGTGGACAAGTTGTGGGGAAGGTATGGACCTGCGGGGTCGGTGGGGATACGGTCCGGGCAGCCGGGAGCGAGCCGCCTTCCGGCGGGTCCTGGGGGTTGGGGGTGGCTGTGGCCATGCGTATTCGTGATGCTGTGCGGTGGAGATCGGCGCGTGCAGACGCGGACTTCGAGGGGCGCGTGAGCAGCGAGCTGGCGGCAGATCTGCCGGACGAGGACTTGGGGGAGTACCTCTACGACTGCATCGACCTGTACGAGATGGGCAGCAAGCCGCGCTGCGAGGAAGTCGAGTACCTGGAGCTGGTGCAGGAAGCGATCGAGCGGGTCGAGCGGGGGCGCTGAGCGCTGACTTGAACGGTTTCGGGTGCGGCGTCGCGACGGACCCGCAGTCGCCAACAAACCGAACCCACCAGCCCGGTAGGCGCTCCCACCCAACCGCCGGAGGCATAAGCTGCCGCGCATGTGCGCAGTCGTGGGTTACGGCCCCATGGGAGTGGCATCGTGATCATCGGGGTGGGAATCGATGTCGCCGAGATCGAGCGGTTCGCGGCGTCGCTGCGGCGGACGCCCGGGCTGGCCGAACGGCTTTTCGTGGAGCGGGAGTTGCACCTGCCAAGTGGCGAGCGGCGCGGGGTTGCGTCACTCGCGGCCCGGTTCGCGGCGAAGGAGGCACTTGCCAAGGCGCTGGGGGCACCGAGCGGGCTGTACTGGACGGACGCGGAGGTGGTCGTCGAGGACAGCGGGCAGCCGAGGCTGCAGGTGACGGGGACGGTCGCCGCGCGGGCGGCCGAGCTGGGGGTCCGGTCGTGGCATGTGTCGCTGAGCCATGACGCGGGCGTGGCTTCGGCGGTGGTCGTCGCGGAGGGGTAGAGGTCCGCGCCGCCTCAGCTCATGACATCCCGCCATGCGGAGCGGATCGACTCGGACACGTCGTGCGCGCCCACGGGCGCCCCGTCCGCCGCGAACCGCCCCGCAAGCCCGTGGAGGTACGCCGCCACGCTCCCGGCGTCCAGGGCGCTCAGCCCCGAGGCCAGCAGTGATCCGGCGAGCCCCGACAACACGTCCCCGCTGCCCGCCGTGGCCAGCCAGGACGTCCCCGTCGAGTTGACCCGGACCGGCCCACCCCCGGGCGAAGCCACCAACGTGGTCGAGCCTTTCAGCAACACCGTCGCCACGTACCGCTCCGACAGCTCCCGCACGGACTGCAACCGCGCCGCCTCGACCGACTCCCGCGAGACACCGAGCAACGCGGCGGCCTCACCGGCATGAGGCGTCATCAGCGTGGGCGCCTTCCGGGCCCGTACGAGATCCCGGTCCGCGAGCCGGAGGCCGTCCGCGTCCACGAGGACGGGTACGTCCTGGGCGAGCACCTCCGCCACACTCTGCGCGTCGTCGCCGGCCCCCGGCCCCACGACCCAGGCCTGCACCCGCCCGGCCCGTTTCGGGCCCTGGTCCGAGACGAGCGTTTCGGGGAAGCGGGCGATCACCGCGTCCCCGGCGGGACCGACGTACCGTACGGCCCCGGCTCCGCCCCGCAGCGCGCCCGCCACGGCGAGTACGGCCGCCCCGGGATACCGCGAGGACCCGGCGGCGATCCCCACGACGCCGCGCCGGTACTTGTCGCTCTCGGCACCCGGAGCAGGCAACAGCGCCGCCACATCGGCATGTTGCAGTGCCTCCGCCTCGGCCTCGTCGGGCAGCGAGAGCCCGATGTCCACTAGCCGCACCGAACCTGCGTACTCCCGTGCCGGATCGATCAGCAGCCCCGGCTTGTGCGTGCCGAAGGTCACGGTCAGGTCGGCATGGATCGCCGCGCCGCGTACCTCGCCGGTGTCCGCCTCGACACCGCTCGGCAGATCCACGGCGACGACGGCGGCGCGGGAGGACTCGGCCAGCTCGGCCAGGGAGGCGGCGTCGGGGCGCAGTCCGCCCTTGCCGCCGATCCCGACGATTCCGTCGACGACGAGATCGGCGGAACGGATCGCCCGCTCGACTGCTGTGTCGCCTTCGTCGTGCTGGGTGGACTGTACGCTGCCGCCTGCCCGGCGCAGCGCCGCCAGGCCGCCGGGATGGGTTCGCTCGGGGGACAGCAGTGCGGCCGTGACGCCCGCGCCGCGGCGGGCGAGGCGGGCTCCCGCGTACAGGGCGTCTCCGCCGTTGTCCCCGCTGCCCACGAGCAGGACGACCCGGCGGCCGTACACCCGCCCCATCAACTCCGCACAGGCCGCGGCCAGTCCGGCCGCCGCCCGCTGCATGAGCGCCCCCTCCGGAAGCCGCGCCATCAACTCCCGCTCGGCCGCCCGCACCGTTTCCACTCCGAACGCACTTCGCATACGCCGAGTCTCGCGTACGCGGCGGCCTCGCGTGCGCCGGCTCGGTACCTCGGGCGAGCCCGGTGCTCACAGCGGTACGGGCTCGGCGGGCGTGTCGGTGGGCTCTGAGACACTGGGCGCAATGAATGAGACAGCGTCCGCGCGTGCCCGCGCCGAGATCGATCTGGCCGCCCTTGCGGCCAATGTGGGGACCCTGCGCGCCTACGCACCGGATGCCGCCCTGATGGCGGTGGTGAAATCCGACGCGTATGGCCACGGGGCAGTGCGGTGTGCCCGGGCGGCGCTCGACGCGGGGGCCGGCTGGCTGGGGACGGCCACGCCCGAGGAGGCCCTGGCTCTGCGCGAAGCGGGGCTGCGGGGGCGGATCATGTGCTGGCTGTGGACGCCCGGCGGACCTTGGCGGGAGGCCGTCGAGGCCGACGTGGACCTGGGGATCAGCGGGCTCTGGGCCTTGCGGGAAGCCGTCGAGGCCGCGCGCGCCGCGGGACGTACGGCTCGAGTTCAGCTCAAGGCCGACACCGGACTCGGGCGCAACGGGTGTCAGCCGGGTGACTGGCCCGAGTTGGTCGCGGCAGCCCTGCGTGCCGAGGCCGAGGGACTGGTCCGGGTCACGGGGCTCTGGTCGCATTTCGCCTGTGCCGATGAGCCGGGGCATCCCTCCATCGGGGCCCAACTCACCGCCTTCCGCGAGATGGTGACGTACGCGGAAAAGCAGGGCATACAGCCAGAAGTGCGACATATCGCCAACTCGCCCGCCACGCTCACGCTTCCGGAGTCCCACTTCGATCTCGTACGGACCGGAATCGCGACGTACGGCATTTCGCCCAGCCCCGCCCTCGGCACCGCGGCCGAGCTGGGGCTGCGGCCGGTGATGACGCTGTCGGCCTCGCTCGCGCTGGTGAAGCGCGTTCCGGCGGGGCACGGCGTCAGTTACGGGCATCACTACGTCACGCCGGGCGACACGACCCTCGGCCTGGTGCCCGTGGGGTACGCGGACGGGATCCCACGCCACGCCTCCGGCACCGGGCCCGTCCTGGCCGGCGGCAAGTGGCGGACGGTGGCGGGGCGGGTCGCGATGGACCAGTTCGCCGTCGATCTCGGCGGGGACCAGCCGGCGGTGGGGGAACGCGTGGTGCTGTTCGGGCCGGGCGATGAAGGTGAGCCGACCGCCGAGGACTGGGCCCAGGCGGCAGGCACGATCGCCTATGAAATCGTGACCCGGATCGGAACCCGTGTGCCGCGCGTCTACGTGAATATTGAATCCTCCCCCCGCTGAAGCAGGGGGACCCCTGGCTCACGCTGCCTGCGGGTCAGCGACCCGACAGGTCTTCCACGATCAACACCAGCCGGGTTGAAACCAGCCCGGTTTGTCCCGCAAAGCTTGGAGGTGCATGTGCTGTCTTGGTTCTCGATCAGCACGGCGTATGCGCTTGGTTCTCGCAACGCACGGCAGTCAGCTTACCCGACCGTGTGGACGATCCGGGGCACTCTCGGAGGAACCAGGTGAATGACACACGAGACGGGTACGCAGCCTTCGGGGGACGGCCCCCGGACCACACACCTGCGAAGAGGAGCGGTACGTGAGCGAGAGCAGGGCGGAGGCCGTCGCCTCGGTGGCCTCCGCCGCGGGGAGCGCCGGGAACTGGCGTAGGGCGGGCATCGTCGGCACCGCGATAGGCGTCGTCGCCGCAGGCGCCGCCGCCGGAGTCGCGATCGAGCGGCTCACCGTCGGCCGCGGCATGCGCAAGAAGGCCCGGCTCGCCCTCGACTCGGCAGGTCCGTACGGCGCGCTGCGCGGCATGCCCGGCACGGCGACCGCGGACGACGGCACGGAGATCTACTACGAGATCGACGACGTGGAGCAGGACGCCACGCTCACCCCTCGCCGCCGCAGACTGTTCGGCCGCAAGGCCCCGGCTCCCGTCACCGTCGTCTTCAGCCACGGTTACTGCCTCAGCCAGGACTCCTGGCACTTCCAACGCGCCGCCCTGCGCGGTGTCGTACGCACAGTCCACTGGGACCAGCGCAGCCACGGCCGCTCCGGACGCGGTGTGGCACAGGTCCAGGGCGGTGTGCCGCTCGACATCGATCAGCTCGGCCGCGATCTGAAAGCCGTGATCGACGCGGCCGCACCGGAGGGTCCGCTCGTGCTCATCGGGCACTCGATGGGCGGAATGACGGTGATGGCGCTTGCCGACCAGTACCCCGACCTCATCCGTGAGCGGGTGGTCGGTGTCGGGCTCGTCGGTACGTCGTCGGGGAACCTCGGCGAGGTCAACTTCGGGCTTCCGGTTGCGGGGGTCAACGCGGTGCGGCGCGTGCTGCCCGGCGTACTGAAGGCGCTGGGGCAGCGGGCCGAGCTGGTGGAGAAGGGGCGGCGGGCCACGGCCGACCTGTTCGCCGGGATCATCAAGCGGTACTCGTTCGCTTCCAGGGACGTCGACCCGGCGGTCGCGCGGTTCGCCGAGCGGCTGATCGAGGGCACGCCGATCGATGTGGTCGCCGAGTTCTATCCGGCGTTCACCGACCACGACAAGACGGAGGCGCTGGCGTACTTCGCCGAACTGCCCGTCCTCGTGTTGTCCGGCGTCAAGGACCTCGTCACGCCGAGCGAGCACAGCGAGGCGATCGCGGACGTCTTGCCGGAGGCGGAGTTGGTACTGGTGCCGGACGCCGGGCACCTGGTGATGCTGGAGCACCCGGCAGTCGTCACCGACCGCCTCGCTGATCTGCTCGCCCGAACGGGGGCGATGCCCACCACCGCTAACGTGGGGGGCTGTGACTCCGCTACCTCCTGACGGAGGCGGCTTCCAGCCTTCGGCTGCGGTCCAGCCCGGACCAGCCCCTTGCGGGACGTGACCACAGTACTACTGCAAGTGAGTGACGATGAAAGAACGCGCAACGTCGCACCTCTCGGCGCCCGATGGTGTCACCGCCCGGCTCACCGTCAACTCCCCCGAACAGATGCAGGAGTTGGGCCGCCGCCTGGCCAAGCTGCTGCGCCCCGGTGACCTGGTGATGCTCACCGGGGAGCTGGGCGCGGGCAAGACGACGTTGACCCGTGGGCTCGGCGAGGGGCTGGGCGTACGGGGTGCGGTCACGTCCCCCACCTTCGTGATCGCCCGTGTGCATCCGTCTCTCGGTGACGGGCCGCCACTCGTCCACGTCGACGCGTACCGCCTGGGTGGCGGGCTGGACGAGATGGAGGATCTCGACCTCGATGTCTCGCTGACCGATTCGGTGATCGTCGTGGAGTGGGGCGAGGGGAAGGTCGAGGAGCTGACCGAGGAACGGCTGCATGTGTTCATCCACCGGGCGGTGGGGGACACCACGGACGAGGTCCGGCATGTGGTGCTCCGCGGGGTGGGGGAGCGGTGGGTGGCCGTGGACCTGAGTGTGCTCTCGGCTTGAGGCGAGCCTTGAGGGCCGGGTTTCGTAACGTTCCGACATGGCGTCGGCAAGAGGTTGCGTGGGGTGGCTTCGGCGTGTTCAGATGGGTACCGGTGTTGGTTAGGGTTACCTAACTACGTCTGCTCCCGGAGCCCCAGGAGGCGGCCATGTCGACTTCGGATCGTGACGCGGTAGTTCCTGCGGAAGCCGGCGTGGTTTCGGTGCGCGAGCTGCTCGCGGCTTGCGCCGCCGCCCGCGTTGTGTCTACGCCGCCGCGGGACCCGGCGCCTGCGCCGCGGGCGCCCGTGGCGGAGGGGCGACAGCATCGCGAGGCTGCGTAAGCAGGGGTTTCTTTCCCCAGCCCCGCCCCTTCCCGAAACTGGGGCTACGTCCCAGACCCCCGCAAGGGGGGTGACACGTCGTATCGCGGCTGCGGGTCCGTTGTGGCTTGTCGCGCAGTTCCCCGCGCCCCCGAAGGGCGCGGTCCCCCATGCCGCCGTGGGGGAGGTGCTACGCCACCACGACAACCTTCGTGCCGACCGTCGCGAACTCCCACATCGCGTCCCCGTCCGCCCGGGATTCCCGAATCCCGCCCAGCTTCTTCCCGGGGTCGGGGGCGGAGGTCGACCCGTCCACCGCCGCGCTGAAGCCGATCGTCGTGCCGTCCACGTTCGCGAAGCGGACCACGTGTTCGACGGCCACGCCGTCGGAGCCGGTGATGGAGCCGGAGCGAGAGGTGACGGCGTACGTGTCGGGCGCGGGGGCGACCGTGCCGGGGGTGACCGCGAAGGTGCGGCGCACCTTGTCGTTCGCGGCGACCAGCCAGACCCGGTCGGCCTGCACCGAGTACACGACCCGGCGGCCGGTGCCGGACCGGCCGGGCAGCGCCGCCGCGTTCGACTCGGCGCGCGGGGACGGGGCGGAGGCCGTGGGAGACGACGCGGGCCGAGCCGGTGCGCCCAGTGTGTCCGGCACGTTGGCGGACGCCTGATAGGCGAGGAAGCCGACTGCGGCGATCGCCGCCACGGTGAGCCCGGCCACGAATCCCGAGCTGCTCCTAGCCACCTTGGGGCCCACCTCTCGTACGACATACGTGTCAATGTGACAGTTGAGGTGACGGTAGCAGCAGGGGCACGTGGGACCTGGGCGACGGTGCCTTCGCCTCGGGAGCCGTAGGCTGTTCGCGTGCTCTTGCTCGCTCTGGATACCGCCACTCCCGCCGTCACCGTCGCCCTGCATGACGGGACGTCCGTCGTCGCCTCGTCGAGTCAGGTGGACGCGCGTCGGCACGGAGAGTTGTTGCTGCCCGCCGTCGACCGGGTGCTCACCGAGGCCGGGCTGCGGCTCGACGCCGTCACCGGCATCGTCGCGGGCGTGGGACCCGGCCCGTACACGGGGCTGCGGGTCGGCCTGATGACCGCCGACACCTTCGGGCTCGCGCTGGGCGTTCCCGTGTACGGACTGTGCACGCTCGACGGACTCGCGTACGCGGCCGACATGCAGGGCCCCTTCGTCGTGGCGACCGACGCGCGGCGCAAAGAGGTCTACTGGGCGCGGTACGCCGATTCCCGTACGCGCGTCAGCGGGCCCGCCGTGGACCGGCCCGCCGAGATCGCCGACGCGGTCGCCGGTCTGCCCTCGGTCGGCGCGGGGGCGCTGCTCTACCCCGACACCTTCCCGGACGTGTACGAGCCCGAGAACGTCTCGGCGTCGGCGCTCGCCTCCCTTGCGGCCGAGAAGCTGGCGAAGGGCGAGGAACTCCCCGCCCCCCGGCCGCTCTATCTGCGCCGCCCCGACGCCCAGGTGCCCAAGAACTACAAGGTGGTCACCCCCAAGTGACTCCCGTGCTGCGCGAGATGCGCTGGTGGGACATCGATCCCGTACTGGAGCTGGAGAAGGCCCTCTTCCCGGAGGACGCCTGGTCGAGGGGCATGTTCTGGTCCGAACTGGCCCATTCCCGGGGGCCGACGGCGACGAAGCGGTATGTCGTGGCGGAAGCCGGCGATCGGATCGTCGGGTACGGGGGACTCGCCGCCTCAGCGGATGTGGGCGACGTACAGACCATCGCCGTCGCTCGTGATCAGTGGGGTACCGGAGTCGGTGCGCTGATACTGACCGAGCTGCTGCGGGCCGCGACCGCCTTCGAGTGTGCCGAGGTGATGCTCGAGTGCCGGATCGACAACATCCGCGCCCAGAAGCTGTACGAGCGCTTCGGCTTCGAGCCGATCGGCTTCCGGCGCGGTTACTACCAGCCGGGCAACGTCGACGCGCTCGTGATGCGCCTGCAAGATCCCTCAACCTCAGTGCAAGGAACCGAGACCCATGGCTGACTCACGCGACGAGCCTCTCGTACTCGGCATCGAGACCTCCTGCGACGAGACCGGCGTCGGCATCGTCCGCGGCAACACCCTGCTGGCGGACGCGGTCGCGTCGAGCGTCGACGAGCACGCGCGCTTCGGCGGCGTCGTACCGGAGGTCGCGTCCCGCGCGCACCTGGAGGCGATGGTGCCGACCATCGACCGGGCGCTGAAGCAGGCGGGGGTGAGCGCGAGGGACCTGGACGGGATCGCCGTCACGGCCGGTCCGGGGCTCGCGGGCGCGCTGCTCGTGGGTGTTTCGGCGGCGAAGGCGTACGCCTACGCGCTGGGCAAGCCGTTGTACGGCGTCAATCACCTGGCCTCGCACATTTGCGTCGACCAGCTGGAACATGGGGCGCTGCCGGAGCCGACCATGGCGTTGCTGGTGTCCGGCGGCCACTCGTCTCTGCTGCTCTCCTCGGACGTCACCTCCGACGTACGGCCTCTGGGCGCGACCATCGACGACGCGGCGGGCGAGGCCTTCGACAAGATCGCGCGGGTGCTGGATCTGGGGTTCCCGGGCGGTCCGGTCATCGACCGGTACGCGCGCGAGGGCGACCCGGAGGCGATCGCGTTCCCGCGCGGGCTGACCGGGCCGCGCGATGCGGCGTACGACTTCTCCTTCTCGGGGCTGAAGACGGCCGTGGCGCGCTGGATCGAGGCCAAGCGGGCGGCAGGTGAGGAGGTTCCGGTGCGGGATGTGGCGGCCTCCTTCCAGGAGGCGGTGGTGGATGTGCTGACGCGTAAGGCCGTGCGGGCGTGCAAGGACGAGGGTGTCGAGCATCTGATGATCGGCGGAGGTGTCGCGGCCAACTCGCGGCTGCGGGCACTCGCGCAGGAGCGCTGCGAGGCTGCCGGGCTCCAACTGCGCGTACCTCGGCCGAAGTTGTGCACGGACAACGGGGCGATGGTGGCGGCGCTCGGCGCGGAGATGGTGGCGCGGAACCGGGCCGCCTCCGACTGGGATCTGTCGGCGGACTCCTCGCTGCCGGTGACGGAGCCGCACGTCCCTGGGCACACGCATGATCACGTGCATGCGGTGAGCAAGGAGAACCTGTACTCGTGACGGTCGCGTTGATGTGGGAGGCGCGGGCGGTGGCAGGCCGGGGCGAGGAGCTTCTGGCCTGGGTCCGGGCGCAGGACCTCACCGTGAGGCCCCTGCGCCGGGAGACCTTCCGGGCACCGCAGGACCGCGTCCTGGTCATCACCTGGTGGGATGCTCCGTACGACGCCGACCTTCCCGAACTGCCTGAGCCGGACGGGGAGTTGGTGACGCGGGGGGTGCACAGGTGGCGGTTCGATTCGGTGGGTGCCGATCAGGGCCGATGGTGATCGTCCGACCGCCGTCGGGACAGCCGTCGGGACAGCGACCCGGTTGGGGCCTCCTTGGCCGTGGAGTGTCTGTCTTCGTCGCACACGCCGCCGCCCGGGCGGACTGACACAGGCCACCCCGGGCCCCTGTAGCCTTCACGCCGACCCGGGTTTTCCGGAAGACTGCTGCAAGATTTCGGCAACGGAGGTGGGCGCGTGGCCCGGGAGAGCACCAAGAGCAAGGTGACCATCACCGAGATCGCCCGGCAGGCCGGGGTCTCGGTGCCCACTGTGTCGCGTGTCGTCAACGGCCGCTCCGACGTGTCGCCGGAAACCCGGGCCCGGATCGAGGACCTGCTCAGACACCACGGCTACCAGCGCAAGTCCTCCCCGCCGGGCGGCCGGGCGGTTCTCATCGACCTGGTCTTCAACGACCTCGACAGCCCTTGGGCCGTGGAGATCATCCGGGGGGTGGAGGAAGTCGCGCACGCCTCGGGTGTGGGCACGGTCGTGTCCGCCATCCACGGCGCGTCGGGCTCGGCGCGGCAGTGGATGACCAATCTGCGCACCCGCGCGTCGGACGGTGTGATCCTCGTGACCTCCGTCCTCGAACCCCGTATGCACGAGGAACTGCGGCGGCTCGGTGTCCCGCTCGTCGTCGTCGACCCGGCGGGTTCGCCCTCCCTGGACGCGCCGACCGTCGGCGCGGCCAACTGGGCGGGCGGCATGGCCGCGACGGAACACCTGCTCGGCCTGGGCCACCGCAGGATCGGCCTCGTCGCCGGGCCCCAGCGGTTGCTGTGCTCGCGGGCCCGGCTCGACGGCTACCGCGCGGCTCTCGAAGGCGCGGACATCGCGGTCGACGACGCGTTGATCGTGCCGGGCGACTTCTACCACGCGTCCGGCTTCGACGGCTGCAACGCCCTGCTCGACCTGGACGAGCCGCCCACCGCCCTGTTCGCCGCGAGCGACCAGATGGCGCTCGGCGCGATCGAGGCGTTGCGACGCCGCGGGCTCCGGGTGCCGGAGGACCTGAGCGTCGTGGGGTTCGACGACCTGCCGGAGGTCCGCTGGTCGGCGCCGCCTCTCACGACCGTGCGTCAACCTCTCGCGGAGATGGGCAAGTTGGCGACCCGTACGGTGCTGCGGCTCGCCGCGGGCGAGGAGCCCGTGTCCCCGAGGGTCGAGCTCGCCACCGAGCTTGTCGTACGGGCGAGCACGGCGCCGTTCGCCCGGCATCTCCGACGTTCCTGACGAACCTGGGGCGCCTGCCGATCTCCCCGGTCTCGCCCCCCGGGTCTCGATAATTCCGATATTTGTCAGGAGCGTTGACATACCCGTCGCCGCGCCCGTAACTTCCGTGCGCACCTGACCGATAATTTTCGGGCTCTCTTCCGGAAGGTGTGCGATGCGAGCGTTGGGCAACACCTCACTCTCCCGCCGCGGGTTCCTGGCGGCCTCCGCGGCGACCGGCCTGGGGGCGGCCGCCCTGAGCGCGTGCGGTTCCTCGGACGGCGGGAACAGCTCCGGCAAGACGGAGATCGAGTGGTGGAACATCACCACCACCCAGCCCGCGAAGAAGCTGTGGGCCCAGCGGGCCAAGGAGTTCGAGGCCGCGCATCCCGACGTGAAGATCAAGATCGTGACGCTGGAGAACGAGGCGTACAAGTCCAAGATGACCGCGCAGACCGCCTCGGGGAAGCTGCCGGACATCTTCCACACCTGGGGCGGCGGTGTGCTCGAGCAGCAGATCGACGCCGGTCTGGTCGAGGACCTGACGGACAAGGTCTCCTCCTGGACGAAGGACTTCCTGCCTGCCTCGGTGGCGCCGTTCCGGTTGGACGACAAGATGTACGCCGTCCCCTTCGACGTCGGCATGGTCGGCTTCTGGTACAACAAGGCGCTCTTCAAACAGGCCGGCATCGACACACCGCCCACCACCTGGTCCGGCTACCTCGACGCCGTCAAGGCCCTCAAGGACGAGGGGATCACGCCCATCGCGCTGGCCGGCAAGGAGAAGTGGCCGGGCATGTACTACTGGGCGTACCTCTCGATGCGGGTCGCCGGGCTCGACGCGATGCAGAAGGCCGCGGACGATGCCGACTTCACCGGCGAGGACTTCGTCAAGGCCGGCGCGCACGTCGAGGAACTTGTCGCCCTGAAACCCTTCCAGAAGGGCTTCCTCGGCGCCGCCTACTCCACGCCCACCGGTGAGGCGGCCGCGGTGGGCAACGGCAAGGCGGCCATGGAGCTGATGGGACAGTGGGCGCCGGTCGTCCAGGCGGATGCGGGCAAGGGCCTCGGCAAGGACCTCGGCTTCTTCTCCTTCCCCGCCGTGGAGGGCGGCAAGGGAGCGCTCACCGAGGTGTTCGGCGGGAGCAACGGCCACGCGGTGCGCAAGGGGGCGCCGGACGCCGCGGTGGAGTTCCTGAAGTTCTTCGCGGAGAAGGAGTTCGCGGAGAAGCTCGTCAAGGAGACCGGTCTTGTGCCGGTGTCCAAGGCCGCGCAGGGTGCGTTGACGGACCCCAACCTCATTGCCGTCTCGGCCGCGCTCGGCGACGCCACCGGCTTCCAGCTCTACCTCGACCAGGCCTACGCCCCCGCGGTCGGTCAGGAGATCAACGACAGCGTCGCCGCGCTCATCGCGGGCTCCAAGTCGCCCGAGCAGGTGACGCGTTCGGTCACGCAGGTCGCCAAGAGCGAGGGCTAGCGGCCGTCGATGACTCACTCGACCACATCGACATCGACGTACGCGCCGGGCCTCGGCAAGTCCCCTGGTCCGGCGCCCGGCTCACCCGTCCCGGCGACCCGGCCGCCCGCCCTGCACCGCCTGCGCGCCTGGCTGGGGGCCATCGTCTTCACCATCCCGGCCCTCGTCCTGTTCGGCCTGCTCGTGCTGGTGCCGATGGGCTACGCGTTCTACATCAGCTTCTTCGACTGGGGCGGATTCGGGACGCCCACGGACAGCGTGGGGTTCGACAACTACACCCGGCTCTTCGACGACCCGGTCTTCCTGGGTGACCTGTGGCGCGGATTCCTGCTCATCGCGTTCTCCATCGTCCTCCAGCTGCCGTTCGCGCTCGCCATGGCCGTGCTGCTCAACCAGAGGCTGCGCGGCCGGGCCGTCTACCGGATGCTGTTCTTCGCGCCGTACATCCTGTCCGAGGTCATCACCGGCGTGCTGTTCAGCATGATCTTCGCGCCGGACGAGGGGCTCGCCGACAAGGTCCTCGACGCGGTCGGGCTCACCGGGCTGGGCGGAGACTGGTTCGCAGGCCAGGACACCGTGCTGCCCACGCTGTTCCTCGTGATGACGTGGAAGTACTTCGGCTTCCACATGATGCTCTACCTGGCGGGCCTGCAGGGCATCCCGGCCGAGCTGCACGAGGCGGCGCGCATCGACGGGGCGAGCACCTGGCAGCGCTTCCGCCACATCACGCTGCCGCTGCTCGCGCCGACGCTCCGCATCAGCGTCTTCCTGGCCGTGATCGGCGCCATCCAGCTCTTCGACCTGGTGTGGGTGATCACGGCGGGCGGTCCCGACCACGCCTCCGAGACCATGGTCATCAGCCTCTTCCAGTACGGCTTCAAGCGCTACCAGATGGGCTACGCCAGCGCCATCAGCGTGGCGATGTTCCTGATCAGCCTCGTCTTCGCCCTCGCCTACCAGCGCTTCGTGCTGCGCCGCGACACCGAAGGAGCCATCACCACCATGCGAGGTAACCGATGAGCGCGGTTGCGAAGACGAGCGCGCGAAAGGCGAGCACCCGAAAGACCGGCACGCCGAAGACGAGCGTGCCGAGGAGCGTCGTACGCCGCCGGAGGCTCCGAGCCGCCCCCGTGTACGTGGTCCTGTGGCTGGTCGGAGTGTTCATGGTCACTCCACTCCTGTACGCCCTCGTCTCCGGTTTCAAATCGACCGACCAGCTCTCCCGCAACACCTTCGGCCTTCCGGACCCGTGGGTGACCTCGAACTACACGTCACTGCTCGGCTCGGGCGCGTTCTGGCGGGCCGTCGGCAGCAGCACCGTGATCGCTCTGGCCACCGCCCTGCTGACGGTGGGGGCGGCGGCGCTCGCCGCGTACGCGCTGGCCCGGTTCGCCTTCCGGGGACGGGAGTTGCTGTTCACCCTCTTCACGATGGGGCTGATGTTCCCCTTCGCGGTGGCGATCCTGCCGCTGTTCATCCTGCTGCGCTCTTTCGGGCTCCTCGACAACCCGTGGGGCGTGATCCTGCCCCAGGCGGCCTTCGGGCTGCCCCTGACGATCGTCATCCTGCGCGGCTTCTTCCGGGAGATACCCGGGGAACTGGAGGAGGCCGCGACGATCGACGGATGCTCGTCCTTCGGTTTCTTCTGGCGCATCCTGCTGCCGCTGGCACGCCCGGCGCTCGGCACTGTCTCCGTCCTCGCCATCGTGGGGAGCTGGAACAACTTCCTGCTCCCGCTGCTCGTCTTCAGCGAACCCACCTGGTGGACGATCCCGGTCGGCATCCAGCAGTTCCAGGGTCAGTACGCCTCCGATGTGGCCCGCATCTTCGCGTACCTGGTCCTCGCCATGGCACCCGCCCTGGCCTTCTACGCGGTCGCCGAACGCCAGCTGATCGGCGGCATCACACTCGGCGCGACCAAGGGCTGACCCGAACCCTGGCGGACGAATCCCCTAGATCCCCTTACGGATGTGAGGAGTTACATGATCCCCCCTTGGCAGGACCCCGCTCTGCCCGCAGGCGTCCGCGCCGCCGATCTGCTCGCCCGCATGACCCCGCAGGAGAAGATCGCGCAGCTCTACGGCGTCTGGCCCGGCTCGGACGAGACCCCGGGCGGGGACATGGCGCCGCTGCAGCACGCCCTGTCCGAGGACGTGGACCTCACCGAGCTGCTCCCCCACGGCCTCGGCCAGCTGACCCGCCCCTTCGGCACGTCACCGGTCGAACCGGCCGAGGGCGTCGCCCGTCTGGCCTCCCTCCAGGAACGCGTCCGCGGCGCGAACCGCTTCCGGCTGCCGGCCCTCGCGCACGAAGAGTGCCTCACCGGCTTCACGGCCTGGCAGGCCACGATCTTTCCCACGCCGCTCGCCTGGGGTGCGAGTTTTCACCCGGCGCTGGTGAAGGAGATGGCGTCGGCGATCGGGGCCTCGATGAGGTCGGTCGGCGCACATCAGGGGCTGGCTCCCGTTCTCGACGTCGTACGGGATCCGCGCTGGGGCCGCACGGAGGAGTCGATCAGCGAGGACCCCTACCTCGTGGCGACCGTCGGCACCGCGTACGTACAGGGCCTTGAGGAGGCGGGCATCGTCGCCACGCTCAAGCACTTCGCCGGGTACTCCGCCTCGCGCGGTGCCCGCAACCACGCGCCCGCGTCGATCGGCCCGCGCGAACTGGCGGACGTCATCCTGCCGCCGTTCGAGATGGCCTTGCGGGACGGTGGCGCGCGGTCCGTGATGGCGGCGTACAACGACATCGACGGGTTGCCCGCGCACGCGCACCGTCAGCTGCTCACCGAACTCCTCCGGGACGACTGGGATTTCACGGGAACCGTCGTCTCCGACTACTTCGGCGTGTCCTTCCTGGAGACGGCGCACCAACTCGTGGACTCCCCGGCGGGAGCGGCGGCGCTCGCGCTCGCGGCGGGAGTGGACGTGGAACTGCCGGCGGTTCGGTGCCTGGGGGCGGGGCCCCTCGACGAGGAGCTGGTGGACCGGGCGGCGCTGCGCGTTCTGACGCAGAAGTGCGAGTTGGGGCTGCTGGATCCCGACTGGGCGCCGCCCGCGGCATCATCGGCTCCGGTCGATCTCGATCCACCCCACATGCGGCTACTGGCACGGCGGTTGGCGGAGGAGTCGGTCGTCCTGCTGTCCAACGACGGCACGCTGCCGCTCGCCCCCGAAGCGCGGCGGATCGCGGTTGTCGGCCCGCTCGCCGACGACCCGGCGGCCATGCTCGGCTGTTACACGTTCCCCCGCCACGTTCTCCTGGACCACCCCGAGGTCCCGATGGGGGTCGCCGTGCCGACGCTGCTCGAAGCGCTGCGCGCGGAGCTGCCGGACGTGGAATTCGTGGACGATCCGGTGGCGGCCGAGCTGTGTGTGGTCGCGGTCGGCGACCGGTCGGGGCTGTTCGGGCGCGGCACCTCGGGTGAGGGCTGCGATGCCGCGGACCTCGAACTTCCCGACGCGCAGGGCGCGTTGCTGGACAAGGCGCTGGCATCCGAAACGCCGGTCGTCCTGGTCGTGCTCTCGGGCCGCCCCTATGCACTCGGACGCTGGGCGGACCGGTGCGGCGCGGTGGTTCAGGCGTTTTTCCCCGGCGAGGAGGGAGGGCCCGCGGCGGCGGGCGTACTGTCGGGCCGCGTCAACCCGTCCGGGAGGCTCCCCGTGAGCGTGCCGCGCGATCCCGCTGGGCAACCCTGGACGTACCTCGCCCCGCCGCTCGGACAACGCGCAGAGGCCAGCAGCCTCGACCCCACGCCCCTGTTCCCGTTCGGACATGGGCTGTCCTACACCACGTACGACTGGCAGGAGCCGGCGGTCGACGCCGACGCGTTCCCGACGGACGGCGAGACCACGCTGCGTCTGACGGTGCGCAACACCGGGAAGCGGCCCGGCGCGGAGGTCGTCCAGCTCTATCTCCACGACCCGGTCGGCAAAGTGGCCCGCCCGGTGGCCCGACTGGTGGGCTATGCGCGGGTGCCGCTGGAGGCGGGGGAGTCGGCGGAGGTCCACTTCACGTTTCCGGCGGACCTGGCCGCGTACACGGGGCCGGACGGCAACCGGATCGTGGAACCCGGAGAGCTGGAGCTGCGGTTGGCCGCGTCCTGCGCCGAGGGAGATGTGCGGCATGCGGTGCCCGTCACGCTGACCGGGCCGGAGCGGGTCGTGGGCCGGGAGCGGCGGATGCGGTGCGATGTACGGGTGAAGTGAGAGGGCCGCGCTGTGCCTCGTTTTTCCCTGTTCTGGCTCGTCCTGCCCGCGTTCTCGGGGGAGGCGTGTTCCCGGCGGGAGAGAGGAGGGGCGAGACATGGCCGTCGAGGGCTCGGCCGCCGCCTCATCCGTGGGTATCCGAATGTTTCGAATTGTACTTCGAATGTTCCGAGAACGCGTAGCCGTCAAAGGGCTTCGTCAGGAGGGTGCGCAGGGATACGATCGCGCTCATGACTCACCCGAATCCCGCCGTGGCCCGGTCCGCGACGCTCGCCGAAATCGCCCGCGAGGCGGGAGTCTCGGCTCCGACTGTTTCGAAGGTGCTCAACGGCCGTGCCGATGTGGCCCCGGCGACTCGTAGTCGCGTCGAGGAGCTGCTGCGCCACCACGGTTATCGGCGACGCCGGGCCGAGGCGTCCCGTTCACCCTTGATCGACCTGGTCTTTCACGAGCTGGAGAGCGCTTGGGCCATGGAGGTCATCCGGGGTGTCGAGAACGTCGCGCGGGACGAGGGTCTGAGCGTGGTGCTCTCCGAGAGTGCGGGCCGCCTCACCCCGGGACGTACCTGGGCGGACCAGGTCGCGGCCCGTCGGCCGCACGGTGTCGTGCTCGTACTGAGCGGGCTCGACGAGTCCCAGCGGGCGCTGCTGACCAGCCGCTCCATCCCGTTCGTGGTGATGGACCCGGCGGGCGACCCGGGCGACGACGTGCCGTCCGTCGGGGCCACCAACTGGCAGGGCGGCCTTGCCGCCACCCGCCATCTCGTGGACCTCGGCCACCAGCGGATCGGGGTGATCAGCGGGCCTTCACGGATGATGTGCAGCCGGGCGCGTCTCGACGGCTACCGGGCCGCGCTGGAGACGGCCGGGCTGCCCGTCGACCCCTCGCTGATCCGCACGGGCGACTTCCACCACGAGGCCGGCTACCGCTGCGGGCTCGAACTGCTGAAGCTGCCCGACCGGCCGACTGCCGTCTTCGCGGGAAACGACCTCCAAGCCCTCGGGCTGTACGAGGCCGCCCGTGAGCTGGGGCTGCGCGTGCCCGAGGACCTCAGCATCGTCGGCTTCGACGACCTGCCGGTGGCCCGCTGGGTGGGCCCACCGCTGACCACCGTGCGCCAGCCGCTCATGGAGATGGCCGAGGCGGCGGCCCGGCTCGTCCTCGACCTGGGGCGCGGGGAGCGGCCGACGACGGCGACGCGGGTGGAACTGGCGACGAGTCTGGTGGTGCGGAGCAGTACGGGTGCGCCTTCGGCGTAGGCGAGGGCGTGTTCCGGCGGCGTGCCGGGGGTGTGTCGAAATTTTCGAAAGCCAGAGAGAAACTCAACGAAATATGAGAGTTTCCTCAGTAAAATCCGTAAGGGGTTTCTGCCCGTAATAATTCGGACTTATGTTCCTTCCTGTGAACGGAGACGGCGAACGCGGGACTGAGGACGAGAAGAACGGCGGCGAACACGGCGGCGCCGTGAGCCACGGTGCCGACAGTGCCGGAAGTGCCGACCGGCGCTCACGGCTGCTCAAGGCCACGGGTATCGCGTTCGGTTGCGTGCTCACCCTCTCGCTCGCCGGGGCGGCATGGGCGTACTGGCACCTGAACCGCAACATCGACAGCGTCGACATCAACAGCGCGCTCGGTGACGATCGCCCCGCGCGCGCGATGGTGACGCCGGACGGCTCCGCCTCCCCGCTCCCGAGCGGCGCGCTGAACATCCTGGTCCTCGGCTCGGACTCGCGCAGCGGCGAACGCAACGCCACGCTCGGCGGGGGCGGCGAGAGCTCCGGCGCCCGTTCCGACACGGCGATGGTCGTCCACATCGACGAGGGCCGTACGGGCGCGACGATCGTGAGCATCCCGCGCGACACGCTCGTCACGCGCCCGGCCTGCCCGCGGGAATCGGGCGGTTCGACGTCGGTGGCGTACAACGCGATGTTCAACAGCGCGTACTCCGTGGGCGGTCCGGTCTGCGCGGTCAAGACGGTGGAGTCCATGACGAACGTCCGCATGGACCACTACATAGAGATCGACTTCGCCGGCTTCGCGGATCTGGTGGACGCGCTCGGCGGCGTCACGGTGACGACGGACGAGGACATCTCCGACGAGGACAGTCATCTCGAACTGGAGGCGGGCACCCACCACCTCGACGGCGAGGAGGCCCTCGCCCTCGCCCGCACCCGCCACGGCATAGGCGACGGCAGCGACCTGGGCCGCATAGGCCTCCAGCAAACCCTGGTCAAGGCCCTGCTCGACCAGGTCTCCGCCACCGACCTCCTCACCAACCCCGCGAAGCTCTACAACGTCGCCGACACCCTCACCGACAGCCTCACCACGGACACGGGCCTCGACTCCCTGACCGAGCTGATGAGCCTGGGCCGCAGCCTCCAGGGCCTCTCCTCGACGGACACCAGAACGGTGACGATGCCGGTACTCCCGGCGCCCTTCGACCGCAACCGGGTGGTCGCGGACGAGCCGGAGGCGGGGGAGCTGTGGGAATCGCTGAGGTGACCTCCTGGCGTGAACTCCATGGTCCCAAAGTCCGTTGAAGTGCCGTCTCAGGTCCGGGAGAGTCTGCGGACATGGAGTTCTTCTGCTACCACCGTGACCGGCCCGACTCCCTCAAGCTGCGCCATGAACTGCTGGAAGACCACTGGTCGTACATGGACGGGTACGCGTCGCAGCTGATCGCCCGCGGCCCGACCCTCACCGACGACGGCGAAACGCCCACCGGCAGCGTGCACATAGTGGATCTGCCGGATCCCGCCGCCGCCCGCGCGTTCGCCTTCGACGAGCCCGGCTACCAGGCGGGCGCGTACCGGGACGTACTGCTGCGCCGGTGGCGCAACCTGCTGGGCCGCACGATGTGGGAATTCCCCGGCGGCCGCGCCGGCGGTAACCACTACCTGGTGCTCGGCCTCGGCTCGGGCCGGCCCGCCGACCTCCTTGTCCCGCCCGACCAGGACGAGTTGATCGCGTACGGGCCCCTGCTGTCCGACGACGGCACCACCTGGCTGGGCACGGCGGCACTGGTCCGGGCCCCGGACCCGGACGCGGCACGCGCCGTCCTGACCTCGGACCGGTACGCCGATATCGAGGTCCACGACTGGGAGTTCGGCGGGCGGCGGTGAGGAACCAAGATCCATCCCGTCTGCCTGAGCTTGGCTGTGCGGCCCTGTGGGTGTCTGATGGTGTGGCGTGAGAGCAGAGCCGTCGGAGCAGAAGCCAGACCAGCCGACAGACCCCGCAGGCCCGGCACTGGGCGGGGCCGCTGAAGGCGCTGCCCAGCGCACCATCGAAACCGTCTTCCGTATCGAGTCGCCCCGCATCATCGCCGGTGTCGCCCGCATCGTGCGGGACGTCGGTATCGCGGAGGAGCTCGCGCAGGACGCGCTGGTCGCCGCCCTTGAGCAGTGGCCCAGGGACGGTGTGCCGGACAATCCCGGGGCCTGGCTCACGGCCACGGCCAAGCACCGGGCGATCGATCTCGTACGGCGGCGGGAACGGTACGCCCGCAAGCTGGAGGAGATGGGCCGCGACCTGGAGACATCCGCGCCGCAGGGCCACGTCGACGAACCGTCCGACCCCGACGACATCGACGACGACCTGCTGCGGCTGGTCTTCACGGCCTGCCACCCCGTGCTCTCCGCCGAGGCCCGCATCGCCCTCACCCTGCGCCTGCTCGGCGGCCTGACCACCGCTGAGATCGCACGCGCGTCCCTCGTCCCCGAGGCGACGATCGCCCAGCGCATCGTCCGCGCCAAGCGGACGCTCGCCGCGAAAGGGGTCGCCTTCGAGGTGCCGTACGGGCCGGAGCGCGAGGCCCGGCTCGGGTCCGTACTGGAGGTCATCTACCTGATCTTCAACGAGGGATACGCGGCCACCGCCGGCGACGACTGGCTGCGCCCGGCGCTCTGCGAGGACGCGCTGCGACTCGCCCGCGTACTGGCCGAGTTGATGCCGAAGGAACCCGAAGTGCACGGCCTGGCCGCACTGTTGGAGCTCCAGGCGTCGCGCTCGGCCGCGCGTACCGGGCCGTCCGGCGAGCCGGTGCTGCTCAAGGACCAGAACCGGGCCCGCTGGAACCGCATGCTGATCCGCCGCGGTTTCGCCGCCCTCGCCCGCGCCGAGTCGGTCGCCACGGGCGGCGGTCCGGGGCCGTACGTCCTCCAGGCCGCCATCGCCGCGTGCCACGCCCACGCCTACACGTACGAGGAGACCGACTGGAACCGGATCGCCACGCTGTACGGTCTCCTCGCCGCCCGGACCCCGTCCCCCGTCGTCGAGTTGAACCGCGCGGTCGCCGTCTCCATGGCCGAGGGCCCCGAACCGGCTCTCACCATCGTCGACGCCCTGGCCGCCGAACCCGCCCTGCGTGACTACCACTTGCTGCCCAGCGTGCGCGGCGACCTGCTGGCCCGCGTGGGGCGTATGGCCGAGGCGCGGGCCGAGTTCGAGCGGGCGGCGTCGCTCACGCGCAATGAGCGGGAGCGGGGGCTGTTGATGGCCCGGGTCGCGGAGTGCTCAGAGCGCGACGGATAGCCGCCCGGCCGGCAGGCGAACGTGCGGGGACGGTCAAGCCGCCGGACGGCCCATCGCCCGGTACGTCCAGCCGGCCGCACGCCACACCGCCGGATCCAGTGCGTTGCGCCCGTCCAGCAGTACCCGTCGCGACACGGCCCCGCCCAGCACCGCCGGGTCCAGCTCCCGGAACTCACGCCACTCGGTGAGATGCAGGACGACATCGGCGCCCCGTACGGCCTCGACGGCGGAATCGGCGTACCCGAGCGTCGGAAAGAGCCGCCGCGCGTTCCCCATCCCCTTCGGGTCGTACACCGTGACCTGCCCGCCCTGAAGATGGATCTGCCCGGCGACATTCAGCGCCGGCGAATCCCGTACGTCGTCCGAGTCCGGCTTGAACGTGGCGCCCAGCACCGCGACCCGCTTCCCGAGGAACGAGCCGCCCCCCAGCGCCTGACGTGTCAGCTCCACCATCTGCCCGCGCTGCCGCATGTTGATGGAGTCGATCTCGCGCAGGAACGTCAGCGCCTGATCGGCCCCCAACTCGCCCGCCCGCGCCATGAACGCCCTGATGTCCTTCGGCAGGCACCCGCCACCGAAGCCGATCCCCGCGCGCAGGAACTTCTTCCCGATCCGGTCGTCGTACCCGATCGCCTCCGCCAGCTTGGCGACGTCACCGTCCGAGGCCTCACACACCTCGGCCATCGCGTTGATGAACGAGATCTTGGTGGCGAGGAACGAGTTCGCCGAGGTCTTCACCAGCTCGGCGGTCGGGAAGTCCGTCACCACGAAAGGCGTGCCCTCGGCCAGCGGCGTCGCGTACACCTCACGCAGCAGCTTCTCCGCGCGCTCGCTGCGCACACCGGCGACGATCCGGTCGGGGTGCAGCGTGTCCTTGACGGCGAGGCCCTCACGCAGGAACTCGGGGTTCCAGGCGAGTTCGGCGTCCTCACCGGCGGGCGCGAGCTCGGCCAGCGTACGAGCGAGCCGGTCCGCGGAGCCGACGGGCACGGTCGACTTGCCGACGACCAGGGCAGGGCCCTTCAGATGCGGAGCGAGCGAGGTGAAGGCGGCGTCGACGTACGACATGTCACAGGCGTACTCGCCATGCTTCTGCGGTGTGTTCACGCAGACGAAGTGGACGTCACCGAACTCCGCGACCTCGGCCCAGTCCATGGTGAAGCGAAGCCGCCCGCTGGCCCCCTCGATCCCGGCGACATGCCTGCGCAGCAGCTCCTCCAGACCGGGTTCGTAGATCGGGACCTCGCCCCGCTGGAGCATCTCGATCTTCTCGGGAACGACATCGAGGCCGAGCACCTCGAAGCCGAGTTCGGCCATGGCCGCGGCGTGCGTGGCGCCGAGGTAGCCGGTGCCGATCACGGTGATCTTCAGGGCCATGGGTGCTCCAGTAATCAGGTGCCGACGCGTTAGCGCCGTCGTTGAGGGGTGGTGGTCGGGCGACGGAAGGGCGGCGGGCCGGGTGCGCTGCCTGAGCATAGTCGGGGGTGGCTTGCCGCTCGTCGGGCAACTCTGCGTTGCCGTCCCCCGTTGTCGTTCCGTTGCCGTTCCCGGATTCCTGATATCCCCGCTGTCGCCAAACTCACGTATCGATAGCGTGAGCAGGCCCCTAAAATTTGAGTTACTTAACGGTAATTAGCGTCCTTGGAGCGTGAGATACCTTGGCCGGATCGGCTGAATTCGACCTGTACCGCCCGTCCGAGGAGCACGACATGCTCCGCGATACGATCCGCGCCCTCGCCGAGGCGAAGATCGCGCCGTACGCCGCCGTGGTGGACGAGGAGGCCCGCTTCCCGCAGGAGGCCCTGGACGCCCTGGTCGCCTCCGACCTGCACGCCGTCCACGTACCGGAGAACTACGGCGGCGCGGGCGCGGACGCGCTGGCCACCGTGATCGTGATCGAGGAGGTGGCCCGCGTCTGCGCTTCCTCCTCCCTGATACCGGCCGTGAACAAGCTGGGCTCGCTCCCGGTGATCCTCTCCGGCTCGGAGGACCTCAAAAAGAAGTACCTGGGCCCGCTGGCCGCCGGCGACGCGATGTTCTCGTACTGCCTTTCCGAGCCGGACGCGGGCTCGGACGCGGCCGGCATGAAGACGAAGGCGGTGCGGGACGGCGATTCGTACATCCTCAACGGCGTGAAGCGCTGGATCACGAACGCGGGCGAGTCGGAGTACTACACGGTGATGGCCGTGACCGACCCCACCAAGCGCTCGAAGGGCATCTCGGCGTTCGTGGTCGAGAAGTCGGACGAGGGTGTCTCCTTCGGCGCGCCGGAGAAGAAGCTCGGTATCAAGGGATCGCCGACGCGCGAGGTGTACCTGGACAACGTCCGCATCCCCGCCGACCGCATGATCGGCGAGGAGGGCACGGGCTTCGCCACTGCCATGAAGACCCTGGACCACACCCGTATCACGATCGCCGCCCAGGCCCTCGGCATCGCCCAGGGGGCTCTGGACTACGCCAAGGGCTACGTCCAGGAGCGCAAGCAGTTCGGCAAGCCGATCGCCGACTTCCAGGGCATCCAGTTCATGCTCGCCGACATGGCCATGAAGATCGAAGCCGCGCGTCAACTCACGTACGCGGCGGCGGCGAAGTCGGAGCGCGTCGCCGCCGGAGGTGGAGAAGGGGACCTGACCTTCCAGGGGGCGGCGGCGAAGTGCTTCGCTTCGGACGTGGCGATGGAGGTCACGACGGATGCGGTGCAGCTGCTGGGTGGGTACGGGTACACGCGGGACTATCCGGTGGAGCGGATGATGCGGGACGCCAAGATCACGCAGATATACGAGGGCACGAATCAGGTCCAGCGGATCGTGATGGCCAGGAACCTTCCCTAGTAGGGTTGTTGCAGGTCGGCGGAGGTTTTGAGGCTCCGGAGGGGCGCCCTCGGTTGTCTGCCCGTTGAGGCTCGGTCAAGGCCGTTGACGGGCGTCATGCCGGGGGAGTCCTGGGAAGCCCAACCCACCCGACGCCAACCCGGAAACCTCAGTAACACCGTACGAGTGACCAGTCATGTCGCCATATGAACCAGCGCACATGCGCCCATGTGGGGTAATTACGTGTTGGTAAAGGTGAAAAACGGCCAACACCGCATATAAGACTCGCATTTTCGCCATCCTCGCTAGAGCTGTAGCAGCGACTCCAGCCCCGTCCGAGGAAGGCCGTCTTCAGCATGCGCGAAATCTTCACCACCCGGCGCCGGGTCATCGCCACGATCACCGCGGTCGTGGCGACCGCCGCCCTGGGAGGCAGTGCCGTCCTGCCCGCCGAAGCGGCTCCGGCCGTCGGAAGCGTGCTGCACGAGGACTCCCCCCATGGCATTGACAACAGTTACCTCGTCCTGCTCAAGCGGTCCGCCGGATTCAGAGCGGCATCGAAGGAAGGCGGCCAGTTCGCGGCAAAGTACGGCGCCTCCGTCGAAAGAACCTACGACTCGGCGGTCAACGGCTACGCCGTCCATGTCAGTTCGGCCGGTGCCAGGAGTCTCGCGACGGATCCGGCCGTCGCGTTCGTCGAGAAGAACCAGAAGGTCAGCCTCGACGCGACCCAGACCAACCCCCCTTGGGGACTGGACCGGATCGACCAGGCCAACCGTCCGCTCAGCAGGACGTACACCTACCCGAACACTGCCGGCTCCGGTGCGAGTGTGTACGTCATCGACACCGGCGTGCGCATCACGCACCGGCAGGTCGTCGGGCGCGCCGTGTACGGGTACGACGCGGTCGACAGGGACAACGTGGCCGCCGACGGCAACGGACACGGCACCCATGTCGCCACGACGGTCGCCGGCACCACGTACGGTGCGGCGAAGGCCACCAGGATCGTGGCGGTACGCGTCCTCGACAACAGCGGGGCCGGAACCATCGCGGGCGTCATCGCGGGAGTGGACTGGGTCACTTCGCATCGCGTGGGTCCCGCGGTCGCCAACATGTCGCTCGGCGGGGGTGCCAGCACCGCGCTCGACACCGCGGTGAGCAATTCCATCGCCTCCGGCGTCACTTATGCCGTCGCCGCCGGCAACTCGAATGTGAACGCCGCCAATACGTCACCGGCCCGGGTGGGCGCCGCGATCACTGTCGGCGCGAGCACCAGTACCGACTACCGGGCCGGCTACTCCAACTACGGCTCCGTGCTGGACCTGTTCGCCCCCGGCTCATCGATCCCGGCCGGCTGGCACACCAGCGACACCGCCACAGCCACGCTCTCCGGCACCTCGATGGCCACCCCCCACGTCGCCGGAGCCGCAGCCATCTACCTCACCTCCCACCCCGCCGCGAGCCCCGCGACCGTGCAGAGTGCCCTCGTCAACGGAGCGACGAGGGGAGTGCTGCGCAACACCGGTACGGGCTCACCCAACAGGCTCCTCAGGGTCATTCCGTAGCCGCACCGCGTACCGTCGCGCCACCGGGAAGGCACCGGCGGACGGGGCCCGTCTCCCGTACCGCGTGTGCCGGCCGAGCACCTCGCCGGACGCCCGCGACGCAGGCATCCGGCGGGGGCACCGCCTCAGTTGCCGACGTACTCCGCGAGGTGCTCGCCGGTGAGCGTGGAGCGGGCGGTGACGAGTTCGGCGGGGGTGCCCTCGAAGACGACCCGGCCTCCGTCGTGGCCGGCGCCGGGGCCCAGGTCGATGATCCAGTCGGCGTGGGCCATGACCGCCTGGTGGTGTTCGATGACGATGACCGACTTGCCGGAGTCGACCAGGCGGTCGAGGAGGCCGAGGAGCTGCTGGACGTCGGCGAGGTGGAGGCCGGTGGTGGGCTCGTCGAGGATGTAGGTGCCGCCCTTCTCGGACATGTGGGTGGCCAGCTTGAGGCGCTGGCGCTCGCCGCCGGACAGGGTGGTGAGCGGCTGGCCGAGGGTGATGTAGCCGAGGCCCACGTCGGCCAGGCGGTCGAGGATCTTGTGCGCGGCGGGCGTGCGTGCCTCGCCGGTGGCGAAGAACTCCTCGGCCTCGGTCACCGGCATCGCGAGCACCTCGCTGATGTCGCGTCCGCCGAGGCGGTACTCGAGCACCGAGGCCTGGAACCGCTTCCCCTCGCACTCCTCGCAGGTGGTGGCGACGGTGGCCATCACTCCCAGCTCGGTGTAGATGACGCCGGCGCCGTTGCACGTGGGGCACGCGCCCTCGGAGTTGGAGCTGAACAGCGCCGGCTTCACGCCGTTGGCCTTCGCGAAAGCCTTGCGGATCGGGTCGAGCAGTCCGGTGTACGTCGCCGGGTTGCTGCGTCGCGAGCCCTTGATCGCGCCCTGGTCGATCGACACCACCCCCGCGCCGGCGGCCCCCGGCTGTTGACACAGCGAGCCGTGCACCAGCGAACTCTTGCCGGAGCCGGCGACACCGGTCACGACGGTCAGCACCCCGAGCGGGATGTCGACGTCGACGTGTCGCAGGTTGTTCGCCGTCGCGCCGCGGATCTCCAGCGTGCCGGTGGGCTTGCGCACGGTCTCCTTGAGGGCGGCCCGGTCGTCGAGATGGCGGCCGGTGATGGTGCCGCTGCCCCGCAGCCCCTCGACGGTGCCCTCGAAGCAGACGGTGCCGCCCGCCGTGCCGGCGCCGGGGCCGAGGTCGACGACATGGTCGGCGATCGCGATCGTCTCCGGCTTGTGCTCCACGACGAGCACCGTGTTGCCCTTGTCCCGCAGCCGCAGCAGCAGGTTGTTCATCCGCTGGATGTCGTGCGGGTGCAGGCCGATGGTGGGCTCGTCGAAGACGTACGTGACGTCCGTGAGCGAGGAGCCGAGGTGGCGGATCATCTTCGTACGCTGGGCCTCGCCGCCCGACAGCGTGCCCGCCGGCCGGTCGAGCGAGAGGTAGCCGAGGCCGATCTCCACGAACGAGTCGAGGGTGTGCCGCAGTGTGCCGAGCAGCGGCGCCACCGACGGTTCGTCGAGGCCGCCCACCCATTTGGCCAGGTCGCTGATCTGCATCGCGCAGGCGTCGGCGATGCTGATCCCCTTGATCTTCGACGACCGGGCCGCCTCGCTGAGCCGCGTGCCGCCGCACTCGGGGCAGGCGGTGAAGGTGACCGCCCGGTCCACGAACGCCCGGATGTGCGGCTGCATCGCCTCCCGGTCCTTGGACAGCATCGACTTCTGAAGCTTCGGGATCAGACCTTCGTACGTCAGGTTGATGCCATCGACCTTGATCTTGGTCGGCTCCTTGTAGAGCAGGTCGTGCAGCTCGCGCTCGGTGAACTCGCGGATCGGCTTGTCCGGGTCGAAGAAGCCGCAGCCGCTGTAGATACGGCCGTACCAGCCGTCGGCGCTGTAACCGGGAACGGTGAACGGGCCTTGGCTCAGCGACTTGCTGTCGTCGTACATCGCGGTCAGGTCGAAGTCGGTGACCCGGCCAGTGCCCTCGCAGTTCGGGCACATGCCGCCGGTGATCGAGAAACTCCGCCGCTCCACGGACTTGCCGGCCTTGGTCTCGATCGTGACCGCGCCCTTCCCGCTGATCGAGGCGACGTTGAACGAGAACGCCTGGGGCGAGCCGATGTGCGGCTTCCCGAGCCGGCTGAACAGGATGCGCAGCAGCGCGTTGGCGTCGGTCGCGGTGCCGACCGTGGAGCGGGAGTTGGCGCCCATCCGCTCCTGGTCGACGATGATCGCGGTGGTCAGCCCGTCGAGTACGTCGACGTCGGGCCGGGACTGGTTCGGCATGAAGCCCTGGAGGAAGGCGCTGTACGTCTCGTTGATCATCCGCTGCGACTCGGCGGCGATCGTGGCGAACACCAGCGAGCTCTTGCCCGAGCCCGAGACGCCGGTGAACACCGTCAGCCGGCGCTTGGGGAGCTCGACGCTGACGTCCTTGAGGTTGTTCTCGCGCGCGCCGTGCACGCGGATCAGATCGTGGCTGTCGGCGACGTGCGGTGCAGGCGACTGCGTGCCCGTGCTCGTGGCCCTGTTCATCGTGACTCCGTCTTCTGTTGAGGGGGCTTCTGCTGGGCGGGGCCGCCTGCGCGGTCTCAGTCATGGTCGCCCGGCTCGATCTGATCGGCTTTCTGGCAGTACGTCTGGTTCTACTTCGTCGGCCCGGTGCACGGCAACGGATCGCTGCAAACCAGCCAGCGGCCGTCGCGGATCACTGTCGGACGGCTCATTTCAGCTCGTTGATGCGGACCATGTTGCCCGCGGGATCGCGGAAGGCGCAGTCACGCACGCCCCATGGCTGCTCGGTCGGTTCGTGCACGATCTCGGCGCCGCCGGCCTTCAGCCGGGCGTAGGTTCCGTCGAGGTCGTGGGTGGCCAGGGTGATGAAGCCGTACGTGCCCTTGGCCATCATCTCGGTGATGGTGCGGCGCTCGTCGTCGGTGGTTCCGGGGGCCATGGCCGGCGGCTCAAGGACGATGGACGTGCCGGGCTGCTCGCTGGGGCCGACCGTTATCCAGCGCATCGTGCCCTGTCCGACGTCGGCGCGGACCTCGAAGCCGAGGATGTCACGGTAGAAGGCCAGGGAGGCATCCGGGTCGGTGTGCGGGAGGAAGCTTGCGTGAAGGGTGATGTCCATGGACGTCAGGCTAGGAGCGGCGCTGTGGCCTGCGCTTCTCCATTCCTGACCGGTCTGGCCGCCTTCATTCCCGGCTGGTTCGTCCACCGGTTTCCCTGAGCGGCCGGCGCAGCCATGGGAAACTGACCGGGTGAAACGGCAGCCTCTCGACGACCTCGTCCGGCTGCGGCGCGCCCGCGATCGTATGGACCGCGACTACGCCGAGCCGCTCGACGTCCCGGCGCTGGCGCGGGACGCCCTGATGTCGGCGGGCCATTTCTCCCGCAGCTTCCGCGCCGCCTACGGTGAGACCCCGTACAGCTATCTGATGACCCGCCGCATCGAGCGGGCCAAGGCGCTGCTGCGGCGCGGCGACCTCTCGGTGACCGAGGTCTGCTTCGCGGTCGGCTGTACGTCGCTGGGGTCGTTCAGCTCGCGCTTCAGCGAGCTGGTCGGCGAGAGCCCGAGCGCCTACCGGGCCCGGAATCATGACGAGGGCGCCGCCATCCCGGCCTGCATCGCCAAGATCCACACACGACCGGTCAGGAATGGAGAAGCGCGCCCCACGGCCCGGTCGTAGCGTGAACGCCATGGACATCGGACTTTCCTCATGCTTCATCGCCGTCGACGACCACGACAAGGCGATCGCCTTCTACCGCGACGTACTCGGCCTCGAGGTACGCAATGACGTCGGCTTCGAGGGGATGCGCTGGGTGACCGTCGGGTCGCCCACGCAGCCGGACGTGAACATCGTCCTGGAACCGCCCGCCGCCGATCCGAGCACCTCACCGGCCGACAAACAGGCCCTCGCGGAGCTGATGGCCAAGGGGCTGCTGCGCGGCGTCATCTTCGTGACGGATGACGTCGACGCCGCCTTCGAGCGCATCAGCGGTGCGGGCGCCGAGGTGCTGCAGGAGCCGATGGACCAGCCCTACGGCGTCCGCGACTGCGCGTTCCGCGACCCCGCCGGCAACATGCTGCGTTTCAACCAGCCCCGCAAGGAGTGAGCTCAGCCCCGCGAGAAGTGTGCTCTTGAGGGGCCCTGGCGGGCTTTGTGATGGATTGTTGGCGTCCGCCGGATGGCGCGCGGTGGGCAGCGGGCGTACCACGGAAGGGCATGGGGACCCGCACTGGGACCCCACCACTTCCAGGAGGAGCCATGCAGCAGCCCGGAACCATGAGCCCGATGAGCAAGGAGATGCAGGACTGCGTCGAGGCGTGCATGTCGTGCCACAGCGTGTGCGAGGAGACCATGAGCTCCTGCATGCAGATGGGCGGCCAGGCCCAGATGCAGATCATGCGCGCGCTCATCGACTGCTCCGAGATGACCCGTATGTGCGCGGACATGATGATGCGCAGGTCGCCGATGTCGGCCGAGATGTGCGCGATGTGCGCGCGGGCGTGTGACATGTGCGCGGAGGCGTGTATGGCGATGCAGGACGACGCGCAGATGATGCGCTGCGCCGAGG
The DNA here is from genome assembly GCF_042870755.1 of Streptomyces sp. NPDC006365. Classification (NCBI taxonomy): domain Bacteria; kingdom Bacillati; phylum Actinomycetota; class Actinomycetes; order Kitasatosporales; family Streptomycetaceae; genus Streptomyces; species Streptomyces sp. NPDC006365. The sequence goes on from NZ_JBIAHS010000031.1 coordinate 45,414, forward strand.
CGTGTCGCCGCTGTGCGCAGTCGTGTCGCGCGATGTCCGGCGCCACGGCATGAGTGCTACGGCATGAGCCTCGGCCGACTCCGCCCGGCCCGGGAAAAAAGACGGCACGCAAAAGCCCGCTTCACAGGCAGCCGACAGATGACAGGCGCTTGCGAAGCGGGCTTTGTCCTACTCCGTGACCGTCACCTTCTCGTCGTTCTTCAGCTGCTCCACCAGCGTCTTGACCTTGGCGGTGTCCCACTGGAGGTTGCCGTTGGAGGCGTTGCCGGAGATGGGCATGTTCATCGACTTGCCCTCGCCGCCGGTGACGCCCTTCATGGCCCAGAACATGGAGGTCAGGTCCCACAGGGACATGTCCTTGTCGACGGTGAGGGTGTCGAGGCCGGAACCCATGGTCGGGTACAGCTTGAAGGGGTTGAGGACCGTGGACGGGGTCGCGGTCTGGTTGGCGAGGGCCGAGAGGAACTTCTGCTGGTTCTTCGTACGGTCCAGGTCGCTGCCCTTGAGCGCGTACCGCGTACGGACGAAGGCCAGGGACTGCTCGCCGTTGAGGGTCTGCTTGCCCGCCTCGAAGTCGGCGCCGGACTTGGTGTCCTTCATGCCGCCCGGGGGGATCGTGATCTCCACGCCGCCGATCGCGTCGACGATCTTCGCGAAGCCGGCGAAGCCGATCTCCGCGTAGTGGTCGATGTGCAGGCCGGTGTTGGCCTCGACGGTACGCACGAGCAGCTCGGGCCCGTCCTCCGCGTACGCCGCGTTCAGCTTCACCTGGCGGCCCGTGCCCTCGTAGAGCTTGCCGGAGTCGGAGCCCTTGAACGACGGAATCTCCACGTTCGAGTCGCGCGGCAGCGAGATCATCGTGTTCCCGTTGTCGCCGACGTGCAGGATCATCATCGAGTCCGTGCGCTTGCCGTCGGCGGAGCCCGTACGGAGCCGCTTCTTCTCCTCGTCGGACAGGCCCTCGCGGCTGTCGGAGCCGACGATCAGGTAGTTCGTGCCCTCGCCCGTCTCGGGCCGGTCGATCACCTTGGACAGGTCGACCTCGCGCTTGAGCTTCGAGTCGGCCCAGAAGTACGTACTGATGGAGACCACGACCAGCAGCGTGACCACGGTTATCGCGGTCCACTTGATCCGGCGGCCCCAGTTCGGCGCGGGCCGTGGACGGCGGCCGTGGGCCGTGGGTCCGCCGGGCCCTCCGCCGCCCGGCGAGCCGTACACCTGGCCCGTGTTGTAGCCGTTGTCGAAGTTGTCGTCGGGGTGCCCGTAGCCGTCGTCGTAGGTGTGCTGCGGCGGGACCCCGCCCCGTGGCGGCGCCGACGGTCCCACTCCCGGGCCGCGCCCCACCTGTCGCATCACGCGCGCGCCCTCGGGCTGGGCGCTCGCGCTGCCGCGGCCGTAACGGTCGCCGCCGTTGTCTCCGTGCCATCCCTCGGGCCAATTGTTCATGCGCCCCAGTGTGCAGTGCTCAGCCGTACGGCTTACAAGAGTCCCCGGAAAATCACACCACCCCCGTTGCAAAGCTGATGCAAACCGGACCTTGCAGAGACTGACATAAAGAGAAAGGCCATGACAGAACAGGCTCCTTGAACGGAATGTGATATTCCGGTCAAGCCGCTTCAAGCCGGTCGGTCAGCGGCTCGGGGCCTCACGGACACGCCACCTCGTCCCCGGTGGCCACCCCGGCCTCCCCGCGCCGCGCATCCTCCGCCCGTACCTTCGTCACCCTCTTGAAGTCCGAGCCCGCGATCACCTTCAGCGTCGGGCCCTGGCCCTTGACCGCCCGAGACCGACTGCCCGGCAGGGCCGCCGCCAGCGACTTGGCCGAGCGGTCCCAGCCGGGGTCGTACGTGATGAGGGTGCGCTCGACGGAGCGGTCGCGGGCGTTCTTCGGGGCGCCCGTCGTGTTGAAGCCCGTCGCGGACAGCGCGTCGTCGACACGGCGGCCGAGGCCCGACGTGGCCGTGCCGTTCTCGACCTGGACGCGGATCTGCTGCGGCGCCACATCGACGCGTACGGCCTTGGAAGGGGAGTGATGCGGGGCCAGCGGCCTGTCCTCGCGCAGGGCACGGAAGATCCGCTCCGACTTCTTCGCGTCCCACTTCAGCGTCGAGCCGATGCCCTTCACGGGGAACCCCATCCGCCCGATCGGGACGGTCGCGAACTCCGAGGAGGACGGCGAGAAGTTCCGCATCGCCCACCCCAGATCGACCAGCTTGTCCGGGCCGAAGCCCTTGTCCGCCCGCACCGAGCCGAGCACGACCTGCGTCACATCGCGGAACTTCATCGGGTTCAGCAGCACACCGGACGAAGTGGCCCGCTCGACCAGCGCGGCCAGGAAACGCTGCTGGCGCTGCATCCGGCTGAGGTCCGCCGCGCCGTCGATGTTCCGGGAACGTACGTACTGAAGCGCCTGACCACCGTTCAGGTCATGCGTCCCGGCGGGCAGGTTCAGTCCGGTGTACGAGTCCTTCAGCGGGCGCACCGTGCAGATCCGTACGCCGCCGAGCTCGTCCACGGTCCTGATGAAGCTGGTGAAGTCGACCTCCAGATAGTGGTCGATCTTCACGCGGGTCATGTTCTCGACGGTACGCACGGTCAGTCGAGGCCCGCCCTCCGCGTACGCGGCGTTGAGCTTGAGTGCGTGCGGGCGGTGCCGTTCGCCGGTGGTGCGGTCGGTGTGCGCGGGCGTCTCGGCGTACGAGTCGCGCGGCAGGCTCACGACGCTGGCCCGCTTCCGGTCCTGCGAGATGTGCACGATCATCATGGTGTCCGTGCAGCGGCAGGGTGCGCCGCCGAGGCGGTACTTCTTGCGCTCCGCCTTGCTGATCCGCTCGCGGCCGTCGGTGCCGACGAGCAGGACGTTCATGCCGTCACCCTGTGCGGGCCGGTTCTTCATGTCCTTGAAGGGGTCGATGCGGTCGATGTCGGCGTCGAAGCCGGTGACCACCGCGTGGCCGATGCCGGCCGCCGCGAGTACCGCCACGGACAGCGATGTCACCATCCGCATGGCCCACCGTGGCCGCTTGCGCCGTACGGGCGGCCGAGACGGGCGCTGCCGCGGCGGGCGAGCGGGTCTGCGGGGCGGCGTGGGCAAGGGGGAACACCTCCGCGTCGGCCGGGTGTGCGGGACCGTTAAGAACCGTAGGCCCATACGATCTGCGGCTCGGTGCGGCAAGCCGGGCGGCGCGCGTCCGTGTCCCCCGTTCGCGGTAACGTACGGCCTGATACCGCATTTCCCGGGGCACCGCGCCTGACAGCCGCTGCGCGGCGGGCCGGACCCCCGGCCGCAAAGACGAGAGGGAACCCCAGCACGTGAATTCCGACGGGCGCCTCCCCGCCGTATCCGTGATCATGCCCGTCCTCGACGAGGAGCGGCATCTGCGCGGAGCCGTCCAAGCGATCCTCGCCCAGGAGTACGACGGCGAGATGGAGATCGTGATCGCCATCGGTCCCTCCACGGACCGTACGGACGAGATCGCGGCCGAGCTCGTACGAGAAGACCCCCGCGTGCACACCGTCCCGAACCCGACGGGCCGAACGCCGGCCGCGCTGAACGCCGCGATCAAGGCGTCCCGGCACCCCGTCGTCGTACGGGTCGACGGGCACGGCATGCTCTCGCCGAACTACATCGCCACGGCCGTACGGCTGCTGGAGGAGACCCGGGCGCAGAACGTCGGCGGCATCATGCACGCCGAGGGCGAGAACGACTGGGAGCACGCGGTGGCGGCGGCCATGACGTCGAAGATCGGGGTCGGCAGCGCAGCCTTCCACACGGGCGGTCAGGCGGGCCCGGCCGAAACGGTCTACCTTGGCGTCTTCCGGCGCGAGGCGCTGGAGCAACAGGGCGGCTACAACGAGGAGTTCATCCGCGCCCAGGACTGGGAGCTGAACTTCCGGATCAGGGAGGCGGGCGGCCTGATCTGGTTCTCGCCGGAGCTGAAGGTCTCGTACCGGCCCAGGCCTTCGGTGCGCGCCCTCGCCAAGCAGTACAAGGACTACGGCCGTTGGCGCCACGTCGTCGCCCGCTACCACGAGGGCTCCATCAACCTGCGCTACCTCGCTCCGCCGGTTGCGGTGTGCGCGATAGCGGCGGGCCTCGTGGCGGGCGCCGCGCTGACCCCCTGGGGCTTCGTCGTCCCGGCCGGCTATCTCGCGGCCATCGCCGCCGGTTCCATACCGGCGGGCAAGGGCCTGCCGTTGAAGGCACGCCTGCAGATCCCCGTAGCTCTGGCCACGATGCACATGTCGTGGGGCTGGGGCTTCCTGACCAGCCCACGCTCACTGGCCAGGAAGGTCATCGCGTCGCGGCGGCCCGCGGTGCTCGCGGAGAGCTGAGCACCGCGGTGATGCCGGGGAACTACCAGCGGTAGGGCTTGTACACGGGCATGCACTTGTCGCTGTCCGAGCCGTTCAGGGCGTCGGCGGTCTCGGGGACATCCCCGGCCTTGGGCTTGGACTGCTTCGGATAGGCCGTGCCCTCGCGCCAGTCGGCGCCCACGACGAGGGTGACGCCGGAGACATCGGTCGTCCTCTTCACCGAGCTCAGCGGAATCCCCAGCGACTTGGCGACGCGCTGGGCATCGCCTTCCAGTTCGGCGCTCGGATAGCGGACCACTGACTTGTCCTCGGCGAGAGTCACCGTCCCGTCGGCCGTCGCCCTGCTGAAGCCCTTCTGTACGAGCACCTGGCTCACCGTGTTCGCACGCCCGCCGACGGGGGCGAGGGTGGAGGAGCGCGTGCCGTTCTGCACCACGACGCCGATCTCGCCGTCCTCGGCGGCCGGGTCGTCGGAAGCCTGCTCCTGCGCAGGCTTCTTCTTCGCGTCCGAGTTCTTTCCCTTGTTGTCGAAGGCCACGTCGTCGCGGACCATCGTCCACACCTGCTCGGCGTCCGCGCCGTCCGGCACCAGGTGGTTGGGGTTCTGCGGGTCCACAACGGTCGGCATCGTCGTCATGGTGATGCGGTCGGTCGGCACTGTCTTGAGCTGCATGCCGAGGCCGTACAGGTCATCGACCGAGCCGATCTCCTCGGAGACCTTCAGGGAGTTCGTGGCCGCCTCGGCCAGGCTCATCAGCCGGCCGGTGTCGGTGAAGACGTTCTGTTTCTTCAGCGTGCGGATCATCGAGTTCATGTACATGTGCTGGGCCTTGGCGCGCCCGAGGTCGCTGTAGAAGGCGTGCCTGGTGCGCAGCCACTGCAATGCCGACTTGCCCTGGACCTTCTGCTTGCCGGCCTTCAGCTTGAGACCGGAGCCGCCCGGGATGCCGGGCAGCGGCCGGTCCCACACGTTCTGCTCCACACAGACCTCGACACCGCCGATGGCGTCCGCCATCCTCACCACGCCCGCGAAGTCGATCGTCATCCAGTGATCGATATAGGCACCGGTGAGGTTCTCCCAGGTGGCCAGCGTGCAGCCGGCTCCGCCGCGGGCCAGCGAGGCGTTGATGATGTCGTTGGTCGCCGGGTAGGTCTTGCCGGTCTCGGGGTCCTTGCACTCGGGGATGTCGACCCGGGTGTCGCGCGGAATGCTCACCACTGAGGCGTGCTTCCGGCCCGCGGACAGGTGGATGAGCATCTGGACGTCGCCCAGCGGCTTGCTGCCCACGCTCTCCCGGCTCCCGCCGAGCTTCAGGTTCTGAGCTGAGTTACGGCTGTCGGAGCCGATCAGAAGGATGTTCAGTGGCGTCTGGCCGGCCGCGTTCGGCTCCGCCTTCTTGGCGTCGGAGTCTCCGCTGCTGCGCTCGCCCTTGCTGATGTTGTTGTTCAGATGCCAGTAGTAGAAGTATCCGGCGCCGGCCGTGCCAAGTATCAGTACCGACAGGGTTATCGCGGACCAGCGGAGTATGCCGCGTTTGCCCCGCGGCCGTCTTCTGCTGCCGCGCCGTCTGCCTCCCGCACCGCTGCCGTCACCGCCGCCGTCCGACTCGGTGTTCTCGCGCGGACTGTCGTCCCGGCCCAGGTCCTGAGCCTGCCGGACGCGTGGTCGCGTCGGCTCTCCACGCACACCACTCTGCGTCATGCCCCCTGCCTCCCCACCCCTGCGCCACTGAACAGGCCTGCCATACGCCTTGGTAGACGTATGGCAGGCCGTTCAGGTCACTTGGCGCACTCGACTTTGTCCGCCGTGGACTTCTCCACATCCGGCGTCGTCGACGGTGCGGTGAGGGATTCCCCTGCCCCCGTGAAGTCCTCTCCCAGAGTCAGCGTGATCGCCGGCAGGCCCTGGGAGTTGGTCACGCTCTCGCCCGGCTTCATGGCCGACCCAGACAGGCCCATGATGTCGGCGAGCCTGCGTGCCTGGTCTGCCTGGTCGGGAGCGTACTCGAGGGTTGTCTTTTTCAGGGTCGCCTCGGCGTTACCCGCGTTCTCGGACTTGAGCACGCCCTCGTCGTTCTGCAGGTAGGTGAGGGTTTCCTGCGCGGAGCCAGGGGCGGCACCGCCGTTGAGGATCCGTACGCGTACCTCCGAAGGGTCGGCCTTGGACCCCTTGAGGCGGGCGGCAACGGCGGCCTTCTCCTTCTGCTGCTTCTTCTTCACCTCGGTGAACGAGACATCGTCCTTGATCATCGAGAAGATCTCGGGACCCCTCGACTCATCTATGACGACCGTGGCCTTGACCTGCTCGGTCGGATTGTCGATGACCGGCACCGTCATGAAGGAGACGTTCTTCGGCGGCACCTTCTTCAGCTCCAGGGCCACGTCCTTGAGCGTGCTGACCCGGCCGATGCCGGTGTCGACGGTCAGCGCCTTGGTGGCGGCCTCCGCCAGCTTCAGCAGCTTCGTGGGGCTGGTCAGAGTGTCGCTGGAAGACATCTTCCGCATGAGCGAACCCAGGAACTGCTGCTGCACCTTGATGCGGTCGAGGTCGCCGCTGTTGCCGAAGCTCTTCCGGGTGCGGACGAAGGCGAGTGCCTGCTCGCCCTCGACCGTCGACGTGCCCGCGGGCAGTTTGAGCTTCGACTCCTGGTCGTCGACGGGCTTGGTGAGGCAGACCTCGACCCCGCCCACCGCCGACGTCAGCGTCTTCACCGCGTTGAAGTCGGCCATCATGAAGTGGTCCACCGAGATGCCGGTGGCCTCCTTGACCGTACGCATCGTGCAGCCCGGATCCCGTCCGCTCTGCCCGAGGCTCGTGTTGAAGCGGACGCCCTGCGAGCCGGTGATGACCTTGGTGGAGCCGTCCTCCTGCTTGGTGGGGCAGTCCGGGACGTCCACGATCAGGTCGCGCGGAATGCTCATCGCGGTCGCGTTCGTACGGTCCTTGGAGACGTGCAGCAGGATGTTGGTGTCGGCGTGCCCGACGTTGTCGGTGTCGCCGTACCCCTGATTGCCCTTGCCGGTGCGCTTGTCGGTCCCGATGATCAGGATGTTGAAGGCCTTGTCCTTGCTGAAGTTCCCCGCGCCCGCGCTCCCGACGTCCGTCGTGGCGACGTTGCCCTCGAGGTGCTTGACGTAGACATAGCCCGCCGTCGAGACGGCGACCAGCGCGAAGGCCATGGTGCCGCCGGTCCACAGCGCTATCTTCTTGCCCCTGGGCTTTGGCTGCCTGCCCTTGCGACGGGTCGGCGGCGGTCCCTGTGGCGGGCGTCGCCTGCGCGGGCCGGGTACGACGTCGGGTGCCGGCGCCACCTCCGGCGATCCCCGGTACTCCCGCCCCGGCGCCGAACGGCCGCGCGGGGGCGCGGCGGCACCTGCGGTCGCGGTTCTTGAGGAGCGAGGGCCGGGAACCGACGGCTGCGCTGTGGAAGCACCCAGTCGCAATTCGTAGTCACCGGTGTTCGGATTGAGTACCCACTGGTCTGCGGGGTCGATGTTCTCCGCCCGCCCTCGGCCTTGCGCGTCCACGGTTGTGTTTGTCCTCCGTCGGGGCCACGCGGCGCCTTCTCCCCTCAAAAAGCGCCCGGTCTCGTTCAAGCAGGTGCATGACCTCATGGCCGGGTGCACCGGACCGCTCACACTATCCGGCCGGATCACCGTCAAGGGACGCCGGTGACAAATTCCACGTCTTACAACCGGTCAATCTGCCCCATATTTTTGGACGAATGTTCCCCAACTTGGTGTGCCCTTTGCTCGCAGACGCGTTCGGGGCTTAACCGCACGGGTCCTCGGCCGCCGTGTTCCCCCGGAAAGTCGGCGCAGGGCTCGTCGAGGGTGAGGGTCCGTCATTACGCTTTCCGTCCGATTTGCCTTCCTGATCGCCCGAGTTGTCCGAGACCTCCACCGGAGCGTCCCTGCGTAGCCGCTCGAAGAGTTTCTCCGCCTCGGCTTCCACCAATTGGTCGCGATTGGGGTTGTAGGGGTACGACTCCCTCGGCACCGTCAGGAACTGCACACGTTCGGTGGGGATATTGCGCAGGCCACGCACCAGGTCGTACAGGCCTCGCAGGTTCGCCAGCGCCGGGTCCGTGGTGAGCGACGAGGTCGCCGCGTCGAGCACCGGGTAGAGCTTCACTGGATTCAGCAGTACGTCATTGCTGCGCACCTTGCTGACGAGCGCGCCCAGGAACCGCTGCTGGCGTTCCATCCGCTCCGTGTCGCTGCCGTCGCCGATGCTCTTGCGGGCGCGCACATAGCCCAGGGCCTGCTCGCCGTTGAGCTTCACCTTGCCCGCGGGGAGCCGCAGTTTCGCCGCGCGGTCGTCTATCGGCTCCTTGAGGCAGACCACGACGCCGTCGACCGCGTCGACCATGTCCTTGAAACCGTTGAAGTCCACGACCATGTGATGGTCGATCCGGATGTCCGTCAGCTTCTCGACCGTACGAATCGTGCAGGCCGAACCCCCCGCTTGGAAGGCGTAGTTGAACATCGCGAACACCGGCTCACTACGGCTGCCGTCCCGGCGCCGGCAACCCGGCACGTCCACCATCAGGTCGCGCGGTATCGAAACGGCGGTCGCGCTGCGCCGGTTCGCCGCGAGATGCAGCAGGATCACGGTGTCGGACCGCTCGGTGCCGAAGTCCCGCCCGTACTTGCGGTTCTCCTCGCCCGAGCGCGAGTCGGACCCGATCAGCAGGACGTTCTGCGCATCCTTCACCAACGCGGTCGGCCGCTCCTTCTCGTACCGGGCAAGCTCGGCCGCGGCAGCCTCGTCCGCCGTGATGTTCCCGTCCAGCTTCTCGTACAGGGCCCACCCGCCCCCCGCGGCAGCGAGCAGCCCGAGCGCCACCCCCACCGCCCCGTACCTGATCCACCGCCGCCGCACCCCTCCGGCCCCGGTGGGCGAAGCGCCACGACCGGGTCCCAGGCCTCGGGTGCCGCTCACTTAGGTTCCACCCCTCACGGCGTACGAGCGTGCTGTGCTCTTACGACCATGGACCGGGTGGGAACGGGAGGCGCGTGGGGAGGGTGGGGGCTGGGCCGGATGGGGGATTTCGAGGGGTATTTCCCTGCGTGTTGTCAGGCGTGCTTCTCTGCACGACGGCTCCGCCGCGATGGGGGAGCGACAAGCCACAACGGACCCGCGGCTTCGAACCTGCTTCCAGCCGAGCGCTCAGCGTTTTGTAGCAGTCACCCGTTCACTCTCGATCCGCTTGGCCACCGCATCCTCACCCAACTGATCCAGGTGACGGCACAGCACTACAGAGGCCCCCGTGGCAAGAGGCGCGTACAGCCCTGCGCCAAGCCCCTCCCACGTGTCGTAAGAGAGCCCCGACAACAACCGCGACCCGGGCCCGGTAAGCCCGAACCCCGCGGCATCGGCCCGAGCCCGCTCGACAACCTCCGCCCCCGTGAACTCCGCCCCGGCCACGATCACCGCCGCCGCCTCCGGATCCACAGGAGCGTACGGCTGGAAACGATCGCCCTGGCCCGGCACCTCGACGGCGTAGTCGGCGTACCCCGCCGGCGGAGTCGGAAAGCGACGCCCCAGCGGCGCGAGCGACAACGCGATCCGAGAGCCCGCGCACGCGAGCCCCGCTTCGAACTGGCCCGGCCCCGCGACCACATGGTCGGCGGCCCCCGCATCGCCCCCGATGTCCGCGATCACGCCCACCGAGGAGCAGGCGAGCAGCCACACCGCCGTCTGCCAGTGCGCGGGCAGCAGCAGCGCGACCCGTTCGCCGGGCTCGGCGGACAGTTCGTCCTGGAGGAGGTTGGCGGTCTTGGCCACCCAATTGGCGAAGGTGGCCACGGACAGTTCGACCCGTTCGCCGGTGGCGTCGTCGTAGAAGGTCACCAAAGGGCGTGCCGGGTCCGCGGCGAGCGCGGATCGCAGCAGGTCGGCTGGGGTGCGGTCGGTTGCGGTCACAAGAGGAAAGCGTACGCGGGCCCTCGGCCGGCCGGGGGAGGCCGGGCCACCGGTTCGGACGAGTGCCGGTCGACGGACCGTCAAGTCCCGGATGGACAGATAAGTATGGCTATGTCCACGATCTGGAACATGCGTGGATACCTTGCTTCCTCGATCGCCGTGACGTGTGCGGCCGCCCTGGCCCTCCCCGTGATGTCCCCCTCCAACGCTCTGGCCGACACCTCGAGACCCGCGACCGCCGAGAGACCGGCAGCCGTCGCGAGACCGGCGGCCCTCGAGGGACCGACCGTCTCCGAAGCGTCGGCCGTCTCCGAAGCGTCGGCCGTCCCCGGCAGCACCCGCTCGCTCCCGCTCGTTCCGCTCTCCAGCGACCGCGCCCTCGGCGCCGCCGCCTCCGTGCAGGGGCTGCCCCGGCGCGACGCCCCCCGCTTCTCGCTCGTCGGAGTCGTCTGGGACGACCCGGACACGGAGTTGCGTGGCATCGTCCAGGTCCGTACGCGCTCCGCCGACACCGGCAAGTGGTCCGCCTGGCAGGACGTCGAGACGCACAACCTGGAGCACGCGGCCGACCCGGACACCGACGAGCGCACATCCGGGCGGGTGCGCGGCTCCACGGCACCGCTGTGGGTGGGGGAGTCGGACGGCGTGGAGGTGCGCGTACAGGCCAAGCTGGACGGAGCGGACGGACGAGCCGTCACGGGCGGGCTGCTGCCCAGCGGTCTGCGCCTCGAACTCGTCGACCCCGGCGAGGAGCCCCCGCCCCAGGGCCCCGAGCTGGAAGCCCCGAACGCCACCTCGCTCACCGCCGAATCCGCCGCGGCGTCCGCCGTCAACGCCGACCTCGCACCGCTCGGCGCCACCAGCATCCCGGAACTGACCCGGAAGCAGACGCAGGAGAACCTCCTCGCGACCCGTGGCATCGAGGCGGCCGAGGGTGCGGCCACGAACCCGTACATCGGCCCGCGTCCACGCATCGTCACCCGCCGCGGCTGGGGCGCGGACGAGCGCCTGCGCGAGCGGCACTTCAGCTACACCAAGTCCGTACGGGCCGCCTTCGTGCACCACAGCGCCTCGGGCAACAACTACCGCTGCTCGCAAGCCCCTTCAGTCATCCGCAGTATCTACCGCTACCACGTCAAGAGCAGTGGCTGGCGAGACATCGGGTACAACTTCCTCGTCGACAAGTGCGGAAACATCTACGAGGGACGGGCCGGAGGCGTGACCAAGCCGGTCAAGGGCGCGCACACTCTCGGGTTCAACAGCAACAGCATGGGCATCGCCGTCCTCGGCAGCTTCAACGGTACGAACCCACCCGGCGCCGCGGTGCAAGGCGTCGCCCGGCTCACGGCGTGGAAGCTCGGCCTCTACGGGGCGAATCCGGCGGGCAAGACATATCTGAAGTCGGGCGGTGGCAATCTCTTCCGAAAAGGCAAGAATGTACGACTGAATGTGATCTCCGGACACCGGGACGGCTTCGCCACCGAGTGCCCAGGCGCTCGGCTGTACGCCAAGCTCCACCAGGCCAGGACCACTTCGGCCCGCTATCAGGGGCGATGAGGTCGGGGCTGCGGCTCCCCACGGCCACCCAAGAGGCTCCCCACGGCCATCGAACGGTCTGCATACACTGGCCGGCCGAAAGACAGTTCGGCCGGCCCCACAGGGAAGCAGAGACGACAGGTGACAGAAGCGATCCTCCTGGTCGGCGGCAAGGGCACACGGCTGCGCCCGCTCACGGTGCACACGCCGAAGCCGATGGTTCCGGCGGCCGGGGTTCCGTTCCTCACGCACCAGCTGGCGAGAGCCAGAGCGGCCGGGGTCGAGCACATCGTGCTCGCCACGTCCTATCTCGCCGAGGTCTTCGAGCCGTACTTCGGCGACGGCTCGTCGCTGGGACTCCAGATCGAGTACGTCACCGAGGTCGAGCCCCTCGGCACCGGCGGCGCCATCCGGAACGTGGCCTCCCGCCTTCACTCCGCCCCCGACGATCCCGTCCTGATCTTCAACGGCGACATACTCACCGGCCTCGACATATCCGCCCTCGTGGCCACCCACCAATCCTCGGGCGCGGACGTCTCCCTGCACCTGACGCGAGTCGAGGACCCGAGGGCGTACGGCCTGGTCCCGACTGACGCCTCGGGCCGCGTACGGGCCTTCCTCGAAAAGCCCCAGACCCCCGAGGAGATCGTCACCGACCAGATCAACGCCGGCGCGTACGTCTTCCGCCGCTCGGTCATCGACACGATCCCCGCCGGCCGCCCGGTCTCGGTGGAACGCGAGACGTTCCCCGACCTCCTGTCCTCGGGCGCCCACCTCCAGGGCATGGTCGACTCGACCTACTGGCTGGACCTGGGCACTCCCCAGGCCTTCGTACGAGGCTCCGCGGATCTGGTCCTCGGCCGAGCCCCTTCCCCGGCAGTCCCCGGCCGCTGCGGCGACTGCCTGGTCCTCCCGTCGGCCACGGTCGCCCCCGACGCGAAACTGACCGCCGGTACGGTGGTGGGCGAGGACGCGACCATCGGCTCCGGCGCCCGCATCTCTGGCTCCACGATCCTGGCGGGCGCGGTGGTGGCCCCGGGAGCGATCATCACGGACTCCCTGATCGGCGCCCGCGCCCAGGTGGGCACGCGCTCGATCCTCACGGGGGCGGTGGTGGGAGACGGCGCGACGGTGGGCCCGGACAACGAACTCCGGGAGGGCGTACGGGTGTGGTGCGACGCGGTACTGCCGGCAGGGGCAGTGCGGTTCTCGTCGGATCAGTGACCACTACCCGGCGCTGGAGGACGAGGCCGTCCAGGAGGTTCCCCCCACCAACACCCCCCGCGCTTTCCCGCCCAGCCCAGGCGAAATCAGCCCGTCCGGCGTTTGAGGACGAGGCCGCCTGGCCGATGGGGGCCTGGGGGCGCAGCCCCCGGCGGGGTCCAGGGGGCGGAGCCCCTGGTGGGGGTTCGGGGCAACGCCCCGAGGACAGGATGGGACGGGTAGGGGCGGCGGGGGCGAAACCACCGAGACCCGCACCCGAACAGTCACAGTCGCCCAATGTCCCCGCGAGGCATACGCGGCTGACGCCGAGGCGGAGTGCGGCCGCTCAACAAGATGAGCCGAGCCGCACGATGCCGCTGCCCCGCATACGGCGCCAGCAACTCCAACATGACGGAGTCATCCGCATCCCGGTCGCCCGCCAGCGCATACCCCACGATCCCCGGCAGATGCAGATCCCCCACGGTCACCGAATCCGCCGAACCATGACTTCGCTGCACCGTCTCCGCCGAGGTCCAGGGCCCAATCCCGGACACCAACTCAAGCCGAGCCTGCGCAGCATCCGGCTCGAACCCCACCGCCTCCTCCAACCGCCGAGCCACCCGAACCGCCCGCAGAACCGTCGACGCCCGCTTGTTGTCGACTCCGGCCCGATGCCACTCCCACGAGGGAATCAGGGCCCAGGTCCGCGGCTCCGGCATGACGTACATGCGCCCGGGCGCGGGTCCGGGCGCCGGCGCCCCGTACTTCCGTACGAGCAACTGCCAGGCCCGGTACGCCTCTTGCGTCGTGACCTTCTGCTCCAGAATCGACGGAATCAACGACTCCATGACCAGCCCGGTACGCGTCAGCCGCAGTCCCGGCCGCCGATGCCGCGCGAGAGCCACCAGCCGATGCCGTGGCTCGAAGGCGGAAGGATCGTCCAACTCCCCGAGCATCCGGGGAAGTTGCTCCAGCAGCCAGTCGGCCCCCGGCCCCCAGGCTTCCCCTACGGCCACCCCGCCCCGCATCGAGACCCTTAGGGTCCCGGGCCCCGCGGGCGTACGGCTGGCCCGCCACACCGCCCCGTCCGGTGTCGCCCGGAACGTCGGATCGGCAGGCCCCCGCCGCAGCGGCCCGAGCACGAGGCCGAGATCGAGCGGCCCGGGCGGCGTCCAGCTGCGCGTACGCCCGGGTGCCGCAGCCTGCCGCGGCACGCGCCCGGCGGCGGCGACATGCCCGCCGCGTACGGTCGTACGCGTGGGTCGGGGGTCGAAACGTCCGGCCACGGGTGGGGTCCTAGGGGTGTCGGGAGCGCGGGGCGCTGAGGCGCTTAGGCGCTTAAGAGACTAGGCGCTCACGAACGGACCGGAGGCCTCAGCCGCAATCCGACTCTCGCCGATTCCCGCCAGAAGCCAGAAGCCGAACACCAGGCTTCAGCCGTCACCGGACTTCGATAAAGGCCCCCGCCTCCCGCTCAGCTCGCGGCTTAGGCTCCTCGGCCGCATGCCCCACGGCAACCGCCCCCATCGGATCCCACCCTCCCGGCAGCCCCAGAACGTCGCGTACGACATCCCGGCAGAACATCGTCGACGACACCCACGCCGAACCCAGCCGCTCCCCGGCCAGCGCGACGAGGAAGTTCTGCACTGCGGCACCCGCGGCGACCACGAACATCTCGCGCTCGGCCCCGTCCCGGCGCGCATCGCCATACGTGTGCGAGCCGTCCATGACGAGACAGGGCACGACGAGATATGGCGCGTTGCGCAGGACATCCCCCCGCCGTACGCGCTTGGCGATGGACTCCTCGCTCTTCCCGTCCTGCTCCAGGTCGGCTGTCCAGGCGTCCCGCATGGCGTCGAGAAGCCGCGTACGGGACTCCTCCGACTCCAGGAGGACGAATCGCCACGGCGTCGTGTGATGCGGCGCCGGCGCGGTCACGGCGGCGGCCACCGCACGGCGTACGGCCCCCGGATCCACGGGCTCGTCGGTGAAGGCCCGTACGGTACGCCGCTGGGTGACGGCCTCCCGTACGGCCTCGGAGGTGCCCAGCCGGAACATGTCGTCGCGCGCACCGCGCACCATGGCCCGCGCCCCCTCGTCTTCACCGGTGCCTGTGGTGCCGGTGGTGCCTGTGGTCTCTGTGGTGACTGTGGTGACTACGTGGGGCAGCCCGCGCACCACGGCGACGGGCAGCCCCTCGGCCTTGCCCTTGACCAGGTCGCCCGCGGCGGCGAGTTCGTCGGCCGTGGCGACGACGGTGGCGCCGAGCGGATTGCCGTACGCGTCGGTGCCGCCCCGGAGATCGTCGAGCACCCGGACACCGGCGGCACCGATGGCGACATCGGTGAGCCCGGTACGCCACGGCCGCCCGAACGTGTCCGTGACGAGCACCCCGATGTCGACGCCCAGCGTGTCCCGCAACCCGTCCCGGATCGCCCGCGCGGACGCATCGGGGTCCTCGGGCAGCAACAACACAGTCCCCGCAGGTGTGTTGGAGGCATCGACCCCGGCCGCGGCCATCACGAGCCCCTGCCGGTTCTCGACAATCCGCAACGCCCCGCGCCGCGCCACCACCCGCACGGTCTCGGCGTCGATGGCGGCTTCCCGGTCAACGGCCTCGACGACCCGACCCTCGGCCTTGGACACGACCTTCGAGGTGACGAGCAGGACGTCCCCATCGAGCAGTCCGGGCTCGGCGTCGGCGATCAACTTGGCGAGATCGTCCCCCTCACGAATCTCGGGCAGCCCGGGAAGCGCCCAGACCCGATAACCGGGCACCGCACGCGCCGGACCTTCCTCGACCGCTGCCAACTCCTGAGCATCCGGCCCCGAAGCACCCCCGCCGTTCAAGCGCCCTCCACCTCCTCCGCCAACGCCAGCGCCTCGCGGGCGATCCGGGTCGCCGCGGCCAGGTCGGTCATCAGGAGGGGGACGGCACGGCAGCGGATGCCGGCGGACTCCACACGGTCCACAGCGGAGGCGTCGACCGTGTCGACGAGCCAGCCGTCGAGGAGCCCCGATCCGTAGTGCTCGGCGACCGCGGCGGCCGTGGACTCCACGCCGATGGCCGCGAGGACCTTGTCGGCCATGCCGCGCACGGGCGCGTCCCCGACGATGGGGGAGAGGCCGACCACGGGCACGCCGGCGTCGGCGATCGCCTCCCGGATGCCGGGCACGGCGAGGATCGTGCCGACGGACACGACGGGATTCGACGGCGGGAAGATCACCACGTCGGCCGAGGCGATCGCTTCGAGCACCCCGGGCGCGGGCTTCGCCTGGTCCGCGCCGACGGGCACCACCGCGTGCGCGTCGACGGAGGCCCGCAGCCGTACCCAGTACTCCTGGAAGTGAATGGCCTTGCGCTCGCCGTCCACCTCGACGGCCACATGCGTCTCGACACGGTCGTCGGTCATGGGGATCAGCCGGACCCCCGGCTTCCACCGGTCGCACAGCGCCTCCGTCACGGCGCTGAGCGGATATCCGGCGCCCAGCATCTGCGTACGGACGATGTGCGTCGCGAAGTCCCGGTCACCGAGCCCGAACCACTCGGGCCCCACCCCGTACGCCGCGAGTTCCTCTTTGAGGTGGAAGGTCTCGTCGGCCCGCCCCCAGCCCTGCTCTTCGTTGATGCCGCCTCCGAGCGTGTACATCACCGTGTCGAGGTCCGGGCAGACCTTCAGCCCGAAGAGATGGATGTCGTCCCCGGTGTTCCCGATGACGGTGACCTCCGCGTCCGGCACCGCCTGCCGCAGACCACGCAGAAACCGGGCACCGCCGATGCCGCCTGCCAGAACCACAATGCGCATTGGAACAGTGTGTCAGCCGCCAGGCTGACTCGTTGAGGGGTGGTGGTCGGGCGACGGGAGGGACAGTCTTGCAGGCGGGTACGACAACGCGTCAGCCGGTCGCCTCAGCCGGTCGCCTCAGGCAGTGACGACATTCCCGTGCTCTTGTTCCGCGTGCTCCTGCGGACGCGACGCGGCGCAGCGGGTCGCGTGCGCGTGCATCGGCATCTCGGTCAGCCCCGGATAGTAGACGTGCAGGCTTATGGCCGGCTCGAGCGAGTCGTTGACCACCTCGTGGACGTACCCCGGCGCGAACACCTTTTGGGCGCCGGCCCCCAACGCGCGGGTGCCGCGCTCCGTGCGCTCCGTCAGTGCGCCCTCCAGGACGGTGAACACGCCGGAAGAGCGGCCGTGGTCGTGCAGCCCGCTGCCCTGCCCGGGCACCCAGGAGAGCAGCCACACCTCGTAACCGGGGCCGGTGCGCAGCCGGTGGTACCACCGGGACGTCGCGTCGTACTGGACGAGGTGCTCCCACTGGGAGCGGTCGGCGGCGATGGAGCGGGCCAGTCCGACGAACTCGGCCACGGTGGCCGGATGCTCGCGCGGCGCCTGGAGGAGGTGCGGGACTTCAAGGATGTCGCCGGCGATCTGAAGGTCGCTGTCGCTGTTCATGGAGTGCGGTGGTTCCTCGGCTGAAGAGGCGTAAGGCCTGTGCTGGAGATCTGGAGGCGCCCTCGTAACGGGCGGAAGGGACCAGCGGCCAGGTACCGGTGGACTACGGGCGGACCTGGCGGCAGCGGGAGCGCTGGGAAAGGCTCAACAGCTGCGACAACAACAGCTACAGCGGGCATGGGCAGCACCGAGGGACCCGGCGGTGCGGGTCGAGGTGAGCGCCAAGTTCGCGAGCATGCCCCCAAGGACACCGGTTCACACCTTCACTGTCAACTCGATGCCCGGTATGCAGGAGATGTTTCACCTCATCCGGTTCCTCTGGACGGGGAAAGGTTTGTTCTGGAGTCCGCCGGGACACATGGCGCAACAACCGGGCACACAAACCTCGTTGCGATCCTGTGATCGGAATGTGATCCAGCTCGCTTCGTGCGTCGGCCGGAACGAGATCGAACTCCCGGGCGTCCTTCCCTGTACAGGTCCTGTGCGGGGCGGCAGTCCCGACTGGGCCTCTTCCTGCTGTCAGGGTTTATGCCGATTTGAACACTTTCCGCATAGCCTTGGTTCCGCAGAGTGAATAAGGGGCCCAATAGCAGATCTCGGCTTGACTCGCCCGGAGCAGCACACTTGTAATTTCACTCGTGTCGTTCAGCCGGAATCGGTAACGGCAGCATCACGGGGACGCGAGACGGACGAGGGGCGCACATGACCGAGCTGTTTCAGGAACTGCTGGTCGACGAGGCCGACGAGGAGCTCGGTTGGCAGGAGCGGGCGCTCTGCGCGCAGACCGACCCCGAGTCCTTTTTTCCCGAGAAGGGCGGCTCCACCCGCGAGGCCAAGAAGGTCTGCCTCGCCTGCGAGGTCCGCTCCGAGTGCCTCGAGTACGCCCTCGCCAATGACGAGCGCTTCGGCATCTGGGGCGGTCTGTCCGAGCGTGAACGGCGCCGCCTGAAGAAGGCCGCCGTATAGGGGCTCGTCCAGGAGATCTCGTACCGAACGGCCCGTCGCAGGTGGGTTATCCACAGGCGGCGGGCCCCACTGTTGTCCAGCCGTTAGTGTGGGCCTCCGTCCGAGACGCCCCAGTGCCCACACAGGGCATGGGCGTCCACCGCAGTCCATCGAACCGGGGCCTGTACCTCGATGTCCGCGCACAGCCATCCGGCAGCTCAGTACGACGCTGCCGCCGCAGCGTTCGACCCGTCACGCCCGGCGGCGTTCGACCCGGCCCGCCCGGCGGCGTTCGACCCGGCCCGCCCGGCGGCGTTCGACCCGGCCCGCCCGCCCGAGTTTCCGAGGCACGTGGTCACCGCCGTGCTCGTCTCGCACGACGGTGGCCGCTGGCTGCCCGACGCCCTCGCTGGGCTGCTCGGTCAGGAACGCCCTGTGCAGAACGCCGTGGCGGCCGACACCGGCAGCGCTGACGACTCCGCCCGGCTGGTAACCGAAGCGCTCGGCGCCGACCGGGTGCTGCACCTCGCCCGGCGCACCGGCTTCGGCCAGGCCGTCGACGAGGCCGCCCGCACCGCCGGCGCGCTCACTCCGGACGACCTGCCGTACCTGAAGCGGCCCAGCGGCTGGGACC
Source organism: Streptomyces sp. NPDC006365 (assembly GCF_042870755.1). Taxonomy (NCBI): domain Bacteria; kingdom Bacillati; phylum Actinomycetota; class Actinomycetes; order Kitasatosporales; family Streptomycetaceae; genus Streptomyces; species Streptomyces sp. NPDC006365. The sequence continues at coordinate 64,435 of NZ_JBIAHS010000031.1, forward strand.
CGGTGAACCGCACCTGGCGCGACGACGCGTACGACATGCCGGAGCTTCCGCACGGCGAGCCCGTCCAGTGGCTATGGCTCCTGCACGACGACTGCGCCCCCGAACCCGACAGCCTGGCCCAGCTCCTCCGTGTCGTCGAGAACGAGCAGGAGCTCGGCAAGGACGTCGCGATCGTCGGACCCAAGCTCCGCGGCTGGTACGACCGCCGGCAGCTCCTCGAGGTCGGCGTCACCATCGCCAACAGCGGCCGCCGCTGGACCGGCCTGGACCGGCGCGAACAGGACCAGGGACAGCACGACCACGTACGGCCCGTGCTGTCCGTGTCCACGGCCGGCATGCTGATCCGCCGCGACGTCTTCGAGCAGCTCGGCGGCTTCGACCGGCGGCTGCCCCTGATGCGTGACGACGTCGACCTGTGCTGGCGCGCCCAGGCCGCAGGGCACCGCGTCCTCGTCGCCCCCGAAGCGGTCGTACGCCACGCCGAGGCGGCCTCCCGCGAGCGGCGCACCGTCGACTGTGTGGGCCGTACGTCCGCCTCCCCGCACAAGGTGGACAAGGCGGGCGCCGTCTACACGCTGCTCGTCAACTCCCGCAGCGCCGTGCTGCCCTGGGTCCTGCTGAGGCTCGTGCTCGGCACACTGCTGCGCACCGTCGCGTACCTCGTCGGCAAGGTCCCCGGACAGGCCGTCGACGAGATCCGAGGTCTTCTGGGGACACTGCTGCGGCCCGAGCGGATCATCGCCGGGCGGCGCAGGCGCGGCCGTCCGCAGGTCGACAACGGGGAGCTGCGCGAGCTGTTCCCGCCGCCGGGTGCGACCGTGCGGGCCACCATCGAGCAGGTCGCGGGTAATCTCGTGGGCAGCTCCGATCCCGAGCTGACCACGGCCGGCCGGCACGGCGGCGCCGTCGAGTCCGGGCCCGGCGGAGATGACGCCGACTTCCTGGAGATCGAGCAGTTCGCCCGGCTCAAGCGCGTCGCACGCAAGCCCGGCCCTGTGCTCTTCGTAGTGCTCCTCTTCGCCGCGCTCATCGCCTGCCGGGAACTGATCGGCGGCGGTGCGCTCGCGGGCGGCGCCCTCCTGCCCGCACCCGCCGACGCATCCGCGCTCTGGGCGCGATACCTGGACGGCTGGCATCCTGTCGGCGCCGGTGGCACCCAGTCCGCGCCGCCCTATCTGGCGCTCGTCGCGCTGCTCGCCAGTGTGCTGTTCGGCTCCACCGGGCTCGCGGTCACCGTCCTGCTCGTCGGCTCCGTGCCGCTGGCCGGTTTCGCCGCGTACTTCGCCTCCCGGCCCCTGGTCCAGTCGCGACTGCTGCGTGCCTGGGGATCCATCGCGTACGCCTTCCTGCCCGCCGCCACCGGAGCGCTCGCGGGTGGCCGTATCGGCACCGCCGTGCTCGCCGTCCTGCTGCCCCTCATCGCGCGCGCGGGCATCGCGGCGAGCGGCCTCGCCTCGACGGCGGCACGCGGCAGCTGGCGTGCCACATGGGCGTACGCGCTGCTGCTGACCCTGGCTACCGCCTTCACGCCGATCGTGTGGCCCATCGCCCTGGTGCTGGGCCTCGCGCTGCTGGCCGTGCGCCGCGGCGAGATCGTCGCCTACGGGCTGCGCTTCCTGGCCCAGGTCGGCACTCCGCTGCTGGTCCTGGCGCCCTGGTCGCTGTCACTGCTGCCCTTCGGCTTCTTCCAGGAGGCAGGCCTCGAGTTCGGAGAGGGGGCGGCGTCCGCGCTCGACCTGCTCGGTGGCAGCCCGGGCGGCCCCGGCACCGTCAGCGGGCTGATGCTCAGCGGCATCGTGTGCGCCGCGCTCGCCGCCCTGCTGCGCGCACAGCGTCAGTTGGAAATCTGGACGGCCTGGGCGGCAGCCCTTGTGGGGCTGGTTTTCGCCGTCCTGTCCAACGGTTCCACCTGGGCCGGGCCCGCCACGCTCGTCTACGGCCTCGCCCTCCTCGCCGCCGCCGCGCTCGGTGCCGACGGGGCACGCTCGCGTGTGGCCGAGCAGAGCTTCGGCTGGCGTCAGCCGGTCGCCGCGCTCATCGCGTTCGCCGCCGCCGCCGGACCGCTGCTCGTCGCCGCCGGGTGGATGATCGGCGGCGCGGACGGGCCCCTGGAGCGGCGCGACCCCGTCCAGGTGCCCGCGTTCGTCGCCGAGGAGAGCAGCACCCGCGACCAGGCCCGCACCCTCGTCCTCGACAGCGACTCGACCGCCCGGGTCGGCTACACGCTCGTACGCGGCTCCGGCGCCAGGCTCGGCGACGCCGAACTGGCCACCGCGGACGGAGAGAACAAGAAGCTCGAGTCCGTGGTCGCCAACCTCGTGGCCGGTTCCGGAGCCGACCAGGCCGACCAGCTCGGCGGGTTCGCCGTGCGCTACGTACTCGTGCACCAGGGAGCGCCCCGCGAGGTCAGCCGCGTCCTGGACGCCACGCCCGGACTGACCCGGCTGAGCCAGCAGGACGGCAGCGCCCTGTGGCGCGTGGACCGGCAGGTCTCCCGCGCGGCCATCGTTCCCGCCTCAGGCGACCCGCAGCCCATCGCCGCCGGACCCGTCGAGGTGCACACCACGATCCCTTCCGGCACCGCGGGACGCGTACTGCGGCTCGCCGACACCGCCGACGAGGGCTGGACCGCCACCCTCGACGGCAAGCCGCTCACAAGGACCACGCTCGACGGCTGGGCGCAGGGCTTCGAGCTGCCCGCCGGTGACGGCCGGCTGGATGTCACCTTCGAGTCGCCGGCGCTCCACACCGGCTGGCTGTGGGCCCAGGGCGCGCTGGCTGTCGTCCTCGTGGTCCTCGCCCTGCCCGGCCGGCGCCGCGACGTCGACGACGACCTCCCGGAGGAGCCGGCCGTCCCCGCCCAGCCCGTCTCCGGCGAGGGCCGCAGGGCCCGTCGGCTGCGCGCCCAGGCCGAGGCAGAACAGACGGCCCAGGAGGACCAGTTCACGCCCGATGCCCCGCCTCCTCCTCCGGAGGAGCCACCGGTCCCGGCCGCCGTCCCGCAGCAGCAGCCCTATAACGAGTGGGAGGCGACGGCGTACGCGGGCACGGGCTCGGAGTACGGCGCGTACGGCGATCAATACCAGGGTGCCCAGCAGTACCAGGCGGGCACCTATGAGCAGCAGCCGTACCAGGGGGACTCGTACCAGGCAGGCCAGTACGACCCGTACGCGTACGGGTCGGGGACCCCGGCCTACGACCCGACGCAGCCGTACGCCCAGGGGTACGAAGCGCCGTACGACCCCGCGCAGCAGCAGCCGCAGCCGCCGCACGGCACCGACCGTGAGCGCCCCGACGGGAGCCAGCAGTGAACCGCCCCACCGTGTCCCTGATCGCCACCGTGGCCGCGCTCGCCGCCGTCGCCGGATTCGCCTCCCTCACCGAGCCGGAGGCCTCCGGCTCGGACACGGCGGCGAAAACGGCCACCCAGATGCCTGTGGAGCGCACCAGCCTTCTCTGCCCGGGGCCCAGCGCCTCGGACGTCGCCGAGACCGCGTACACGTCGTTCACGCCCGTCACGGAGGGCGCCGAAACGAACGGCAGGGCCGAACTCGCCCCGGCGGGCGAGGAGTCCGCGGACGGCTCCGAAAACGGCGACAAGGAGAGCGGCAACAGCGACGACGGCGACAAGGAGGCGGCCAAGAAGCCCGTCCTGACGCCGAAGGAGCCCGGCAAGCCGGTCACCGGAGAGGTGTCCGGTGCCGACGCGCCCGCACTCCTCGGCACCGCCGAGGGCGGCTTCGCCCCCGGCTGGACCGTCCAGCAGACCACCGAGGTCCCGTCGGGCACCGGCCGCGGCCTGCTCGGCGCCAACTGCACGGCTCCGGACACGGAGTTCTGGTTCGCGGGCACCAGTACGGCCGAGGAGCGCACCGACTACGTGCACCTCACCAACACCGACGACTCCGCCGCTGTCGTCGACATCGAGCTGTACGGCAAGGACGGCAGCCTCAAGTCGGCGTCGGGTGAGGGCATTCAGGTCCAGCCGCAGTCCACCGAGCCGGTGCTGCTGTCCACGCTGATCGACGAGCAGCAGAGCGACCTCACGGTGCACGTGACCGTCCGCAGCGGCCGGGTCGCCGCCACCGCGCAAGCCCTCGACGACAAGCTCGGCGGCGACTGGCTGGCCGCCTCCGCCGACCCGTCGGGCAGCCTCATCCTGCCGGGCATCCCCAAGGACGCCACCTCCGTACGTCTGGTCGCCTTCACGCCCGGCGACCTGGACGCCGACCTGAAGGTGCAGCTGGCCTCACAGTCCGGGCTGATCACGCCCGCCGGCAACGAGACGCTGCATGTGAAGGCCGGTATGACGGCCGCCGCGGACCTCGGCGACGTCACGCGCGGGGAGGCGGGCTCCCTGGTGCTGACGCCGACCGAGGAGTCCGTGCCGGTCGTGGCCGGGCTGCGGGTCGTGCGGGGCAAGGGCGACAAGCAGGAGACGGCGTTCATCCCGGCCACCCGCCCGGTGGGCACGCGCGCGACGGTCGCCGACAACCGCGCCAAGGGCTCCACGCTCTCCGTGGTCGCCCCCGGCGAGGCCGCCGAGGTCAAGGTCACCGCCTCTGCCGGCAGCGAGGGTGGCACGGCCACGAGCAAGACGTACAAGGTCAAGGGCGGTACCACTCAGGACATCGAGGCGCCCGTTCCCAGCGGCCTCAAGGGCTCGTACGCGCTGACCGTCGAGCCCCTCTCCGGAGGCCCCGTCTACGCGGCGCGAACGCTGGAGATCCCCGAGGGCGGCATACCGAGGTTCACGGTCCAGACCCTGCCGGACGACCGGGGGATGGTGGCGGTGCCGGACGCGGAGCAGGATCTCTCGGTATTGCAGAAGTAGGGGCGCGCGGGATTTTCGGCCTCCACGCGCGCGTGCGGCTTGTTTCGGCCGCTACGCGCCCATGGCCTCGTACGCGATGCCCCTCTGGATGTCGGTCCTCTGGAAGTCAGTCCTCGCCGTACCGGGGATCCACCGTCTCCGGAGTCAGCCCCAGCAGCTCGGCGACCTGCTCCACCACGACCTCGTGGACCAGGGCGGCGCGCTCGTCGCGTCCCTTGGTGCGGATCTCGACCGGACGGCGGTAGACGACGACGCGTCCGGGCCGGCCGTCGTGCGCCGCGATCGTGCCGCCCAGGGGTACCGCCTCGTCGCTCCAGTCCCCGCCCCTCTTCGGTTCGAGGCGTGGCACCTCCAGCACCACGAACTCGATGTCGGCAAGCTGCGGCCAGCGCCGCTCCAGCCGCTCCACGGAGTCCTGCACCAGATCCGCGAACACCTCGGCCCGGCTCGCGGCGAGCGGTACCTGGGGCGGCGCGACGGGTCCGCGCATTCCCCGGCCGTGGCGGTCACGACGGCGGGGCCTGGGGTCGGCGGCGCGGGGCGATACGGGGGGTACGGGGTTGTCCATCACTGACGAAGCGTAGTCCTCGTCCGGTCGGGGTGCCCTGCCTCCACGCGGCTGCCCGACCGCCTCCGCGTGCGCTGCCGGACCTCCACGGACAGGTCCCACCACGCGCGTGCGGCAGTCGCGGGACATGTCGCTTGATGACCATTCCAGCCAAGCTTGGGCTCGTTTCCGTATCTCTACGAACCGTCGAACTCACGGTGGTTGACATGATTTGTGCCAAGTGGTGATCGGATCCAGGCTGTCCGGTATTTCGGCAAGGCGTGTACGTGCAGGTCAGCCGGACTCGTGCGGATTTTCGTGTGGCCGGTGTCACAGCACGACACGGTGGGGTGACCTGGGGAAGATCCGTCGCGGCCCGCTCAAGAGTGCGGTACCGTCCAACGTCGTGAGCCCTGTACGTCGCTGTTCGCGCACCGCTTGCGGCCGCCCCGCCGTCGCGACGCTGACGTACGTCTACGCCGACTCGACCGCCGTCCTCGGCCCGCTCGCCACCTACGCCGAACCCCACTGCTACGACCTGTGCGCCGAGCACTCCGAGCGCCTCACCGCCCCGCGCGGCTGGGAGGTCGTCAGGCTCACAAACGGCTCCGCTCCCTCCCGCCCCAGCGGCGACGACCTGGAGGCGCTCGCCAACGCGGTGCGTGAGGCGGCCCGGCCCCAGGAGCGCGCGGCGCAGGCCGGCGGAGCGCGCGGTGCGGACCCGATGGAGGTCGCACGCCGCGGCCACCTGCGGGTACTGCGCTCGCCGGATTCCTGACCTCTCGTTCAACCGCCCGTCCCCGACGGGAACTTCACTCGGTGCGCTTACGGTGCGCATTTTCACGCCGTCCTGTACGGGCATGTCGTACGGGCATTGACGAGTACTTGTCGCGGACACGACCATTCCCTCACCCGTGAGAAATTGCCTTCCGCATCGCGGAATTCGGGGAGGTTCTGTGTACGTCCAGGAACTGGAGCCCGTGGCCGGCTCGCTCGGCCTGTCCGCGTTAGTCGCGGCTCTGCCCCTCGTCCTCGTCCTGGTCCTGCTCGGCGGCGTCCGCATGAAGGCGCACCTGGCGGGACTCATCGGCCTCGCGGCGGCGGCCCTGGTGGCCTGCTTCGCGTACGGCATGCCCCTCGGCCAAGCGGTCTCCAGCGCCGCACAGGGCGCCGTCTTCGGCCTCTTCCCCATCCTGTGGATCGTCGTCAATGCCCTGTGGGTGTACCGGATGACCGTCCATACCCGGCACTTCGACATCCTGCGCCGCTCCTTCGGGCGGCTCTCCGACGACCCGCGCATCCAGGCGCTTGTCGTCGCGTTCTGCTTCGGCGCGCTCCTGGAGGCCCTCGCAGGCTTCGGCGCGCCTGTCGCGATCTGCTCGGTCATGCTGGTCGCGCTCGGCTTTGAACCCGTCCGCGCGGCCGTGGTCGCGCTGGTCGCCAACACCGCGCCCGTCGCCTTCGGCGCGATGGGCACGCCAGTCGTGACGCTCGCCCAGGTCACCGGACTGCCCCTGGACTCGGTGGCCTCCGTGGTGGGCCGCCAGACGCCTCTGCTGGCCCTCGTGGTGCCGCTTGTGCTCGTCGGTCTGGTGGACGGGCGGCGCGGACTGCGCGAGACCTGGGTGCCCGCCATGGCGTGCGGAGTGGCCTTCGCCGTGGCCCAGTTCGCCGCCTCCAACTACCTTTCCGCCCAACTCGCCGACATCGGCGCCGCCCTGGCCGGAGCGGGCGCCCTGGTGGCGATGCCCCAGGCACGCAGGCCCGCCGCCGAGCCCGTACGCGTGGCTGTCCTGACCGGCGTACGCAGTGAGGACCTGGACGAGGAGGACCCGCGCCCCGAAGTGGTGCGGGCCTACGCGCCGTACGCCCTGATCGTCGCGATCTTCTCCGTGGCCCAGATCCCCGCGGTGAAGGACTTTCTGGCAAAGGCGACCCGCACCTTCGACTGGCCCTTCCTGAACGTCGCGAACCCGGACGGGGAGCCCGTCAGCGGCAATGTCTTCTCGTGGCCGATCGTCTCGACCGGCGGCACGCTCGTGCTGCTAGCCGGTGTGGGCACGGCGGTCGTTCTCGGGGTGCACGCGCGCGTGGCCGTCAAGGAATGGGCGGCCACCGTCCACGAGTTGAGGTTCGCGATCCTCACCGTGACATCCGTCCTGGCGCTCGCGTACGTCATGAACCTCTCGGGGCAGGCCGCCACGATCGGCTACTTCGTGGCTGCGGCAGGGGCGGGGCTCGCCTTCCTGTCACCGGTTCTGGGGTGGTTCGGTGTCGCCGTCTCCGGGTCGGACACCTCAGCCAACGCACTCTTCGGGGCCCTCCAGGTCACCGCGGCACGGGAGTCCGGGCTCTCACCGGAGCTCCTCGCGGCCGCCAACAGTTCGGGCGGTGTCCTGGGGAAGATGATCTCGCCGCAGAACCTGACCATCGCATGCGCGGCCGTCGGCCTCGCGGGCCGCGAAGGGGACCTGCTGCGCAAGGTGCTGCCATGGAGCCTCGGGCTGCTGCTGGTCATGTGCCTGATCGTGGTCGGGCAGAGTTCCGTCGTACTGGAGTGGATGCTTCCGTAAGTCCTGGCGCAAGTCCTGGCACAAGTCCCGGCGCGATCTCTCGGAGACCGCCCGGTCCAGTGTCGGTCCGGGCGGGTAGTTTGGGGGCACCGATGAGGAATCCAGGAGGGTTGGCCGTGGCTGCTGATCTGTCGCAGATCGTGAAGGCGTATGACGTACGCGGGGTGGTCCCGGATCAGTGGGACGAGCCGCTGGCAGAGCTGTTCGGCGCGGCCTTCGCGCAGGTGACGGGCGCGAGCGCGATCGTGGTCGGGCACGACATGCGGCCCTCGTCGCCGGGCCTGTCGCGGGCCTTCGCGCGTGGGGCGACGGCGCGCGGCGTCGACGTGACCGAGATCGGACTGTGCTCGACGGACCAGCTGTACTACGCGTCGGGGGCGCTGAACCTGCCGGGTGCGATGTTCACGGCCTCGCACAACCCCGCGCAGTACAACGGCATCAAGATGTGCCGGGCGGGCGCCGCCCCCGTCGGCCAGGACACGGGCCTCGCCGACATCCGCGAACTCGTCGAGACCTGGGCGGACTCCAGCGCCCCGGAGCCGGCGGCCACGCCCGGAACGATCACGCAGCGCGACACGCTGGAGGACTACGCGGCGCATCTCCGCTCCCTCGTCGACCTGACCTCCATCCGCCCCCTGAAGGTCGTCGTCGACGCGGGCAACGGCATGGGCGGGCACACAGTGCCCACCGTCTTCGCCGGGCTCCCCCTCGAACTGGTCCCGATGTACTTCGAGCTCGACGGCACGTTCCCGAACCACGAGGCCAACCCGCTGGACCCGGCGAACATCGTCGACCTCCAGAAGCGCGTACGCGAAGAGGGCGCCGACCTCGGCATCGCCTTCGACGGCGACGCCGACCGCTGCTTCGTGGTCGACGAGAACGGCGGCCCGATCTCGCCGTCCGCGATCACCGCCCTGGTCGCCTCTCGCGAGCTGGCCAAGCACGGCGGCAAGGGCACCGTCATCCACAACCTGATCACATCGTGGTCGGTACCAGAGGTGGTCCGGGAGAACGGCGGCACGCCGGTACGCACGCGCGTGGGCCACTCCTTCATCAAGGCCGAGATGGCCAGGACCGGCGCCATCTTCGGCGGCGAGCACTCCGCGCACTACTACTTCGCCGACTTCTGGAACGCCGACACGGGCATGCTCGCCGCCCTCCACGTCCTAGCGGCCCTCGGCGGCCAGGAGGGCCCGCTGTCGGGACTGGTCGCCCAGTACGACCGCTACGCCGGCTCCGGAGAGATCAACTCCACGGTCGACGACCAGAAGGCCCGCCTCGCCGCGATCAAGACCGCGTACGAGGGCCGCGAGGGCGTCACCCTCGACGAACTCGACGGCCTGACGGTCTCCTCCGACGACTGGTGGTTCAACGTCCGCGCCTCCAACACAGAACCCCTGCTCCGCCTGAACGCAGAGGCCCGCGACGAGGCAACGATGACGAAGGTACGGGACGAGGCACTGGCGATCATCAGAGGCTGAGCGCCCGCCCGCGGTCCGAGGCCGGGCCTTCGGCCGCCTCCCGCTCCTCAATCGCCGGACGGGCTGATTCTCAGCCCGTCCGGGGGCACCTCCCAGCGGTAGCCGGGGGAGATTGAGGACGAGGCCGTCAGGCCGATAACGGGAGGGTCTGGGGCGGAGCTCCCGGTCTCGGGAAGGGGCGGGCTCGGGGAAAGAAGCACCGCCCAGCACCCCGCCCCCCACAGCGGTACTCTGACCAGGCCACATCCGCCCACATTCCACCCCGAAGGGACCCCCAAATGCCGCTGGAAGCCGGCCTCCTGGAGATCCTCGCCTGTCCGGCCTGCCACGCCCCACTCAAGGAGCAGGACACCGAGCTGGTCTGCACATCCCAGGACTGCGCCCTGGCATACCCGGTCCGCGACGGCATCCCGGTGCTCCTGATCGACGAGGCCCGCCGCCCCGCGTAGACCCCAAAGACAGCGACCGGCGCCCGGAGGCTGCCCCAGATGCTCGACGAATCTCTGCTCGACGACCAGGAGGCGCTCGCCCGCGCCGACCGCCGCGAGCTGCTCCGCGGCGCCGCAGAAGCAGGCGCCCGCGTACGCACCGCCGTCCGGCACGCCGCCGAGGCAGGAATCGCCGAGCTCAAGCCGGACGGCCGCCCAAGGGCCATCCTGATCGCGGGCCCCGGCCTGGCCGCCATCGGCGTCGCCGACCTGCTCGGCTCCCTTGCCGGAGCCGCCTGCCCCGTCACCCGGCTCACACCGGGAGGCGTGGCCCCCGCCGCGGGCGCCCTCCTCTGGGAGCTGCCCGGCTGGGCGGGCCCCGTGGACCTGCTCCTGATCGCCACGCCCGACGGCAGCGAACCGGGCCTGTCGATCCTCGTCGAGCAGGCTTACCGACGCGGCCTCACCGTCGTAGCCGTCTGCCCGCCCCACGCCCCGCTGACCGAGGCGCTCACGGCCGCCCATGGCCTTGCCGTACCGATGGCAACCGCCCCCTACGAGCCGCAGGCACCGGCCGCCGCCTCGGCCCCCGGTTCGCTGTGGGCACTGCTCACCCCGCTGCTCGTGCTGCTCGACCGCACCGGCCTGCTGTCCGCCCCGCCCGACGTCCTGCAGAAGGTCGCCGACCGCCTCGACCACGTCGCCGAACGCTGCGGTCCGGCCATCGCGACGTACAGCAATCCCGCCAAGACGCTCGCAGCCGAACTCGCCGAGGCGCTCCCGGTGATCTGGACCGAGGGCCAGTCCGCGGGCCCCGCGGGACGCCGCTTCGTCGCCGCGATGGCGGAACTCGCGGGCCGCCCCGCGCTCACCGCCGAACTCCCCGAGGCGCTCGCCGCGCACAGCGTGCTGCTCTCGGGCGCGCTGGCGGCCGGCGCCGACCCCGACGACTTCTTCCGCGACCGCGTCGAGGAGGCACAAGCCCTCCACGCGCGCGTGGTCCTACTGCGCGACCGCCCCGCCGGAGGCCGCACCGCCGCTCCCGCCGCCCGCGACCTCGCCCTCAGCCACGACACCGCGATCAGCGAACTCGAACCGGAGGACGGCAGCGACCTGGAGACCCTCGCGGAGCTGATCGCCATCACGGATTTCGCGGCCGTTTACCTGGCGCTCACCGCGGGGGCCTGATGCTTGCCCAGCGGCGGATCACCGTGACTGCCGCGAACTGGCCGAGCCCTGTGACAGCCGTGAACAGGCCGACCGCCGTGAATACGTGAACACGTCACCGCGTGAACAGAGAGCGCAGAGAGAACCCCATGGACCGCCTCGACAACACCATCCGTCCCTATGCCTGGGGCTCCACCACCGCCATCCCGCGGCTCCTCGGTGTCGAGCCGACCGGCGAACCGCAGGCCGAAATGTGGATGGGAGCCCACCCCGGCGCGCCCTCCCGCACAGCCCGCGGCCCCCTCACCGAGCTCATCGAGGCGGCTCCCGAGCGTGAACTGGGTACCGAGACGGTCGCCAAGTTCGGCCCGCGCCTGCCGTTCCTCCTCAAGATCCTCGCCGCCGGCGCCCCCCTCTCCCTCCAGGTGCACCCCGATCTGGCCCAGGCCAAGGAGGGTTACGAGGACGAGGAGCGCCGCGGCGTCCCGATCGGCGCCCCGCACCGCAACTACAAGGACGCCAACCACAAGCCCGAACTGATCTGTGCGCTCACGGAGTTCGACGGCCTGTGCGGATTCCGGGCTCCGGCCGAGGCCGGGGATCTGCTTGCCGCCCTGGAGATCGACTCCCTCAAGCCGTACGTCGACCTGCTGCACGCCCACCCCGAGGACGCCGCCCTGCGCGAGGTACTGACAGCCGTCCTGTCCGCGGACCCCGAGCAGATGACCACGACGGTCACCGAAGCCACCGCGGCCTGCACACGCCTGGGCGGCCCGCACGCCCCGTACGCGGAGATCGCCCACCACTACCCGGGCGATCCGGGCGTCATCGCCGCGATGCTGCTCAACCACGTCCGACTCCAGCCCGGCGAGGCCCTGTTCCTCGGCGCCGGCGTCCCGCACGCATATCTGAACGGCCTCGGCGTCGAGATCATGGCCAACTCCGACAACGTCCTGCGCTGCGGGCTCACCCCCAAGCACGTGGACGTCCCCGAACTCCTGCGGATCGTCCGCTTCGAGGCGAGCGATCCGGGCGTACTGCGCCCCGAGGCGTCCCCCGACGGCGAGGAGGTCTACGAGACGCCGATCGACGAGTTCCGCCTCTCGCGCTATGTCCTTCCGCAGAGCACCGCGGCCCACGAACTCACCCTCCGCACCCCGCAGATCCTCCTGTGCACCGCGGGCTCGGTACAGGCGGGCGAGCACGCTCTCACGCCTGGCCAGTCCGTATTCGTACCGGCGGGCGAAAAAGCCGAAGTGTCCGGCACTGGCACGGTCTTCCGGGCCACTGTCGTGACCTGAGACAGCCGTCGTAATGGCCAGGGCGACGGGCTGATGCACCACTGTCGGACCGGGCTGCAACAATGGCCCACCGCAAAAGGCGGGCAAAGCCGGGTCGGCAGACGGAATGCCCCGGACGGCAGACGAAGGGACATCGGGAACACATGAGCGCGTCAGGCGGCACCAAAGCGATCGTGGCGGCACTGCTCGCCAACCTCTCGATCGCGGTAGCGAAGTTCGTGGCGTTCCTCTTCAGCGGCTCCTCGTCGATGCTCGCCGAGTCCGTGCACTCACTCGCCGACTCCGGCAACCAGGGCCTGCTGCTCCTGGGCGGCAAGAAGGCCCAGCGCGAGGCGACCCCGCAGCACCCCTTCGGCTACGGCCGCGAGCGCTACATCTACGCCTTCCTCGTCTCGATCGTCCTCTTCTCGGTCGGCGGTATGTTCGCGATCTACGAGGGCTACCAGAAGATCAAGCACCCGCACGAGATCGACCACTGGTACTGGCCGGTGGGCGTCCTCGTCTTCGCGATCATCGCCGAGACCTTCTCCTTCCGGACGGCCATCAACGAGTCCAACGTCCTGCGCGGCAAGCAGTCCTGGAAGGAGTTCGTACGCCACGCCAAGGCGCCCGAGCTGCCCGTCGTCCTCCTGGAGGACCTGGGCGCGCTGGTCGGTCTGATCCTGGCGCTCGGCGGCGTGAGCCTGGCGCTGGCCACCGGCGACGGCGTCTGGGACGGCATCGGCACCCTCTGCATCGGCGTTCTGCTCATCCTCATCGCGATCGTCCTGGCCGCCGAGACCAAGTCGCTCCTCCTCGGTGAGGCCGCCGGAGTGGAAGAGGTCAAGAAGATCGAGGCGGCCATAGTCGACGGCGACACGGTCACCGGCATCATCCACATGCGCACGCTCCACCTCGGCCCGGAGGAACTCCTGATCGCCGCCAAGATCGCCGTCGAGCACGACGACACGGCCACCGAGATCGCCGCCGCCATCAACGCCGCCGAGTCGCGCATCCGCGAAGCCGTCCCCATCGCCCGAGTCATCTACCTCGAGCCCGACATCTACAGCGAAGCCGAAGCAGCAAAGGGCTCAGACGGCGAGGCCGCCCCGAGCGGCCCGGCCAAGCCAGCCGAGCACTGATCCCTCCGGCACGGTTTTCCGTGTGAGGAGGGGCCCGCCCTCTGCTTCGCACGCACGCAGGCCCGCCGAACCGCCAACGGTTCGGCGGGCCTGCGTGCGTTCTGACAGACGAACCGCCGCCGGACATTTTCGGCCCCGATCGAACCTTGAGCGCAGGAAGGTAAGTTGCCCTCTGTTCCTGACCTCGCAGCCCTCCTGCAACCCACCTCCTTCGTGCCTCCGTTCCCCGCCTCCGTGTCTCGATCTGGCCGGAGGCGGACTGGGGTCCGCTGGGCCGATCGGTGTAGGTTCGTACACTGAGCCAGACGTCGCTGCTGATGGCGGTCGGGCGGCCCGTGCGGGCCGACCGAGGGAGAGAGGGCCTCCGACGGACTGCGCTGCGCACAGGCGTCGGGCATTCGTATGCTCGACACCGCGCAGATCAGCCGTACCCACCCTCGACCCAATCCGAGGAGCAGCTCGCATGACGACTGTCGAAAACCGACAGGACTTCAAGGTCGCCGACCTCTCCCTGGCCGACTTCGGCCGCAAGGAGATCACCCTCGCCGAGCACGAGATGCCCGGCCTGATGGCGATCCGCAATGAGTACGCCGAGGCGCAGCCCCTCGCGGGCGCCCGCATCACCGGCTCCCTGCACATGACCGTGCAGACCGCCGTGCTCATCGAGACCCTGGCCGCCCTGGGCGCCGAGGTCCGCTGGGCCTCCTGCAACATCTTTTCCACGCAGGACCACGCCGCCGCTGCCATCGCGGTCGGCCCGAACGGCACGCCCGACAACCCCCAGGGCATCCCGGTCTTCGCCTGGAAGGGCGAGACCCTGGAGGAGTACTGGTGGTGCACCGAGCAGGCTCTGACCTGGCCGAACACGCCCACCGGCGGTCCGAACATGATCCTGGACGACGGTGGTGACGCCACCCTCCTCGTCCACAAGGGCGTCGAGTACGAGAAGGACGGCAAGGTCCCGTCCGTCGACACCGCCGAGAACGACGAGCACCGCGTCATCCTGGAGCTCCTCAACCGGACGATCTCCAACGGCTCGCAGAAGTGGACCCAGCTCGCCTCGGAGATCCGCGGCGTCACCGAGGAGACCACGACCGGCGTCCACCGCCTGTACGAGATGCAGCGTGAGGGCAGCCTCCTGTTCCCGGCGATCAACGTCAACGACGCCGTCACCAAGTCGAAGTTCGACAACAAGTACGGCTGCCGCCACTCCCTGATCGACGGCATCAACCGCGCCACCGACACCCTGATCGGCGGCAAGACCGCGGTTGTCTTCGGCTACGGCGACGTGGGCAAGGGCTGCGCGGAGTCCCTGCGCGGACAGGGCGCCCGCGTGATCATCACCGAGATCGACCCGATCTGCGCCCTCCAGGCCGCGATGGACGGTTACCAGGTCACGACCCTGGACGAGGTCGTCGACAAGGCCGACATCTTCGTCACCACGACCGGCAACAAGGACATCATCATGGCCTCGGACATGGCCAAGATGAAGCACCAGGCGATCGTCGGCAACATCGGCCACTTCGACAACGAGATCGACATGGCCGGCCTCGCGCAGATCCCGGGCATCGTCAAGGACGAGGTCAAGCCGCAGGTCCACACCTGGAAGTTCCCCGACGGCAAGGTGATCATCGTCCTCTCCGAGGGCCGCCTGCTGAACTTGGGCAACGCGACCGGCCACCCGTCGTTCGTGATGTCCAACTCGTTCGCGGACCAGACCCTGGCCCAGATCGAGCTGTTCACCAAGCAGTCCGAGTACCCGACCGACGTCTACGTGCTCCCCAAGCACCTCGACGAGAAGGTCGCCCGCCTGCACCTCGATGCACTCGGCGTGAAGCTCACCACGCTCCGCCCCGAGCAGGCCTCCTACATCGGTGTCGAGGTCGAGGGCCCGTACAAGCCGGACCACTACCGCTACTGAGCACCCTGCCGAGCAGCGGTACCACCGCTCGGCTCACGGATGTCAGCAGGCCCTCGCCGCCATGGCGGGGGCCTGTCCCCGATGAGGACCGAACCCCCATGCCCCGCGGCCGATATTCGCTCCATGATCCGCACCACCACACCCCCCTCGCTGAAGAGCGCTTCCACTGTGCGCCCGGCCCCTCCGGCTGGCGCTACGTCTCCCAGGTGACCACCCCCTCCGGCGACCCCGCCGGTTCGGTCGACCTCGCCCTCGACGACCTCGGCCGCCCCATTCGTCTCGAACTCCACGCTGCGAGCTGGCAGGTCCGAGGCGCCGCCCTCGACGGCGTCACCTGGGTCCGCACCGACCCCACGGGAACTCACGCCACCGAAGGCAATGTCCGAGCCCACGCCTTCACCGGCACATCCCCCGCATTCCTCATCGCCACCGCACGTCTGCTGCGCCTCACCCCTGATTCCTCCGCCACTCGCGTACGCCTCGTCGCCTTCACTGACCCGGTCCTGGCCCCGCGCACTGTCGACCAGTCCTGGGCTCTGATCAAAAGAGAAGCACACGCCACTGACAACGACCCCCTGACGGTGGACGAATACCAGGTCACAGCCCTGGACACGGGCGAGCAGCACACTGTCCACCTCTCCGGCGACGTCGTGCTCTCCGCACCCGGCATCGAACTCGAGGATCTCGAGTCCCCGCCGTCGACGTTCCGCTGACCGCCCACAGGACGTCCAGGGTCACGCGGGCGGTACGAACCCGGTCGCGGGGCGTTGGTTCCCGGCATCCTGCGGAGCTGCGGCGGAGGCCCTCTGCTCGGCTGGCGCCGTCGACTCAGAGCCCGAGGGGCGAACCGCTGGGCCCGCGCTTGAGGGATAGGCGGAGTTCGGCGGCTGCATCGCCGGGTGGGAAGCAGAATCGGCGGGTGGCATCCGGGTGGCGGCTCGGTCGGCCGATCCAGCCCCGCTTCCGCCCCCGACAGGCCCATCGCCGAAGGACGCTCCGCCGCCGAACGCCCGCCGGGCCTCCCGCACCTGCCGCTCGTGCATCACGGCCGCCAGATACGCCGCCGATGGCACTCCCTGCGGCGCCGGAGCCCCGGTGCGCTCCGCGACGTCGGCCGCGAGCCGCTCCGCCATCGCCCCACCGACCTGCGGATCCAACTGCTGCATCCGCGTCAGATACTGCCGAACCGCAAGCCACAGCCCATCGGGAACCGCGGACAGATCAAGCCCGGAAAACCGCCCCGCGAGCCAAGGCGGAGGAGGAGGAACGAAAGGCGTACGCCCGGCGGGAATCCGCTCCCGCACGACCAGGGTCCCCGCGAACACATCACCGAGCCGCCGCCCCCGAGCCGACACGAGCGACGCGAAGCACGCCACGATCCCGAGCGTCATCAGGATCTCGACCACACCGACCGCCCCACGCACCAGCGCATGCCGGAACCGGATCGGCCCGCCGTCGTCCCGCACTACCCGCAGCCCGCACGCCAGCTTCCCGAGCGAACGCCCATGACTGAGCGTCTCCACCGCGATCGGCCCGCCCACCAGCACAAGGAGGAACGCCGCGATGGACACCGCCGTCTGCGCCGCCTCATCGAGACCGGCCGTGGAGACCACAAGGGCCACCGTCACAGCGACGTACGCGGCCATCGCCGCCACCAGGTCGATCAGCACGGCCAGCGCCCGGCTCGGCAGCTTCGCGGGGCGCAGCTCCAGTGCCACCGCCTCGCCCGTCACAAGCTCACTCACGCCCGCCGTCCTTCCCCGAACTGCCCTGAGAACAGCCAGTCTGCCAAGCTGAGGGCACATCGCGCCGCAGTGCGACAAGCTGACCACACGACGAGCAGCCGAGGAGCAGCCAACCCGATGGACCTCGACGTCTTCGTGTCCGCCCACCGTGCCGAGTGGGACCGGCTCGACGCACTACTGCACCGCCAGCGCCGCCTCACGGGCGCGGAGGCCGATGAACTCGTCGCCCTGTACCAGCGCACGGCGACCCATCTCTCCCTGATCCAGTCAAGCGCCCCGGACCCCCAACTCACCGGCCGCCTCAGTCAACTCGTGGCACGCGCGCGTAGTGCCGTAACAGGCACACGCCGAGCCTCCTGGCGCGACGTCACCCACTTCCTTGCGTACGGTTTCCCCGCCGCGGTCTACCGCTCACGCCACTGGTGGGTCCCCACAGCGCTCCTCTCCACCGCGGTCGCGGCCATCCTGGGGTGGTGGATCGGCACCCACCCCGAGGTCCAGTCCTCGATCGCGGCCCCCAGCGAGCTACGAGAGCTCACCCGCCCCGGCGGCCAGTACGAGACGTACTACTCGAGCAACCCCGCGGCATCCTTCGCAGCCCAGGTATGGACGAACAATGCCCAAGCCGCAGCCATGTGCCTCGTTCTAGGTGCCTTCTTGGGCCTGCCGGTCATCTGGATCCTCTTCCAGAACATGCTCAACCTGGGCGTGGGCATCGGCCTGATGTCCTCGGCGGGCCGCCTCGACACCTTCCTGGGACTCGTCCTCCCGCACGGCCTCCTGGAACTGACCGCCGTATTCGTAGCCGCAGGTACGGGTCTACGCCTCGGCTGGACCCTGATCGACCCAGGCCCCCGGTCCCGTCGTGCGGCCCTCGCCGAAGAGGGCCGCGCCGCCCTGGGCATGGCGATAGGCCTCGCCCTGGTCCTCTTCGTCTCCGGCGCCATCGAAGGCTTCGTCACCCCGTCCGGCCTCTCCACCTGGGCCCGCATCACCATCGGCATCGCCGCTGAACTGGCCTTCCTTGCGTACGTCTACGTCCTGGGCGGTCGCGCGGCACGAGCCGGCGCCACGGGCGACGTCGAGGAGACGGAGCGCAGCGCCTCCGTACCGACCGCCGCCTGATGTGCAGGCACTCCATCCGAGGTGCTAACCTCGTACCTCGCCCCACGGGAGCCGTTGACACGGGACGTGTGGGGAGGTAGATTTACACAGTTGCGCGGAGCTGGACAGCTTCGATAGCGGCAGTGAACGTCTATCTATCCGCTTCTCGGGATCTACTTCCGGAGAAGCCCCTCCCGATTATTCAGGAACGAGTGGCCGGTCAGTCCGGTCGAAAACTTCTGATAAAGTCGGACCCGCCGAAAGGGAGCCGCAAGGCTACTGAATAGGCAAGGCCCTCCAACTGGCCACCGAAGTAAATTCCGAGCCGGAAACGGCACGGAAATGCTTCTGGTAAGGTTGGAAACACCGAAGGGAAGCCCGGAGGAAAGCCTGCGAGGGTGAGTACAAAGGAAGCGTCCGTTCCTTGAGAACTCAACAGCGTGCCAAAAATCAACGCCAGATATGTTGATACCCCGTCTCCGGCCAT
>NZ_JBIAHS010000032.1:0-76187 GCF_042870755.1 Streptomyces sp. NPDC006365
AACTCCGGCCCACGGTTTCCTGGGTCGGGGGGGGGGTTACGGAGGGGCACCCCGCGGGGGGGGGGGGGGCCCGGGGGGGGGGCGGGGGGGGGGCCCCCCCCCGGCGGGGGGCGGCCCCCCGACGCGCTGACTATTCCAATAGCCCAATAGGCGGAGAGCTCTCCTTCCAAGAGGGCGTCTACAACGAACCCACAGCGCCCAGGTGTTCGCCACGGGCTCGTCCGCGGTCGTCCGCGGCAGGCAGGACCCTGCCGCGGACCCGGGTCATCCTCGGCCGTCGGCGGGGGCAAGGACGATGTCGAAGCGGACCTGTGTCCAGGTGCCGTCAACGACCCGCCCGTCGGGCGTCGGCGTGCCCGCCGAACGTTGGTCGAAGTCCTTGACCAGCGACTCCTTGACGCCGAAGACCGTGTCGGAGTCGAGCAGTTCGTCGCCTCGGACGAAGATGTGCGTGACCAGGGTTCGGCACTCGGGCGCCTCGACCATGAAGTGCAGGTGCGAGGCCCGCATCGGCGACCGGCCGGTCGCCGCCAGCATCCCGCCCACGGGGCCGTCGTGCGGGATCGGGTACGGCGTCGGTGTGACGCCCCAGAAGCGGTAGCTCCCGTCGGCCTCCGTGAACAGGTGGGCGCGGGCGGCCACCCGGTCGTCGTCGTACTGGACGTCGTAGAACCCGTCCTCGTCCGCCTCCCACACCTCGATCTTCGCCCCGGCGATCGGGTTCCCGTCGGCGTCGGAGACGGTCCCCTCGACCCAGCAGGGCTCGCCGGCGGCCCCGAAGGACATGTCCCCGCCCGGCTCGATCCTCGGGGACCCCTCGACGAAGAACGGGCCGAAGACGGTGGACTCGGTGGCGTCGCCGTAGGCCTCGTTGTTGATGGCGATCGTCTGCATCGACGCCCCGAGCGTGTCGGAGAGCAAGATGAACTCCTGGCGCTTGTCGTCGGTCAGCTGGCCGACGGCCGTGAGGAACTCGATGCCCTTGTTCCACTCCTCCTCAGTGAGGCGGACGTCGCGCAGGAAGGCATGGAGGTGCTTGACGATCGCCTGCATCAGCTCCTTCAGGCGGGGGTCCCGGCAGGAGTCGAAGGAGCGCTGTACGCGCGCGATCAGGTCTTCCTCGCGGGCCGTCTGCTCCAGGGAGACGTCAGGGGTGGACGGGAGGGTCATGCGGGGTCACTTCCTTCCCAGGCCGCGCGCAGCAGCGCGGTGAGGTTCTCCTCGGTGACAGCAGTGGGGTTGTCGGCGGGGACGGCGGCGAGGGCGGGGGCGACCGCCCGGGCGATGCCGTCCTCGGGCATGCCGTAGTCGCGCAGCGCGCGGGGGGCCTGGAGCGTCTCGCGCAGTGCGGTGAGTCCCGCCACCGCGGTGGGGCTGCCGAAGGCCTCGGCGATACGCCGCTCGGTCTCCGGTACGGCGGTGGCGTTGAAGGCGAGCACGTGCGGCAGCACCACCGCGTGGGTCTGGGCGTGCGGGAGGTTGAACATGCCGCCCAGCACATGGCAGATCTTGTGGTGCATGCCCGAGCCGGCCGAGGCGAAGGCGACGGCGGCCAAGTAGGCGCCGTACAGCGTCTGTTCACGGCCCGTCAGCCCGGTCGGGTCGGCGGCCACGGTGGGCAGGCCCTGGGCCAGACCGCGGATGCCCTCGACCGCCAGGGCCCGGTCGATGGGGTCGGCGCGCGGCCCCCACATGGAGTCGACGCAGTGAGCCAGGGCGTTGAGACCGCTGGCCACCGACATCTCCACCGGCAGGCTCAGTAGCAGCGAGGCATCGTAGACGATCGAGTGCGGCAGAACCCGTGGGTCGACCCCGGTCGTCTTCACCTCGCCCTCGGTCAGGCCCCAGACGTTAGTCGCCTCGGAGCCGGCGTAGGTGGTGGGGACGGCCACGATCGGCAGGCCGGTCGTCAGCGCCACCGCCTTGGCCAGGCCGGTCGTCGAGCCACCGCCGACGCACACCAGCGCGTCCACGGCACCCTCCGTCGCGGCCTTCCGGGCGCGCTCGGCCACGTCGACCGGGACATGCATGACGACCTCGTCGTGGCGCACCGCCACCGGCAGGTCCGCGCTGACGCGGTCAGCGAGGGCCGCCTCCGCCGGTGCGGCGACGAGCATCACCTTCCTCGCCTTCAGCGCGGCCACCTCGGCGGCCACCGCGGCCGGTGCCGCGCCGGGGGCGAAGACGACCCGCTGCGGCAGGGTCTCGTGGATGAACCGCACGGTCACACCCTTCCGAGGAGCTGGGCGAGGGCGCCGCGCAGGGCCGCCTCGGGGTCGTCGGCGAGGCTCATCGAGCGCCAGGCGATGTGTTTGTCGGGGCGCACCAGGATCGCACCGGACTCCTCGACCTCGCGCAGCTTGGCCCAGTCGTAGTAGAGGTCCGTCACCTCGCGGCCGGGGCCGATGACCACGGTTTCGAGCGGGATGCCGACGTCTCGCGCGACCTTCTCGGCGGCGGCGGCCCAGTCCTCACCGGCTATGCCCGTGATCAGGGTCCAGCGGGTGTACGGCGCCAGGTCCATCATGGCGAGCTTGGTGACGTTGTCGCCGACCCAGGCGTGCGGGAGGTGCGCGCCGGGGCTGGTGGACATGACGTGGTAGAGGTCCCCGTCCCTGCTCGGGGCGGGGCGTGTGCCGTCGGAGACGACGGCGGCGGACTCGTAGAACTGGCCGAGTTCGACGCCGTGCGCGTTGAACTCGTAGTTCTTGGTCTCCATCGCTGTCACCAGAGCGGCCCGCTTGGCCGCGCCTTCGGGGGTGTTGGCCTTACGCTCCTCGATCAGGGTCCTCATCTCCTCCTCGTCCTTGGCGTCGAGGACGCCGAGGGCCTGGAAGATGTCGACGAACTCGCGGCTGGACTTGTTGGCCCGGGTGACGATCCGCTTGGCGACGGGCGCCCGCTCCACCGAGTACGTCTCCAGCAGTGACGGGTCGGCCTGCCCGCGCAGCACGGCCGCGAGCTTCCAGGCCAGGTTGTAGGAGTCCTGGACGCTGGTGTTGGAACCCAGGCCGTTGCTCGGCGGGTGGCGGTGGATGGCGTCCCCCGCGCAGAAGACGCGGCCCTTCTGAAGGTGGGTGGCGTACATCTCGTTGTTGCCCCAGAGGCTGGTGCCGGTGATCTCGACCTCGAGGTCCGGGATCCCCAGCAGCTGCCGCACGATGCGGATCGCCTCGGCGTCGTCGACCACGGGGGGCTCGGAGTCGATGTCGTAGCCCCACACTATGAGCCACTCGTTCCACGGGCGGACCATCCGGACCAGGCCGGCGCCGATACCGCCGACGTTGGCACCCGGCTGGATCACCCAGTACAGGACCGAGGGCCGGTGGCCGACGTAGGACGCGATGTCGGCCTTGAAGGTGATGTTCATCGAACCCGCGATGTCCATCGCGCCCTCGTAGGGCAGGCCGATGTCCTCGGCGACCCGTGAGCGGGCGCCGTCGGCGCCGATGAGGTACTTCGCCCGGATGTCGTACTCCTGGCCGGTGAGCCGGTCACGGACCCGGACCGTGACGCCCGTGTCGTCCTGCGTGTGCGAGAGGTACTCCGTGGAGAAACGGGTCTGGGTGCCGCGGACGGTGGCGTTCTTGACGAGGATCGGTTCGAGATAGGTCTGCGGGATGTCGACGGTCAGGCAGGGCGAGGCCAGCCGGTAGTCCGCCTCCCGATCGGGCCGGGTGCCCCAGGTGTGGATACGGCCGATCTCCTCGCCCGCGATGGAGGTGCAGAAGACGGTGTCACCGACGAGGTCATGGCCGGTGGCGTCGGCCAGCACCTGGTCCTCGATCCCCATGTCGCGGAAGATCTCCATCGCCCGCTGGTTGGTGATGTGCGCCCGGGGCGTGTTCGCGGTCCACCGGTACTTGGTGATCACGATGTTGTCGATTCTCAGGGTCGACAGGAACAGCGCCGCCGAGGCGCCGGCCGGGCCGGAGCCGACGATCAGGACATCGGTTTCGACGTGCGACGATGCCGGGAGTTCGGTCTTTCGCTGACTGTCGTTGAACTCGGGCATGGGGTGTCTCGCCTTCTTCTCGCAGTGCTTTGAAGGCAGCGTGCCCCCGGCCTCGACCGCATCGGCCGAGACGGGGTGGAGGACGGCCGAAATCCGTATGACGCGGCTGTTTCGAGGGCGCTTCGTCGCTGTGGCGCCCGTTGTCGCCTGCTTTCGTTCAGTCCCGCTTCGCGGCCGTACGGCGCAACTCGCCCGCGGTGATGCCGAACCGGGCGTGGAAGGTCTGCGAGAAGTGGGCGACCGAGCTGAATCCGCACCTGGTCGCCACGGTCGCCGTGCGCACCTCGGCGGCGTCCGGTCCGGTGAGCAGGCCGTAGGCGACTTCGAGGCGCCGACCGAGCACGTAGCGCGGGAACGTCGTGCCCGCGTCGGCGAAGACGCGGGTGAGCTGACGGACGCTGATGCCGACCGCGCCGGCGACTTCGGGTGCCGACAGGCGCGGATCTTTCAGTCGGTCCTCGACGAGGGCGCAGGCGAGCGCGCGGTGGACGACGGGCGGGCGCGTGGCCCCGTCGCTCACGAGCACGGACGCGAGGTCGACGATGGCCTGCTCGTCGGGCCGGGTCGCGCCCTCGACACCGACGGCGCGTCCGGCCAGGCGGGCGAGCGCGCGGCCGTACGGGTTGCTCTCATCACGCCGAACGATGAGCGGTTCTTCGACGTGCACACCGTCCGGCAGCGCACCGCGGTCCACGCGCACCGCCAGTTCGTCCAGACCCTGGCCGAACCCGCGGACGAAGCTGCCGTCAGCGTCGCAGACCAGGACGTCGCCGGGGCGGATGACCTGCCGCCGACCGGCCTGCTGGAACAGTGCCTCCCCGCGCAGAGAGGCGTAGATCGCGACGGAATGCGTGGGCCGCCGTTCGATGAGGTCGGCAGGACGCTCGACCACGTGAGCCGTGGTGCGGACACGCGCCAGATGCACCCGCCCGAGGTCGAGGTTGTCCTCGCGCGCGCGGAAGTCCTCGCCGCCGGGTGCGCGACACGTCAGGGCGATCAGGGCGTCGGCGTTGTGCTCCTCCCAGGCCCGCAGCCGCTCCGCCGACGCAAGGTGTGCCGTCGAGAACACCTGCGCCGGACGGGGCGCTGCTGCGGATGCCGTGTGCATGGTTCAGAGAGTAGGTCCGCAATCCCGGGTTCCCAACCTGTCAGGCCAAGAAGGTGAAACGGCCTTGATGCTGCGCCGCGGAACGGCGCCCGGCTCGACGTCGGGGCTCCGCGTCACGGCGCGCATCACGTCACCACGACGCCGGCTCTCCAGATCGTCCACCGGCGGCAGGCAGCCCATCGGCGGAGGTG
Organism: Streptomyces sp. NPDC006365; assembly: GCF_042870755.1. Lineage (NCBI taxonomy): Bacteria > Bacillati > Actinomycetota > Actinomycetes > Kitasatosporales > Streptomycetaceae > Streptomyces > Streptomyces sp. NPDC006365. Next base: position 5,315 of record NZ_JBIAHS010000032.1, read on the forward strand.
AGCAGCAGGCCGAGGCAGTCCGTGATGACGTGTCGGCTCCCTGCCGTGATCACCGCGTCGAAGCGGTCGCTGAAGCCCAGTTGGTCGAGTTGGCGGCGCAGGATGGTCATCACCCCGCCGACTACCTGATGGCGCATGAACGCGGCGTCGAAGTCCCTGGGCCGCCGACGGGAGTCCCCCGGCCGCGGCCGTGCGGTCGAAGTACGAGGCCACAACGCCGAACAGCCGGTCGCAGCGGCCGTCCGCGGAGCCGCGCGAATCGACCGCGCTGTACTGGCCGAACACCAACCCGTATGGCGGTTCCGCCTGGAGGTCGACAAGCGGCTCTGCCTGTCACAGTCTCTTCCCGCGCAGGTGGCCTGAAGGCGGTGCGAGAAGAGACTGCGACAAGGGTCAGCTGATGGATTCCGCCTTCTCGGCTATGCCGTGCGACCGGGGAGTCGCGGGGTGGGGCAACGGGATCTTCTGCGCGAGCTTGTCGCCCTCGACATCGAGGTCGGGAAGCAGGCGGTCCAGCCAGGCGGGGATCCACCAGGCTTTCTCCTGCGCGAGTGCCATGGTGGCCGGGATGAGTGTCATGCGGATGACGAAGGCGTCGATGAGGATGCCCGCGGCCAGCGCGAAACCGGCCTGCTTGATCATGGGCTGGGCGTTGAAGATGAATCCGGCGAAGACGGAGACCATGATGGTGGCCGCCGCGACGACGACGGAGCTGGCACGAGCGAAACCGGTGATGGTGGCGCCCCGCGGGGTGGCGCCGTGGACGTGCGCTTCGCGCATGGAGGTGACCAGGAACATCTGGTAGTCCATGGCGAGCCCGTAGAGGATGCCGGTGATGATGATGGGCAGCAGGCTCACGACGGGAGCGGTGGCGTCGAGTCCGATCAGGTCCTGTAGCCAGCCCCACTGGAAAACGGCCGTGGTGAGGCCGAAGGTGGCGGCGATGCTCAGCAGGAAGCCGAGGGTGGCCATCACCGGGACCATGAAGGAGCGGAAGACCAGAAGAAGGACGATCAGGGAGAGTACGAGCACGGTTGCCACGTAGAGGGGCAGGACGTCGGCGAGCCGGTCGGAGATGTCGATCGCGAGGGCGGTGAAGCCGGTGATGCCGATGGCGGCACCGTGGGTGTCGCTGATCTGCGGGCTCTTGTTCCGTACGGCGGTGACGACGTCCTTGGTCTCGTCGTCATTCGGGCCACTGCTGGGAACGAGGCTGAGGATGGCCGTGGTGCCGGTGCTGTTCATCCCGGCCAGTGAGACCGAGGTCGCGCCCTTGATGTCCTTCAGGTCGGAGGTGACCGCGGCAAGCGTTGCGGGAGTGAGGGGTTGTTCGCCTGTGGTGGGGCTGACGGCGACCAGGAGCGGGCCGTTGTAGCCGGGCCCGTAGGCGTCGCTGACCAGCTCGTAGCTATGGCGCTGCGCGGTGCCGGGGTTGTAGCTGGCCCCGGAGGGCAGGCCCAACTTCATGTCGGCGGCAGGCACTGCCAGGATCGCGGGAACCAGGAGCGCGGCCGCGAGAGCGGGGTACCTGTGGCGGACCAGGCGCGCTCCCCAGCGTGTTGCCCGCGCGGGCGCGGCGACGGCTTTCTGCTGTCGCGCCGTGTTCCGGGTCCGGCTCGAGCAGATGCGTTCCTTGACCAGACCCAACAGCGCCGGGAGCAGGGTTAGGGCGAGCAGGACGGAAATCGCGATCGTGGCGGCGGCGACGACGGCCATGGTGCTGAGCAGAGTGATCCCGACGACCAGAAGCCCCATCAGGGCGATGACGACGGTGCTGCCGGCGAAGAAGACCGCGCTTCCGGCGGTGCCGATGGCGCGGCCGGCCGCTTCGTGCGCGTCCAGGCCGTCGTCCAGGATCAGCCGACGCTGCCGGTTGACGATGAACAGGGCGTAGTCGATGCCCACGGCCAGTCCCAGCATCAGGGCCAGTACCGCGGTGAGCGAGTGGATCTCGAAGACGGTGGAGAGGGTGAAGGCGCCGCCCACTCCCACCGTGACGCCGACCAGGGCGATGACCAGGGGCAGCCCCGCTGCCACGACCGATCCCAAAGTGATCAGCAGCACGACGGCCGCGACGACAACGCCGACGATCTCCCCGACGCCGACGACCTCGGGGATCTCCATCATGCTCGCCGACGGCAGGACCTCGAGGCCGCCGGGTGCGGACTCGCCTTCGGCGGCCTCGACGACGCTGTCGATCGTCCCGGAGGGAAGCTCGTAGGTCTGCTCGTCGAACTGGAACTGCATCAGCGCCGTCGAACCGTCGGCCGAGACAGTGACTCCCGCCACCGGCTGACCGTCTGGCTGGAAAGGTACGGGGGTCTTGCCGGAGGGTGACTGTCCGGCAGCCTGAGCCACCGCCGCCTGGGCCCGCAACAGCGGGCTGTTCTTCCCCTTGGCGGCTTCCCGGGCCAGGACCTTCCTGGCATCGATGACGTGGTCGTGGCTGTAGACGGCGTCCACTGCCGCCAACAGGGCGGTCCGAACGCCCACGTCGTCGATCCGGGCACCGTCCGGGGCCTTGAAGACCAACATGCCCTGGCCCCCGGACGCTTCCGGCAAGGACGTGGCCAGATCGTCGATGACCTTCTGGGACGGGGTGCCGTCGATGCGCACCTCGTTGCTGAGCTTGACGGGGCTGGTCGCGAGAAGCGCCACGACGGTCGCCACCACGGCCAGCCAGCCCGCGATGACGTACCAGGGCTTGCCGTAGGCAAACCTTCCCAGCCGGTAGAACAGGACGGACACAGTTCTCTCCCCTCTCCACGCGCCCATGACGGGGCCGCACGACACACGAAGTGAGAGGGTACTATCAAAACGATAGGGCACTATCAATCGAGGTACGGTTAGCCTTCTCCGGAGCCGGCCGGAGCAGAGAGGAGCCGCACATGGCGACCACGAAAGACCGCGCCCCCCGGCGCAGGGTCGACGCACGCTCCAGCGTGGAGCGCATCACCGCCGCCGGACGAACCGTCCTCAGCACGGGCGAAGCCTCCCTGGAACAGATCGCAGCCGAGGCCGGCGTGGGCATCGCCACCCTCTATCGCCACTTCCCCAACCGGGAAGCCATCGTCCGGGCCGTCCTCGACGACATCCTCGAAACCGACCTGCTCCCCCTCATCGACGGTGCCGCGGATGCACCCCACCCGCGCCAGTCCCTCCAGGACATCGCCACACACCTGCTCAGCCTGATCGCTCAGGAACAGGGGCTGGTCACCTTCGCCAGCAACTTCACCGACGTCGCCATGGACGCCCTCCAACGGCTCAGCGACTCCCTCCACCCCCTCCTGCTGCGCGCGCAGCAGGAAGGCGAGATCCGCCCTGACCTCACCGCAGAAGACATTCCGCGTTTCCTCGTGATGGCCGTCGCCGGCCTCGCGCTGCCGGGCACGCCACCCTCCCTGCGCGCCCGCTTCATCGCCCTGCTCTTCGACTCGCTCAACCCCGCCAACGCGACCCCTCTGCCCCCGCTGCGACCTGGAGAGGGCGATCTGCGCACCGCGCTCAGCAACGTCGCACGCACCTGATCCGACAGTCGCCCGCCCAGCAGAGTCACCGCAGTAAATGCCGGACCTACTGCGGCAGCGCCGATACGGTCCCCTCGGCGCCCCACCCATGCCCCGCCGCAGAAGCCCGATGGCGGTGATCGACGCCGCCCCTGTTGTGTGAGGACATCGGCCAAGAAGCCCTGGAGTCGCCACGGGAGATAACCGCGCATGGCCAGGACGGCTCGTGCGACAGCGAAGTATGGCCACGCGTTTGCAGATAGCGCGAGTGCGAAGCCGATCAAGCCGTAACTGGATACGACGCCCAGCGGCCTCTGCAACAGGAACGTCCACCCACCCGTATCCAGGGCCAGGACTATGTGGAAGTCCATAGGGCTCGTGACACGATCTTGTTGAGGGCTGGTCGGGTGAGCCGAAGCGCGATGGGTGTCACCAAGACAGCGTGTTGTCACAAAGGACTGTCGGCCCTGTCAGCGGTCAGGCGGTGAGTGCCGTGCGCAGGGTGGTGGCCATCAGATCGATGGCTTCCTTCCCGGCCGGTACCGGGCCGGTGTGGGTGAAGTAGTGGTCGACACCCTGGAAGCAACGGTGGGTGACCGGAACGCCGGCAGCTTCCAGGGCCTTGGCGTAGGCATCGCCCTCGTCGCGCAGGCGGTCGTTCTCCGCGGTGATGACCAGGGCGGGTGGCAGTCCGGCGAGGTCGTCGGCCAGTCCGGGCGACACCAGCGGATGGGGGAGGTCGGCGGGATCCGGGACGTAGGCGGCGGTGAAGACCCGCATGAGCTGAGGGGTGAGCAGGGGCTTGGCGATGGGTGACTGCTTGGTGGCCGGGTCGGCGAGCTGGTCGAGTGGCGCGGAGTCGATGATCTGGAGGCGGGGCGTGATGGTGCCGCGGTCCCGAGCGGTGCGGCAGACTGCGGCGGTCAGGTTGGCCCCGGCGCTGTGTCCGCCCACGGCGAGTCGCGAGCCGTCCCAGTTGTTGGCGGGGCCGTTCTCGGCCGCCCAGGCGGTGACGTCGTATGCCTGGGTGACGGGTACGGGGTATGGCCGCTGCGGGGCGACGGCGTAGTCCACGTTGATCACCACGCAGCCGGCCGTGGCGGCTATGTAGCGGCAGATGTGGTCGTCCTGCTGGGGGCGGGCGATCACGAACCCGCCGCCGTGGAAGTTGACGTACACCGGGGCAGGGGTTGCGGCGGCGGCCGACGGGCGGTAGACGGTGCAGGGCACCGGTCCGGCGCCGGTTTCCACCTGGATGGATTCCGTGTGCGTCGGGATGTCGGTGAAGCGCAGATCCTTGTGCACGCGGCTCATCATTCGGCCGAGAAACAGCTGGACCCCTCTGGCCTGGATTCTGGGCCTGAATGACATGACTGGTCCCATCGATACAAACTTAAAGTAACAGGATTCCTGATGATGGACACTCGTCGCTGATCACGCAAGGGGCAACCACGAACCGACTGCCGAAGGGGGATGGACGCTCCAGCCGTAGCGCCACCTGTTCCTCCAGGCCCCGTGTGGCTCCAAGCCCTGTCGCCCGCTCGTGCGGCTCAGGCCACTGATCGCCGTCCTTCTCCTCTTCGCCCAGGACCTGTCCCGGATCGTTGCCTTCGCCGCCGAACACGTGGAGGTCAGCCCGAGCACGGTGCTGCTCCGGCTCGGAGAGGTCCCGGCCCAGATGCCCCCGCCTCTGGACGGCTACATCCGAACGGTCCACGCCCGGGCAATGGCCACAGACGCAGCCGGGGAAGCGCTGGTTGCTTCCGGGCCGCTTTCCGAGTCAGCACCTCGGCCGCAGCCGGCTGGTCCGCCGTCTCCACCCGCTCGGTGTTCGGCCGCGCATGGCCCGCAACACTGCCCTCGTCGAGCTGGCCTCCGAGCTGCCCGCCGTCATAGTGAGCCGGCTGCTCGGCATTCACCAAAACACCGCCGACACCTGGAGACGCATCGGCGGCCAGGACAACAACTACGCCGCCGAGATCGCCAACCGCAGCTGACGCCTGGGCATGAACGTGCGATGGGGTTCTGGTTCAGTCGTGCCGACAGCGCGGCGGAGCTCGGTGCCGAAGCACAGGAACGGAGGTGAACTCCTCCCACTCGTCCGGCGAGGCAAAGTCAGGTGGGAGTCGAGGCGCCGTCGCCTTCTTCTTGTGGTCCGAGTGGGCCGAGCCGGTGGTCGAGCGCGGCACCGACCTCGGGGCAGTTCTTGCGGATGATGTCGAGGAAGGCGTTCAGTGCCGGGGAGCGGTCCCGGTCTTGGAAGGACAGGACCAGATCGGGCAGAGGTGCGTGCGGGGTCACCTCGCAGAACCACGTGCCCCGTCGTGGGGCCGTCAGCATGCGGGAGGGCCCCAGACCGACGCCCACCCCGCAGGCGGCGAGGCCGATGATGGTGTGGATGTCCCTCGCGACGGTCGCGCCGGAGAGCGCCGGGGAGTCCTTGCCCAGCAGGGTCCGCAGGCCGGTGACGACGGCAGGCTCGTCCTCGCCCGGCGCCACGATCAGCGGCTGTCGCCGCAGCTGGTCCACGTCCACCGACGACTGCCCCGCGTACGGGTGCGTGCTGCTTACGACCGCGACCAGGTGGTCGTGTCCGATCGGGACCGATACCAACTGCTCGGCCCCGACGCCTCGTGGACGGCCGAGGCCGATCGCCACGTCAAGTTCGCCGGCGACGAGCGCGGCCGTGCTGCGGTTGGTCGCCATCTCATGCAGTTCCAGCCGCACGTCGGGCCGTTCGCGGCCGAACCGGCCGAGGACGTCCGGCAGGGGTTCGAGCAGAGCCGAGGCGATGAACCCCAGGCGCAGCCGTCCCGTCTCGCCGCGTGCTGCCCTGGCCGCGTCGACCGAGGCCGCCGTGATCTCGTCGAGCGCCCTGCGAGCCCGGGAGAGGAAGGCCGCGCCCGCAGCTGTCGGGAACACCCCCTGGCGGGTGCGGTCGAACAAGCGGGCGCCAACTTCTCGTTCGAGGTCGGCGATCTGCTTGGACAGCGGAGGCTGCGCGATGCCCAGCGCACCGGCCGCCCGGCCGAAGTGTGCGTGCTCGGCGAGGGTCAGTGCGTATCGCAGGTGCCGCGCCTCCATGCCAGCCTCCCCCTCCATATCTCATAGGTATCGTAGGTCTGCTTGTCAGATCTTTCGATGGATGATCGGGGCCGGGTCGCGTGGAATGCGGTCATGACTGCTTTTTCTTCCACAGACACCGTCTTCGTCTTCGTGCACGGGGCCTGGCACGGCTCCGGGCAGTGGGCGGCGACGCAGCGCGCACTCGCCGCACTCGGTGCCGCGAGCATGGCAACGGACCTGCCGGGGCACGGCTTCGACGCGCCACTGCCCAGCGGATACCTCCAGCCGGGCCAGCCGGGCCTGCTGACCGAGAAGTCCGCGCTCGCCACCGTGACGATGGACGACAGCGCCGGGGCCGTGCTGGACGCGCTGCGCCAGGCCCGCCGCCACCGTCGTGTCGTGCTCGTCGCGCACAGCGCGGGCGGCGGTCCCGCGTCACTGGCCGCCGAGCGCGTACCCGAACTCGTCGACGAGATCGTCTACCTCTCGGCCTTCGTACCCGCCGGACGGCCCCGGTTCTTCGACTACCTCGGCTCGCCCGAGAACGCCACGGCACGGGGCCAGAGTCTGAACCTCGGCGACCCCGGGGAACTGGGCGCCGTGCGGATCAACCCGCTCTCGCAGGACCCCGCCTACATCGAGGAACTGCGGCAGACTCACTACCACGACACCCCCCTGGACCGCTTCGACCGCTGGCGCTCGGCACTGAGCCCCGATCTACCTCTGGCGATCCCCACCACCCCGGTCATCGTGACCCCGGGCAGGTGGGGGCGCATCCCGCGGGCCTTCCTGCGCTGCGCGGACGACCGGGCACTGCCGACAGCCGTGCAGGATCTGATGATCGCGGAAGCCGACCGGGCCATGCCCGGCAACCCGTTCACCGTGCGCACCCTCCCGGGCAGCCACAGCCCGTTCGCCGCCCGGCCCCATGAGCTCGCCGCGGCGCTGCTGCCGTGAGCGGCGGACGCCTCGTGCTGCCGGTGGTGCTCAGCGCCACTTTCGTCCAACTGCTCAACGTCACTGTCGCCCAGGTGGCTGCGCCGGCGATACAGGCCGGCCTGGGCGCCGGTCCGGGCGCCGTGCAACTGGTCCTCGCCGGATACACCCTGACGTACGCGTGCCTGCTCATCCCCGCTGCACGGCTCGGCGACCGGTACGGCTACCGCCGCCTGTTCGTGACGGGCACCGTGGTCTTCACCGCGGGCTCGGTGGCCGGCGCGTGTGCCCCCGACGCCGCATCACTGATCACGGCCCGGCTGGTGCAGGGCGCGGGCAGCGGCCTGGTCGCCCCCCAGGTCCTGTCGCTCATCCAGGCCGCCACCCCCGCGACACGCCAGCCGCGCGCCCTCGGCCTGTACGGCGCCACCATGGCCGTCGCGTCACTGGCCGGGCCCCTGATCGGCGGCCTCGTACTCAGTGCCGATCTCTTCGGCCTCGGCTGGCGGCCGGTGATGCTCCTCACCGTGCCGGTGGCGCTCGCCTCGCTGGCCGGAGCGACCGCGTTGCCCCGCACCCGCGGGGCGGACGGACTCCGCGTCGACAAGCTGGGTGCGTTGCTGGTCACCGTGGGAGCCGGCGCGCTGGTCCTGCCCCTGGCGCTGGGGCGGGAAGCAGGCTGGCCCCGGTGGACGTGGGCCGGATTCGCCGTGGCTGTTGCCGCCCTCGGCCACTTCGTCCGGAGCCTCCCGCACCGACCTGACCCGCTGATCCATCCCGCGGTGCTGCATGACCGGTCGGCGCGCAGGGGCACGTTGCTGGTGTTCGTGTTCAACACGGGCGTGCCCTCCTTCACCTACCTGCTCTTCCTCCACCTTCAGTCCGCCATCGGGTACTCGGCCCTGGCGGCCGCGCTGACGTCAGCACCGTTCGCCGCCGCCGCCGTTGTCGGCAGCAGAGCCGCGCCCGCTCTCACCCGCCGGCACGGGCCGATGGTGCTCACCGTCGCGTCCCTGGTGCTGGCCGGGATGTGCCTGGCGCTGGCCCCGCTCGTCGGCTCGGCAGCGGGACGCCAGGCGGCACTGCCCGTGCTGGCCGTCGGCGGAGCCGCGTTCGGTGCCTTCACCGCGTCGGTGTTCACGCTGGTCCTGGCCGAGGTGCACGGCCCCGCCGCCGGTTCGGTCTCCGGACTGCTGCCCACAGCACAGCAGCTCGGCGGATCCGTCGGAGTGACCGCGGCCGGACTCGCCTACCATGCCCCCGCCGCCGATGCGGACACCGCGTTCCGGCACGCCATGCTCTACCAGGTCGCCGCCTTCACGATCACCGCGCTGATCAGCCTGCGGCTTCGCGACCGGCCTGGCACCGAGCCCGTGCACGGTCATAGCAGTCACAGCGGAAGGGCACGTATGTAAGACGTGCAGCTGAGCTCCGACAACGGTGTCTTTCTGCCTGCCTTAGTTGAAGGGAGAAGCGGCGAGTGACATCAAAAGCCATCGCGATTGATCATGCCGAGATGGGCACATTGAATTCCCAAAACATCGCGAAACGACATCCCCTGATGCATCCAAAAGCCCCACCCAGGCACTACTGACTTTGTTGGCGTGATGTCGTCAAGGTGAGGCCGGTTCCGGTGAGGCAGCCGTCGCACGAGCGCGGCCAATGTCAACGACGTCGTGCAGACGCTGCCCCTGGGTCGACAGCATCCCGCCCGCCGCCGGCAAACCCGGGCGGCCGCGCAAGCGCCCCGAAGCGTTGCTCGGCGACAGGGGATACGACAGCAACCCCAACCGACATGAACTGCGCCAGCGCCGGATCCTGCCGGTGATCTCGCGCAAGGCGCCCCGAACATCAAGGACTGGGCAAGCTCCGCTACGTCGTCGAGCAGACCTTCTCCCTGCTGCACCACTTCAAAGGGCCTGGCCGTCCGCTGGGAAAGACGCCTTGACCTGCATGCCGCCCTCGTCTCCCTCGCCTGCGGCCTCATCTGCTGGAGACGCCTCAAGAAGCCCTGCTCATGATCCTTTTACGAGCTTTCAGAGACGTGTCGCGGCCCGGACGAGCCCGGCGACGGCTCGGGACCGGCTGTGGGGCGGCCACGCGATCACCGTCGTGACCGTCGGCGCGTCCAGCACCGGCACGGCCGCGAGATCGTCGCGTAGTTGGGCTCGGCACGACTCCGGCGCGATCCAGCAAGCGCGGCCGAGCGCGATCAGCTGGAGCAGTTGCGTATGGTCGCGAGCTTGCGGACCGGGGCCGTCCGGGTATGTACCGTCGCGGCCGGGCCAGCGCGGCATCGGCAGGCCGGGCACCTCGGTGACTTCGGCCATCCGTACATGGGTCCGGCCGGTGAGGGGATGCCCTGCCGGCAAAACCACCACCTGTCCCTCCGTGCGGAGTTCCTCGGTGTCGAAGCCGGCCGTGGTGTCGAACGGCAGGTGCAGCAGAGCCACGTCGGCCCGGCCGTCGCGCAGCGCTGCTTCCTGCTCGCCGATCCCGCACAGGAGCAGATCAACGGTGACCGCATCGGGTTCGGCGGCGTAAGCGTCGAGCAGTTTTGCCAGCAGTTCGCTGGACGCGCCGGCTTTCGTGGCAAGGACCACGCCGACGTGGCCAGTCGCGGCGAGGGCAGCGCGGCGGGTGCGACGCTCGGCGGCCTCGACCGCATCCAGCGCCGCCCGGGCCTCCCGCAGGAGCACCGACCCGGCCTCGGTCAGGGTGACCGCGCGGCTGGTGCGTTCCAGCAGCGCCGCCTCGAGGCGCCGTTCGAGCTGGCGGATCGCCCGCGACAGCGGGGGCTGCGCGATCCCGAGACGCTGCGCGGCCCTCCCGAAGTGCAGCTCCTCAGCGACGGCGACGAAGTACCGCAACTCCCGTGTCTCCACGACGCCATGGTACCGGCCCCGACCTGGAGCGATACCTGTGCGGTATCGCTGCCTACCCAATCGGTGTTGGCCGACTCCCGCTCGGCCCGGAAAGGATCAGCCGTATGAGCGAACAGACAACCGCGCTGGTGACCGGCGCGAACAAGGGCATCGGATACGAAATCGCGGCCGGTCTGGGCACCCTCGGCTGGAGTGTCGGGGTCGGCGCCCGGAACCAGGAGCATCGCGCAACCGCCGTGGCAAAGCTGCGGGCGGCTGGCGTCGACGCGTTCGGCGTACCGCTCGACGTGACCGACGACGCGAGCGTGGCCGATGCCGCCGGGTTGATCGGGGACCGCGCCGGGCGCCTCGACGTGCTCGTCAACAACGCCGGGATAACCGGCAGCGCGCCGCAGATGCCTACGACGGTCGGCATCGAGACGGTCCGGGCGGCCGTGGAGACCAACGTGATCGGCGTCATTCGCGTCACCAACGTGATGCTGCCGTTGCTGCGCCGCTCGCCGTCGCCACGGATCGTGAACATGTCCAGCAGCGTCGGCTCACTCACCCTGCAGACCACTCCCGGCGCCGAAACGGGCCCGATCGCCGTCGCTTACGCGCCGTCGAAGACGTTCCTCAACGCCGTCACCGTCCAGTACGCCAAGGAGCTGCGCGACACGAACATCCTGATCAACGCCGCCTGCCCCGGCTTCTGCGCGACCGACCTCAACGGTTTTCGCGGCGTCCGCTCTCCGGAACAAGGCGCGGCGATCGCGATCCGACTCGCGACCCTGCCCGGCGACGGCCCGACCGGCAGCTTCTTCGACGACGCGGGGGAGGTGCCCTGGTGACCCGAATGTCGGGGAATGACATCGACACACCATCAACCGCAGTCACCAGGAGTGGTTCTCCGGCGACTTCGCGACCGCGATGGACGCGGACCGTCGCGCGATCGAGGCGTTCGGGAAGGTCCTGGCGGGCTCCGACCAGCCCCTGGTCATCGTCTCCGGACTGGCCGGACTCCAGCCCGGCGAGCTCGCTACGGAGGACGACATGCCGGACGCCGCCCTGCCCGGTGGCGGGCGCACCCTCTCGGCGGCGCAGGCGGCCCTCGCGCTCGCGGACCGAGGCGTGCGCTCCTCCTGCGTGCGACTCCCGCCGACGGCGCACGGTGACGGCGACCACGGCTTCGTCGCGAGCCTGGTCGGCCTGGCCCGCAAACACAATGCCTCCGGCTACATCAGCGACGGCACCAACCACTGGCCCGCCGTCCACCGGCTCGATGCCGCGCCCCTGTTCCGGCTCGCGGTGGAGGCGCCCCGGCAGGGTCGGTGCTGTACGGCGTCGCGGAGGAGGGCGTCCCCACCCAGGCCATCGCCGAGGCGATCGGCCGGGGCATCGGCCTGCCGGCCGTGTCCGTCGCCCCTGACGCGGCCGAGGAGCACTTCGGGAGGCTCGCCCTCCTCTTCGGCCTGGACGTGCAGGCGTCCAGCACCCGCACACAAGAGCTGCTCAGGTGGCAGCCGACACACCAGGGCCTCGTCGAAGACCTGGACGAGGGCCATCCCTTCCGCGGAAGCTGATCGACTCAGTGGTCACCGTCGCCGCCCTGTGCCCCGGCGCGTGTGGTGCGCCCAGCAGGGGTTCATGTGGGCGATGACCACGGCCGGCGTCGGCGCGCCCACACGACGTGCGATTCTCCGTCGTTCCACACCACCCCGAACGGCGGAATCGCCCTACTGGGCACACTCCACCAGCACACCTCAGCAAGATCGTGTTACGAGCTCTCAGTCGTCGTTTCCGGTGTTCTCGCTCGGCAGGAATGTCTGGCGTGCCCAAAGACCCAGCAGCACCATTACGCCGACCAACAGCGGTACCGGGTCGCGGGCAAGAGGAGCCAACACATATCCCAGCGCCGTTACCGTGCAGACGGTCAGGGGAACGAACGCCGCGGCACCCTCTATCCCCACCCGCAGGGCGGGCCGACCAGTGCCCAGGACGTTCACCCCGCCGTCCGCCCAAGGGCTGACAGTGATCACCAGCAGTCCCGCGGTGTCGCAGGCGTCGGCCAGCTGAGAAGGCATCACCTCGGCGGAATGCGGGCCGGCCGACCACAGTCGCACGGTGTCGCCGATCAGCGTGAGGGCCAGTCCGACGACCGCTACTCCCACAGTGGCCCGCTGATCGTCTCGCACGCGACACCACAGGGCGAACAGAAAACCGAGGAACACGACTTCCGCGGCCCAAAGGGCGCCGACCATCCCCTTCTCCAGCCGCCAACCGACACCAACCGCCCGCAGCAGTACCCATCCCGTCATGAACACGGAGCCGGCCGTGACGACCCCGTCAAGCACGCGCCGCAGCCACAAGTGCCGACCTGCACCGGAATCGGCCGCGACCACAAGACCGGCCATTCCCAGGCCTACCGCCACCGTCACTCCGGTGACCACCACCGGACCGAGCAACGGTCGCGCATCCAGTGCCCACGTCGGAGGGTGGGCCGACAACACGGTAACCGCGGCCCGGTACACGCCCCCGGCCGCGGCAGAACCCGCGAACAGCAGCAGACGCTTCCGCACACGCCCTCTCGCCCCCCAAGCACGGAGCATCAGGGAGGCCGTCAACACCCAGCAGGCGACGGATGGCCCGAATGCCTTCATCCGCGCCGCCAGACTCTCGGCTGCCCACCAACCGGCGGCGGTCAGCGCTGTTGCGGCGAGACATGCCACGCCGACCGCGCGCCAGACCCCCGCCCCGCTCGAACGGCCTGAACGGGCCTTGAGTACGTCCGGTGACTTCCCCAACCCCAACACCAGGTGCGCCTTTCAACCGGCGCCCGCCCGCAGGACCTCCCCTACAGCCGCCGGATCCATTTGCAGACCGTAATGGACTCACCACCAGTACCGAACGAAAGTGTCGGCTGTTCACCCGTACTGCTGAGTGCGGCATGGCCTGTTCACGGAAGAAGCTGCCTTGGGCAATCAGATGGCAGGTGAAAGTCCGCGGGTCCGGGCCCGCCGCCTTCTGTTGCCCCCGCCGAAGGCACCACCGAGTAGAACCTCATTCGGGGGTTCGGTGTTGGATGCCTGGCCGCTCATGTCACTCGGTCATTCCTCCACGGCTATGTCGCCGTAGCGCCGCGCGACCTCGTGGAACGCCGTTTTGGGTCTGCACGCACCGTCGCCGGTCACCGCCACGACCCCGAAACCGGCCTTGTCGAGGTCGAGACGAGGATCGTCGTGATGCGGGAAGTCGGGCATGGCGAAGGTGAACACGAAACAGCCGTGCACGCCCTCCGCGTCGTACTGGTCGATGAGTTCTCCGAGGTAGCGGGCCTGGACGGCCTCGTCGCGGGGGTGTTCGCCGCGGATGCGCGGGGGTACGGCGAACCAGTTGACGATCCAGAAGGAACCGGCTCCCCGCTGGTCGGCTCCGGTGAAGGCACCGCACCCGAACTCGGTGATGACGACGGGCCTGTCGTGGTCGCGAACCAGGCTGCGCAGGCGGTCCGCGTAGGTGGAGTGGTTGCGGCCGGAGCGGTAGAGGCTGACGCCGACCAGGTCGAACAGCGACCAGTCGACGTGTTCCCACCCGGCCGCGGAGTAGGTGACCGGCCCGCCGAAGCGGCGCCGTGCGGTGGTCACGGCGGTGGTGAGCAGCCTGTGGAGCCGCCTGTCGATCCTGCGCCGCAGCACGCGGTGAAAACGCACGATGAGCTTCAAGCGCAGGAACGAGCGAGGTCCGGGGACGATGCCGGGCACGGTGTGTGAGAACTCGCTGCCGACCAGGAGCGTCACCTGGTCCGGGTGTTGCCGGCGAAGTTCTTCGGCCGCCTCGGCGACGGCGTCCAGGTGTTCCAGCAGCTTCGGCTGAGGCAGCTCGGGAACGTTGGGCCGGATGTAGACGCCGAGACCGGTCTCGAGTGCGGTGCGGGCGGCATCTATCAACCGCTTTCCGTCCCCGATGAGCATCACGGTGGTGCAGTGCAGATCCTGGGCGATGACCTCCAGGTCCCGCCGCACGTCGTCGGTGTCTGCCTCGCCGACCAGGTAGGAGATGCCGCGGACGGTCAGCATGCGCTCGGCTCCTTTCGATGCAGTAGGTGGGCGGCCAGGAGGGGAAGGGCGGCGACACCACCGAGCACGGTTCCGTAGAGCGCCGTGAGGATGAGCAGGCCCGCCAGCAGCTCCAGCGGCCGACCAGTGCTTTCGCCGTAGCCGATGAGGTACTCCGCGCTGATCGGGGACGGGACCAGCAGGCCGGCAACGGCCGCCCAGCGGTGCCGAAACCTCGGCAGCGCGGCAGGAGCGGATGTTACGGGCATGGGCATCCTTTGCGGCCCGAGTCGTCATCGGTCCGGTCGACGTTAGAGAGACGGCCAGCGGTCGCGCATCCGTCTTTCGTCCAGGAGCGCATGACTTCCGTCTACAAGAGCGCGCCTCTCCGGCCACACCGACTCCAACGCCGCCTTGCCGTTCGGAATCCCACACCGTGCTCGGGCAGCAAAGCCAGGTAGGACGTCCCCACCCGGGCATCACGGCGGATCGCCGCGTACAGATCGACCTCGGACTCCGGCGGCGCCATCGCACTGGCTGCTGCCCGAGACATCCTGTCAGCTCATGGGGGGCAGTCCGGGTTCCGGCAGCACCTGCAGGGAGTTCAAGGTGAAGGCCAGTAGATGGTAGTGGCCCACCAGCATCGGCAGCTCGATCAACTGGCGCTCCGTCAGGTGCTGGGCCAGCCCTTCCCACGTCGACTGGCCGATCCGGGCGCCGGAGTGCAACTCGTCCGTGGCCCGCAGCAGCAAGGACTGCCGTTCCGTCCAACCCGGCGCGTCGGGACCCGCAGCGACCCGCGCCATGTCGTCCGATGACAGCCCGGCCTTCGCGGCGATCCTCACGTGTTGGCCCCACTCGTAGGGCGACTCGCAATTGCGCGCCACTCGAAGGA
Source organism: Streptomyces sp. NPDC006365 (assembly GCF_042870755.1). Classification (NCBI taxonomy): domain Bacteria; kingdom Bacillati; phylum Actinomycetota; class Actinomycetes; order Kitasatosporales; family Streptomycetaceae; genus Streptomyces; species Streptomyces sp. NPDC006365. Next base: position 20,637 of record NZ_JBIAHS010000032.1, read on the forward strand.
TCACCAACTCGCGTTCAGCGAAGGGCAGGTCGCCCGCAAGCAGCAACTGGCTGCTGAAGGGAAGCCAGGCGGCGAACAACTCCGGATGACGAGCAAGCGTCGTAAACACATGTGCCTCACCGAGCGAAGACACGCCGAGGCCCAGTGAACCGATGTCGGCGGACAACGTCCCCCGCACGGATTCAGCCCATTCATCCGCGGGCTGCGGAGGAATGCGGGGCACGGCGGGCGACAGCGGCGGCTCTGACACGCGGCCACGCTACGCCAAGGGCAGTCCGGCGGAAACGCCGACGACAAGCCATGTCGCTGAAGTGTCGGATTCACCGGGGCGTTGAGCTCGTCGTGAGGGATGCTCTGAGCTGTCGGATGCCGCGTGAGTCGTGACCGTGCCACCGTCGCGCCCGCGGTTCGGCCGGCGGCAAATGGCGGAATCTCTGCCACGTGCTCCCGGTGCCGCAGCACGGAGACTCGTTCGGTTGAACGTCTTCGGGGCGTCCTGACGTCAGCAGGTCTGTTTTTGACGTGCTCCCTGGCCTAAAGTTCAGGGATTCCGGCCTGGGGCGTCTGACCCTTCCGGGGGCTTCCTGCTTCACCGCGCTGTGCGGGCAGGTGTGCCCGTCTTAGCGGCACTCCACAGGCGTTCAGCGTCTCCGCCCGTCCGGCGGCGACGATTCGGCTCCTTCGAAGAGGACGTTGCGGGGCGGACCGGCGCCGGGACTTCCATCCACACAGATCATTCGCGACAACCAAGCGGTGTACGTGGAAGACCTCGCGGTGTCCGGTCTCGGACGCACCCCTCTCGCCAAGTCCGTGCACGACGCGGGATGGTCCGCGTTCGTCGGCATGCTGGAGTACAAGGCGGCTCTGCACGGCCGCACCTTTGCCAAGGCGGACCGAGCCTTTCCGTCCTCGCAGGTCTGCTCGGCCTGCGGCTTTCGGGACGGCCCCAAGCCTCTGCACGTCCGGGAGTGGACGTGCGGCGAGTGCGGCACCGTGCACGACCGCGACCACAACGCAGCCCCGGGCGTGCTGGCGTGCGACCTTGATGCGGGCCTGGCCCGGTTCTTCGATCCCTTGGCCTTGCGGGACAGCTCCCGCTGAAGGCGCTTGAGTTTCTTCTCGGCCCGGCGCAGAAAGCGGGGGCTGTCGATCTTGCTGCCGTCGGACAGGACGGCGCAGGCGGACAGACCGAGGTCGATACCGGCGTCGGTGGCCAGGTCGGGGAGGCTGCCCGGCTCGGTGTCGACGACGAAGGTGAGGAAGTACCGGCCACAGCTGTCTTTGGTGATGGCCACGCGGGCGCACCCGAACGCACTCGCCAGCGCACGGCGTTGGGTGGCGTCCGGGTACACCCGGTAGTTGTAGCGCAACTGCATGTGAGCGACCGTACTGGAGTTGGTCTCATGGAGAGAAAAGACGGGTTCAGGCGGGGCAGGCACGTGGTTTCGGCGATGCACGTTCATTTGGTCTTTGTGACCAAATACCGGCGCGGAGTGTTCAACGACGCAATGCTGACGCGCTGCGAAGAGATCATGCGCAAGGTGTGCGAAGACTTCGAAGCGGAGCTGAAGGAGTTCAACGGCGAACGCGATCACGTCCACCTCCTGATCCCCCATCCAACCAAGGTCGCTGTCTCGAAGCTGGTCAACAGCCTCAAGGGCGTCTCCGCCCGCCGGATACGCCAGGAGTTCACCGGCCGGATCAACCGCGCCCTCATGCACGGCGGAACGACGCCGGCGGGGGTGCCCGTGGTGACCACGTCGCCGGGCTCCAGCACGGTCACGGTCTGCACAGCCCGGTGCAGATTCTCGATCCCTGCTGCAACAGCAACGCCTGCCTGGCCCCGGAACAAGCGGCGGCCAGTCGCCGTCGGATTCTCGGGCGGGCGGCTGATGAACGGGAACTGCTCGTCCCCGCACACTTCGGTGGTGCCGGCGCTCTGGAAATCCGACGGAACAGTGATGGGTTCGCCCTCGGCCCATGGGCAACAGCCGGCCCGAAGAAGAGTGCATCCGCCTCTGAGTGAGCCTCGGCCCTCGCTCACCGCCCGCGAGCGCGAGGCCCTCAACGCCTCTGAGGACGGCCCGACCGTCGCCAACCGGCTCAGCCTGTGGGAGTCCACGGGCCGAGCCGGGTGGATCGGCATCCCGCACGGAACCACCCGCCCCCCGGCCTGGAGGCCATCTCTCATGACGCACACGTCGTGGCGCGCGTCGGCGCGCGAAGCGGCCCCGGGCAAGGGGGAGTGCCTGGGGCCGCTTGCGGTGGGGGGAGGGTGACGTGGGCGTCACCGGCTGGGAGAGAGTCTTGGGCGGGCGGGGATTTGTAAGTAACCCCGCCAGGCCACTGAACAATCTGCCGGTCCTGCACAGCGGTTCACGTCTGGCATACCGCGAGATGGCCCGGTGGTCCGGCTACTCGACCACCGCCTGTCGGCGGCGGTCGCGGAGGACGACGCGGCGCCGCCGTATCGGGAGCCGACGCGGTTCGAGCCGTACGACAGTGGCCTCTTCGCGGGCCGGGACAAGCGCCCCGCGGGGTGCTGCTGAGGGGGTGCTGGCGGCCTGCAGGTGTCCGCGATCGGACTGGGCTGCATAGGGCTCAGCGACGGCTATGGCCCGGCGTTCGACCACCAGGACGGTGTCGCCCTCATCCGCGCCGCGGTCGACGTCGAGATCACCCCGGAGGACCGGAAAGAAACGAGATCACCGAGGCGGCCGACCGGGTCGATGTCCCCGGGGATCGCTTCCTCGAACACATGCAGCGGTGGATCAATCGCTGACCCTTCCCGGCTGCGCGGCCCTGCCGGGGGAGCACGCAACGCTGGGCGGCGCTGACGGTGGCCGCCCAGGTGAGCGGCCGCCCATGTCTGTCAGAGCTCGAACTCTCCGTCCCGGGTCTCCGGAAGAGCCAGGACACACGCCAGACTGACGAGACACAGCCCGCCCGCGTAGGCGCCCAGCGCCAGCGGCGACGCCCAGTGGCTGTTCAGCCAGGTGGCGACCAGCGGGGCGAAGCCGCCGCCGAGCGTGTTGGCGAGGATGAACGTCGCGGAGGCGCCCGTGTAGCGCAGCCGGGCCGGGAACAGCTCCGGCAGGAATGCCGCGATCGGCGCGAACATCAGCGTGAACAGGACCAGGCCGACCGTGAACGCCCCTGTGATGACGAGCCCGTTGCGGGTGTTCAGCGCCCCGAACATGGGCAGTGCCCACAGCACGCATCCGATCGCGCCTGCGAGGATCACGGGTCGTCTGCCGACCCGGTCGGCCAGCCGGGCGGCGGGGATGGTCGTGGCGGCGGCAGCGAAGGCTCCCACGCTCGCGGCGGTCAGCATCGTGCTCTGGGAGATGCCAAGGGCTTTCGGCCCGTACGAGATGCTGTAGACGACCGTCAGGTAGTAGACCGAGGAGCCGCCGATTCCGGCGCCGATACCGAGCAGCAGCCGGCCGGGGTGTTCCTTGAGCAGAGTGGCGAGCGGGAATCGGGGAGCGGCGCCTGCGGTGCGTCCCCGCTCCGCGAACACCGGAGATTCGGTGACCCTCGTGCGCACCCAGAGACCGATGACGATCAGCAGTGCGCTCAGCAGGAAGGGCACGCGCCATGCCCCGGCCGCGAAGCCGTCGCGCCCGGCGATGGAGAGGGTCGGCAGAATCACCGCGCTGGACAGCAGGAAGCCCAGCAAGGGGCCGACCTGCGGGATCGACGCGAACATCGCCCGGCGCCCAGGGGGCGCGTGCTCGGCGGCCAGCAGCACCGCGCCGCCCCACTCGCCGCCCATGCTGACGCCCTGCAACAGACGGAGCGTCACCAGCAGGACGGGGGCGAGCAGGCCGGCGGTCTCGTACGTCGGCAGCAGCCCGACGCCTACCGTCGCCACGCCCATCAGGAGAAGCGAGATGACCAGTGCCCGCTTGCGGCCCAGCCGGTCGCCGATGGTGCCGAACAGCACCACGCCCACGGGGCGGGCCAGGAACGCGGCCGCGAAGGTGAGGAAGGCGGCGAGGGTCTGGACCGTGGCGCTGCCGGACGGGAAGAAGGCCGGGCCCAGGACGAGCGCGGCCGCGGTGCCGTACACGGCGAAGTCGTAGTACTCGACCGTGGTGCCGATGAGGCTCGCGACGGCGACCCTTGACACCGTCCTCGTGTCGTTCGGGCGTGTGTCGTGGAGTATGGGCGGACTGCTGACGGCTTCGGACATGAGCGGCTCGATTCCGGTTGGACTGTGGCATGGGATGCCGGTGATCCACACCACAGCGGGGACGTGATGCGCAGAAAGGTGACGCCTGGCCGAAAGCCGCGCACGCTGTCGTGCCGTCCTCCGGCACGCCGAATGCGGCTGCGATATGTGCACTTCGCCGGAGTGCTTGCCATGACCGGGGGGTCGCCGGTTCCTGACGTGTGCTTAAAGTGGTGGCGTGTCCGAAGGAAATGCCGTGGTGGCGCGCAATGTGCGCCTTCTCCGAGAGCAGCGGGGTCTGTCCCTGGCCGAACTGGCCCGGCAGGCGGGGCTGGCGAAGCAGACCCTGTCGAACCTGGAGCAAGGGGCGGGCAACCCAACGGTGGACACCTTGTTCTCCATCGCGACCGCGCTCGGCGTGCCCGTCACCAGGCTGGTGGCGGAGCGCGAACAGGTGATGACCGTGCAGCGGGGCGACGACGTCGTCTGGCAGCCGCACGCAGGCTACGAGTCCCGCTCGCTGGACCACGTCTACGGATCCGGTGTCATCGAGAACTATCTGGTGCGCATCAGCCGGGACTCGGAGGGCGCGGGAAAGCCGTCCGAGCCGCACCCGGTGGGCACCCTGGAGCATCTGTACGTCATCAGCGGCCGGGTGCGCGTGGGCCCCGCCGACGCTCCGGTGGAGCTGTCGGCCGGCGACTTCGTCCGCTATCCGGGAGACCGCCCGCATATGTACCAGTCGCTGGACGGCGAGAGCCTGGTGCACATCGTGGTGAGTGTGCCGCGGGTGCAGCCCGGTACCGGCGGAACGACCGTCGCGCGCACCCATGGCGGCGGTCGGCACTGAGCGCCGGGATGGTGTGCCGTCGGTCGGCACATCTGCTTGGTGTGTACGGCCCGGGCCGGGAGCGTGGTCACGGACGGACAGTCCGCTGGGGCAGCGGCCCCGGCGTGAGTCAGGCCCCCAGAAGATCACCGAGCCCGGCCGGTGCCGCCTGCCGCGCCTTCGCCGCGGTGATCGTCCGGCCCGCTTCGAAGGCGACGCGGCGCAGGGCCGGGGCGAAGCGGGCGGGGTCGAAGCGCCGGTCCGCGCCGGCGATGGACAGAGCTGCCACGGGGCGACCGGCGGGGCCCATGATCGGTACGGCCACGCAGGTGAGGCCGAGGGCGGCTTCCTGGCGGTCGTAGGCGATGCCGTCCTGGCGGATGCGGCGCAGGTCGGCCCGGAAGCGGTCGGAGTCGCTCAGGGTGTACTCGGTGCGGGCGGGAAGCCCCGCCTCGATGGCCGCCTCGGCGGCGTCGTGGTCGAACGCCAGGAGGGCCTTTCCGACCCCCGTGCAGTAGGCGGGCAGGCGGGCGCCGATCCGGGAGGGCGAGCGGGCCGCCCGGTGGCCGCTGAGCTTGTTGACGTAGACGATGTGCGTGCCGTGGAGCACGGCGAGGTGCACGGTCTCGTGGGTCAGCTCGTACAGGTCCGCCAGGTGGGGCAGCAGCCGCTCCTGGAGCAGTGGGGTGTGGGGGCCGTAGGCCCGGCTGCCGATGTCGAAGAGCTGCGCGCCCAGCCGGTAGTCGCTGCCGACCCGCTCGACAAGGTCGTTGCGCTGGAGGATGCCCAGCAGCCGGAAGGTCGTCGACTTGCTCATGCGGGTCCGGCGGGCCAGCTCGCTCACCCCGATCTCGCCGTCCAGCTCGGCGAGGGACTTCAGAAGGGTGAGTGCCTTGTCGACGGCTGTCTGCTGTGCCGGCGTGGTGTCCGGCTCGCAGTCGGGTGCGGGCTCGCTGTGGTGCGAAGGAGGGGAGTGGACTGGCATGGCGGGCTCCGATGACGTTCAGGCGGCACATTAAAATGGACGCATGTCCAATGTAGGTGACCATTTCGGGGTTGTAAACGGGGCGACGCGTCGGTGCTGTTCCATATCTCGGCACGATGGCTGGGCAGGGCATCGCCGGGCGACGTCTCCTGTGCCCATGCAGCGACATGGCACCGCGGCCCCGACCGCCTCAGCGCCGCAGATTCCTATGTGCGGGGAGGCCCAGCGATGACATCCACCCCTGTCCGTCCGGCGGACCGTCTGGCTCGCGTCCACGAGCCGTCCGTCGACGTCGGCGCGTACTTCGACCTGGAGCGGGGCCTCATCGACCGGACGATCTTCAGCGACACCGGCCTCTACCGGCAGGAGCTGCGCCGCGTCTTCGCGCCGAGCTGGCTGTTCCTCGCGCACGAGAGCCAGTTCAGCAAGCCTGGCGACTTCTTCACCACGTACATGGGCGAGGACCCGGTCATCGTCACGATGGGCCGCGAACGGAAGCTGCGGGCCTTCCTCAACGCCTGCCGCCACCGGGGCATGCGGGTCTGCCGCGCCGACGCGGGCGCCACGAAAGCGTTCACGTGCAGCTATCACGGCTGGGCGTACGACACCTCCGGCAAGCTGATCAACGTCCCCAACGGCGAGGACTATCCGGCCCACTTCGAACGGGACCAGTGGGGTCTGATCGAGGTCGCCCAGCTCGACACGTACAAGGGACTTGTCTTCGCGACCTGGAATCCCGAGGCCTCGCCGCTGCGCCAGGCGCTCGGCGGCCTCGCCTGGTATCTGGACGCGATGCTCGACCGGGACCCGGAGGGCACCGAGGTGGTCGGCGGGGTTCACAAGTGGGTGCTGGAGGGCAACTGGAAGCTCGCCGCAGAGCAGTTCGCCTCCGACTGGTACCACGTCAACATCTCGCACGCCTCGGCGCTGATGGTCATGTCCCCCACCGGCAAGGGCCCCAAGGCCGAGATCGTGCAGACGCCGGGAAGGCAGTACACCGACTCGCTCGGCCACGGGCACGGCTTCCCGACCCACCCGAAGAGCCGCTTCGACGACCGCGTCGTGCACGGCCACTACGACTACGACGCGCTGCGCGAACGCCTCGGTGACGCCCGCGTCGAAGGCCCGATGACCACTGGTCACGGCACCGCCTTCCCCAACTTCTCGTACCTCCCCGTCAACGGGTCCATCCGTGTCTGGCACCCGAAGGGGCCGGACAAGATGGAGGTCTGGGCCTGGACACTCGTCGACAAATCCATGCCGGACGAGGTCAAGGACGCCCAACGGATCTACAACCTGAGGACGTTCGGGCCGACCGGCATCTTCGAGCAGGACGACGGCGAGAACTGGAGCGAGGTTCAGGCCACGGCCCACGGTTTCGTGTCCGGCTCCATGACCCTCAACTACCAGATGGGCCTGGGACTTCAGACCGAGGACGGCATCCATCCCGGCACCACCGGCCGCCTCTACAGCGACGGCGCCGCCCGCGGCTTCTACACCCGCTGGCGCGACCTGATGAACACGCCCGCCTGGCACGAGAAGGACAGCTGATGAGCACGAGCACCACCGGTACCGGTATGCGCGTCGCCGAGGTGGGCGACATCGAGGAGGGCGAGGCGCTGAAGGTGCCCGCCGAGACCACCGGCCACGGCGGCGCCATCGCCGTCATCCACGACGGCGGCGCCTACTACGCCCTCGACGACACCTGCTCCCATGGCCAGGCCTCGCTGTCCGAGGGCTGGATCGAGGACGGCGAGGTGGAGTGTCCGCTGCACAGCGCCCGCTTCTGCCTGAAGTCCGGCGAACCTCAGTGCATGCCCGCCACCGTCGCCGCACGCACCCACCGGGTCGAGGTGCGCGACGGCGGCATCTGGCTGCACCCCGGCCAGGAGGCCACCGCATGACCCACCCGCACCGCATCGCCGTCGTCGGCGCGGGCCTGGCCGCCGTCTCCACCTGCGACGCCCTGCGCGCCCAGGGATACGACGGGGAGCTCACGCTGTACTCCGCCGAGCACGGACTGCCGTACGACCGGCCGCCACTCAGCAAGGACGTACTGCTCGGCAAGGCCCGGCGCGAGGACGTCCTGCTGCGGCCGGAGCGGTGGTACGAGGAGCAGCGCGTCGAGTTGCGCGAGGGTACCCGGGTCCGGGCGCTCCGCCCGCACGAGGGCGGTCTGGAACTGATCGACGGGTCGGTCGTGGGCGCCGACCGGGTCGTGCTGGCCACCGGTGGCACGCCCCGCGCGCTGCCCGTGCCCGGCGGCGACGACCCGGCCGTACACCTGCTGCGTGCCTGGGAGGATGCCGAGCGGCTGCGGGAACGCCTGCTGCCCGGCGCCCGGCTGGCCGTGGTCGGGGCCGGGCTGATCGGCGCCGAGACCGCGGCCGTCGCCCACGCCCTGGGCTGCCGCGTCACCCTGGTCGACCCGGTGCCGGTACCGCTGGCCGCGGTGGTCGGGGACGACATCGCGGGCGCCCTGCACCTCAGGCACTCCGCCGAGGGCATCGAAGTGATCACCGCCGGCGTTGAGAGCGTCGAGCGCCGCCAGGGCGACCTCGGTGTCCTGCTGCACCTCAACGGATACGCCGGACCCCTGGCCGCCGACACGGTGGTGGTCGGCATCGGCATCCGGCCGGCCACCGAACTGGCCGAGGCCGGCGGACTCGCCGTGGACAACGGCATCGTGGTCGAGGCCGGTCAGCGCACCTCCCATCCGAACGTCTTCGCCGTCGGTGACGTGGCCCGTCGGGACGGGCATCGCGTACGGCACGAGCACTGGGAGGCCGCCCAGCAGGGGGGCGAGGCCGCCGCCCGCGGCATCCTCGGCCGCCCTGTTCCGGAGCCCGGCGCGCCGTGGTTCTGGTCCGACCGGCACGGTTCGCGCCTGGAAGCGGTCGGCACGATGGCTGACGCCGAGCGGACCGTGCGGCGCGGCGCGCCTGACAGCGCTGCCGTCACCGTCTTCGGGCTGCGCGGTGATCGGGTGGTGGCCGCAGCCGCCATCGACCGCGCCCGGGACATCAAGGCCGCTCGCCGTCTCGTCGACCGCCGCACCGTGGTCGACCCCGTGCACCTGACCGACGAGAACACCGACCTGCGGACGCTGCTCAGGCGCTGACACCGCCGTGCCACACACCGGCACACGCGCTCCCCGAACCACCCTCTCCGCGCTGGAATGACAGCACCGAGCGCGGCCCGCTGGAGGACCCACCGATGAGTATTCACCCGGAGCCGGCGGTCGACGAGGCCTCGACGGTCTCCTACGACGACATCCGGCTCCACTTCGAGGTGCAGCGACTGTACGCAGTCGAGGCGCAACTCCTCGACCAGCACCGCTACGCGGACTGGCTGGAGCTGTTCGCCGACGACCTGCACTACTGGGCACCGGTGCGCACCAACCGGCTGCGCCGCCAGCAGGCCCTGGCCGACGGCTCGCCCGGCGAGGTGGCGATCTTCGACGAGACCAAGGCGAGTCTGGCCTGGCGGATCCGCCGTTTCGACTCGGGCATGGCGTGGGCCGAGGACCCGCCCTCACGGACCCGGCATCTGATCACCAACGTGACGGTACGGCCGGGCGAAGAGGACGGCGAGTTCGTCGCCGAGTCGGCGTTCCTCTGCTACCGGAACCGGCTGGAGCGCGAGGTCGACATCTACGCCGGCGGTCGCACCGACGTCCTGCGCCGCACCGAGGACGGCGGCCTGCTGATCGCCCGCCGCACGATCCTGCTCGACCAGAACGTCCTGCTCGCCAAGAACATCAGCACCTTCCTGTGATGACCGACCGGAGACCCACGTGAGCACTGCACAGACTGAAGAGCCGAAGCTCGTCGAGCACACCGTGCGGACGACACTCGGAACCATCACGGTCAGCGAGGCCGGTGCGGGACCGTTGCTGGTGATGCTGCACGGCGGCGGTCCCGGCGCGAGCGCGGTGGCCAACTACCACCAGAACCTGGCCGCCCTCACCCCGCACTTCCGGGTCGTGCTGCCCGACCAGCCCGGCTTCGGCGGCAGTTACCGGCCCACCGAGGCGGACCTGGACGCCCGCGGCATCACCGAGATCACGGTCGACGCGCTGCTACAGACCCTGGACGCCCTTGGCATCGACCGGTTCCACCTGCTGGGCAACAGCCTCGGCGGCGCCGCCGCCATCGCCACCGCACTCGAAGCCCCCGAGCGCGTCGAGAAGCTGGTCCTGATGGCGCCGGGGGGCGGCTGGCTGCCGTTCGGACCGACCCCGACCGAGGGCCAGAAGGCGATGTTCCGCTACTACAACGGCGAAGGCCCGACGGTGAAGAAGATGCGGGACTTCATCCGCGTCATGACCGCCGAACCGAAGCGCTGGGAGGATACCGTCCAGGCCCGCTACGAGGCCTCCCTCGACGAGTCCCACATCGCCTTCTACCACGCCTACAACGCGGCCTTCGCCAAGCGGCACGGCATGGACCCGCTCTGGCAGCGCGTCCACAGGATCAAGGCGCCGACCCTGCTGCTGTGGGGCCGCGACGACCGTACGATCACCCTCGACGGCGCCCAGCTCATGCTCAAGCAGATCCGCGACGTCCAGCTGCACGTATTCGGCGGCTGCGGGCACTGGGTGCAGTTGGAACGGCAGGCCGAGTTCGAGAGCCTGGTCACCGACTTCCTCGGTGCCCGGTGATGGGCGGCTGGCTGGAGGGCGAGGTCGCCCTGATCACCGGCGGCGGCTCGGGTATCGGGCGGGCTGTCGCCCTGCGGTATCTGGCCGAGGGGGCGCGGGTCGTCGTACTGGACCGGGACGCGGGGCAGCCGGGCGACCTCCCGGACGGTGTGCTGACCGTCGCCGGTGACGTGCGCTCCCCGGACGACCTGCACCGCGCCGTCGAGGCCACCGTCGAGCGCTTCGGCAAGCTGGACATCCTCGTTCCGAATGCCGGAATCTGGGACTATCACCGCAGCGTCACCCGGCTGTCCGGCAAGGAACTCTCCGAGGCGTTCGACGAGATCTTCGGCATCAACGTCAAGGGCTACGTCCTGGCCGTGGAGGCCGCCTGGCGGGAACTGGTCCGCAGTCGCGGGAGCATCGTCATGACCCTCTCCAACGCCTCCTTCCACACCGACGGCGGCGGTCCCCTCTACACCGCCAGCAAGCACGCCTGCCTCGGCCTGCTCCGCCAGTTCGCCTACGAACTGGCACCGCAGGTCCGCGTCAACGGCGTCGCCGTCGGCGGCATGCGCACCAAGCTGCGAGGCCCCGAGAGCCTGGGTCTGCAGGACCGCACGCTGGAGGCCTCCTTCGCCAAGAACGAGGCGTCCGGCGACAAGCAGCCGCCGCTCATCCCCTTGCACGACTGCGGCGTCGAGCCCGAGGATTTCACCGGCCCGTACGTCCTGCTCGCCTCCCGCACCAACAGCGGCACCGTCACCGGAGCCGTCATCCCCGCCGACGGCGGCATCGCCGTGCGCGGCTTCCGCACCGCCGCCGGCGGCGCCAGCCTGTAGAAACCCCCGCCTCCAGTACGACACCCTCCGCTTTCGTACGACAGCCATCGAAGGAGCCGCCGTATGGCCGCCGTCGACATCAGCCCCGCAGCCGCGCTGCACCGCAGAGCCAAGTACCCCACGCCCACCGCCCTCGCCTACGAGGGCCAGGAGTTCTCCGCCGCCCAGCTCAGCCGCACCGCCATCGAACTGGCCGCCGGGCTCGCCGAGCGGGGGCTGCGCCGCGGCGACCGGATCGCCTACCTCGGCTTCAACAGCGCCACCTTCTTCCACACGCTGTTCGCCGCCGCCCACCTCGGGGCCGTCTTCGTCCCCGTCAACTTCCGCCTCGCCGCCGACGAGGTACGCCACATCCTCACCGACAGCGGAGCCCACACCGTGGTCGTCGAGGAGGGACACCGCGAACTGGTGGAGTCGGTCCTCGGCGACATCCCCGCCCGCCGCCACATCCTGGTCGACACCGACCCCGCCTGCCCGGCCGCCGAGGCACCCGCCGCCGCGTGGACGCCGCTGTCGGAGCTGCTCGGCCCCGGCCGGCCCGAACGGGAGCCGGTGCCGCTGCACGACGACGACCTCGGCGCCCTGATGTACACCTCCGGCACCACCGGCCGCCCCAAGGGCGTCATGCTCACCCACGGCAACCTGTGGTGGAACGCCGTCAACGTCGACAGCATGGTGGACACCCGCTCCGACGACGTGAACTTGGCCGCCGCCCCCCTCTTCCACATCGGCGGCCTCAACGCCCTCACCCTTCGCACCCTGCTGCGCGGCGGCACGGTCGTCCTGCGCCGCGGCTTCGACCCCGCAACTTGCCTGGAGGACCTCGTCCAGCACCGGGTGACCGCCTTCTTCGCGGTCCCCGCCATGTACGCCGCCCTCGCCCGCACACCCGGCTTCGCCGAGGCCGATCTGGGAGCCCTGCGCTCCGCGGTGGTCGCGGGCGCACCCGTCCCGCCGCAGCTGATCAAGGACTACGCCGAACGGGGCACCCTGCTCCAGCAGGCCTGGGGGCTCACCGAGACGGCCCCCTTCGCCACATACCTGCCCGCCGGGCTGACGCTGGAGAAGGCGGGCTCGGCCGGCGCCCCCATGCCGTACACCGAGATCTGTCTCGCCGATCCCGTCACCGGCGCCAGGATCGCCGAGGCCGACACCCGCGGCGAGATCTGCGTCCGCGGCCCCAACGTCACCCCCGGCTACTGGAACAACCCGGAGGCGACCCGCGCCGCCTTCGACGACGCCGGCTGGTTCCACACCGGCGACATCGCCCACCGTGACAAGGAAGGCTTCTACTACATCGTCGACCGGCTGAAGGACATGATCATCAGCGGTGGCGAGAACATCTACCCGGCCGAGGTGGAGCGCGTCCTCGCCGCCTGCCCCGGCGTCCTGGAGGCGGCCGTCATCGGCGTCCCCGACCCGACATGGGGCGAGACCGTCCAGGCCGTTCTCACCTGTGCGCCCGGAACCTCGCTCACGCTGGAAGAGGTACGGGAGTTCGCCGGCCGGCACCTCGCCCGATACAAGCTCCCCACCCGGCTCCTGCTCGTCGACCAGCTGCCCCGCAACGCCAGCGGCAAGCTGGCCAAGGGCGAACTGCGCCGACTGGTCGAGGCGGATGCCAAGCCGGACGCCGACGCGGTGTGAGCCCGTCATGACGATCGCGTTCCTCGACGTGCAGCCGCCGCCCGCGCCCGCCCTCGGCGACGGCTGGACGCTGCGCGCACTCGTCGACGCCGGTCACGGCGTCCACGCGTACGCCGTTGCCCCGCGCGGCGGCGGCACGCCGGTTGAGCTGCGGCTGTACCGCGTCCAGCGCCATCCGCTGCGTGCCTGCTACCCGTACGGCGCGTACGACATCGCCATTGGGCTGGTCCTGGTCCAGGACGCGCAGAACATGGCCGGTCGGCTGCTGAACGACCTCGTCCCCGCGCTGTTCGCCGCCGACCCGCACTGCCGCCGTGTGGTCGCCGCACCGGCCGAGGACGACACCGCCACCCAGGCTGCTTTCGAGGCGGGCGGCTTCCGCCGGGTCGCGGAAGCGGACCTGCCGAACGGCAGCGTCGTCCTGTTCACAGCGGAACCGTCCTGGCTGGCCGATCTCCCCACGGCCTTGGACGACATGCCTCACTGAGCCCACTTCCCTCCACGATGGCCGACGGCACAGGTAGGAGACCTGGCCGTCGGCCATCGGCGTTCGCCCCGAAAGGGGCGCAGCCCCAGATACGACTACGACGGCTTCCGTGCTGCACAGCGGCACACAAGCTGGAGCCCAGCACCATGCCCCCGTCACCTTGATCTCGTGCTTGCCGCTATCGCCATCTCCCAGAGCGCCACCGACCCCCTCTCCGGGCTCGCGTTGCGCGACGACGTACCGGAGCCCGCACCGAAGCCCGGCTGGTCCCGGGTCCGTGTCGTGGCCTCCTCGCTCAACATGCACGACCTGTGGACCCTGCGGGGCGTCGGCCACCCGCCCGAGCGGCTCCCGATCGTCCTCGGCTGCGATGCGGCCGGATACGACGAGGACGGCAACGAGGTGATCGTCCACCCGGTGCTCGGCGACCCGGACGCCGGCCGCGGCGACGAGACGCTGGACCCGAACCGGGCGCTGCTCTCCGAGCAGCACGACGGCGCCTTCGCGGAGTACGTCACGGTCCCGACCCGCAACCTGGTCCCCAAGCCCGCGTGGCTGTCGTTCGACGAGGCCGCCTGTCTGCCGGTCGCCTGGACCACGGCCTACCGCATGCTGTTCACCCAGGCCCGGATCACCGCGGGCGACCGGGTCCTGGTGCAGGGCGCCGGCGGTGGTGTCGCCTCCGCCGCGATCAAGCTTGCGGTGGCCGCTGGTGCCGTCGTCTACGCCACCAGCCGCAGCGAGGACAAGCGGGCTGAGGCCCTCGCCTGGGGCGCCCGGGCCGCCGTACCCACCGGTGAGCGGCTGCCCGAGAAGGTCGACGTCGTCATCGAGACGGTCGGTGAGGCGACCTGGTCGCACTCGCTGAAGTCCCTGCGGCCCGGTGGCACGGTCGTGATCGCCGGAGCCACCAGTGGCACCAACCCGCCCGCCGACCTGGGCCGCGTGTTCTACCTCCAGCAGCGCATCCTCGGCTCCACCGGCTGCACCCGCGCCGAGCTGGTGGCGATGCTCCGCATGCTCGACGCGACCGGGGTCCGCCCGGTGATCGACCGGACCCTGCCCCTCACGGACATCCACAAGGGATTCCAGCTCATGATCGACGGCGGGCTGACCGGAAAGCTCGTCATCCACCCGTCGGATTCCCCCTCTCACCGATAGGAACGCCCATGCCCGCAGCAGCCGTCGGGCTGTCCCACTCGCCCCTCATCGGCAAGAACGACCCCGACCCGGAGGTCCTGGCCCGTGTCGACGAGGCCGTTGACACGGCGCGGACCTTCATCCGTGCCTTCGCGCCCGACCTCGTCGTGCTCTACGCTCCCGACCACTACAACGGCTTCTTCTACAAGGAGATGCCGCCGTTCTGCCTGGCCACCGAGGCCCACGCGGTGGGTGACTTCGGTACGGCCGCCGGACCGCTGTCGGTCGACACCGCCGCCGCGAAGGCGCTGGCCCAGGGCGCGCTCGACCGTGGCATCGACCTCACCGTCTCCGCCCGGATGACCGTCGACCACGGCTTCGCGCAGCCGCTCGAGGTCCTCTTCGGCGGCATCGACCAGGTTGCGGTCGTGCCCGTCTTCGTCAATGGCGTGGCCACACCGCTGGGTCCGGTGAGCCGCATCAGGGCCCTTGGGACCGCGATCGGGCAGGCGGCCGCCGACCTCGACTGCCGGGTGCTGTTCCTCGCCTCCGGCGGTCTCTCGCACGATCCGCCCGTACCGGTGCTGGACGGGGCACCGCCCCGAGTCGCCGACGCGCTCATCGAGGGCCACCCGCCAACGCCCGAGCAGCGCGCGAAGGGCGAGCACCGGGTCGTCCAGGCGGGTCGCGATTACGCCGCCGGGTCGAGCACGATGATCCCGATCAACCCCGCCTGGGACAACCGCCTCCTCGACCACCTGGAACAAGGCGAGTTGGCGGAGTTCGACTCCTGGACCGTGGACGCGACGGCCAAGGAGGCCGGCGGCTCCGCCCACGAAGTCCGCACCTGGATCGCCGCCTTCGCCTCCCTCGCCGCCACCGGGCCGTACGAGATGACCTCCCGCTTCTACGAGGCCATCCCCGCGTGGATCGCCGGGTTCGCCGTGGCCACGGCAGAGGTGCGGTGACCGGCATGACGCACACGCCAGTTGACGCACAGGCCGTGGTCCGGGCCGCCGCACGGCTCGCCACCGCCCTGGACGAGGGCCGGCCCGTTCCGCCCGTACGGGACCTCCTCGGCGAGCACGACATCGCCGCCGCCTACGCCGTACAACAGGAGCTCAACCGTCGCAGGCTCGCGGACGGCGCGGTCGTCGTCGGCCGCAAGATCGGCCTGACCTCACCCGCCGTGCAGCAGCAACTCGGCGTCGACCAGCCGGACTTCGGTGTGCTCTTCGCCGACATGGACGTCTCGGGTCTGCCCGAGGTGCCGTCCGGGAGGCTGCTCCAGCCCAAGGCCGAGGCGGAGATCGCCTTCGTGCTCAAGGAGGACCTGGCCGACGGCGACCTGACCCCGGCGCGGGTACGGGCGGCAGTGGACTACGCGGTCGCCGCGCTGGAGATCGTCGACAGCCGCATCGCCGACTGGGACATCACCCTCACCGACACGGTCGCGGACAACGCCTCCAGCGGACTGTTCGTCCTCGCCGAACACCGGCTCACCCTCGACGAGTTCGAGCCCCGCGAAACCTCCATGCGGCTGTACGCCGATGGCGTGCTCGTCTCCGAGGGCTCCGGCGCCGCCTGCCTCGGCGACCCGCTGAACGCACTGGCCTGGCTGGCCTGTAAGGCACGGGAGTTCGGCGAGCCGCTGCGTGCGGGCCAAGTCGTCCTGTCCGGCGCGCTCGGCCCCATGGTCCCCACTCCGCCCGGAACCCGGATCCGTGCCGAGATCAGCTCGCTCGGCGAGGTAACAGCCGCCTTCTCCGAGAAGGCCGCACCCTCCGAAAAGAGAGACGCATGACGAAGACCAAGGTCGCCATCATCGGGTCCGGCAACATCGGCACCGACCTGATGATCAAGATCCTGCGTCTGTCGGACACCCTGGAGGTCCGTGCCATGGTCGGCATCGACCCGGAGTCCGACGGCCTCGCGCGCGCGGCCCGCCTCAGGGTCCCCACGACCCACGGGGGAGTCGACGGCCTGATCTCGATGCCGCACTTCGATGACATCGAGATCGTCTTCGACGCCACCTCGGCCAAGGCCCACATCGCCAACGCCCACAAGCTGGCGCCGTACGGCAAGAAGCTCATCGATCTCACGCCCGCGGCCATCGGACCGTTCGTCGTGCCGCCGGTCAACCTGGAGGAGCACCTCGATGCGGGCGCCGACAACCTCAACATGGTCACCTGCGGCGGCCAGGCCACCATCCCCATGGTCGCCGCCGTCTCCGCGGTGGCCGACGTCCACTACGCGGAGATCGTGGCCTCCATCGCGTCCAAGTCGGCCGGGCCCGGCACCCGCGCCAACATCGACGAGTTCACCGAGACCACCTCGCACGCCATCGAGACCGTCGGCGGTGCCGCGCGCGGCAAGGCGATCATCATCCTCAACCCCGCCGAGCCGCCGCTGATCATGCGGGACACCGTGCTCTGCCTCACCGGCGACGTCGACCAGGACGCCGTGCGCGCGTCCGTCAAGGAGATGGCCGATCGGGTGGCCCAGTACGTGCCCGGCTACCGCCTCAAGCAGGAGGTGCAGTTCGCCCCCGTCGCCGAGGACGAACCGGTGCACACCCTGGTGCCCGACGGTGCCGGTCCGGTGACCACCCGGATCTCGGTGTTCCTCGAGGTCGAGGGCGCCGCACACTACCTGCCGGCCTACGCCGGAAACCTCGACATCATGACGTCGGCCGCGCTGCGGGTCGCCGAGTCGATCGCCCGGCGCAGCGCCGTTCCCGTGGAGGCCCACCGATGAGCCGCAGCCTGTACATCCAGGACGTCACCCTGCGGGACGGCATGCACGCCATCCGGCACCGCATCGACCCCGTCGACGCGGGCCGCATCGCCGCCGCCCTGGACGCGGCGGGCGTCGACGCGATCGAGGTCGCGCACGGTGACGGCCTGGCGGGCGGTTCGTTGAACTACGGCCCTGGCAGCCACACCGACTGGGAGTGGATCGAGGCCGCCGCGAGCAGCATCAACAACGCGGTGCTCACGACCCTCCTCCTGCCCGGTATCGGCACCATCGCCGAACTCGAACGCGCCCACGCCCTGGGCGTCCGCTCGGTCCGCATCGCCACCCACTGCACCGAGGCCGACATCGCCGCCCAGCACATCGCCAAGGCCCGCGACCTCGGCATGGACGTCTCCGGCTTCCTGATGAT
The DNA here is from genome assembly GCF_042870755.1 of Streptomyces sp. NPDC006365. Classification (NCBI taxonomy): domain Bacteria; kingdom Bacillati; phylum Actinomycetota; class Actinomycetes; order Kitasatosporales; family Streptomycetaceae; genus Streptomyces; species Streptomyces sp. NPDC006365. The sequence goes on from NZ_JBIAHS010000032.1 coordinate 38,552, forward strand.
GAGCCACATGACCCCGGCCACCGAACTCGCCGCCCAGGCGGGGCTCATGGAGTCCTACGGCGCCCACTGCGTGTACGTGACCGACTCCGGCGGCCGGCTCACCATGGACGGCATGCGCGAGCGCGTCCGCGCCTACCGCGACGTCCTCGACCCGGCCACCGAGATCGGCGTGCACGCGCACGAGAACCTGTCACTGTCGGTCGCCAACAGCGTCGTCGCGGTGGAGGAAGGCGTTACTCGCGTCGACGCGTCACTCGCCGGGCAGGGTGCGGGCGCGGGCAACTGCCCCATCGAGGCCTTCATCGCCGTGGCCAACCTGCAGGAGTGGAAGCACGGTTGCGATCTGCTCGCCCTCCAGGACGCCGCCGACGATCTGGTACGACCGCTGCGCGACCGCCCCGTCCAGGTCGACCGCGAGACCCTCACCCTCGGCTACGCGGGCGTCTACTCCTCCTTCCTGCGCCACGCGGAGCTCGCCGCCGAACGCTACGGCGTCGACGCCCGCGCACTCCTGCTGGAGGTCGGCCGCCGGGGCCTGGTCGGCGGCCAGGAGGACATGATCGTGGACATCGCCCTCGACCTCGCGTCGGGCGGGCAACCCCGGTGAGCTGAGGACCGATCGACTGCGGCGTCCTGAACGGCGGCAGAAAGCACGGAGACGGGGTCACGCCCGGTATGGGCGTGACCCCGTTCGCGTGGATCAGCGGCGGTCCTTGGCGGTGAGGGAGGTGTCGACGAGGTCGGCGGGGACCGTGGTCCGCGTCTGACAGGACGCGTCGGGGCCCGCCGTGGTGGCCGTGTCGGGGTAGGCGCAGATGGTCCGCTCGACGCCCGCGGCAGTGTCCTTCTGGTCGAAGGACTGCGAGGCCTTGCCGCGTTCGGTCCACGCCTGGAGGGAGTCCAGGAGCTGGGACAGGGGCGGGGCGCGCCGTTGTCCGAGAAGGTGCAGGGCCTCATGGCCAGCCCGACGCCGACGCGGACGACATGCTCGACCTGTTCTACCCCGAGACCGACGCGGCCCGCGCCGCCGGGGTCGAGCACCTCGCCAAGGTCTCGACACGACTGGCCGCCGGCGGCCCCGCGGTGTCCGAGGCAGCGGCGAAGCGCCAACGTGTGCGTCGCACTTCGGGGGCAGCCCTCGGTGCGCAGCGCGGGCGACGGCCTCCCACTGCCCTGGATCCCGCAGCATGGCCTGCATCATCGCGAGCGCGGTCAGCCCGGCGTCGGTGAGCTGCGGCGCGATCCCCGCGGCAGGCCGCCACGGAGCGAGATGCGGCGATTCCTTCAGCAGGGTCATCAGTCGTCACTTACAGCGCGGTGGCGAGGGAGCCCAAGTCTGGCGTCACAGCCGAACTGTGGACTCCGTCGTCTCATGCGCGCAGACGATCCCACTGAATTCGATCACCTATGCGGTCGTGCGCCTGCGGGCCAGATCCTTGCCCTCCTCCGGCAGCGCGTCGGCGACCAGCAGCCGCGGCAGCAGCTCCGGTTCACGTGTCATCGCGCGGAAGACGAGCGCGACGGTCACGTCGTGGTCAGGGCGGTGCACGATCTCGACCGGATCGGCAGCCCGGATGTCCCCCGGCTCGATCACGCGAAGATACGCGCCCGGCCGTGCGGCCTGCGTGAACCGCCTGATCCAACCGTCACGCTCCAGCCAGCCCTGGAACGTCGCGCACGGGATCCGCGCGCACGACACCTCCAGGACGACGTCCGGCCCGATGCGCCAGCGCTCGCCGATCAGGGCGCCGTTGACGTCGAGGCCGGCGGTCGTGAGGTTCTCGCCGAAGACGCCGTTCGCAAGCGGCCTGCCCAACTCGGTCTCCCATCCGTCGAGGTCCTCGCGGGCATAGGCGTAGACGGCCTGGTCGGAGCCGCCGTGGTGCTTCACGTCGTAGACACGGTCACCGACGAGACCGACCGCGCCGGTGCCCTTGGGGCCGGGGGCGATGACGGTGACCGGGCCGTCGAGGGGCCGCTTGTCGATGCCTGTCGCGCTGAGGCCCTTCCACGGATTGGGCTGGGGCTTGCCGACATTGATTGAGAGCAGCTTCATGGGGGCGACGGTACGGTCCGCTGCACTGGAGGGCGACACATTTCCCTGCCACGGCCGCGCTTGCGGCGTGCGAGGCGCTGCTGGCACCCGGCGGCGTGGCCGTCCGCCTCCTACAGCGGATTCTCGCGCTGACCGCCGCGATCTGGCACACCGACCGCACCGGACAGCCGGTCCTGCGTGCACTGACCGCCTGCGACGTCTGACGCATGAGTTGGCTTCCGGATTCCTTCGCCGCGACCAGCTGCTGAAGTGCTGCGGCGTAGTCGTCGTGCAGCGCGGTGAGGTCGACGCCGGGCAACTGGGCCATCATCAGGGAGGCGAGCTTCAGTTCCTGCCCCGGTGACCGGTGTGGTTGATCCGATGCCAGTCGCTGTGCGGGACATGAACTCGCTGAGAAGCAAGGGCCGTTGCGACTAGGTTGTGCGAGAGCCACTGGACGCGCAGCAGGAGGATGCTCTCCATGGGGGACGACGACTCAGCACGGCAGCTACGGGCCAGGATTGATACCTCGGTGCCGCACTCGGCGCGGATCTGGAATTACTGGGTAGGGGGCAAGGACAACTACGAGGTCGACCGCGAGGCGGGAGACAGGGTGAAAGAGGTGTTCCCGGGCATCGTCGACGACGCCCGTCATACCCGGGCATTTCTGGCGCGTGCTGTTCGCTACCTGGCGGGCGAGGCGGGCATCCGGCAGTTCCTCGACATCGGCACGGGCCTGCCGACCGCCGACAACACGCACGAGATCGCCCAGCGGGTGGCGCCTCAGTCGCGGATCGTCTACGTCGATAATGACCCCCTGGTACTAAGGCACGCCCAGGCGCTGCTGACCAGCACTCCCGAAGGCGCCTGCGACTACATCGATGCCGACGTACAAAACCCGGACCTGATCCTGGCCGAAGCCGCCAGGACCCTGGATTTCAGCCGCCCCATCGGGTTGATGATGCTCGGGATTCTGGGCAACGTCCCTGACTACCAAGAGGCGCGGGCGGCCCTGAAGCACCTGCTGAACGCTCTGCCCTCCGGCAGCTATCTCGTGGTCAACGACGGCACCACTACCGACCAGAAACGGAACGAGGCTGTCCGCCAGTACAACGAGAGCAGCGGCAGCCCTCATCCCTATACCAACCGAAGCCCAGAGCAGATCACCGCATACTTCCGCGGGCTGGACCTCGTCGAGCCCGGTGTGGTGCCCACCTCCCAATGGCGGCCCGGACCAAGCCCGTGGCCGACCAGCGACGTAGCGGTGCTCTGCGGCGTGGGTCGTAAGAACTGACACTGCCGTCGCGTGAGGTCGGCACCGGGGCAGGCCGTCGCTGTGTTCGCATGCGGTAGCCCCGCCCCCCGCCCGCGGCCGTTCCCCCGAAGCCAGGGCGGCACCGCGCTGATGCCGGCAGCACACCGTCTCTCGCCGCCCGGTGATCGATTGTCAATGGCGGACGGAAAAGCGATGTCTCCCTGTTGGGGCTCTTTGAAAGTGGCTCTGGCCGCAGTTCCGTGAAGATGGAATGCCTGTCCCTGTTGAGCCGTCGACACCTCGAACCCGACTCGTTCGGTGTTCGTCTGACCTGATCCAGCACGTGATCGCAGCGATGCTGGGGCTCCTGCGCAGTCGAGACCGGGCGCCTCGGAGGCTGGCTACCGCTCGGTGGGCGACTCCGATGCTTGACCGGGCCAGCGGTCGGGCGGCAGGAAGAGCCGGATCCAGGCGTCGCGGAGCCTGGCGCCGAAGTGCTCGGGACTCCACCCTCGCTCGTGGACCAGCAGCACCCAGTACTCCGCGGCGTTCATGCTCCACACCGTGTCGGCGACCTCGTCGTCGGTCAGATCCAGGCGCAGTTCCCCGGTGGCGCGCAGGTCTGCGGCGAACTCGCGCATGTTGCGCGCTCGGCGCTCGGCGATCTGCAGCCACAGGGTGGCACAGTCGGCATCGGTCACCGCGGCGTCACGAAGGGCCAGGAACACTGGTGCGAGCCGCTGCTGGAGCTCTGTGACCGCCGCGGCATAGATCGCGATCTTTTCGGCAGCGGTGCGCGCGGCCCGGATGCGCAGGACGTAGTCGCGTTGGGCGGCCGCGACCGGGTGGTCGGTGCCGGACAGTGAGGTCTCCACCAACTCGCGCAGCAAGGCCGGTTTGCGTCCGACAGCGGCGTAGACCGTGTCCACCGCGACGGCGGCCCGCCGGGCGATCTGGGCGACCGTGGTCGCGGCATAGCCCTGCCGCACGAACAGTTCGCGGGCGGCGTCCAGCACGGCGCGGCGGGTGGCGGCGGCCTGTTCGGCTCGGCGTGGGGCGTGGTAGCCGCGTTTGCCGCCCTTGACCTGATCGCTCATGGACCGTACGTTACCAATATTCGCCCGAAGTGTATTCGGGTCAAATTATGCGGGACGCTGCCATGGTCTACGCCTACATCCAGGACGTTCCGATCGGCGAGGAGCTCTACCAGCGGATCATCGACGCGCTGGGGCCCGAGCCGTTGGACGGCTCGCTGCTCCACCTGTGCGTACGCCGCCCGGACGGCGGGCTGCGCTACATCGACGCGTGGGCATCCAAGGAACAGTGCGGCCGCGAGTTCGATGAGCGGATCCACCCCGCGGTGGACGCGGCCTTCGGCGACTCCCGCCCGGACGGCGAGCCCGAGGTGCACCATCTGGACGTCGTCCATGCAAGCGGCGCACTGCTCACCGACGACCTGATCACCTGACGCGGCGCCAGGCCACGGCACGTGCCATGCCGGCGACCTGGCACAGCCCACACACGCCGGGGGCCGATTGCGAAGCGCTGAGCGCCCACCCGTGGGAGTGCCCCTGAAACGCAAAATGGTGCCTACCGCGACGGACGATGCGCCGCATCGTGCGCACCGGTGCGATTTTCGGTTATGGCCGCAGTTTCGTGAAGGTCATGGCTGGATGAGGATCCGGGTCCGGAGGAGTTCGAACGAGGCTCGGCGGTACATGGCCCGCTTGAGCGTTTTCACCCGTTTCACGTGGCCCTCTACAACCCCTGAACTCCACGGGAGGGTGAGGCCGGCGGTGACGGCGTCGAGGTCCTGGCGGAGGAAGCCCGCGAAGCCCTGCATCGGATGCAGCAGTTGCCACCCGTCAGCGACTTCCAGGGCATCGGGTGCGGCTTCCTTGATCGCCTCGGTGCAGGCGGTGGCCCGGTCGCAGGTGATCTCCGCGCCGGGATGGACCTTGAGCCAGGCCGCGAACGTCTCCGATGTGCGGTCGGGCAGCACGTCCACGACCCGGCAGGCCTCGACATCAACCAGCACGGTGCCATAGGTGCAGCCCTTGCGGAAGGTGAACTCGTCCACCCCGAGCACCCGCGGAGCCCGCTCCGGCGGCGCCTCCGACAGCCCCAGCAGCCGACTCCGGCCCGCCGCCACGTGACATGATCACGGTGACCCTGGGTCAATGCTGGTGATCGCCGCTTTCCGTCTCGCCGGCGGCCTCAGTCGGTCCTTCGCCGCTCTCTGCAGCGTGGACGGTGAAGGCCGCGGTGCGCACGGTGCCCTTGTGTTGGAAGTCCAGGAAGAGTCGGTATGCACCGGCGCTGGGGGCGGTCGCGGTGAAGGAGATGTCCGGGCCGGGCCTGGTGGTGCCGTCGCCGGGCGCGCCGTGGGGGTGGACGTGCAGGTAGGCCAGGTCACCGGAGCGCAGCGCCACGAGGTGGCCGTAGGCGCCGCGATAGGGCTGAAGGTCGGTGACGGCACGGCCATGCTTGGAGACCGTCAGCGTCAGCTCCTGGGCAGAGCCGGGGCGCAGCCGGCCGTCGAGGGTGACGGTGTAGCCGTCGACTTCGGCGGTCCGCGACGGTGCGGGCAGGGCCTTGGGCCGGTGTGTGCCTGAGGCTGCAAGGTCGGCGCCGAGGGTGAAGTTCTTGCTGCCCTCGGCAGCCGGGGTGAAGTCGGCAATGGCCCGGTAGTCGCCTGCCTCGGGCAGCGTGACCGGCGTACTCCACGTGCCGTCCGCAGCGCGGGTGGGGTGCAAGTGCAGGTAGGTGGACAGGTCACGGGAGGCGAGGATGAGGTGCAGCTCCTTGTCGTGCACTGTGCGGTATTCATTGAGCGGCTGGCCGTCGCTGTCTCGGATGGCGAAGCGCAGCTCAGCGCGTCGGTCCACATCCAGGCGCGGGGTCTTCAGATCGAGGGTGTAGCCGCCGTCGGACGTCTGCAGACCACCGGTTGGAGGGCCTTCATGGGCGCCTGCCTGGTGACCGTGCGCATGTCCTTCGGACGGCTTGTGAGGGAGGTGGCCCGCAGGGTCGACCTCAGCCGCGACCGGCCCGACGACGGCGCCCAGGGCGTAAGCGGCGCCGACTACGACGGCGAAGGAAGCGGCGAGCGTGGTGATCTTCGTTGCGGTGTTCATGGCATCTCCTGGGACGCGTCCCTAGTTGGCAGTGTGGTGCGCGGCGACGGCTGTGTCGCGTCGACGGCTTCCAAGCCCATCGCCGGGTGACCGATCTCCGACACGCGGGCTTTCGGATCGCCTTCAGCGCGGAGTCCACCTGGTAGGTGGTCTGACGATGCCGGCGGCCACGCCGACCTGTTCTTGCGGCAGGCACCCGGGAGCTCATCCACATCAGGGTCGGGTTGCGGTCCAGGGACGCACCCACCGAGGCAACCAGGGAAGCCGGCAGGACGTTGGCCCCTTGGATGCCTCAGTGAACCGGGCCCCGCTACCGCCCTCGCTGGTCCAGTGGCACAGGGGGCTCGTTCGGCAGGGTGCTGGTGTAGCCGTCATGGCGTTCTCGCTTCAAACCAGTGTTGGGGCTCTTTGAATTGAAAATCCCCACCCGCGCTCGGCTTGTTCCCCAGACCTGCTCACCTCAGGTACCCACCCCGGAAGGCATGTGGCTTCGGCTCAGCTCTCCCGGGGCAGCGGGTGTTCCTTGACGAAGCGGCGGAGCTCCGCAGTGAGGCCGACCGGGTTGTCGAACTGGACGAGAGTGCGGGCGTCGGGTATCTCCACGTAGCGGGCGTTCGGCAGCAACTCCGCGAGACGGCGCCCCGTGGCGGGCGGCATCATACGGTCCTCGGCGCCCCAGGCGACCAGTACGGGGCGAGTGAAGGAAGGCAGGTTCGCGGCGGCCTTCAGGTAGCAGTCCGGGTCCGCGCTGCGGCAGAACTTGGCGAAGTCACGCCGGATGTCGCGGCTGCTCAGCAGCGGGCCGTACCAGCGGGCGATCAGCTCCTTCGGGAGCCGCTTCTTCGCCATCCCACCGAGTGACGTCTGCATGCGAGACAGGGCCGGGAAGCGGAAGGACTGGAGGAGGAGGAAGAGACCGCCGGGAATCCTGCTGGCGCGGTGGAGTGTTCGGCCCTGAATGCCCGGTGGGTAGTTGTCAAGCGCCTCGCAGGAGGTGAGGACGAGCCGCGCGATGCGATCGTCTCGTACGCCGACGAGGAGTTGAGCCGTTCCGGTGTCGTTCTGGACGAGGGTGACATCACGGAGGTCCAGGCAGTCCATGAACTCGGCCAGAAGCGCCGCGATGCCGTGCGCGGACAGGTCGGCGTCCGGCCGCATCGGCCGCCGGTGGCTGCCGATCGGCAGTACGGGGACCAGCACACGGAAGTCGGGTCGGAGGTCGGAGACAACCTCGCTCCACACCGACTCGTCGAAGCCGAGACCGTGGGCCAGGACCACGACGGGGCCGTCACCGCCCGTGTCCTCGTAGTCGATCGTCCCTGCGCTCAGCTCGATCTCGGGCATGGCATTGCCTCCGGCTCGGTCGCACATTTCTTGATAGATCGTTCTAATGAGAGAATAGCGTCCTCTCTGATACCGACAATGGCCGCCACCCGGAGGCTCACCGTGAGCGACAGCAAGGGCACCAGCGCACGAGACACCAAGCAGCGCATCGTCACCGCTGGCACCGAGCTTTTCCGGCGCAAGGGCTACACCGGGACGGGTATGAAGCAGATCGCCGAGGCCGCCGGCGCGCCGTTCGGGTCGATCTATCACTTCTTCCCAGGAGGCAAGGCGCAGCTGGGTGAGGAGGTCATTCGCACTTCGGGAGCCGTCTATCTCGGTCTTGTCGCCGAGCTCCTGGATCCGCACGAGGACAGAGCCGTCGCCACCGGCGACTTCTTCACCGCCGCAGCGGACACCCTGAGTGAGCTCGACTTCGCCGACCCCTGCCCGATCGCCACCGTCGCGCTGGAGGTGGCCAGCACCAACGAGCAGCTGCGTCTTGCCACTTCGGAGGTCTTCGACAGCTGGATCGACGGCCTCGCTGCCTACTACGCGGCAGGCGGCATCCCAGAGCCGGCCGCGCGTGAGACGGCTAGCTCAGTGATCGCATTGCTCGAGGGTGCCTTCATGCTCGGCCGTGCCGGGCGCAGCACCGCTCCGGTGCTCGCGGCGGGCAGAGCGGCCGCGGCGATCGTACGAGCGGTGCTGGTCGGCGAGTGACTGTCGCCCTCGGGCAGGCCGCGCGGATCTCGGTACCCGTCGGCCATCAGGCTGAGCTGCCCCTGGTTGTGCCCGCAACCAAGTGAGGAGAACGAGCAGGGGTGCCCGTTTTCAGGGCTCTGTCCGCAGTTCCGTGAATCCCCAGGTCATGGAGGTGAGCGAGGGATCGTTTCGGCAGAGTATGTTCCGGCATGGCAAGCAAGACGGTCGAGGCTGTGCTGTTTCCCGGGATCGATGTGCGAGTGGAGAGCGTCAGCGACTCGTCCGATGTCCTCGTGGTGGAGGCTGTGTCCACCGCTCTCCCGGGCCTGTGCCCGGACTGCCGGAAACAGGCGAGGCGCATACACAGCACTTATCAACGAGGCCTGAATGAAAGGCCGTTGGGACCTCGCCGGGGCATAGTCCGGCTGCGGGTCCGCCGGTACTTCTGCGACCGGAAGAACTGTTCCCGCACGACGTTCGTCGAGCAGGTGCCGGGTCTGTCCGAGCGGCACCGCCGCTCCAGCACCGGGCTGACGGGGTGGCTGCGGTCGATCGCGGTGGAACTGGGCGGCCGTCCGGCGGCGCGGTTGTGTCGCCGCCTGCGGCTGGTCGCGGGCCGGACCCGGCTGCTCAGGTTGCTGACGGCGCCGACGGTGCCGGACCGTGCCCCGCGGGTGCTGGGGGTCGACGAGTTCGCCTTCCGCAAGGGCTGCACCTATGGGACCGTGCTGGTCGATGTCGAGGCCGGCCGGGTTGTGGACGTACTGCCCGACCGCACCTCGGAGAAGTTCGCGGCCTGGCTCACCGGGCATCCCGGTGCCGAGATCATTTGCCGGGACCGGGCCACCGCCTACACCAAGGCGGTCAGGGAAGCCGCCCCGGACGCCCTGGAAGTCGCTGATCGCTGGCACCTGTTGCAGAACCTGTCCGCCGCGGTGGAGAAGACCTGCCACCAGCACCGCGACTGCCTGCGCAAACGCGCCGAGGAGGAGACAGTGACCGAGATGCCGGAACCGCCCCCGATGCTGTTACCGCCCGCGGAACTGCCCCGCACCCAGATCATCGAACGCACCCGCCACCGCTACGAGGACATCCACCGCCTGCTGGAGAAACGCTGGACGATCAGCGCCATCGCCCGTCGGCTGAACCTCGACCGCAAGACCGTCCGCCGCTTCCGCGACACCGACCTCGACGAGTTGCTGGCCTCCGCCCGCGAGCGCTGGAGCCGTTCAAGGCATACCTCAACGCCCGCTTCACCGAAGCACAAGGCCAGGTCAGCGGCACCCGACTGTTCCTGGAGATCCAGGACCGCGGCTACCGCGGCAGTCGCCAGGTCGTCCGCAAACACCTCGCCGCCCTCCGCGCGGGCACCGCCGAACCGGTCCGGGCCGACATCCCCAGCCCCGGCAAGGTCACCTCCTGGATCATGCGGCCCCGGGAGACGCTTACCTCAAGCCAGGACGAGCGACGCCTGCAAGTCCGGCTCGCCTGTCCGGACATCACCCGGGCCTGCGATCTCGCTCGGGCGTTCGCCGACCTGGTCCGCCACCAGCGCGGATACCTGTTGCTAGAGTGGATCCGGCAGGCCGAGCAGGACGCGCCGAAGCCCATGAAGGGCTTCGGCGGCTTCCTCCGCCAGGACCTCGACGCCGTCACCGCCGGACTCACCCTGCTGTGGAGTTCCGGGGTGGTCGAAGGCCACGTGAACCGGGTGAAAACACTCAAGAGAGCAATGTATGGCCGGGCCTCGTTCGAACTCCTACGGACGCGCATCCTCACCCAGCCACGGAACGTGCGATGCGGAATCCGACGTCGTCGACCCGAAACGTGGGGTGACTGCGGCGCCTTACGGAGGCCCGGCAGCTCCAGTGCTCGTCGAACCAGCCGCCGCCTCGCAGAACTCGGTAGGTGCCGTATACCTCGGCGTCGTAGATGTCCCAGCACCACTCCCACACGTTGCCGAGCATGTCATGAAAGCCCCAGAGATTGGGGTGCTTGCCTCCTACCTCGTGGATGGTCTCTACCGAGTTGCCGCGATGCCAGGCGATCTCGTCGAGGGAGCCATAACGCGGTCCCGCCGTACCGGCCCGGCACGCGTGCTCCCACTCCGCTTCGGTCGGCAGCCGGTACCCGTCGGCCGATACGTCCCATTCGATGTCTTCGCCGCCGATCTGCCGGTAGGCGGGCGTGAATCCCTTGCGCTGCGACAGGGCGTTGCAGAATTGGACCGCATCCCACCAGGAGACGCCCTCGACGGGCAGATGGTGTCCACGGACGGTACTTGGACGCTCGCCGGTTACGTGCGCGTACAGCACCTGGGTGGTGGGGTACGTCGCAAGCTGGTAGGGGTCCAGCTCGACCGCCCAACTCCGCTGTGTCCGCCGGTCCGACAGTGTGACCTGCCCGGCCGGAACTGCGGTCATCTCGGGCCCTGCACTCGCATCCATGAGCAAACGATCTTACCGGCGCTTTCACGGAACTGCGGTCAGAGCCGTTTTCAGGGGTCTGGGCGGAATTTCGTGATGGTTACGGAGGCCGGCTCTATTCCCCCGGGGTCCATGGTGGGTAAGGGGTGATGTCGGCGGTCCACTCAGTCGAGGCTGTCAGCAGGGCCTCGGGCGTGATCCGGCACGCGACCGTGAACGGGTCGCCTGCGCGATTCCGCTTCCGCCAGGGCGGCGAGAACTCAAGGTCCAAGCGGATCTGAGTAGGTGTTTTTGATCCCTGGCCGTGAGGTGGGTACGGCTGGATGATCTGGTTCGTGGGCTAGCGGGACAGTTCGGCGGTACTGCCGGGAGTGTGGTGATCCGCTACCGCGGGCGGCGGAGGCGGTGTACTACTCGGACCGTTGCCGGGTGCGGGCATGCCGTCAGCGGCGGGCGTCGCGGAACGGCGTTACGGAAAGGCCGTAGCCGAACGCCTCGCTGACACCTCGAACGGCCCAGGTTTTGCAGGGTAGTTGGGAGCGATTGTCGAGCGCTTCGAGCGCCCCTGGCTCGCGCCCTGCCCCGGCGTGCCGCGCACGCGTCACGGTGGATGGTGACTGGGGCGGGCGCCCCCTTGACCGGTCACGTCGTGGCGGCCGGACCGGACCCGGGCGAGGCGGTGGTCTTCATGACCGATGTGGCCGACCGGATCGGGAACGTCACCCGGCAGCGTTACGAACAGCTCGTCACCCGGGCGAAGGAACTGATCGCGCAGGTCGCGAGGGCGCAGTTCGCTTTGGGTGACATGGCGTTGGAGTCGAGCCGACGAGGTCGGTGGGCGGGTCGATGCCGAATGGCACCGAGGACCTGTTCAGCGTGACGGAGTCATTGCAGATGTTCGCGGATGACATCGGCGTCGAGCGCAGGACGGTGGAGGACTGGCGTTACACCGCCAACCGGTGGCCCGAGGGGCACCGCAAGGATGGCGTGTCGTTCACTCGGACATATCCGAAGAGGGTGACGGCGGCGTGTACACGGGTGCCGGCGTCCGGCCCGAGGCCGTCCAGCGCTGCCGGGGCCCAGTCGATGGGCCGCATACCGTGCTGAACGACCATCAGGCGGCTGAGGTTGAGGACCGCGTCCGGTCAGGGAAGCACCTGGTAGAGACGCTACTGGATCGCTGCGGACAGTTCGAGTCCTAATCCACCGCCCCGCGGCTTCGCTGCGAGCCATGGATCTGACGGTGCCGCAGGACAGCATGCTCGTGGCCCCAGCGGCAGGTGAGCTCAACAGGGTCACGACCGTGAACCAGAGACGGTGTCATCCGCCGTCGTGCGCGTCCTTCGGTGTGCGCGGCGGCCGCTTCGTGTGGGGCAAACGACCGGCACACTCAGCGACCGGGCCGGGCTACTGTGCCCGTCGTGCGGGGCTGACACCGGCCATGGCGGTCGCGCATGACCTCACCCGCAGGGTGACCCTCGCCTGATGCGCGTCAACTTGAGGCGGTGCACGACTGACAAAGTCCCCTGCACGGACGACAAAGTCCGAAGCCCACGACGACCCTAAGGTGGCTGTGGGCCAACGACGTCGAGGCCCACACTTGCGTGCCGTCCAAGGCCGCGTTCAAGGCCTGGGCCAACCGCCTCACGGTCTGACGGACCGGCCGTTCCACGAACCCACCGCGGCCCGTTCCCTCCCTGCAGGGGGGAACGGGCCCGGAGTGGACCCACGCGGCCCCGAAGGCCGTGCAACTCACCGCACACCCCCAGTCGGTTCACTGACAAAGGATGGACATGAGCACTCGTAGAAGCCGCAGTCTCGCCAGCCTCACCCTCACAGGCGCCCTGCTCACCGGCACACTCGCCGTGGCGTTCGCGGCGGCCCCCGCGGCATCGGCGCACGGCACCTACCGGCACTGCACCTACAGCGTCAGCATGTTCGTCGACAACAACCGGGACCTGAGGGCGCCGCTCCCCTGGGGTTGGAACGAGTCCACCCAGACCTCCACCTGCTACCTGGCCAACGGTGATGTCGGCAGCAGAACCGATTCCGCCGTCACGGCTCTGCAGCGAGCGTTGAAGAAGTGCTACTCCGCCGGTCTCACGCTCGACGGGGATTTCGGCGACCTGACGGAAGCCGCCCTTAGGAGGGCGCAGAGCGCCTCGGGTGCGAGGGTCGACGGCGAGTACGGTCCCAACACTCGCGACCACATCAAGTGGCCGGTCTACCGGGAGAGCACGGGGCAGTTCGTGAAGTGCTCCAAGACGTCGAGCATGTCCTCGGTGTACATCCCTTGACCCGCCCTTCGGCTGGTCCGGCCAGCCGAAGAAGCGACGCGCCCCGGTAGTGCTGTTTCAAAGTCCTGATGACGGTGCGGAGGCGCAGGTCACGGTGGTGCGACGTCTGTAGACTGTCCCGTCCCGAACGCAGCGAAGCTCCGGTTGGAGCGGGTGACCTCTCAAGTCGCCTGCACTGTCCGGGGCTTCGATGTGTCGCCACTCTGCCACCGTCTGCCTGATCAAAACGCCCTCTCAGAATTGATCGCTCGGCTGGAGCATGGCTGACGTGCCCACAACGGTCACGATCGCAGCAGGACGCGGGTGCGGAGGAGCCGGAATGATCCCCGGCCGTACATCTGCCGCTTGATCGTCTTGAACGGTTGACGTGGCCTTCGACGACGCCGGAACTGTAGACGAGTGTCATGCCGGCGAGGACGGCATCCCAGTCCTGGCGCAGGAATCCAGCGAAGCCCCGTACCGGACCGGGCCCGTTGGTCTCGGCTTCGCGGATCCAGGCGGCCAGGAGGTGGCCGCGGCGGTCGCGAACCACCCGGCACGGGCATAACGCGTGGTCAGACCCTCGACCTGCTCCACGAACGTGCGTCGCCCGCAAGCGGGTGCGTTGCAGAAGAACCGCCGGACCTCCAGCTTCACCACCACCCGGCGCCCGCCGGCGGGATACTCGGCAAGCCGTCGCCCGTAACGGCTGTGCACCCGACGCGAGCAAGTCGCGCAACTCGGGCATCTCAACTCCGGTACGGCGCTGTGGGCTTCGGCCACAACGACCCCGTCCACCTCGGTCAACCGGTCCAGCACCATCCCCACGGCGTTCGGGAACAGTACGTCCTTCAACGCCGACAGATCCCCCATGACCAGGGCATTCCCACCGTCAAACACGGGACGTCGACTACACGAACGTGACGGTCACGAAATTCCGCCCAGACCCGTTTTGAGTCAGGAACGTGGAGCAGAGTCGCTGGGCGGGAAGGGCGGGTCTACCCGCTGGGGCGCGGCCTGGGCCACCGAGACCATCAGCACGCATGTGATCACCGAAGAGACGCTCGCGACGAGCACGGACGACGGGGTTTCCGGACGTCCCCCGCACCGGAGCCAGCGGCCTCGGTCCCGCATCCGACCGACGAGGGTCCCAAAAGGGACCCGGCCCTCTGCCATGACAAGGCCCCCGACCGGGGCATGTCCCATCACCGGCCAAGGGCCGGCGCCGTCTCGATCGGAGCGCTGCTCCCCGACCGCCCTCGTCGCAGCTGCGCACCCCGGTTGTTCGCTCGGCAATCGCCCCGCTCCGTACGGCTGTTGACCGCAGCCGCGCCCGATCCCGAGATTCTGTCTCCACTCCTTTCTGTTGCATGTGGGGAGCCGGATGGTTGGAAAGCAACAGGTCAGCTCGGATGTTGACCCGGCAGGAGCGGACAACAGAGGGACAAGCGCAGTTCGTCGTGGTCTGAATCCACGAACTTCTGTGGTCGTGTCCCACCAGCGGAAAACAGGACCTGGCCATCCGAGGCATCGTCAGGCGAAAGCGGCTGCCGGTAGCTCTGCCTCTGTCTCCTCCCAGGGGAGGTAGACGCCGAGCTCGCCCTCCAGGAACCCCAGGAACGCGACATCGCCCAGCTCGTTACCGTTGTGCGCGAAGCCGAGCGCCACCTCGGCTGGGGCGCCGTTCGTAAGGTGCGGCAGGCCAGGCTCGAAGGACGTCACCGCATCACCGCGGCAGCCATAGTCGACGCGGCTGAAGCCCTTCGCGTTGCGATGCACGCAGAACGCCCGTCCCCGCTCGGACAGCGCCGCGATGTACGTGCCCGTGTGGCAGTGGGATTCCTCCAGCGCATACGCCCAGCCCGCCACCGAGCCCGCTCGGACGATGGTGTCCGGCGGGGCGGGCAGAAAGCCGGCGCTTGCCAGCTGGGCAACCGTCGCTTCGTCTTCCCAGTCCAGGAAGTCGAGGTCACTGATGTGGTCCTCCTCATCCCGCAGCAACAGCTCGCGCGCTGCGGAGCGGGTGAGCGGGACAATGTGGCGCTCCTCGGCTCCGACGCGGCGCAGCAGCTCGTACGGCGAGAGGCCCTCGCTGAGTGTGAGCGTGAAGCTGATGTTGTAGGCATCGGCTATCCAGCGCAGCCCGTTCTCTGTGGGTCCCTGGTTCATCAAGCCGCCCTCCCCGCACGGTGGCCGCCACGATGACAGCCCTTGCGAGCAGAACCTAACGCTCAGCACCGACATCTACTTGCGGTGGGACAGCCAGAGTCCAGAGGCGATTGGGCAACTGCGGAACCTGCCGACGCTGTGATGGCGGAACGGACGCACTCACCTCCTACTCAACGGCACAAGCAACAACAAGCCACTCGATACAGAACGGCGGAACGGCCGGATACACCCGGCCTGTCGGCCCCTCCCCGTACGCTCGGCTCATCCGTCCCGCACCCGAGGAGGAGCCCGAGGGCTCTGTCTGCTGACTACGTTCCTCGTCGTGCCCCGCGCACTCGAAGCCGCCTGCCGCGCCCGTCGTCAGCGGTGGGCTTCCGCGGCCGCCATGCGCTTGGCCTTGACCTCGGGCGGAAGCGGGAGAACCGGCGGTGGCGCAGCGCCCGGGTTGGTCGGCCCCTCGTCACGGACGCCATCGGGCCCGGCGACTTCCGGCGCATGTTCATCACCGACGCCATCCGCTCCGACTGCCACCCCACATCGCCCAGGTCATCGGCCACACCAAAATCAACACCGCCATGGGCTACAACGCGGTCTACCCCACCGAGACCATCGAAGCCCACCGCGCCTTCATCACCCGCCGCCGCACCCTGCGCCCCGCCGAGGAGTACCGCACCCCCACCGAAACCGAGTGGGGGGACTTCCTCGGCCACTTCGAACGCCGCAAACCTTCCGTCGGCACCTGCGCCCGCGCCTACGGCACCGCCTGAATCCACGAGCACGCTTGCGTCAGATGCTCGCCCCTTCGGCCTGACCCGACCCAACGGGCGCGGCTTGCCGAGATCCGCGACAACTTGATCGCCCGAATCGCCGAAGCCGAGACAGAAGGCTGGCTCGGCGAGGTCGAAGGTCTCCAGGTCAGCCTGGCTGGCGCCGAGGAGAAGCTCCGCCAGCTCGATCGGGGCCACGGGCAGCATACGGCCGTGGACCTGGGCGTCCCCACTACGCGTGGTGATCGATGAACCCGCGAAGGTGGACTGCAGCACGGCCCTCAACCAAGATCGAGAACAAGTTCAAAGAAGCGCGTATCAAACGCCCTTCAGAACACGATCAAGTGCCGCCCGGCCTGCAGGTCCCCAGTTCGGCTTGCCACCGGGAAGACCCCGATCTCCGTTCTCCCCCATGAGCATCAGGAAGAGGCTCTTCATCGCGGCCAGCCCGCGGGCACGCCGGATCGCCGCCTCGTCCGCATGCGCGTACATGTCGAAGAACCGTGAGGCCGTGCCCGCGGGTAGCAGCACCCATGCGGCGGCGAGGTCCCAGGCCGGGTCGCCGGCGCACATGGCACCGAAGTCGACGATGCCCGAGAGCGTTCCGTCCGAGACGACGACGTTCGCGGGATGAAGGTCACCGTGCACCCATACCGGCGGGCCCTCACACTCGGGGGCCGCAACGGCATCGTCCCAGACGGCCCGGACCTCGTCGGCAATGCCGCCGGGGACAACGGCTTCAAAGAAGTAGTTGAAGCCGTCCGTGCACTTCTTGGGGTGAGCGCCGAAGTCCGAGCTGATCGGCGCCTCGGCGGGCGCCTCCACATGGAGCGCCCGGAGGAAGCCCGCCAACGTGTCGGCCGCGTGGTCGCCGCGGCTGATCGAGCCGTGGTCCAGCGGCTCGCCGGGAACCCACGTCATCACGGTCCAGTGCTTGGGGAAGCGCGCGGACGGTTCACCGAATCGCACCGGAGTCGGCACCGGGAGCGGCAGGCGAGGGGCCAGCACGGGTAGCCACCGCCGCTCCTTGAGCTGGAGCTCCGGGGTGGGGTCCATGCGCTGCATGCGCACGGCCAACTCGTCCCCGAGACGCCACATTTGGTTGCCCCAACCGCCCGCCACCTCACGGATGGCCAGCCCCGCAAGGTCCGGATGCTGCTCCTGCAGCAGGTCGCGAACCAGGTCTGCGGTGATCTCGATCTCGGTGTCGGTCATGCGAAGTCACAGTACTGAGGCGGCGGTCGAAGCGGCTCTCGCTCTCCGGAACATCTCACTGTGATGCCTCTGGCACCACCGATTCGGTTTCAGAGAGCTGCAGATCAAAGGCTTCGGGGCGGACCGGCCCCAAGTTTAGAGAAGTCACGAGACCAAAGCTGATCGCACCCGACCAGATCGTTCGGGGCATGGCAAACCTCCGGCGGCACCCCGAGCCCTTTCTGGCTATGAGCGGTGGCGCGCGGTGGCATCTGGTCGGGAACTGCTTTCCCGCGGACCCGCGACGCGGCCGTCGGCTACGCCTGCGTCGCGGCTGCTGAAACTCTGGCCGTGGGGACAAGTCGAGGATGTGCAGCTGGGTGTCGGGCGTGCAGTGCGTGCAGGCCTTGAGGACCTCGGCCAGGAGGCGGCGGGCTTCGTCGCGGCCGAGGCACGGCGCCGTTGGCGTTGACCGCGCTGCCGTCCACCGTGGACACCCAGACGGGGCCGCGGGAGTGCAGTGCGACGCGGCGGCGGGAGCGGTCCTTCTTGGCCCAGAGGGTGGCGGCGGGCTCCAGCAGCTTCCAGGCGCCTTCGGCGCAGGTGTAGGTCTGGACGCCTTCGGCGGAGAAGACGCCGGTGAGCCGGTTGCCGTCGGGTACCTTCAGCGCGGCCCAACGCGGTCGATGCCGCCGCCAGATTGTTACTCAACGCGACAAGGCGCCGTCGTCGATCACATCAACCGGGCATATCCCCCATGATTTGCCAGCCGGCAAGCAGTTGTCGCGACACAGGGTGACGAAGCAATTTTGCTACAAGTTCCGAAATTATCGGGGACGTTTCCGGCCACGCCGCCGAAACACGCCATTCCTACCGTCACTGTCGACCGCACAAATCCCCATCGGGCCACCAGGCCAGTCCATTCATCGGGTCCGGCGGATCAAAAAAGCTACTTCCGCCAGAAACCCCATCACCGCCCCGCATCTTCATCAGGCAGGAGCCACGAGTGTCCAACATCTCCAGACGCGGCGCCCTACGGCTGACCGGCGGCATAGCCGTCCTCGGTACCCTCGCCCTGGCGGGCTGTGGGCGCGGCGACGACACCGCTGCGACAGCCTCCGCCAAGCCCATCGACAACTCCCCGGCCACGGGAACCGTCACCGTCTGGGCCGCCCAGGGTGACGCCGACGTGCTGGAGAAGGTCATCAAGCCCTTCAAGGCCGCGAATCCCGACCTCGAGCTGAAGTTCACGCTGATCCCGAACGCCGAGTACTACACCAAGCTCCAGTCGGCGATCGCGGCGGGCAAGGGACCCGATGTGGCGCAGTTCTTCCCCGAGTCGCAGGCGCAGTTCCTGGATCCGTCGATCCTTCGGCCCGTTCCGGACGGCCTCGTCGACCCCGACAGCTTCTTCAAGAGCCTCTGGGACGCGGGCGTCGTCAAGGACATCGCCTACACGGTGCCCTGGTACGCCTACACCTACGCGCTCGTCTACCGCTCCGACCTCGCCGAGAAGGCGGACGTCAAGGCGCCGACCAGGTGGGACGAGGTGGTGCCGTTCTTCAAGGCGCTCCAGGGCGCAGGGGCCGCGCGCGGCCTCGGGGCCGACATCGGCTGGGACATCTTCAACGGCCAGGACGTCGCGATGTACGCCTGGCAGGCAGGCGGCTCGCTGCTCTCCGCCGGCGGCAAGTGGACTCTCGACACTCCAGCGACGGTCGACGCGCTCAAGTACAACGCGTCGTTCTTCACCTCGGGCGCCGCCGACCCCGGCGGCCCCACATTCCTCGACGCACAGCCGTTCTTCGTCGCCGGAAAGACCGCCACGATGATCACGGGCCCGTGGGTCGTCGGCCAGCTCGACACCGTCGCCAAGAAGGACGGCTGGACGGCGTCCCACGTCGCGACCGCACCGCTGCCGGCCGGGCCGTCGGGCAGCGCCTCCTTCTCCGCCGGAGGCAGTTGGGGTGTGCTCGCGGGCGGCGGCAACGAGGACGCCTCGTGGAAGCTCATCCGGCACATCTCCGAGCCGAGCACCCAGGTCGCGCAGTACAAGGCGTACAGCTCGCTGCCGGCCGTCGTGTCCGCCTGGGACGATCCGGCCATCGCGGACCAGCCGCTGCTGGACGCCTTCCTCACGCAGATGAAGAACACCCGGGCGTTCCCGCAGGTGAGTACGTGGCAGCAGGTCGCGACCCGGCTGGGCAAGGAGATGGAGGCCGTGGCCAAGGGCACGCGGAGCGCCGAAAGGGCAGCCGCGAACGTCCAGTCGTACGCCGAGAGCCTCGGCACCGGTACGGGGTGACCTGGATGACCACCACCATCATCCCGGGGGCGCCGGTCAAGGGCCGGCGCTCCCGGGGCGCCCGTCGCACGGCTGTCGCCTGGCTGTTCCTCGCACCGTTCGTCCTGCTGTTCCTGCTCTACACGGCGATCCCCACCGTCGCCGCGCTCGGGTTCAGCCTGACCGACCTGCGGGGCACGGATCTGCGTCATCCGCTCGCGGTCGACTTCATCGGGCTCGAGAACTACGTCCGTCTGTTCCGGGACGAGAGCTTCCTGCGGGACCTCCTCAACACCGCCCTCTTCGTGGCCGTCGGTGTGCCGCTGACCATGGGGATCGGTTTCGTGCTGGCCCTCGCGGTGAACTCCGGCATCCGGCGGCTGCGCGGGGTGTTCCGTACGGTGTTCTTCGCTCCGGTCGTCACGAACGTCGTCGCGGTCGCGCTGATCTGGCAGTACGCCTTCAACGCGAACGGCACCGTCAACGAGGTGCTCGGCGCCGTCGGCTTCGCCGGACCGAACTGGCTGGACGACCCGGACCTGGCCATGCCCGTGGTCATCCTGCTCGGGGTCTGGCGCAACTTCGGCACCGCGATGGTGTTGTTCCTCGCCGGTCTGCAGGCCGTTCCGCGGGACGTGTACGAGGCCGCCGCCCTCGACGGGGCCGGACGGTGGCGGCAGTTGCGGCACATCACCCTGCCGCTGCTGCTGCCCACCACCCTCATGGTGACGGTGCTGCTGACCGTCTTCTACCTCCAGGTGTTCGACGAGCCGTACCTGCTCACCAACGGCGGCCCCCTGGGCTCCACCGAATCGGTGGCGCTGTACACCTACCGCCAGTTCGGATCCGGCGAATTCGGGGTCTCCTCGGCCGCGTCCTTCGTGACGCTCGTGCTCGTCGCCCTGGTGAGCGTCGTCCAGTTCAGGCTGCTGAGGCCCCGCACATGACCGCCGTGGCGACCGTGAAGAACACCGAGCCGAAGAACGCCGAGCCGAAGAGCGCCGACCCGACCCCCACCGACCGGATCGCCGTGCGCCGCCGGTCCGTCGCCCCGCCCCTGCTGTACGGCGCCCTGGTGCTGTGCGCCCTGCTCACGCTGCTCCCGTTCCTCTGGGTGGTCAGCGGCTCGCTGCGCAGCCTCGACGAGATCCGCTCCGACCCCGGCGCCTGGCTTCCGCACGACGTCACCCTCAACAACTTCACCCGGCTGTTCGCCACCGAGGGCTTCGGCCGGTTCCTGGTCAACAGCGTCGTCGTCGCCGCGATCGTGGTGGCCGGGAACATCGTGGCGGCCTCGGCCGCCGGTTACGCGCTCGCGAAGCTCGACTTCGCGGGCAGGCGGATCGCGTTCGGCGCGGTCATGGCGGCGCTGATGGTTCCCTTCACCGCGGTGTTCGTCCCCCAGTTCGTGATCACCGTCGACATGGGTCTGGCGGACACCCTCGCCGGTATCGCCCTGCCCAGCGTGGCGATGCCGCTGTCGGTCTTCATCATGCGGCAGTACGCGCTGTCGGTCCCCGACGAACTCCTCGAGGCGGCCCGCATCGACGGCGCGGGCGAGTTCCGGATCTTCTTCCGGATCTTCCTGCCGCTGGCCGGGCCCGCCGTCGCCACCGTCACGATCATGTCCTTCCTGAACTCGTGGAACTACTTCATCTGGCCGCTCATCGTCGCCCAGAGCACGTCCAGTTACACGCTGCCGGTGGGCCTCGCCGCCACCAGCCAGGCGGCGGCACACGTCACCGACTACGGACTGATGCTCGCCGGAGCGATCGTGGTGATGCTGCCGGTACTGGTGCTCTTCCTGTCCCTGCAACGTCACTTCGTTCAGGGCATCGCCGGAACGGGAATGCGGTGACCGCGTTGGACGACCGGATGGACTCACTCGACGCGCCCGGCGAGCAGGTCACCGCACACGCTCCCGCCGGCACGGTCGTCGGCCGTGGCACCGGCCGGGTACGGCGCTTCCTCGGCATCCCGTACGCCGAACCACCCACCGGGGCACGCCGGTTCGCTGCCCCGGTACGACGCGGCCGGTTCACCGAGCCGTACGACGCGTCCCGCCACGGCCCCACCGCGCAGAAGGTACCGCTGTTCGCCACGACGACCGTGCCGGAGCCGTCGGTGCCGGGCGATGACGTGCTGAACCTCTCCGTAGTCGCTCCGGCCGCGGACGACGGCCGTGAGCCCTGCCCGGTCATGGTGTGGATCCACGGCGGCGGCTTCGTGGCGGGGAGCCCGGCCAGTCCGTGGTACGACGGCCGCGCGTTCGCCCGCGGCGGGGTCGTCTGCGTCACCGTGGGCTACCGGCTGGGCGTCGAGGGATTCGCCGTACTGGACGACGCCCCCACGAACCTCGGGCTGCGGGATCTGCTGCTCGCACTGGACTGGATACAGGAGAACATCGCCGCCTTCGGCGGTGATCCGGGCCGGGTGACCGTCGTCGGCCAGTCGGCCGGGGGAGCGGCGGTGCTCGCGCTGCTCTCGTCGCCCCTCGGCAGCGGTCGCTTCCACCGCGCGGTCAGCCTGTCCGGTGGTCTCTTCACCGTGGCTGAGGACGTCGCACACGACTTCCTGGACCGGCTCGGGAACAGGCTCGGTGTGCCGCCGACGCGTACCGGATTCGGCGACTGCACCGTGGAGCGCGTCCAGCAGGGTGTCTTCGACCTGCGCACCGAGTCGGGTCACGACACGCTCGTCCTCGGCCCGTTCGTCGGCGACGACGTCCTGCCCGTGTCCCTCGCCGACGGACTCGCCGTGCACGGGCGTGGCGTACCTCTGTTGCTCGGCGCGACGGGCGACGAGTTCGACGCCGGGGCCACACCCCAGAGCACTCACCCGAGCTTCTCCGACCCCGTCGAACGCGCCGCCGCCCGCGCGGCGGGCACCCGCGTGACCGACACCCTGTTCCGTGCCGCCTGTCCGCGCGTGGCGGCCGCCCGTCGCCACGCCGCCGGCGGCACCTGGCTGTACTCCTTCGAGTGGCCCTCTCCCGTTCTCGGTGGTGCCGCGCACTGCGTCGACCTTCCGTACTTCTTCGACGTGCTCGACGCACCGGGCGTCGCCGAGGCACTAGGACCGCGTCCGCCCGGAGAACTGGCCACGCTGATGCACGCCGATCTGGTCGGTCTCGTCCACGGCCGGCAGCCGGGCTGGGCCAGGGCGAGCGGGACGCCCGGTGATCCGGCTCGCGAGTACGGCCGGCCCGGGGGAGTGCTCGCCGCCGACACCACGGGCGTGTTCGACCCCGTGGTACAGGCGGTGCCCGAGAGGGCGGAGGTGTGCTGATGCCCCGGATGAACGGGATGAACCAGAGCGCCGTCCGACGCGTCAACACCTCGGTCATCCTCCGCGCACTGGCCGTGTCGGCCGGGCCGATGACGTTGACCTCGCTCGCCGAGCACGTCGGCCTCTCCCGCCGCACCATCGAGCTCATCCTGGACTCGCTCGTCGAAGCGGGCTGGGTGACCGAACTGGACCGGATGCCGATCAGCGGCTGCGCCGGCCGCCCCGCCCGCCGCTTCGCACTGCGGGCGGAGAACGCTCTGTTGGCGGCCGTGTGCATCACCACCTCGGACGTGACCGCGGTCATCGCCGATGTGCGCGGCCGCATCCTCGGCCGGGCGCACCGGCTGCTGCGGGCCTACCAGGATCCGCAGGCCACCCTCGACGACGCGGCGGCACTGGTCCTCGACGCGCTCGACGACGGGGGCGGGTCGACGGACCGGCTGCGCGCCGGTGCGGTCGCGAACGGTGGCGCGATCGACGACGACGGCGTCGTACGGCGCCTGGTGCACACGACGCGCTGGGAAGGCGTGCACCTGCCCGAAGAGCTCACCAGGCGGATCCGGATGCCCTGGTTCGCGGACAACGACACCAACCTCGGTGCGCTGGCGGAGCGTTGGCGGGGCGTCGCCGGTGATCACGCCAACGTCGTATGGGCGATTCTCGGGAACCGGACAGGCCTCGGCATCCTCATCCGCGGAGCCGTGCACCGCGGTCTGGACGGCGCCGCGGGTGAGATCGTCGAGGCACGGTCGATGCCGACCGACTCGATCGCGAACCGCCCGGTGGCCTGGCTGACGTCACCGGAACCGGCCAGGCGGAGCGTCGCGCTCGACCACTTCGACGCGGCCCGGGCCGGCGACGCGACCGCGCTCGCGGAGGTCGACGCGTTCGTGGAGAACATCGCGTCGATCCTCACCACCCTGTCGTGGACCGTCGCGCCCTCGCTCATCGTGCTCGGTGGCGGCCTGGAAGACGCGGCCGACGTGCTGCTGCCCCGGGTACGCGAGGCGTTGCGCGACGCCCGAACCCCCGCGGTCGAACTGCGCGCCACCGGTCTGGGCCGCGACGCCGCGCTCGTCGGCGCCGTCAAGCTGGCCCTCGACCGCATGGACACCGAGCTGTTCGGCCCGATGGTCCCCGGCGCATGACCCCCGCACACATCCGCCCTGGTGGCATCAGACATGGAGACTTTTGGTGACCGACACCCCCCGCACCGACGTCCTCATCGTGGGCAGCGGCATCATGGGTTCCGCCGTGGCCCGGCTGCTGCGCGAGGCCGACCCCGCGCTGGACATCACGATGGTCGACGGCGGCTCCGCGATCGGTGAGACACCCGGCCTGCACCTGCACGACCTCGACGACCCGGTCCTCTGGTCCCGCTACAACGAACAGGTCGCCACCGGCATTCAGGGCATGTACACGGGCGCCGAGGTGGTGCGCGACGTCCCGGACGGCCTCACCGATCTCGCGCCGGGCATGTTCCACGCGCTCGCCCTCGGCCAGGACGCCGAGGCGATGCCCGCGACGGCCCTCGCGTGGAACGCGGGCGGCATGGGCGTGCACTGGACCGCCGCGACACCGTGGCCCGCCGGGGACGAGGTGTTCGACTTCGGCGACCCGGACCGCTGGGCGACGGACCTGGACACCGCACGCCGACTGCTCGAGGTCACGCCCTCCGCGATCGGCCCCACCGAGGTCGGCAGGCTCGTCCTCGACGTACTGCGCCGACGCCACGACGGCGTCGGGCCGGAGGACCGGCGCCCGCAGCCGATGCCCATGGCGGTCACGGCGACGGCATCCGGTCCCCTGCCGCGCACGGCCCCGGGGACGATCTTCCCCGCCATCGCGACCGGTGGGGACCCGGCCTTCACCTTGGTGACCGGCACGCTCGCGACGTCGCTCATCGTCAGCGACGACGACCGGGTCGCCGGAGCCCGTCTGCGCCGCATCGCCGACGGAGCCGCGTCGGGCCTCCTCGCGGACACCGTCGTCGTGTGCGCCGACGCGCTGCGCACCCCGCAGTTGCTGTTCGCTTCGGGCATCCGGCCCGAGGCGTTGGGCCGGCACCTCAACGAGCACGCGTTCGTCACCGCCCGGGTCCTGCTCGACCTCGACCGGTTCGGCATCGACCGCGATGCCCTGCCCCTGCCGCGTGCCGGAGAGTTCAGCACGGACTCGCTGTGGCTGCCCCGGAACGGAGCGGCACAGCCGTTCCACGGCCAGATCATGAACCGCACGTACGTGGACGACGACGGGCACCCTCTGGCGCACTCGGTGGGACTTTCGCTGTACGTCCCCGTCGAGTCACGCCCGGAGAACCGGCTCGTGTTCTCGCCGACGGAGACCGACCTCGCCGGGATGCCGAGGATCAGCGTCGAGTTCGGCTACTCCGCCACCGACCGGGCCATGATCCGGCGGGCGCTCGACGAAGTCCGGTCGATCGTCGAAGAGTTCGGCACGTTCGATCCCGCGACCGAACGTGCCCTGCTGCCGCCCGGCTCGTCCCTGCACCAGACCGGTACCGTCCGGGCCGGCGCCACCGACGACGGCTCCAGCGTGTGCGACCCGGACGGCCGGGTGTGGGGCCACGACAACCTGTACCTCGCCGGCAACGGCGTCATCCCGACCGCGATGGCCGCCAACGTCACCCTGACCGGCGTGGTGACCGCGGTACGCGCCGCCCGCGCCGTCGCCGAACGATCCCGCGCGCTCGCCGCGCACCGGCTCGCCGCGCGCTGACGCGACGGGCACCGACCAGCCACACACTGAGAGGAACCCAACCCCATGGTGGACATCCCGAAGGAGTACCGCGTGGCGCTGCCGGCGTGGATCGACGACGAACTCGCCGACGTGCCCGCCGTCATACCCGACCGCGACGACCGGATGCGCCTCGTACACCGACTCGCCGACCGCAACTGGCGCGAGAGCAACGGCGGCCCGTTCGCGGCGCTCGTCGCCGAGCGGGACACCGGGCGGATCGTCTCGGTCGGAGTGAACGTCGTACTCACCTCCGGCGTCTCCAGCGCGCACGCCGAGGTCGTCGCGCTCGGACTGGCCCAGACGGCGGCCGGCAGCTGGGACCTCGGCGGCGACGGAATGTCGGCCCACGAGCTGGTCGTGAACTGGCGTCCGTGCGTGCAGTGCTACGGCGCGGCGATGTGGTCCGGTGTGCGCGGCCTGGTGGTCGCCGGCGAGGGCCCGGAACTCGAGGAGATCACCACGTTCGACGAGGGCCCGCTCGGCGCGGACTGGGCCGAGCAGTTCGAGGCGCGCGGCATCCAGGTCACCCCGGACGTGCTCCGCGACGAGGCGCTCGCCGTGTTCCGCGATTACCGGAAAGCCGTCGACGCCGACGGCATCGTCGTCTACAACGCCCGCGCAGGTGCTGAATGACAGGACCGAACCGCCTGGAGACGCGCGCCGCGCCACCACGCTTCGCAACCGACATCGTCACCTTCTACCACCCGGAATTCTGGGGACTCGAGTCCGCCGGCGCCTTCCGCGACTGGGCCGTCAAGAACCCCGAGCGCTTCTGGGAACGGGTGCTGAACGCGCTGACCGAGGCCGGTGTCACCGGCATCGAGCTGACCTTCGCGCCCGGCGACATCGACTCGGTCCTGCGGGCCTTCGGCGATGCCCCGTCGTTCCGCCGCGAACTTGCGGCCCGGGGGCTGTCCGTCGTGAGCGCCTTCATCGCGTCGAGCGAATGCCCCGACTGGCGGCAGGGCACGAACCTGCCCGCGATCGTCGCCGACGCCGAGCGACGTGCGGCCTTCCTCACCGAGGTGGGGGCGGAGGTTCTCGTCGCCGGACTGCCCATGCGTGCGACGTTCGGTACGCGTCCGCCCTTCTTCGTCGACGCCGCCTACATGACGCGGATGGCCGACATCGCACACGTGGTGGGGGAAGCCGTCGCACAGCACGGTGTGCGGCTGGCCTTCCACACCGAGTCCAACAGCACGCTCTGGTACGAGAGGGACATCGACCTGTTCATGGCCCTGACCGACCCGCGCTACGTGTGGTTGTGCCCCGACTCGTGCCACATCGCGCTCGGGGGAGGCGACCCCGTCACCGTCGCGCGCCGCCACTCCCAGCGCATCGCGCTGGCGCACTGGAAGGACGCGGTCAAGCCGATCGACGTCGAACTCACCATCGACGAAACGGTCTTCGCTCGGCAACAGCCCTACATGGCGGAACTGGGCAGGGGCATTGTGGACTTCAAAGGATGGGCCGACGAAATGTCACGCACTCCCGGCGCCGCCATCGTGCTCATCGAGCTCGATGAGGCATCCGATCCGGTCGCCGCGCTCCAGTCGGGGATCACTGTGGCGCAGGAGGCTCTGGCGTGATCGCTCTTCGGCGCGCCATTCGGCCGGAGACGGTCCGCAGGCGTACTGGCAGCGTGTTCCACGCCTTCATCGAGCCTCGCCCATCCTTCTCGGCAACCATGTGCCGGAGCCTCGCGGCCACTTCCGAGGCCGACCGAAAGGGCCCCATGTCCTTGCAAGCGCCTGAGTACTTCACCGTACCGGTGGTCGACATATCCCCTACGTCGAGGGAGGGCCGGAGACGGAGCGCCGCAGGGTCGCACAGGAGATCGACGACGCATGCTCGGGTGTGGGCTTCATCCAGATCCTGGGCCATGCGATCCCGGACTCGGCGATCGCCGGCATGGCCTCGACGATAGACGCCTTCTTCGCCCTGCCCCCGGAGACAAAGAGGACCTGCTGCGTCACCGGCGCCAACCGCGGCTACAGCCCAAGAGCGAGTCCCTGAGCCTGAGCCTCGGCGTCGAGTCGGCCGGCCGCATGAACGACTTCTTCGAGGCCTTCAACGTCGGTGTGGAGGCACGTTCCTTCCCTTCGCTGGACCTGTCCGAGGACGACTACGGGATCAACGTGTGGCCCGAGATCGGCGATTTCAGCGAGAGCGTCCAGGCCTACTTCGACCACGCCGCCCGGGTCGCACGCACCCTTACCCGGGTCTTCGCCGACGCCCTCGGAGTGGATCCTGAGTTCTTCGCCCGGCTCACCGACCACTCCATCGACGTGCTGCGCATGAACAACCACGCCCTACCGGAAGGAACGGTCACCCTCGACGGCGACCTCACCGGGATGGGGGAGCACACCGACTTCGGGATCGTCACCGTCCTCTGGGCCGACCAGGTCAAAGGCCTCCAGGTCCTCGGCCGGAACGAACGCTGGCACGATGTCGCACCGGCCGACGGCGCGCTGCTGGTCAACCTTGGCGACCTCACGGCCCGGCTCACCAACGATCGATGGATGTCGACCCTGCACCGCGTCAAACCCTCCATCGTCGACGGCACCATCAGGCGTCGCCGCTCAGCCGCTTTCTTCCACGACGGAAACCCCGAGGCCGTCATCGAGACGTTGGACAGTCACCGCGACGCCTCAGGGTCGGCCTACGAACCGATCACGGTCCGGGACCACATCAGGGTCAAGCTGGCCGGGTCACGACAGGGCATCAAGCTGGTGCGCCGCAGCTGACCGCAGACGGTAGAAGAGCTGAACGCCGCCCTGCTGGGCAAGCTGGTCGAGGACAAGCTGCTGCGGTGTCGCAACTACGCATCGACACGACCGTGATGGAAGCCGACATCGACCCCCCACGGACGCCGACCTGCTCGAACACGGAGTACGTAAGCTCGGCCGGCTGGTGGGGCGGATCAAGGCGTCCGGGGCAGCCAGGCGCACCCGCTTCCGTGATCGCAGCCGCTCAGCGGGGCGCCGCGTGAAGGAGATCTCCCGCACGCTGCGACGGCGCACCGGCCAGGCACTGGGCGAGATCGACCGTCTCACCGGCGAGATCGCCGCGGTGGCCCGCGCGACCCTGCGGGACGTGGCGGCAGTGGAGCGCAATGCACGGCGCACGCTGGCTGAGCGGCCCTCGGGGCGACTCGCGCATCTGGTGGGCGAGCCGACCGAGACCGTGGCGGGCACCCGCCGGCTGTGGGAGCAGACCGCGCTGCGGCTGGCGGGCATCCGCACCATCCCGGACCGCATGGTCTCGTTGGCAGACCCGGACGCGCGGCCGATCCGCAAGGGCAAGCCCCAGCACCCCACTCAGTTCGGTTGCACCGCACTCGTGGCCGAGGACGAACGCGGCTTCATCGTCGATCACCAGGTCCAGCGCGGGAACCCGGCCGACGCGCCGCAACTGGTTCCGTCGGTGGAGCGCGCTGTGTCACTGACTGGCCGCCCACCCAACACGGTCGTAGCGGACCGCGGCTTCGGCACGGCGGCCAATGATCTCGCCCTGGCCGGACTCGGTGTCCAGCGGGTCGGCCTGCAACGTGCTGGAAAGCCTGGAAAGGCACGGCGTGAGTACGAGCAGAGCCGTCCATTTCGGCGGATGCGCAACTGGAGAGTCGGCGTCGAGGCCCGTATCAGTCACCTCAAGCGCAGCTTCGGATTCCGTCGCACCCGCCTGCGCCGCCTGCGCCGCCTGGCCGGTGCCCAGACCTGGGCCGGACTGGGAGTCTTCGCCTACAACCTCCAGCGGATGGCCGTCCTCAGCCGGTGAGCCAGATGCCCCCGACCGGCCAGCGGCACAGCGCCGTCCTACCACGCCAGCCCCGTCACCAGCCCAAACACTTTTTCAGGGGCAAGTAGCTAGGCGCTCGCGGTCTCGTCCGGGTTGAGGGCGTCGAGGATGAGGGTGAGGCCGAAGGCGAACTCGTCGGCGTAGTCGTAGCCGGGCTTGAGGACGTGCTCGGTGGCCAACTCGGTGAGGTGGGGGTAGTCGTCGGCGGGCATGTCGCGCAGGATGGCGCCCGCGACCTTGTCCAGCTCCGCCGCGCCGGTGAACGGCAGGCTCAGTTCCTGGAGCACGAAGCCGTACAGGTAGCTGTCGATCAGCGAGATGGCGTGCGCGGCCATGGGGACGGAGAATCCTCCGGCGCGCAACGCTCCGATGACGGCGTCGTGGTGGCGCAGGGTCGCGGGGCCGGGCTGGGAGCGGGAGTCCATCAGGCCGATGGACCACGGGTGGCGCCGGAGGACGGCGCGGGCGGAGACCGCTCGGTGGCGCATGGCGCTTTTCCAGTCCGTGTCGCGTGGCGGCAGGTCGATCTCGCCGAACACCGCGTCCACCATGCCGTCGAGGATGTCTTCCCTGCCTGCCACGTGGTGATAGAGCGACATCGCCTCGACTCCCAGCGGTTCGGCAATGGCCCGCATGGTGAGCGCGGCCGATCCCTTCTCGTCCGCCACCGCCACCGCCGTACGAATCACGCGCTCGCGACTGAGCGGGGTGCGCGCCGACGCCCCGCGCCGGCCCTTGCCTCCCTCGCGCATCCGCCCTCCTTTCCGCTCCTCTTGACCGCCTTACAGCATAAGGCTAGCTTGCCTTACAACATAAGGTCAGCAGTCCGGCGAAGGGGATGCGGCATGAGCGCGGATCGTGTGAAGAAGGTCTGCATCGTCGGGGCTTCGGGGAAGCTCGGGCAGTACATGGTCGGGCACGCACTAGAACGCGGCTACGACGTGGTCGGCGTGTGCCGGGAGCGCAGCGTGCCGAAATTGGCCGCGTTCGAAGGCCGGATGACCGTAGTCCCCGGACCCACGAACGACCCGGAGGTGATCCGGCGGGCGGTCGCCGGGTGCGACGGGGTGCTGACGGTGCTGGTGCCCTGGGGTGTGCAGCAGTACGCGTCGGGCACGGCGCAGGCGGTGCTCGACCACGCACGGCCGGGCGCGCGCCTGGTCTTCTCCTGCGGCTGGCACATCACGCGCGACGGCAAGGACAAGTACTCGCGAATGTTCACCATGGGCGTCCGGATCGCCGCCGTACTCGGCAAGCTCGTCCGCGCCGTCGAGATCGACGACCAGGTGGAGGCGTGCCGACGGGTGTTCGCCAGCGACACCCGGTGGACCGTGGTGCGCGGCAGCAGCCTGGAGGAAGGCGAAAGCCAGGGCCTGCCCGTGTGGAGCCGGCACGTGGGCGATCCGGTACTGGCCAGCAACCTGACGCGGCGGGTGGACTTCGCACTGTTCATGGTCGAAGCACTCACCAACGACACGCTCGTCCAGGAGGCCCCCGCGATCGTCGGCTGCCAAGCTCCCAGTACCTTCGCCCATACCGGCGGCCCCCACAACCACGCCTAGCTGAGCCGGACAGGTTTGTGGTGCTGATGAACCGAGCTGGTCGTCCGCTCCGGTGGGGGCCGCAGCCGGCGGTAGTGGGTGGCCTTTGAGCGGCCGGTCAGCCGACAGGCTGCCGTGATGCCCAGCTCGCCCTCGATTCCGGTGAACGCGTCGTCGGCCACCGGGTCGGCGGCGGCTCTCAGTCCGCGCCCTCGGAGATCACTCCAAGAGCGCGGAAGCTTTTCCCATGACCTCCAGCGCGGCCTTGTTGCGAGCCAACTCCTTTGGAAGCCTCTCGACTTGACGGTGCAGCCTCTCGTTCTCCGCCTCGGCGGCCGACTTCTTCGGCCGCACCGGGCTGGTCCGCTTGTCGGCGAAATTCTCCAATGCCCCCGCATCGCGGGCGGACCGCCACTCCTTGACGGGAGTGGTAGAGGCGTTCCCGGCGCAGGACCGCGCCCTTGTCGCCGGGCGCGGCGGCGTCGCACTCGGCGACGATTCGCAGTTTGTACGCGGCGCTGAACGTCCGGCGCTTCGGGCGAGCGGCCGGATCCGCCCCGGCGGGCTTTGTGCTGGTCATGAGGTGGAAACTCCTGTCGGTGCCCTCTCAGGCTAACCCGGCAAACCGGGACGTCTCACCCAAGGCTGACAGAGGGGGCGACCCGAGCGCGCCTTCCGCGCCTTCTGCGCTGAGCGGGCCGTCCGCGCTGAGCGGGCCTTCCGTACGCGTCACCTGGAGCACCCGCCGTGGGCTCTGCACCCCGCAACGACGGTCATCCCTACCAGAACGCCGCCGTGCCTGTGGATGAACACAGCACAAGTGGAGTGGCCTCTTGGGAATGGGGATTCCTACGGTGGCGGGACCATAAGCCGAAGTACCAACCGCGACCTGGACAAGGAGTCCACCCATGGACCACGGGCCCTCTGCACACGCAGGCCACGGCAGTCACGAGATGGGCGGTGCCGTGTCCTCGCTGGACACCTGGGGTGCCGTCGTGTTCATCGGCTGGGCCGTGGCCATGTGGGCGGCAGTTGTCGTACTCGCCTACGCAAACCGTGGACCTGTCCGCCCCTGGCTGTACAAGACCGCGGTCGCCGTCATCGGTCTTGGCGTGATCGGTCAGATAGGCCACTTTCAGGAGCACGTCGCCCAGGCCGGATACTGGGTGGCGAACCCGTACGCCCCTGCCTGGATGACTCCTTGGGCGAACGGCCTCGCGCGTGGCATGGGCCAGGTGGACCCGACCAAGCCCGCGTTGGGCATGGAGATCCTGCACCTGACCGGAAACTTCATCTTCCTCGCCGGCCTCGTCGGCATCGTGCAGATCACCCGCCGAGCCACCGGGCACCTCAAGACCCGCAAGTGGGCCAAGATGGGCGTCTGGATGCAGGGCATTCACGGTATTGAGCACATCGTTCTGACGGTCTCAGTCGCCCTGGGTGCCAGTAAAGCGATCGGTCTGTCGACCTGGTTCGGTGCAATTGATCCCGGCCCGGCGCTGGTGACCTATCGCGTGTGGTGGCACTTCGTCGCCAACCTGACCGGCACCGCGATCCTCGCCATCGCCCTCTACCACCTGTGGAAGGAGAAGCGCGCGGTCAAGGCTGGATACGAGGAGGGCCAAGGAGGGAACTCCAAGGGCCCTTGTCGCCCAGCACGTGGTCGGGCCGCACCCGTGGCCGTCCCGGCCCGAGGCGGGGCACCCGTATCGTCTCCAGTACGGCGGTGAACTGGGTGCAGTCGCTGGTGTTCCCGCCGGTGAGGGTGAAGGCGAGCGGGCGGCCGAGCGCGTCGCAGGCCAGGTGGATCTTGCTGGTCAGGCCGCCCCTGGAACGCCCGAGGCAGGGGCTGGAGAGCGCCCTTTTCGGGCCCCGGCGGCGTGCTGGTGGGCACGGACCACGGTGGAGTCGATGGACACCAGCCAGTCGATGTCACCGGCTGCGTCCGCTCCGGCCTGCGCGGCCGTGAGCATCCGCTCGAAAGTGCCGTCCCTGGCCCAACGCCGGAACCGGGTGTGCAGCGTGGTCCACGGACCGTACCGCTCCGGCACATCCCGCCAGGCCGTACCGGTCCGCAACTACCACACGATCCCGTTGAGAATCTTCCGGTCATCCAGCCGCTTACGCCCCCGCAAGGAGGCAGGAAGCAGCGGCCGGACGAACTCCCACTCGGCATCAGACAGTTCATGACGACGTATCACCCGACCATGACCCACCACGCAAGATCAACATTTGACGACAGGCCCTAGTCTTCTGAGTCGGGAATTCTGTTCAGATGTTTAGGGTTGCCCGGCCGCTGGCGGAAGCGGTTCGTCGGGCACCGGATCGCCGGTCTGGGTGACATGCCTTGCCCGGGCGGCCCGAGGACGGTCACCGACGAGCAGGTCGCTGCGGTGGTGAAGCGGACGCTGGAGTCGACGCGGAAGAATGCCAGGCACTGGTCGATGCGGACGGTGGCCCGGGGGCTGGGCCTGTGGCAGTCGACCGTGTCGCGGATCTGGCGGGCCTTCGGCCTGCAGCCGCACCGCACCGGGATGTTCAAGCTGTCCATGGATTTGTACTTCATCGACAGGGTCCGCGATGTCGTCGGCCTCTGTCTGGACCCGCCCGAGCGTGCTCCTTCGATGTGGCGATGGCCGTGTCCACCGTGCACCATTGGGGCGACCCGTTCGCGGGGCTGCGCGAGGTGCGCCGGGTGGCCCGCCGCGTGGTGGTGCTGACCTTCGACACCGATGGGTCCGGCTGGCAGGGCCGGTTCTGGCTCACCCGCGACTACCTGCCCGAGTTCGGCGGTCTCCTCGCGGGCTTCCCCTCGCTCACGCGCGTGGCCGAAGTGTTCGGCGCCCGCAGCGTGCCGGTGCCGGTCCCGTGGGACTGCGTGGATGGCCTGTTCGAGGCGTACTGGCGCTGCCCGGAGGTGTACCTGGAGGACCAAGTACGCCGTGCCGTCTCGGTCTGGACCCGGGTGGGTCCGGAGGCGGAGGAGCGGGCGGTACGGGGTCTCGGCGACGACCTCGCCTCCGGCCGGTGGGCCGCCGCAACAGTGCCCTCGCGGAGCTGGACGCGGCGGATCTGGGCCTTCGGCTGCTCGTGGCCTGAGCAGGGGTGTTTCCTCGTACCGGGAGCCGGCCGGATCATGAGCCCATGGTGTCGCGCATCGTCGTCCAGTACACAGAGCTTCTGCGGTCGAGTTCCTTCGACCTGTGGGTCCGGCTGAGAAAGATCCTGACGGAGCAGGGGCTCGATCCTGCGCGGACGACCGTCGTCGACCTCCTGCAAGGGGGCCCCGATCACGAGGACGGCCAGATCATCTCCGATGACGACCGGGTCTACAGGTTCCGGCTCTTCTACGACCAGGCGGCAGAGCACGGTGCGCGAAACGCCCGCCTGAGCGACTGGACAGACATCACCGGGTCCTGGGAGAACGGATCTTTGGCAACGCGCACAGCAGGTGCCTTCGCATGGAAGTCCGGCCCGCCCTCTTCGGACTGACGGTCGCGCAGGGTCGGCGGACCTCGCGGCACATCGCCGGCCGGCCGGCCGATGAGTTTCGGGTCGTGCGGAAGTCACCACCTGCAGAACCGCTCACGGGCCGACACGCCCGTACCTGAAGGAGACGCATGGCAAAGCTCATCTACTCGATGGTCACCTCGCTCGACGGCTACGTGTCGGCGACGGAGGGAGGCATCGGCACCGGGGCCGACGACCCGGAGGTGCACACCTTCATCAATGACCTCTTCCGCCCCGTCGGCACGTACCTCTACGGCCGGCGGATGTACGAGACGATGCTGTACTGGGAAACCGCGCTGGAGGAGCCCGACCAGCCGCCGCAGATCCTGCAGTACGCGCGGGACTGGCAGGCCGCGGAGAAGATCGTGTACTCCACGACGCTCGACTCGGTGTCCAGCGCGAAGACCAGCCTCGAGCGGAGCTTCGACCCGGAGGCGGTGCGCAAGCTCAAGGCCGACGCCGAACGCGATTTCACCGTCGACGGCCCGACGCTGGCTGCGCAGGCGATCGAGGCCGGCCTGGTGGACGAGTACCACATGTTCGTCACCACGACCGTGGTCGGCGGCGGCAAGCGGTTCTTCCCCGACGGGGTGCGACTCGACCTTGAGCTGGTCGAGGAGCGGGCCTTCGACAGTGGCGTGATGTACGTGCGCTACCGGACCCGCTGAGCTGTGCCGGCCGTCCTCAAGCGCCGGGCAGGCTGATCTTTCAGCTTGTCCGGCGCTTGAGGACAATTTCGGGGCTCAAGGACTCTCGCCCCGGCTGCACCGCGCAGCGGGGGCGCAGGCGAACCAGTGCGTACGGCCGCCCGCGCGCGGCAGGACACCGAAGCGGGCCCGCCGCCCCCAGGTCTCCGTCATCCCGTCGGTGTCGAGGTCCGCGGTGCCGTGCCAGGCGGTGACGCCGGACCGGCGGGGCCGGTGAGCGTCCCCGAAGAGCACCGTACGGGCCCGGCTGCGCAGCCCGTCGGCGGCGATCACCACGAAGCGCCCCGCCAGGGTCTCCAACAGCGCGATCCGGGCCGTGACATGCACCGGATCGCCGGTGCGGCGGCGCAGCGCGGCCATGTCGACGTTCCCGATGAGCCCCAGCCCGTCGAGTGCCCGCAGTGCCCCGGGCCGCAGCCCGAGCGACGTCCCGGCACGGGGCAGGGCGGGGGCCCGCTCGTGCACCTCGGCGTCCCAGCCCCCGGCCCGCAACTGCACGGCGGCGGCGAGGCCCCCGACACCACCGCCCACGACGATCGCTCTTCTCGGCATACACCGACGCTACTATGTTTGTAGTAGCCGCACTGTATTTATAGTACGGATGGACGGCGGGGTCGACGAAAGGCACGGGGCGCATGCCCAGCAGGCGGGAACAAGTCCTGGACGCGGCAGTACGGGTGCTCGGCACCGGCGGGCTCCGCGGCCTCACATACCAGGCGGTCGACAAGGCGGCGGACGCCCCCGCGGGCACCACGTCGAACCACTTCCGCAGCCGCGCGCTCCTGGTCACCGGCGTGGTCGCGCACCTCGAAGAGCTCGACGCCCGCGACTGGAGACACTTCGCTTCGGCCCCGGCCGCCGGCGACCCCGAAGCCCTCGCCGACGCCCTCGCGCACACGGTCCGGCACGCCCTGGGCCCCGCCCGCCACCGCTCCGCCGCCCGCTACGCCCTGGCCCTGGAGGGCATCGCCCGCCCCGAGGTACGGGAACCCCTGGTCAGGGCCCGGCAGGCGCTGATCGAGCTGACCTCGGTCTGGCTGGAGAACGCGGGCTCACCGGCGCCGCGCGACCACGGCCGGGTCCTCTTCGACCACCTGGACGGCCTGATGTTCCATCAGATCACCACGCCGGAACCGGACTTCGACCCCCGCCCGGACATCCGCACGGTGCTCGGCGCGTTCCTTCCACTTGCTCCGCCCGGGGCGGGCGGGAAGCGCTGAGGAAGCCCTCATGGGGGTGCCCGGCCGCGCTGGGAGTCCGCGAG
Organism: Streptomyces sp. NPDC006365; assembly: GCF_042870755.1. Lineage (NCBI taxonomy): Bacteria > Bacillati > Actinomycetota > Actinomycetes > Kitasatosporales > Streptomycetaceae > Streptomyces > Streptomyces sp. NPDC006365. The sequence continues at coordinate 74,994 of NZ_JBIAHS010000032.1, forward strand.
GAACCCGGAGCCGCCCCCAGGGGCTCAGCATCCAATGCCGTTGTTTTTGAAGGTGCCGGCCGGTTGAGCGGGTGTGCTGTTGTCGCGTCTGGAGCGGCTGGGTTTGGGGATCTTGACCCAGTCTTGTCCGCCTGAGTTGGTGGACCGGTGGTGGGGGAGGCGGGCCGTGTGGAGAAACGACGGCGTCTGCTCTCGGCTCGGTTCACTGTGTACTTCGTGCTGGCTCTGTGTTTGTTTCCGCAGGCCGACTATCTGGAGGTGCTCCGGCTGGTGAAGGCCGGCGAGCCGATGCTCCGGCCGTGGACCGGTGTGAACACGTCGTCGCTGACCAGGGCCCGGCAGCGGCTGGGCTGGCGGGTCATGCGAGAACTGTTCCGGGCGGTGGCCCAGCCGCTGGGAACGGGCACGGAAGGCTTCCGGGGGCTGAGTGTGCTGGCCCTGGACGGAACGCTGCTGGCCGTGCCGGACTCGCCCGGCAACCAGGACGCCTTCGGCAAGTCCGGCTCCCGGCGCGGCCCGGCCCGGCCGGCTATCCGCAGGCCAGGGTCGTCACGGTCGCGGATTGCTCGACCCACGCGGTGCTGGATGCGGTGATCGGCGGTGTGGAGGACTCCGAACGGGTCGTCTCCGATGAGTTGGAAGCCCGCATCGGCACCGGGACCCTGGTCCTGGCCGACCGCGGGCTGTGGGGCCTGGCCCGCTGGCACCGCCTGCGCGGCCATGGTGCCCACTTGCTGTTCAGGATCGAACGGCGCAAGGCCCGCCGGGTCGAAGAGGTCCTGCCGGACGGCGGCTACCTGGCCTGTATCGGGGCCCACAAGCACAGCAAAGCGTCCAAGACGGTGAAGGCTCCGCCGGCCCTGGTGCGGGTGATCGAGTACCGCGTCGAGGGCCAGGCGGACGTGATCCGGCTGATCACCAGCCTGACGGACCACGAGCGGTACCCGGCCGCCGAGCTTGCGGCCCTGTATGCCCGGCGCTGGGAGATCGAGCTCGTCTTCGACGAGATCAAGACCCATCAGCGCGGCCGGCCCGTCCTGTGTTCCCAGATCCCTGGCGGGGTCCGGCAGGAGATCTATGCTCGCCTGGTCGTGCACCGTGCCACCCGGGGCCTGCTCAACGAGGCGGGGCGGCTCTATTGGTGGGTCTGGGCAGGTAGGTGACCTTGCAGCCTGTATCGCGGGCGACGGTGAG
>NZ_JBIAHS010000033.1:0-66114 GCF_042870755.1 Streptomyces sp. NPDC006365
CACAAGACGTCGCCATGCCTCCCTCAACCCGAGCGAAGCCATGCCTGACCAGCAGAAATCAAGGGATCAGGTTCGGTTGAGATACGGCTTCTAAGTTCTGTGTTGTCGCGGGACTGCCGCCGCATTCACGATCGCCACCGCTACGGGAGCTTGGGCCAACTGGAGCAAGTCTCCTTTCAGCTTGGTCCAGGGGACCACTTCACAGCAGTGGGTCGATCAGGAGTACAACGAGTTCCACTTCACCGGCTGTGGCCAGGCGGGAACTACGAACAGTGTCGATGTGGCACTGTGGCAGCAGATCGACTGGGGCTACGACAAGAAGCATGACACGTCGACGCTCACCAACTGCTTCAAGGGGGCTGGGTACACCAGCACAGCCACCCAGTCCAATCTGCCTTACGACACTACCTTGAGGTCACCAAGCTCGGTTCGGGGTGCGGGGCTTGCACAGGTGCCGCCGACAAAGTCAGTGTAGACACGACCCTGGCTGACTAATCCTGCCTTGCCGCCGCACAGCGGTGCGGTGGCCCGGATTTGTTCTCCCTACGAGGGTTCATGCGCTTCTCCTCTGCTCTTCGCACGCATCCAGCCGTCCTGGCCTTCCCGGTGATTGGCCTTTTCTTCTCTTTCGTCTTCCTTACGAGTACCCGGAACATCGAGCGGCTCATTGCCGTGCCTTGGCCCGCACAGGCCGCGTCGTATGCCGTGCATGCCCCGGTCCCGATGGCCGCCGCGGCTGTGGCAGGCCTGGCCGCGGTGGAGGCGACACGACTTCGAGCCCTGGGCACCTGGGAGTTGGGTGCCGCACGCGCCACTTGGCGAATCGCGGTCCAGCCCATCCTCATCGCCGTACTGTCCCTGTCCGTCCTCACCGCCGGTGTCACGGCGGGTGGGCTGTGGGTGGTCGGAGTCCTTCCCGACCTGTATGTGCTGCAACTCATGGCGATCGTCGTCGTCCTGCTCACCGCGCACGCTGTCATCGGATTTGCCATCGGGCGCCGACTCCATGCGCTGTACGCCGCGCCGCTCGTATCCGTGACGATCTTCGTCGGGATCAGCTCCCCGCTGGGGACAGACAGCAACTGGGCGCACCATGTCAGCGGGTCCATCGCCTGGGTGGGGTTCGGTGAGGCGTACTCGCTGTCCATGACGGCAGCCGCAGTCCTGCCGACGGTTTGTCTGGCACTTGCCTGCGTGGTACTCGCGGGGCCCCGGCGCATCCGCGGCGCCTCTGTCGCCGCGGCCCTTGCGATCGCGGTCAGTGGCCTGCTCGGTGCATACAGCATCACCAAGGACTGGCATTCGATCGCGCCAGCCGCCAAAGGCCTGGCCCCGGTCACCTGTGAGGGGGACACACCTGAGGTTTGTCTACCGTCAGCCGGCTCCGAACACATCAAGGAGATTCAGGCCGAACTCGACCGGATGACAGGCCGATTGCGGGCCAAGGGCATCATCGATGAGAAGCCCACCCGTATCACCGACCTCACCGTGGCCGATGTCCAGCAACCCGACACCAAGGGAGAGCACTGGACACTCGGCCTCGTACCCGGCAACGCGGACAAGGCCCTCCGGGAGAACATCGCCATTGCCGTCGTCGGAATGCCCTGCGAGAAACCGGACTGGAACACTCTGCACTTCAACACCCTCTGGGCCGCCCGGACCACGGGTGTGGAGAGTGAGTACCTCGCCTGGCTGTCCCGCGAGACCCAGGAGTTCAGCCAAGGGCAGAGCAGGGGACAGCTCCTCGCCGAGATGACCAGAGTGAACAGGCTTCCAACGCAGGAGCAGAAGACCTGGTACGCCGAGCGGCTTCGGTATGCCTGCCGGGCAGGTCGCTGAACATGACCTGGTGGCTGCGCCAGCGGGGAGCCCTGGGACTGCTGCCCGGTGCCCTGTTGGCTTTCGTCCTGGGCGTCGGGCTCACCCTGGATGTGGTCCTCGTTTTCCCCGCGCTCCTCGGGAATTACGCGATACCGACGGAGCTCAGCAACTTCCTTAGCCTCATTCCCTGCGTCGCCCTGATCGTCTGCCTCGAAAGGCGGCTGCCCTCCGTGGAGCGGTCTGCCGTCCGTCGACTCGACGCCAGGGATATCGCGCTGGTGTCCGGCTTCGCACTCCTGGTGACGGCGGTGGCCATGGCGATGTCTCCGCTGGGCCCGGATGTGATGTGGACAGCGGCGCGCAACAACCTGCTCTTCTGCGGACTCGCCCTGGGCGTCTGGCCGCTGCTCGGACACCGCGCGACCCTGCTCCCCGTCTTCTGGATGATTCACTCCATGTTCCTCGGGGGTCGGAGCCGCAATGACCCCTACCCCTGGGTGATCGTCACGGAGGAAGCCCGAGTCGCACATGCCGCCGTAGGCGCTGCCGTTGTCTTTCTGGCCGGGATTCTCTCCCTCACCTGCTTCGCACCAAGGACCGACCGATGACTCTGCTGCTCGACCGCGTCACCTTCAGCTATCACCGCTGGATTCGCCCTGTCCTCTCCCGCCTCACCTACGAGGTCCCCGGGCAGGGCCTGACGATCCTGCTCGGCCCCAACGGTGCGGGCAAGTCCACCATGATGGCTCTTCTCGCCGGCACGATCGAGCCGAAGGCGGGCAATGTCCGGTTCAGCGACTCGGACCTCACCTCCGCCAGCCGTGAATACCGCCGCCACGTGGCCTGGCTACCTCAACGGGTGCCCAGCTCACGGCAGTTGACCGCCCGCGAGTACGTGGCATACGTCGCCTGGCTGAAGGGTGAGAGCCGCTCCCGTGCCTGGGAGCGCGCCCAAGCCGCCCTCGACCAGGTCGGCCTCGCCGAGCAGACCGGGCGAAAGACGGCCAGGCTCTCCGGGGGACAACTCCGCCGTGTCGGCATCGCCTGCGCGCTTGCCCACGACGCACGCGTCATCCTGCTGGACGAACCGACGGCCGGGCTCGACCCTCACCAGCGCACGGTCTTCCGTGACGTGCTGCGGGAGATCGCGGCGAAGACCCCCGTGCTCATGTCGACGCACGACATCACCGACCTGGCCGACGAAGCCGAGACCATCACGCTCATGGACAGCGGCCGAGTTCTCCACCACGGCGGGACCCAGAGCTTCCTCGACCACGCACACCCAGAAGCCACACCGGCTCGCCGGGCCGAGTCCGCGTACTCCGTCCTCATGCGACTGGACGGCTCGCACTGACTTCGCGCAGCACCCTTGTTCCCTGCCCCCTGTCAAGGACGCAGATGCGGCGGAGCCGGGCTGGTGGTTGCGGCCGTCGATGGTGCGACGGCATTCGCTGCTTGGGGAGCCACCCGGCCAGTGAGCGGCGGCCGGGGCGGCTCACGGATGCGTGGGACGGGCTTGGAGAAGCTAGCGGCGAAGCTGCCCATTCAGCAGGCGCTGCCTGTCAACCGGGCAGCTGGCTTCCATCGTGGCGACGAAGGCGTCCAGGATGTGGAGGACTGTGCTGACGAGGTGACGGAATGACGGACGGACTCCGCTGGGTGAACGAGGCATACCCTGACGGCTACAGCCTCGTCTTCTGCGAGGACCTCACACCGGGGGAGGTTCTCGAACGCCTCGGCGCCCGGCGCGAGTCCGTCTGCCCGCTCACCCGGCTCGAGGCCGAGGAGATCGAGACCCGCAACGCGGCGGACGAGCCGTTCGATCTCGACCACCTGGAGGATCTGGATGTGGAGGCCGTGGAGGAACTGGGCTTCCTGCGCCCTTCGACGAACGCCGTGATCCGGGCCGGCTCAATCGAGGGCTGGTCCTTCGCGATCCAGGCCTCCGTATCGTACGTCTCCGCCGTGACCTACCTGCCCACGCTCTCCCGGGGCACCCGCGTCATCGCCGCCAGCCGGGACGTGAACGCCGTACAGCGGCTGGGGTACGCGGTGGACGGGCGTGTCCTGCCGTCCTTCGACCCCCTTCTTCCGGCGTACGACGACGGGGCCGAGCCGTTGGCGCTCGGCTGGCCGTCGGATGAGCGCATGAACCCGACGCAGGTTCTGGAGCAGTTGGAGAGCCGGTTCGGGCTGTGGGTGCCAAAGGACTCGGAGGAACGTCGGCTGCCGGCGGCGGGCCTGTCGACGACAGACCGATGAGTTCTTCCCGCCCTGCTCGCCGCCCGCGAGGCTCCGCAGCCATGGACGCCGCGCTGCAACCAGGAATGTCGCGCTGAGGGTCGGCCCGTTCATCGAGCGCTCCCACCCCCGGCCCGGCGACGACCACGGCCCGGACCTCATCGCAGTCTGCCTGGAATACCCCGACGTCCCGTACACGCCCTACTCCCACCGCTACGCCCGCAAGGGCTGGCTGTGCTGCGAGACGTCGACCGTCCTCGGAGTCTGGAACCCGGCCTACCGGATGCTCACCCACGCCGCGGCGGGCCTGGACCTCCCCGACGACGTCCTGGATGTCGTGGGCCAACTCGCGGATGGGCCAGCTCCGAGACGTCGAACAGCGCGCCCCCGCAGACTCCCCCAGCCCTCCGCACCGAGAACGCGTCACTCAAGCGCCGCCTGGACCAGATGACGCGAGAGCACCGCTCACTCCAGGAACGACTCGAAGGCGCCTGCTCCAACCTGCGGTTCGCCGAGAAGCGCATCGCCGACCTCGAAGCCCAACTCCTCGAAGGGGGCCAGTCATGACGAACACTCCGGACCAGCCCCGACCTCCTCGCCTACGACCAGGCCGCCTCGCTCGCTCGGCTGGTTCCGTAGGCGAGAGCGGGCAGCGATCAGACCGCTCGGTAGTTCGTCGCCGGTCTCGGCGTCGAAGCCCCGTAACGTGCACCTGGCCGGCGGCGCGTCATGACACATCTCCTGGAAGTAGCGCAATGGGGCCAGCTCGGTGGGGTAGGGGAGTGAATCAGTGGGCGGGCATGAGGCCCGTCAGTCATGGGGGGTGGCGATGGCGGCGAGCTCCGTGCCGGGGCGGACGGAGAGCCCGTTCATGCCGTAGATGATCGTTCCGGTGGCAGTGGCGGCGACCTTGTGCTCGGCGCCGTCGATCGGGTCGATGATGCGGCCGATGGTCTGTCCCTCGGTCACCTCGTCACCGGTGACCGCGTCCGGGTACCACAGGCCGGTGACCTGGGACGCGACCTCGCCCGTCCAGATCCAGTCGCGCGGCTGCACGGTCGCCGGCTTGACGTGCTCCGACGCCTCGATGACACCGAGGTGGTGCAGGATCCGGTACAGGGCGTCGACCAGCCTGCGCACGGTGGCGGGGTCGCGGTCGCCGAGCTTTCCGGTCTCGACGAGGATCGCGGGGACACCCTGCCGGTTCGCCGCGGCATGGCTGTTCCCGCCGTCCGGGCTGGTGCCGAAGATGACCCGCTCGTATCCGACCGCGTGGGCCATTCCCCTGTTCTTCGCGTCCAGCTCGTCGTCGCCGGTCAGGCGGTAACCGACGAAGTCGAGCAGATGCTGGTCGATGCCGCCGCTGTGCAGGTCCACGTAGGCGTCGGCGTCGTCGATCAGGTTCTCGAACAGCCAGGCCGCCATCCGGTCGGTGGGGCCGCCGTCCTTGTCGCCGGGGAAGACGCGGTTGATGTTGACGCCGTCCAGCGGGGAGATGTTGAGCCTGCCCCCGTAAACGGCCGGCGGGTTGGCCACGGGGCAGATCACCAGCTGGCCGGCGACATCGTCCGGTTCCAGCAGCCCGGCCAGGCGGGTGGCGGCGTCGACGCCGATGAACTCGCCGCCGTGGACGCCACCGGTGATCACCACCCTGGGACCGGGACGGGAGCCGTTGACGAGGATCAGGGGAACCTCCGCCGTCGTCGAGCCGAGGTCGGCGGGCAGAACCCCGCGGGTCTTCTGGCCGGGCTCAGCCTTCAGCGGGCCGATGGTCAGGGTCATGTCGTTCCTCTTTCTAGCTCAGGCCGCGGTGCGGCCGTTTGTGGTGGTGAAGTCGGTCGGCTGGGCGGTGCGGCCCTGAAGGGCGAGGTCGGCGGCGATGTCGCCCAGGGCGGGCGAGAGCTTGAAGCCCTGGCCGGAGAAGCCGGCCACAGGGCACTTCTCGCGTTTCGCGGGCCGGTCTCGTTCATTGCCTCAGTGGACGGTTGCCCGTCTCAGGACTGAACGGCCGACCGCAGCTCGGGCAGGGACAGGACCTCGTCCAGCGCGTCGACGTAGACATCCACATGCTCACGACGGAAGGTCATGGGCGGTTTGATCTTCAATACGTTGTCGTGCACGCCATTGGGGAAGACGATGACGCCTCGCTCCTTCATGAGCTCGGTGACCATGAAGGCCTGCTCCGTGGCCGGCACTTTGGTCGTGCGGTCGCGGACCAGTTCGACGCCGAGGTAGAGCCCTTCTGCCCGCACGTCACCGATGAGCGGTTGGTGCTGCTGGAGCTCGCGCAGCGACTGGGCGAAGTACCCGCCCACGCTCACGGCGTTCACCCTCAGCCCGTCCTGCTCGACGATGTCGAGCACGGCCTCGCCGATCGCGCAGGAGACCGGGTTGCCGCCGAAGGTGTTGAAGTACTTCATGCCCGTGTCGAACGCGTCGGCGATCTCCCGAGTCGTGACCAGCGCCGCGAGGGGATGCCCGTTCCCGAGCGGCTTGCCCATCGTGACGATGTCTGGGACCACCCCCTGGAGCTCGAAACCCCACCAGGGCCCGAGTCGTCCGACGCCGACCTGGACCTCGTCGGAGATGCACAGGGCGCCCGCCCGCCTGGCAGCAGTGAACACGCCATCGAGGTAGCCGTCGGGGAACACGATGTTCCCGCCCGATCCCATCAGGGACTCGGCGATGAAGGCCGCTGGGAGTCGGCCGTCGGCCGAGATCCGCTCGATGACAGCCGCGGCGTCGCGCGCGTACTTGACTCCGGCGTCCGCGTCGTCGTACCCGTAGGTGCTGCGGTAGCGGTCCGGGATGACGACCTCGTGGGTGGTGGCGGGTGCACCGGCGCCGCCGGGGCCCTTGTAACGGTTCGGGCTGATCCCGGTCACCACGCCGGTGTTGCCGTGGTATGCGCCGTCGATGTTGACGATGTGCTGACGGCCTGTCACCTGGCGGGCGATCCGCAGCGCCAGGTCGTTTGCCTCGCTGCCCGTGCACACGAGGAAGACGACCTCGAGCGGGTCGGGCAGCGTCGCTACCAGCTTCTGCACGTAACTGGCGATCTGCGGGTAGACGAAACGGCTGTTGGTGTTGAGCTTGCGCAGCTGCCGGGTGGCGGCGGCCGTCACCCGTGGCTCGGCATGGCCGACGTGGGTGACGTTGTTCAGCGAGTCCAGATAGGCCAGGCCGTCCTCGTCGTGGAACCACACGTCCCGCCCACGCACGAGGTTCATCGGGGTGCGGTAGTAGTTGCGCTGGGAGCGAGCGATGTGGCGACGGCGCACTGAGACGACGTCGTCAATGGTGGGGACCGCGGCGGGGGATTCGGTGAACCCGAAGAGCCGGGCGGGGTCGGGTGACAGGTGGCTCCACACCTGCCGTGCGGAGGGCGGCACGACACGAGGCGGCGGCCACGTGGCCATCCGTGCGGTGCGGTGGACCTGTACCTGGACGCGGGGCCCGAGCGAGTCCGTCTCATCGCTCGCGTTGGCGCGTCCCAACGGCGCCCCGGCCGGGACTCTCGCCGCAACGGGCGGCGTGTCGTCGAGTCCCCACCAGCAGGTCCAGAACTCCAGCCCCTCGACCGCATGTCGCAGCACCAACGGCATTCCGGGGCCACCGTGGGCCTCGACGACGCCGGACAGCGGGCTGGCAACCTCTTCGGCGTCTGCCACGATCAGCATGCCGCCGACCTGAACGGTCGCGAGCTCGTCGGCTCCTGGGCGGCGCCGGCCCCCCAGGAGCAGGGAGGCGCTGAGGTGGGGCACGTAGCCTCGCTGCCGCCGTCCGTCGAGGGCGTCGTCGATGCTCGCGCGCACCGCCCTCGCTTCGTGCCAGTCGACTTCGTCGTAGAGATCACTTGCCGGTCGCAGGTCGAGCAGCTGCGGGGCCGGTGTGTGCGGGGCACCGTCTCGGGCCGCCTCTGCCAAGACCTCTTCCAAGCCCCCCTGCTCCGGCGTCCGGGGGAGTCCACAGGCGACCCGGAACGTCGCCTCGGCGACGTCAGGGCAGACCTCGGCCACCTGCGCGATCGCCGGCCAGGTGTGTTGCACGCGGGTCCGCCCGTACGGAGTGTCGCTCTCGGCGACCCGGCGCGTCCACGTCACGGCGTTCATGCACAGCCGGGCGGTCGCCAACGGATAGACAGCCGCCAGTTCCTCCGCCGTGAGGGGGAGCACCGAGTGGAAGCCGGCCACGACTTCGGCCGCCGCGGTGAGCGGGTCGGCCTTGCGGACCATGGCGTAGCCCGCCGCGATCGCCACCTCTGCCGCGCGCACGCTGTAGAGCGAGTCGCCCAGGTCGACGATGCCCGAGATCCGCAGCACCCCGTCCTCGTCGGCGTCGGCCAGAACGTTGGCGTCGTTGAGATCCTGGTGTAGGACGCTCCGCGGCAGTCGGTCCAATGCCGGCAGGAGATCGTCGTACCAGCCCATGATCGTGCGCACCGATTCCCGCCGGTCCGCGTCCTGTACAGCGTGCAGCGACGCCTCGACGATCTCAGCGGCCCGGCGCATGTCCCAGTCGTGCGGTTCCAAGCCCACCGGTGGCTCCATGCTGGAGAGTCCGAGGCTCAGCCGCCCAGCGGCTTCTCCCAGCTGACGCAGAAGCGCCGCGGGGTGGTCGTCGAGATCCACCAGGACTCGGCCCTCAAGCCAGCTCATCACGCGGACCACGTGCGTTCGGCCCTCGTGGACGACGCTGGCAAGGTACTTCCCATCGCGTGTCGGGACCAGTCGTGGCACCGGAAGGTCGGGAACGGTGGAGGCCAGATGCTGGAGGAGTGAGTTCTGCCAGAGGACGTCGGCTGAGTCCGGCTTCGCGCGGGTGACCCGTACGAAGTAGCGCATGCCGTCGTCGCCGGTGATCCGGACGTTCTGGTCGACCTCCCCTCCCAGTGGGTGCTGGACATATCCCTGGAGTCCGAAGGACTGCCGCAGCACGTGATCGAGGAGCGAGCCCGGCAGTTGGCCGGTGTGACCGGGGATGGCCGTTCCGTCCTGGCCGGTGGTGGTCGCTGAGGTCATCGGTGCGTTCTCTCTCTCGTCGTCAGGTCGCTCATCACTCACCGTGGGCCTGTGTCACGACGCTCGGTTCGTGGCCGGTCCCCCGCCACCACCCGTGCCGGACCTTTGCCCGACGGTGTCAGTCGGCTCCCGGACGGTCCGATTGATGCGGTTCCTGGGCGGAGGCGGGCCGGCGGCCGCGGCTGTGGTCTCGATCACTTCACGGGCTGCAGAGATCTCGACCACGTCGGCGACCGGCAGGTCCAGGCGAACTCCCCCGTTCGGTACTTCGATGCCCCATCACCACGGCTGCTGGGCCCGGGCCAGGACGCGCTTCAACACCTGGTCGGCGATCAGGTCCGAGGTGGGCCGTCCGTCAAGGACGGAGCGTTCATCGAGACCGGTCATCAGCTCACGCGGCGGCCGTCATGACCTCCCAGGTGACGTTCTGGTCGTCGACCCTCGCCTTGAGCCCGGCGTAGTCTCTGGGGGAGTCCTGGGTGATCTCGATCCCGCTCTGCCTGGCGAACCGGTTGGCTCGGCCGCCTTGGTCATCGCGGTCCTGGTGGGCCCTGTAGCGGAAGGCTGAGACTGACTCGAGGGACGCGGTGCCTCTCAGCAGCGCCTACTCAAGGTGACGGACTGGGGATCAGGTGCTTACGGAAGCGCCATGTCTGCTCCAAGTGGGTGGTCATTCACGAGCCCTCTCCAGCCTGAGGTGATGCGTCAGTGAAACACCGCGGAGAATCCGGCAACAAGGGACGCGAGGCCGCGACATCGGCCCTGTATTTTGTGCCTGTGCACAATTTCTGTCAGGGAGCCCCACCGGCATGTCAGCGGCATTTCCCGGAGACGGCCCCGTATCCGTCCGGTGACGGCTGTCGTCGCGAGGGGCGGTCCTCGTGAGCGGCCCGGGACGCCGCCAGGGTGGGGCCCGCCACGACGCCGTGCAGGCGATCGCGCGCCAGCTCCTCGAGGAACGACTCGACGAACTGACCTCTCGTGCTCTCGAACAGCTGGAAGCCGAGGAGGCCGCCTACGCCTCGGCGGACTGGGACCCGGTGCAGAAACGGGAGGGGATGCGGCGAACCCTCGAACTCGCCCTGACCCGGCTGGCCGGCGGTCCCGTGCCCCGGACGGTCTCGCGCGCCACCGAGGACGTGGGACGCGAGCGAGCGGAACAGGCGTTTCCCCTGACCGCTCTGATGCACTCCTTCCAGCTGGACCTCAGGACCCTGTGGGAGGCCGTGCTCGCGGAGGGGCGAGCACGTGGCATCAGCGCCGATCCCGACTTCCTCGACGGGTTGATCCGCGTCTGGGAGGCGACGGACGCCAACAGCGTCGAGGTCGTCGACGCCTACCGCCGCACCGAGCGCGACCTGGCGAGCCGTCGTACGGAGGTGCGCAACCGCGCCTTCAGCCGCCTTGTCCTGGAAGGGGAGCAGGATCCCTCCACGGTCGCCGAGGCCTCGACGTTGCTGGGCTTCTCCGAGCACGTCGCCCTGACCGTGGTCGTGGTCGAATCCGTTCCTACCGGGGACCCGGCTCTGTCCCAGGTCGACGATGCGCTGCGTCGGGGCGACCTGCTGCGTCACTTCGGATGGATGGGCGACGAGCTCCTCGGCATCATCCGTCACGGACGGTGCGATCAAGAGACCACGCTTGCCATGCTCCGGCCGTTCGCTCCGTGGCGCTGCGGCGTAGCGGAAGTCCCCGGGCTGGCGCTGACGGCACGGGGCATCCGGTTCGCACGGGCCGCGATCCGCAGCTCCGCGCAGCCCGGAGTGCGGCACGTGGAGGGCCACTGGGTCGGGGCGATCATGTCGGCGCAGGAGGAGCTCACCGGTGCGATGGCCACCGGCGTGCTGCGCCCACTCCTCGAGCTGCGCGACCGCGACAACATCGTCGAGACCCTGCGCTGGTACCTCGACCTGGGCTCGGTCGCTGAGGTGGCCGCACGCACCTACCGTCACCGGAACACGGTGGGCAATCGCCTGCAGGCCGCGGAAGAGGCGACCGGGCTGAAGCTGTCCAGACCGAACGACGCCGCCCGGCTGGTCCTGGCCCTGGCTTGGCTGGAGACGGACGCGGGCGCCCGCTTCCGGGCGACGGTGTCCTGATCCACCGATCGCTGGACGGGTTGCGGCAACCGGCCGGGGACCGCGAGAGCCGGAGCCGCAGTGCCGCGGTCAGAGGCCACATGCCCTTCATGAGGACGGCAGTCTTGGCGGCCAGACAGCCCGGTCACGCCGCCGGGCGGCAGCGCGAAGCGGCGGCAGTTCGTGCTGGAGCCGCTCGCGGTGCCGCTCAGAGACTCAGCCGGTTCGGGCGGGAACCGCACCAGGTTCCTGACAGGAAATTGTGCACAGGCACAAAATACGCGGTCGATCTCGCGGCCTCACGTCCCTTGTTGCCGGATTGTCCACGGTGCTTCACTGACGCATCACCTCGGGTTGGAGAAAGGCTCATCGCACTCGGAGCAGTAATGGTGCTGCCGCCGACTACCTGATCAGCTTTCACCGTCCCCGGCCCTGTCCGGGGGCTCGTCCTCCAGCGGCGGCCCCTCGGGCACCACCTCACCCCATGCCCAAGGTCGCCGCCAACGCCGCGGCAGCCTCCTGAACCCCGATGCGGCGGACCTGGCCGCACTCGACGAGATCGTGACTCCCAGTGAACGGGGTGTCCGATACGCCCGAAAAGAGGTTGAACGCCATGCGTCAGATCGTCACCTTCGATGCCTACGGCACCCTGGTCGACTTCCAGCTCGGCCCCACTACCCTGAAGGTCCTGGCCGACCGGCTGGACCTGGACGGCCTGAACGTCGACGAGTTCCTCGACGACTTCCGCGTCATGCGGTTCCAGGCCGTCCTGGAGGCCTACCGCCCCTTCCGCGAGGTGCTGCCCTCCAGCTTGGAGGCAGCCATGCGTCTGCACGGCCTGGAGTACCGGAAGTCCGACGGCGAGGCCCTGGTCGCGGCCGTGCCCACCTTCGGCCCCCACCCCGAGGTCCCGGCCGCCCTGCGGGCGCTGAAGTCCCGGTACGAGATCGCCATCATCTCCAACACGGACGACGACCTCATCGCCCAGAACCTGGCCAACATCGGCGTCGAGTTCGACCATGTCATCACCGCCCAGCAGGCCGGCGCCTACAAGCCGGACCGCCAGGCCTTCGAGTACGCCTTCCAGACCATGGGCGTCGAGCCGTCGCAGGTCATCCACGTCGCCCAGGGCTGGGAGTACGACCTCATCCCCACCCGCGACCTCGGCCTCGCTCGCCGCGTGTGGATCAACCGCTACGAATTCCACAGCGGCAGCGCCGACTACCAGCCCTACGACGAGCTGCCCGACCTGTCCGGCTTGCCGGCCCTGCTCGGCTGCTGACCCCACGGCGACCGGCGACACGGCGACACAGGATAGAGAACGCAAAGGACGCACGCCATGAAGCAGATCCCCTACTGGCTCGACACTGCTCCCGCACTGCCCGACCGGTCCGGAAAGGACCTGCCGGACGAGGCCGACGTGGTGGTCATCGGCGGCGGCCTCACCGGACTGTCCACCGCTTACCACGCCGCCCGCAAGGGCGCCCGGGTCGTCCTCGTCGAGAAGGACAAGGTCGGCTCGGGAGCCTCCGGACGCAACGGCAGCCACTGCAACCCCGGCATCACCATCAGCCCGGTCGAGGCCCGCAAGCGCTACGGGATGGAGCGCGCCCGCGAGATCTACGATGCGTTCCGCGATGCGGTGGACCTCGTCGAGGAGCTCGCGGTCAGGGAGAAGATCGACTGCGACTTCCACCGTGCCGGGCGCCTCGGCGTCGCCTTCAAACCCCAGCACTTCGACGCCATGCGGGCCAAGCAGCGCGATCTGGCCGAGAACTTCGGCCACGACACGGTATTGCTGACCAAGAGTGAACTGCGCGCCGAACTCGGCTCCGACTACTACCACGGCGCGCTGCTCGACCCGCTCGGCGCGGCCCTGCATGTGGGCAAGTTCGTCCATGGCCTGGCCGAGGCCGCGGAACACGCCGGTGCGGAGATCCACGAACGGAACGCCGCCACGGGCCTGACGAGGACCCCCGGCGGCGGCTTCCTCGTCGAGACCATGCACGGCACCATCCGCGCCAAGCAGGTCATGGCGGCCACCGACGCCTACACCGACAAGGCGCTGCCCTGGTTCCGGAAGCGGTTGATCAACGTCGGCAGCTTCATCATCGTCACCGAACCGCTCGGCGAGGCGCGCGCTCGCGACATCATTCCCAACGGGCGCCTGGTGGTCGACTCCAAGAACGTCGGCCACTACATCCGCCTCACCCCCGACAACCGCCTCGCCTTCGGTGGCCGGGCCCGCTTCGCGCCCTCCAACCCGGCCTCCGACGCGAAGAGCGGGGACGTCCTGAAGCGGGAGATGACGGAGATCTTCCCGCAACTGGCGGGCGTCCGGGTCGACTACGTCTGGGGCGGCATGGTCGGCTTCTCCTGGGACCGCCTCCCGCACGCGGGTGAGGCACAGGGGGCCAAGGGCCTGTACTACTCCATGGGGTACTGCGGCCATGGAGTCCAGATGGCCACCTACATGGGCCGGGCGGTCGCCGAGATGATGGACGGCAAGCCGGAGGCCAACCCCCTGCGTGACCTTGGCTTCCCCAAGGTTCCCGTCCCCTTCTACAACGGCACCGCCTGGTTCCTGCCATTCGGCGGCGCCTACTACAAGGCCAAGGACCGCCTGCGCTGACCAACAGCGATTCACCGGAAGGGCCAGTGGCGGTGTCCGCCCGCCACTGGCCCTTGCCATGTCGTTTCCGGCACTCGAAAAGCGCAGTCGCGGATCTCGTCACCGAGCTCGACGGCTGCCGTCCAGACCGAGGCGGGGTGTGAAAGCGCGAGGCCAAGGGCGCACATCGAGGCAACGGCAACCCGTCCGGCGTCTTCGCGCGGTCCGGGCTCCAGGCGAAGGCACGGACAGGTGCCGATCCGAGCGACGGAAGGGGCCCGCCCGTGTCTGTCTTACCCTCCGCATCCGCTCAGGCCGTTGCTTTCCTGCGCGATCTCGGTGCGGCGGAGCTCGTCCATCCCGGAGCCTCCTCGCGCACCTCCAGCGCGTCCAGGAACAGCTCGCGGCGTGGGGCGCCCGCCCCGCCCTCCGGCTCGCGGGCCTGTGCCACGCGTACTACGGAACCGACGGCTTCCCCACCGCGCTGCTGTCCCTGGACCGCCGTGCCGAACTCGCGGCGGTGATCGGAGCCGAGGCCGAAGCCATCGTGGATCTCTACGGCTCGTGCGACCGGAAAGCCACCTATTCAGCACTGACGGATGCCGATGGCTACGTCCATGACCGGTTCACCGATCACGCCGGCCTCCCCGAACCTCAACGGCGTCACGACATCGCCGAGCTCACGGCCGCCAACGAACTCGACCTCGCCTGCATCGACCCGTCCTTCCGGGAACAGCGAGGAGGCGAACTCCTCGCCTTGTTCACCCGCTTTCACCCCCTGCTCAGCCAGCCTGCCTGGTCGTCCTGCGATGCCGTTCTTACCTCGCAGCCATCCGCAGAGCTTGAGGACAACAGGCAGTCTCATGAAGACCACACCCCATCCAGCGTCGGCGACATTAGAGCAGCTGGCGTGAGAGGGGACGGACTTTGCTCGTCATGAACACCTACGTGACGCATCATCACAGGTCAGGGCCGACCGGAACACTCGGAGAGTCGGTAAAGGCGACGTCAACCAGCGCTACGGCCGCCGGCATGCCGCCCAGGTCGCCAACGTGATCACGATGCGGCCGCGGCTGGCCGTACAGGAGGCTGGGCGGGCGCTGGGCTATCCCATCGGCCGTATCCGCGAGATGACCCGGCACATCCACCACCACGAGCCCCCGGCACCGGACGCCGACGTGCCCGCCGACGTACGCGAACTCGCCGCCCAACTCCACAAACTGCCACGGCACTTGGGCGTGCACTCCGGGGGCATGGTCCTCACCCGGCAGCCCATCGGCGAGATCATGCCGTGGAGTGGGCCACCGCCGAAGGCCGCTCGGTCCTGCAGGGCGACAAGGACGATGTGGCCGCAGCAGGCCTGATCAAGATCGATCTGCTCGGCCTCGGAATGCTGTCCGCCCTGCACACCGCGTGCGACCTGATCGCCGAACACCACGGTGTGCACCTCGATCTCGCCTCGATCCCGCAGGATAATCCGGACGTCTATCGCATCATCGCGCGCGGCGACACGATCGGCGTCTTCCAAGTCGAGTCCAGGGCCCAGGTCTCGACCCTGCCCCAGCTGCGGCCCGAGACCTTCGACGACCTCGCCATCGCCGCCTCCATCATCCGGCCGGGCCCCATCCAGGCCGGCTCCAAACACCCGCTGCTGCGCTGCCGCCGCGGCGAAGAGCCGGTGACCTACCCGCACCCGCTCGCCCAGCGCGCCCTGGAAGCGACCATGGGGGGTTGCCCTGTGGCAGGAACAGGCCATGATGCTGGCGATCGACTGCGCCGGGTTCTCTCCGGGGGAGGCGGACCGGCTGCGCAAGGCGATGGCAGCCAAACACGCCCCCGAAAAGGTCGCCGAACTGCGCGGCCGCCTCCTGGACGGCATGGCCCGCAAGGGCATTCCCACCGCGGCCGCCGAGCGCATCACCCACATGATCGAGGCCTTCAGCGACTACGGTTTCCCGCAGTCCCACGCCCAGTCGATGGCCGGCATCATCTACGCCAGCGCCTGGATCAAACACCACTACCCGGCCGCACTGCTCGCCGGGATCATGGCAAATCTGCCCATGGGCTTCTACGACTCCCAGACCCTCATCCAGGACGCGAAACGCCGTGGCATCACCGTGCACGGCGTCGACATCCAGGCCTCCGACGTACACGCCACCCTCGTCCCCGATCCGGCCAACCCCTCCGGGCAGCCCGCCATCCGGCGCGGCCTGACCAGCGTCACCGGTCTCAGCGAGGACGCCGCCCGGACGATCGTTACCGCCAGCGCCGAGCGGCCCTTCCAGGATCTGGAGGACGTCGCCCGCCGCACCCGACTGCCCGCGCGGCTGATGGAACACCTCGCCGCAGCCGGGGCGTTCGACGGCTTTGGCGAGCACCGACGCACCGCCCCAGTGGGTGGCCGGCGCCTTCCCCGCGCAGCCACCTGTCCGCCGACCAGACCCGGGTCCGGCTCGGCGGACTCGCCAAATACCTGCAGCGCCCGCCCACCGCGCGCGGCGTCGCCTTCGGCGCACTCGAAGACGAAACCGGCATGATCAACCTGGTCTTCGCACCCCCCGTCTGGGACCACTACGGACGCACCGTGATCGAGGCCCCCGCTGTGCTGCTCGACGGGCATGTCGAGCGCTCGCACGGCGCGATCAACCTCATCGTGCACAAGGCGGAAGCCATGACCATGCCTGCACCAACAGCTCGCCGTCGCCGCTTCGGCCGGTGAGCGAAGGCGGCCTGGGCAAGCTCTCCCGCGCGGGGGCTTGCCCAGGCGCCCGGGTCGGCGCTGAGCTGCTGTCCGGTATCGGGCATCCCGGCCGGGACGGAAGAGAAGCCGGTGCGCAGATTCGAGGCAGGGCAGACGGTCGTACGGCGCGACGTGCAACGCGCCGGGCGGGTGTGGAGCGAGCAGGCCCTGCGGGTCGTCGCCGACACCGAAGCGGCGCTGGTGACCGCCTGCGCGCCCGGAGCGGAGGCCCGCTGGCCCGCCCTGTACGCCAAGGCCCGCGCCGACGGCGACCGCTCGGTGCGCACCGAGGCGTTCGACGCGATGGCGACGGGCCAGTGGGAGCTCGCGCCCGGCGTGTGGCAGGAGACCGAGCTGCTGCTGTGGAAGCCGCCCGGCATGTGGTTCAGCGTCAACGCCTTCTTCGTCCCCACCGACAGCGGGCGCCGGCTGCGGAACTGGTACGTGAACTTCGAGCACCCCACCCGACGTACGCAGGACGGGTTCGACACCTTCGACCTCACCGTGGACCTCCTCATCGATCCAGACCTCAGCCGATGGCAGTGGAAAGACCTGGACGAGTACGCGCACGTGCGACGTCTCGGCATCGTCACCGACACCGAGCACCAGGCCGTGGACACCGCCCGCGCCAAGGTCCTCGCGATGCTCGAGGAACGCTCCGGCCCCTTCGCGGACGCCGACGCATGGGCCAGCTGGCGGTGGGACCCGGCCTGGCCCGCGCCGCGCCTGCCGCAACCCACCCCGGCCACGGAGAGGGTTGCACCGACAGAAGGCTGAACCGTTGGCTCGACGGTTGCGACAGGTACGTCACGCCCGCGACCTGCTCGCACGACCGGAGACCACCGTCACCTCGATCGCGAAGCTCCTCGGGGTCTCCCGCAACACCATTACAACTACGTGCCGGTTGACGGCTCCTCTGCCGCCCGGATCCGGTTCCGCGTCTCATCCTCAGGGCCTGGCGGGCACCTGGTGTCCGACGCCTGCGCCGGGTCAGCGGGCGAACGTCTCGGTCAGACGCACGCTGTAGCCGTCCTCTTCCATCAGGACGACCGTGACACCAAAGGGGGAGGGGTGGTCCAGCTCGAGCGGTGTGAAGGAGTAGTTGACGGCGGCCTGGATCGGCGGGACCAACTCGCCGCCTGGCTGGGGCTCGAGGGCAGGAAGCCACCGGGGTCCCACCACGGCCGGGCCTTCGGGGGCTTGGGCCAGGGATGACTGCTCGGTGTAGGGGAGTTGGTGCAGGACGTGGCCGTCCTTCGTCGCGTGCACCATGTTCAGGCACGGCGCCGGGTCGACGAGGGGCAGCCGGCAGGCGGTGGCGACGTCGTGGGTCTCCCAGGCAAGGACGATTTCGTCGGCGCCGGCCGCCGCGGCGATGTTCGAGAGCGCGGCAATGCCGGTGAGTGCGTCCTTGCCGGCCTTGAGGGGGCGTACCCAGATCAGGCCGACCAGTTCGCCGCGCACCAACGGCATGATGACCGGGCGGGGCACCGCACCCTCGCCCAGGCCCGCGGCGTACGCGTTCTTCATCGATGCGACCAGTGCGTCCCACACTTGCGTGTCCACGAACTCCCTCTCACCCACGGCATATTCACGATTACGCTGACCTTGCCACGGTCGCCGCGCCCCCGCCAGCCGCCGTCACCCGCCCGGACAGGGGGGTGAGGCGGTGTCAGCGCTCCAACCCCGCACTGCCGGACAACGCCCCCGCGCCACAGAACCGGTGAAAGCGTTCACGCCCGGTTGCAGATCAGGTGGGCTTGATCCGCTTAGACGGACATCCGAGATCAGGGGCTCCGCCCCGGAAGGATGTCCATCATGGAGAGCATGGGGAAGAAGAAGCCTCGGCCTCGCCGTTCGTTCACGCCGGAGTTCAAGGCCGAGATCGTCGAGCTGTGCCGGCGTGGTGACCGCTCGGTCGGCCAGATCGCGAAGGGCTTTGACCTGACCGAGACCGCGGTGCGGCTGTGGGTCAGCCAGGCCGAGGTCGCCGCGGGCGAACGCGACGGCCTGACGAGCAGTGAACGCGAGGAGCTGGCCGCGCTGCGGCGGGAGAACCGCCGACTGCGCGAGGACGTCGACATCCTCAAGCGGGCCACGGCTTTCTTCGCGGAGGAGACCCGGTGACGGTGCACCCGTTCATCGAGGCGGAGAAGCGAGACGGTCACAACGTCAAGCGCGCGTGTGAACTGCTCAAGGTCTCCAGAACCGCCTTCTCTGCACGCCGCACCGGCAAGCCCGGTCCGCGGGCGGTTCGTGACGCCGAGCTGACCGGGCAGATCACCGAGGCCCACGCCAAGTCGCGCGGCACCTACGGCGCTCCACGCATCCACGCCGTGCTGAAAAGCAAGGGTGCTGTCTGAGGACGCTGCCGCATCGCCAGACTGATGCGGGCGGCGGCCTGGAGGGCCGCTACCGCAGACGACGGCACCTGACCACCACCCCCGACCCTCGCGCAGCCACCCGGCCCGACCTCATCTTGCGGCAGTTCGGTCCCGACCCAGCCGGCGTCGACAGCCGCTGGCGCGGCGACATCACCTATGTCCCGACCGAGGAGGGCTGCGGCTGTTCCTCAAGCGCGGCGACACCTGGACCTACGTCACCACCGGCACCCGCGTCACCGCCGCCGAACTGCGCGCCGGGCTCCGGCTCGGCCTGGACGGGCGGACGAGGTGATGCTGCGC
Organism: Streptomyces sp. NPDC006365; assembly: GCF_042870755.1. Lineage (NCBI taxonomy): Bacteria > Bacillati > Actinomycetota > Actinomycetes > Kitasatosporales > Streptomycetaceae > Streptomyces > Streptomyces sp. NPDC006365. Next base: position 19,197 of record NZ_JBIAHS010000033.1, read on the forward strand.
GCCGCCCCGCTCCTGACCCAGCACCACCTGCAGCGACCGGAGCAGGCGCTGGTGGTCGTGGACGGAAGCCGCCAGGGCCCCAACCAGCGGAAGTTCACGCGAGAGTTCGCCAAGGAGGTGCGCAAGGCCGGTATCACCAAGCCGACGTACCGGTTTAAGACGTCGTCTCATCCGAAACTGGAGGGACCGGAAGGCGCGCGTCATCAGCCCGTGGCGAAGTGCCGACGGGTGGACTGGGTCTCTGTCATGCGGCGGGTGCGAGGGTGACGGTGAAGCCGAGGGCTTCGAGCTGGCGGATGTGGTTGCGCTTGCGGCGGTCGGGGTCGATGCGGGTGTCGTAGTAGTCGGAGCCCAGGTCCTGGAAGCGGGTGTCCGGGGTCGAGAGCAGGTGCCAGATGACCACCAGGAGCGAGCGGCCGACCGCGACCAGGGCCTTCTTCTTGCCGCGACGGCGGCCGATGCGCCGGTAACGCTCGCCGAGGAAGGTGTCGGTCTTTCCGGCGGCGGTGGCGCAGTTGCCCAGCACGCGGGCCAGGTAGGAGTTGCCGTGGCCGGTGGTGCCCCGGCCCTTCTTCTTCCCCGCGGATTCCTTGACGCCGGGGGCGAACTTCGCCCATGAGGCGAGGTGGGCGGCGGTGGGGAAGCGGGTCATGTCCAGGCCGATCTCGGCGATGATCACGTGGGCGGCGATCGGACTGATACTGGGGATCTTGCTGAGCCGGGCGATCGCGTCGGCGTAGGGGGTGACCTCCGCGCCGATCCGGGCGTCGATCGCGGCGATGTCGGTGTTGATGGCGTCGATGCGGCCGAGCATCTTGGTGAGCAGGAATGCGTGGTGGTCGGTGAAGTGGCCGGTGAACGCCTCCTCCAGCTCGGCGAGTTTGGCGCGCAGGCGGCGGCGGGCATACTGGGCCAGCACCTTGGGGTCACGCTCGCCGGCGATCAGCGCGGCGAGCATGTCCCGTCCGGAGGGGCCGAAGACGTCGGTGGCCACCGCGGTGACCTTGATCTGGGCGTCCTCCAGAAGCTTCTCCACGCGCTGCTTCTCGCTGGTGCGTGCTGCCACCAGGTCGGTGCGGTAGCGGGTCAGGTCCCGCAGCGCGCGGATCTCGCGCGGCGGGACGAAGCTGGGGCGGATCATCTGCCGTTCAGCGATCTTGGCGAGCCAGACCGCGTCGAGCTTGTCGGTCTTGGGCCGGTCCGGCAGGTGCTTGACGTCGCGGGCGTTGACCAGCCACACCTCGAAGCCGGCCGCCTCCAGGAGGTAGAACGCCGACCGCCAGTAGTCGGACGTGGCCTCCATGACCACCCGGGTCACCCCCAGGCAGCGCAGGTGGTCGCACATGCCCAGCAGGGATCGGGTCATGGTCGGGTAGGTCACGACCTCCTGCATGCGCCTCCCCGGGGACCCTTCACGGGGCACCCGGGTGCAGCACACGACCTCGGCCTTGCCGATGTCCAGCGCGGCAACCCGCTCGATGATCTCCTCGGTGTCCTGCGTCTCTTCCAGCACCACGGCCCTCCCTCAACTCCCGGACGGCTGCCACCTGTGGGAGCCAAAGGGCTGGTGGAGGAATCTCATCCGCGTGCTCGAAGCGACACTGAAGGCGCCCGATGACTGGCTCCCCGCGCCCGGCTCAGTTACGACCTCGAAGGTCACAGACAAGACGGCGTCAACAGGCAGCAACCACACCCATTTTCCGCTCGGAACGGGCGTCGCCGCAGGGGATCCGATGGGCTCAGTTGGTGCGTGAGTCACATTCCGCGGTCAGGGCCGTACGCCTCGCGTGTGGGTTGACCTGGTCCTGCAGGTGGGTACTCCAGCCACACGGGGCCGGGGTAGAAGACTGTGCTGTCCCAGCCGGCCATCTCCTCACCGATGAGGTAGCGGTACAGCCACTCGGCGAATGTCATGGGGTGTCCGACCCAGTCGCCCTCTGCCCCTTGAACCACCACACCGTCGGAGAACCCGTGGACCGACGAGGCTACGAAGACCGCAGCTCCTTGATCAGTAGCGGCGATGGGTATGAGGCCTTCGGCGGTTCCGAAGCTGAGCTGGGGAAGCTGGCAGAAGACGCGAGGATCGTCGTCCGGCTCAGTGATGTAGGACTCCCATTTGCTGTCGGCCCAGACTTCCGACGTCGAGCGGATCTCCTCGCCCAGGTTCCACCAGCTTGACGCAGGGTGGGACAGGGTGAGGTGTCCGTTGATCTGCACTGGCGCATAGGCGTCGACGATCTGTTTGTAGTCCGCCGGAAACGTCCTGCCGAGTTCCTCCTCCAGGCTGAGCCAGGCCGCGGGGTCGGCGTAGCGATCCTCTCCAGGGCCGAGCATGGCGAAGAGGGCCTGTAGGTAGTCAGTCATGACGGTCATGCCCCTTGAAGATGCTCGCCGGGAATCGTTCGTGCCAGCATCGAGCACTCCTTCTGGCGACGGTTGGCCGGGGTCCTCGTTGTCATGGCATGGATTTGGTGCGGCAGCTGGTGCCAGACAGGTTATGGGAGCTCTTCCTTCGAGTGATGCCCGAGGCGCCGGTGCGTCCGCAGGGCGGTGGACGTCCGAGGGTTGACGATCGCGGAGTCCTGGCCGCGATTCTGTTCGTTGCCACATCTGGTTGCACATGGCGGCAGCTCCCACCCATGTTCGGGGCCTGTCCAACAAGAAGTTGCTCAAGGACAACGCCTACGCCGCCCGGAAGATCAAGGAGAACCTGGGGCTGCTGAAGCGCGAGACCGGCGTCACGGACGCCGAGATCGTGAAGACCCCGGCGATGTTCGAGCGCTTCGCAGGCTTCCCCGGACAGGGTGAGCCGTCGGCCGGGCCCTAAAGCTCGCCGCCTACTACCCCGGAGCCATCAACGGGGTCGTACTCGCCCCCCCCACAAGTACCTCGCCCCCAAGCAGTGGGGCCCGGTCGTGGCCGGCAAGGACATCCTCGCCGAGGCGGTGACCAAGGCGTACGCCACGGTCGGCATGCGGGTGCGCTACCTGAACGACTGGCGCACCCACCACGTCTTCGGCGGCGAGGTGCACTGCGGCACCAACACGATCCGCGCCGCCGGCTCCGCCTGGTGGAACTCGCCCAAGTAGCGCCCAGACGCGTTCCGGCCGACCGCCGGATTCCGGGGGAGTGCGGCAAGAACTTGAAGTGGTCCTTGAGTCTCAAGTGGCTTGAGGCTTCAGACTCGTCACATGAAGGACGAATTCCTCGGCCGGCTCACCATCGGGCAGCTCGCCGAACGTACTGATGTCGCCGTCCACACCATCCGCTACTGGTCGGATATCGGCGTGCTGCCGCCCGAACAACGCTCCGAAGGTGGCTACCGGCTCTATGGAGCGGAGGCCATCGCCCGTCTTGAGCTCGTCCGCACCCTGCGGGAGCTGGGGCTCGGCCTTGACGCGATCAGCCAGGTCCTGAGAAGCGAGGCAACGATCGCGGACGTCGCTGCGGCGCACGTCGACGCTCTCGACGCCCGGATCCACGCCCTGAAAATCAACCGGGCCGTGCTGGCCACCGTTACGAAACGCGGTTCCACCGCCCAGGAGACAGCGATGATGAACAAGCTGGCACGACTCTCGGTCGACGAGCGCAGGAAAATCATCGAAGACTTCCAGACGGAGGTGGCCGACGGACTGGCGGTCGCTCCAGGCATCGGCGAGCGGCTGGCGCGCTCTCCGCTCGAACTCCCCGACAGCCCAACAGCGGAGCAGGTGGACGCGTGGCTGGAGTTGGCCGAACTGATCCAGGATCAGGGCTTCCGCTCCCGGATGCGAACCATGCTGGAGCTGAGTGCACCCGGACGGGGCTCGGGCGGCTCCATCTGGTTCGCCGGACAGGTGGTGCAGGTCGTCGGCGCAATCCGTGAAAAGGGGGTGGCCCCCGACACGCCGGAGGCTTCCGCCGTGCTGACCGAGCTGTTCGGTGACGCTGACCGGCGCAATCTCCTGCAGTGCCTGGAGGCGGGCCTGGCCGCAGGGGCCGAGCGGTACCGGCAGCTCATCGCCGTCGTCAGGGGACACCAGCCGCGCCCCTCCCACGCCGACGACTACACCTGGCTCGGCCAGGCACTGCGAGCCGACCTCCAGCAGGCGGTGTGAACGAATCCCACAGCGCCTTCACCAACCGGCTGTCCAGCCGCAGCCGCGCCCGGCCCGGGGTCGGCATCGTGTGTCAGGGAACATCTACAAGCCCCGTGCCTGTCGCTCAGCGCTGACACCCTGAGCACTCCTGTCACCACGTACCAGGGAGTACCGTGCGCATCCGTTACGCAGCCACCGTCACGGCCGTACTCACCATCACCCTCACTGCCTGCAGCAGCGACGACATCCCGGCGGTGCCCACCGGTTCCGAGCGCAGCGCGCTCATCGCCGCCCTCAAGGACGTCAACCCCGCCATCGTCACCGACGAGGACAAGGCGATCGACGCCGCACGCGACCAGTGCGCCACCCTCAACGAAGTTCGGCGAGTCCGACACGAAAGCCAAGGACCGGTTCTCCACCAGCGACCACGCAGTCACTGACGCCCAGGCCAAGGAGATCAACGAGGCGCTGATCAGGACGCTCTGCTCGTGACGTGAGTCACTGGTCCCTGACGGGCTGCTCCTCGTCCGCTTCGAGCGGGACCCGGCAGAAAACGAAACCCCAGGACGGCGGGGCCCGGGTCGGTGAAGGCTCGGATCCTGGACGCCATACGTCGCTGAAGGGACGAGGAGGCCCGGCCAACTCTTCGGACCCTTTCAGTCCCTCATAAACGTGCAGGTCACTGAGCGGAGCAATGCTCATGACCTGTGGATCGGGCCTCGGGGAGCACGCGAAGGGCGTACCTTCCCGAGTGATCGATTGAAGGTCACCGAATAGGCCGACGCTGCGAACGTCGGTCGGGAAGGCACGCCCGTGCTGAGCGTGTCAATGCCGATGGCTCCACCCCGAACGGCTCCCTGATCGACGAGATCGTCCGGGAGGGCGCGAGGAGGGTGCTGACCGCCGCCCTGGAAGCGGAAGTCAACACCTACATAGCTGAGTTGACCGAGCAGCGGGACGAGTCGGGCCGCCGCATGGTGGTTCGCAACGGCTACCACCAGCCGCGGAAGGTGGCCATCGCTGCCGGGACGGTCGAGGTGAGGGTACCGCGCGTCAACGACAAGCGCATCGACGAGGCCACGGGCGAACGTCGGCGGTTCTCCTCGGCGATCCTGCCGCCCTGGTGCCGCAAGTCCCCGAAGATCGCAGAAGTGTCGCCGCTGCTCTATCTGCACGGCCTGTCCACCGGCGACTTCGTGCCTGCGCTGGAGCAGTTCCTCGGCTCAGCCGCCGGCCTCTCGCCGGCGACGGTGACCCGGCTGACCACCCAGTGGCAGGCTGATCACGCTGCCTTCCAGGACCGTGACGTGTCGGGCACCGACTACGTCTACGTCTGGGCCGACGGCGTCCACCTGCGGATCCGCCTGGAGGAAGCGAAGGCAGCCGTGCTGGTGCTGATGGGCGTGTGGGCGGACGGCACGAAGGAACTCATCGCGATGACCGATGGCTACCGCGAATCATCCGAGGCATGGGCCGGGCTGCTGCGGGACTGCGCGCGGCGCGGCATGCGCGCCCCGGTCCTGGCCGTCGGCGACGGCGCACTCGGCTTCTGGAACGCGTTGAACGAGGTCTTCCCCACCACCCGCCACCAGCGGTGTTGGGTTCACAAGACCGCCAATTGCCTGGACGCCCTGCCGAAGGCCGCGCAGCCTGCGGCCAAGCGCGCGATCCAGGAGATCTGCAGCGCCGAGGACAAGGACCACGCGGCAAAGGCGGTGGCAGCCTTCGCCCTGCGTGACCTGCCGGTCGAGCTGGTCGGCCGGGTCCGCTCCGACCGCGTCATGCGTCTGCCGAAACCACCGAGGATGCACGGTGTCAACGGCCGGCCGCCCAAGCACGGCCCGGAATTCCGCTTCACCAAGCCGGAGACATGGCCCGAGCCCGCGATCACTACCGTCACCGACACCACCAACTACGGCAAAGCCGAAACCCAGGCCTGGGACCGGGTCCGCCCAAGGCTCACCCACCGCTCCTCCTGGCTCGACCACGACGGTGAACTACCCGTGGTTGAGGGCACGTTGATCCGGCTGAAGGTCGAGCACCTTTCGAAGGACCGGGACGCTCCGCCGGTGTGGTTATGGTCCTCGAAGACCGGCACTACCCCGGGACGACGTGGACCGTTACTGGCAGGCATTTCTCCGCCGCTTCGATCTGGAGCACACCTTCCGCTTCGCGAAGCAGACTCTCGGCTGGACCACCCCGAAACTCCGTACTCCCGAGGCCGCGGACCGGTGGACCTGGATTCTGATCGTCGCCCACACCCAACTCCGGCTCGCCCGGCCGCTCGCCGAGGACCTCCGCCGGCCCTGGGAGAAACCCGCCGCACCCGACCGGCTCACCCCGGCCCGAGTCCGCCGGGGCGATCGGAGTCGTCCGCGCTCCTACGATCGTGTGACTGTCACGAGATGAGCCTCCTGTGAAGGAACAGCCGATGATCACCGACCCAACGATCACCCGGATCGGCCACGGGGTGGAATTGCACCACCACCGAGGCCAGCCTGAAGCCGCTCGCGATCTGTTCACGGCGATCTGGGACGTGAACACGGACCATCTGGTGCAGCTCGGCATGGATGTGGGCCAGGTCGCCACTTGCCCGCCATCGCTGGAAAAAGCCGTAGACCGTGCGCCAGGGGATCCCGAAGTCGACGGGAACGGACCGGGTCCCCCCGACTGGTACATCGCCCTGGTGACGACAGTTGAGCAGGACGCCGCCTACGGTTCGACGATGTGCCGCAGATAGACGTGCGGGTCGGCGAGATAGCGGCGCCAGTGATCCACGACGCCGAGCTCCCGCCAGGCGACCCTGCGTATGCCGTGCTCGCCGACCTCGACGATGTCCGCGCCAGGCAGGGCTGTCAGCAACGGGGAGTGCGTGGCACAGATGACCTGACCGCCCTCCTTGGCCAACCGGTCGATGTGCCCGATCAGTTCGAGGCACGAAGAGAAGGAGAGCGCCGCCTCCGGCTCGTCGAGAACATAGAGCCCGGCGTGCAGGAACTTCCCGCGGAACGCCGCGAGAAAGCCCTCGCCGTGGCTGACCGAGTCCGGCGAGAACCCCTCCCTGCTCAGGGCGTCCAGCGCAGTCTCGGCCCGCAGGAAGAAGCCCTTGCGGGCCGACCAGCTGGTGACCATGCGGCGCCCGCGCGAGGCCGCGTCGAACCTCATCCGCTCGCCGAGCGCCGACTTGCCACGCGGGGAGGCGTAGCGCCAGTCGTGGGAGCCGCCGTAGGAGTCCAGACCAAACCCCTCCGCCAGCGCCTCGACCAGGGTCGACTTCCCCGAGCCGTTCTCACCGACCAGAAAGGTCACCGGTGCGGTGAAGCGCAGCCCTTCGTCGAGCAGCTGCCGGACGCAGGGCAGCGACCAGGGCCAGGTGTCCTCGTCGTACGAGGAGAGATGGGCATACGCGCGTTCGATGATCACTTGACCAGTGTCGCCCAGGACCCGGAAGACCTACGTCCTCCGAGGTAGCCGACGCCGGCACCTCGTGCTCGTTGTTGCCGGGGTTCCGGTCGGTCGCGCAGCCGTTCCCGTGCGTGCCGGGGCGGCGCCCTCAACGTCCCCAAGCTGAACTCTGAGCGTTCGAGTCGGCGAAACTCGCCAACTGTGGGGGGGCTGACCGCGTATCCGTGAAAGCTACGGTCTATGCACCGTCGGCTGGAGTCAGCGGCGCTATGTGGCGCAGTTCGAGGGCAGAAGTCGGGCGAGCCAGTCGGTGCGGGTTCGGCGGGCTGTGGTCGAGATGTGTGCCTGCGGATACAGGGCGTCGAAGCCGTGGAAGCCGCCCGCCCAGACGTGGAGTTCGGCCTGGCCGCCCACCGCCCAGATGCGGGTGGCGTAGTCGGTGTCCTCGTCACGGAAGACCTCGGCGGAGCCGGTGTCGATGTAGGTGGTCGGCAGGCCCGAGAGATCCTCGGCCAACGTCGGCGAGACGTATTGGGACACCTCGGTGTCGGTGAGGTCGCCGAGGACCGAGCCCCATCCGAACGCGTTCATCTCACCGGTCCAGACGCCGGGCACGCCGGAGTACTGGCGGCTGGAGGTGGTGGTGTTGCGGTGGTCGAGCATGGGGCAGATCAGCATCTGCGCGGCGATCGCCGGGCTGCCGAGGTCGCGGGCCAGCAGGGTGACGCCGGCGGCGAGGCCGCCTCCCGCGCTGGCGCCCGCGACGACGATCCGGGCGGGGTCGATGCCCAGTTCGGCGGTGTGTTCAGCGACCCAGAGCAATCCCCGGTAGCAGTCGTCGACCAGGACGGTGCCGGTGGCCTCCGGCGCGAGCCGGTAGTCCACGGAGACCACGACCGCGCCGAACCGGTCGAGCCACTCCAGCGGGATGTCGATCTGGGAAAAGCGGTCGCCCATGACCATCCCGCCGCCGTGGATCCAGTAGATGCAGGGTACGGCGGTGGTGCGATCGGTGTTCGCAGGGCTGAGGACCGACAGAGGGATCGGGGCACCGTCCTTGGCGGGCACGGTGATCTCGCGCCGGTCGACCTGTCGGTGTTCGAGGAGGGATTCGATGGGTGTCGAGGGGAGTTGGCGCAGTTGCGCGAGGACTTCCGGGGTGAGCCGGGACATGAGGGGCATGTCGGCCAGGAGCTCACGCAGTTCGGGGTCCAGGGCGGGTCGTGCCGTGGTCATGGTCGTTGCCTTTCGTGGGTGGTGCCGGACGGCCGGGCGAGGAAGATGCCGCCTCGGCGGGCGCGGAGGCGGCAGGCCGGGGGAGTGATCGAGGCTTTAGAAGGCGGCCTTGCCGCGGACCGGGACGTAGTCGGTGTACTCGGGCTCGTTGGCCAGCAGCGGGTCGATCTGCGCCACGATGGCCTGGGCGGCCTCACCGGCGAAGATCCGGTGATGGTCGTCCTCGCTGGTCCAGCCCTCGGTGACGTGGACGACGTCGGAATCGGACGCGGAACGGGAGACCAGGTAGACGACGCAGTGTTCGCTCGCGCCGGGGCTGCCCTCGTTCAGGCCGGTCAGCAGCAGGTCGACCAGCCGGTCGCCCATGCCGGGCCTGGCGGTCAGGGTGGCGCTGAAGCCGTAGTTGGCGATCATGGTTGCCTTCTCGGTCGGTGGTGGAGTGCGGTGATTCCATTCAACCCACTTGACCTGTGGAAACGTTAGAACGATGCTCGCCCGCACTTGCACGATCCTCGCGAGTACGGGAGCCATGGCCCGCAACGGTGCTGCAATGGACGCATGCACCTCGAAGAGCTCCGCACCCTGCTGGCCCGGCACGCCGGGCCCGACTGGACCACCGCCATCGACGGCGTCCTCGTCTCGAAGGTCGACCGTCCGGACCCGCCGGCCCCGTCCATGTCCGGCATGGTGCTGGCGGTCATCGCCCAGGGCGCCAAACGACTCGCTCTCGGTGACCGGGTCTACGAGTACGGCCCCGGGCAGTACCTGGTCGCATCCGTCGACCTGCCCGTCACCGGACAGTTCACCCAGGCCGACCCCGAACAGCCGGCGCTCGGCTTCGGGCTCACGCTGGAACCCTCCGCCGTCGCCGAGTTGCTCCTCCAGGCCGGTCCCGGAGACGCCCCCCGCGCCGGCGGCGGCACGCCCTCGGGGATCGCCGTCAGCGATGCCTCGCCCGCGCTGCTCGACGCGGTGGTCCGGCTGCTGCGGCTGCTTGACGAGCCCCGCGACCGGGCCGTACTGGCCCCGCTGGTCAAGCGTGAGATCCTGTGGCGCCTGATCACCAGCGAGCAGGGTGCGACGGTCCGCCAGCTCGGCCTCGCCGACAGCAGCCTCAGCCATGTCTCCCGGGCCGTGCGCTGGATCCGCGAACACTACGCGCAGCCCTTCCGGGTCGAGGACGTGGCACGGATGTCCGGCATGAGCGCCTCCGCCTTCTACCGCAACTTCCAGGCCGTGACCGCGATGAGTCCCATCCAGTTCCAGAAGCACATCCGGCTCCAGGAAGCCCGACTGCTGCTCGCCACCCACCCGGGCGATGTCACCGGAGTCGGCCAACGCGTCGGCTACGACAACCCCTCCCAGTTCAGCCGGGAGTACCGCCGCCAGTTCGGCGCACCGCCCAGCCGGGACGCCGCCCGCCTGCGCGATGCCGCGCGTGCCCCCACCGGTGTCCTGCCCTGAGCGGGGATGCAACTGACCGGAGGAGGATTACGCAAGGGGGAGCGAGGACAGTTCTTCTATTTCCGCAGGTCAGGGCGATTCAATGGGATTACGAGTTCTTCTGCGGAGCAGGAAAATGCCTGTGCTCCGCGGATCCCATCACATCGCCGAGGGGCACAGCATGCAGACAGTTCTGATCACGGGTACGTCGTCCGGATACGGCCGGGAGACCGCCCTCCACTCCCACGCGCAGGGGTGGAACGTCATCGCCACGATGCGCACCCCCTGTGCGGGCGTCCTGCCCGAGTCGGACCAGCTCCGCGTCGTCGAACTCGACGTGACCAAGCCCGCAAGCATCGCCGCAGCGCTCAAGGCGGCGGGACGCGCTCGGCGCATTCCGTCACCTCGGGAGCCGCATTTCGTCGGTTCCCCGGATCAGGCCGGAGGCACGCTCCATCGGATTCCCAGAGCGTCCAGATCATGCCGATCCGGTCCAGCGCGGTGATCCGGTCGGCGGGCATCCAGCCCTTGCGGCGGTGCTGGCGGGCGTTGAGGATCCACTGGCCCAGGCGGTGTCCGCTGTCGGTGACATGGCCGGAGGTCACGTCGAGATGACCGTGGTGCTCGCGGTAAGCGGCGGCGTGCCCGTATCCCTCCGGTTCGTCAGGGCCACCAGGGCCCTGACCAGCGCGGTCGCCCAGCACACCGCTCAATGCTGCAACGGGTATCGCACCGGGGCGCCTTGCCAATTTCGGAACCGGGGAGCCGCCCGAAACCGTTTGTGCAACCAAACGTTGCGTTAATGAACTGCGCCGGATACGCTGACGCGCAACCGTCAGTTGCGTTGAGGCCAGGAGGGTCACATGGAGTACGGAAGCATCGAGCGGGAGCTCCGCATTAACGCCACCCCCGAGGTGGTCTACGAGGTGATCAGCTCTCCAGAGCACCTGCGCGAGTGGTGGCCCGACGACGCCGAGCTCGACCCGGTCCCCGGCGCCACCGGCGCAGTCACCTTCGGCGACCCGGCCTCGCCGGACGCGAAGATTGAGCCACTCACTGTCCTGGAGGCTGACCCGCCCCGCCGATTCGCGTTCCGCTGGGTGTACGACGAGGGCGAGTCGGCGGCGCCAGGCAACTCCCTCCTCGTCACCTTCGACCTCGTTCCGTCCGGTGACGGCACACTGCTGCGCTTTGCGGAGACCGGCTTCCGTGAGCGCGGGTGGGAGACCGCCGTGCTGGAGGAGGCATACCTCGACCACGTCCGCGGCTGGGACCTCTTCCTCCCGCGCCTCGTCACATATGCCAACAGGCTGGTCACGCGGCCGTGAGTACTGCGATCGATGACGATCTCTGGTCCGCGGTCGGCGACCCGACCCGGCGACGGATCCTCGACCTGCTCCTCGCCGACGGAGGCGGTACGGCGACCACGCTCAGCGAGCGGCTGCCCGTCACCCGGCAGGCGGTCGCCAAGCACCTGGGTGTGCTGGACCGCGTCGGCCTGGTGCACGTGACGCCGGCGGGGCGCGCGCGTCGCTACGAGGTGGACGAGGCCCAGCTCGCCCGTGCGGTCGCCCAGCTGTCCGCGGTCGGCGCGACCTGGGACGCCCGGCTGCAGCGGATCAAGCGGATCGCCGAGCGGATCCAGAGCAGCAAGCCGGGCTGACCGCACCCGTACATCCGCAACTCGCCGCCACGTCCGTGGCGGCGCCGGACGACCGCGCCTTGAGCGGGCGCGCACACCCGGAAACCGAGGAAGAGGAAACGAGCTGGTGGACGTCCCGCACCGGTTGCGCCCCGGCTGGTCGAGACCGGCAAGGGACGGCCCGTGCCGAGCGATGTCCGGGTCAGCACCTGGCACTGGATCCCGCAACCGCTCATCACTGGACACGAAGAGACAAGGATCTGATCACTCATGACGGGCAGCCACGAAATGGGCACAGCAAGCACGGCGCGCACCGAGCGCGGCTACTCGACGTCGTACCCGGTCGAGCAGTCACCGGAGGAGGTCTTCGCCGCCATCCTGGACGTCCGCGCCTGGTGGACGGGTCAGATCGAGGGGCGTGCCGACGAGCTGGGTGCCGAGTTCACCTACCGGCATCCACCCCAGCACTACAGCCTCCAGCGCGTGGTCGAGCTCGAGCCGGGCCGCCGCGTGGTCTGGCGGGTCACCGACAGCCACCTGACCTTCATCTCGGAGCCGGGCGAGTGGACCGGAAGCGAGATCGTGTTCGACATCGTGCCCGCGGCCGGCGGCACCGAGCTGCAGTTCACCCACGTCGGCCTGGTGCCAGACGTCGAGTGCTTCGGCGCTTGCTCCACTGCCTGGCTGCACTACGTCAACGGCAGCCTGCGCAGCCTGATCACCACGGGAGAGGGCCTGCCCGATCCGTGGTGACCGGCGGCCGGGCGTGCGGCGCCACCGAAGGGCGTGTCTCATTGAGCGTGTTTCACCCTGAAGTTGCTGGTCGGAGGGCTGGTGTGAGTGGGGTGGTCGGTGCTCGCGCAGGTCGTGGATGGTTGCCGAGCGTGATGATCGTCTGACAACCGGGGTTGACATCTGCCTCACCCTCGTGACGGCGAGCGCCGACGATCACTCACCTTGGCCCTGCTCCGCCGCACACTCTCACCGGTCGGCCGGAGTACGAGTGCGAAGGGCGGTGGCTCCCGGCCCGGCGAGCTGGGACAGGGCGGCGTGGCGGCCGGAGGCCAGAAGCAGGAGGGTCGCAATCGGGCCGCTGATCACGGCGCCGCTTCCGGCCGACCATGAGACGTCGGTGGCCACGAGACGGTAGCCGCGCAGCCGCCTGCGGGCATGGAACGGAAAGCCCATCCGCCAGGTGTGCTCGGCCGAGCAGCGGGCGGCCTCAAGCGGCATGGGACGGTCGAGGCCGAGCGGGATGGCGATGTCCTGGCCGTGAACGAGGACGTCCATCATGGCATCGGCGAGCTTCTGTCCCGGCGCGAGATGCCGGGATCCGGATACCGCCCGCAGTTCGGTCACGAGCTCGCCCGGGGCGCGCGCCGCTTCCCGCCGGGCGGTGTTGTCGACGAGGCGGTTGAAATTGCCGCGCGCGCGGACGGTCTCGATCAGTATCGGCATCAGCCGGGCTCGCGGGCCAATACTCAGATGGGCCGCCACTTCGCGCACGGTCCACCCCTCGCAGAGCGAGGGGCAGGTCCATTGCTCCTCGGTCAGCGAGGCGAGCAAATCGGCCAGACCGGCTCGTTCGTCATCGATGACCTGCCACATCGCCGCCTTCTCCATGCCCGCCCCCCAGCGTTTTTGGTACAATGACCTGACCACTTAAGTCAGCCTCTCTGACTAAATTAGTCAGAAGCTCTGACCATCGTCAAGGAGTAGCGTGGCCGAAGACCTCAACATCGGGCTCCTGCTCTTCATCCCGTACCGGGCCTTGGAAAACCGGGTCTTCGCCGAACTGGCCGCAGCGGGCCACGACGACATCACAACTGCACAAGCGAAGCTCCTGCAGCGCGTCAACGACAACGGCTCCCGACTAAGCGAGCTGGCGGAAGCCGCCCAGGTCACCAAACAGACCGCCGGCTACCTCGTCGACCAGCTCGAAAGTGCCGGATACGTGGAACGCACCCCCGATCCCACCGACGCCCGTGCCCGCCTGGTGCGCCTGACGGAACGCGCACGCGCCCTGCGCCCCATCGGCGACGGGGCCATCGCCAAGATCGAGGCCGAGTGGACCGCCCACCTCGGCAAGCGTCGCATAGACCAGCTCCGCGACACCCTCACCCGGCTCCGTGAGATCACCGACCCCTACATGGAGCACTGAGCGTGTTTCACCCTGAATTGGTCGCGGGGCTGGTGTGAGTGGGGTGGGCCGAAGCGGAGGCGGACGAGGCGTCCGCCCCGGCTGCCGGGCAGGTCGCGGGCCGAGCGGTGCTGCTGGTGCCGCACCGGGAGAAGGGCATGGACGAGAAGGCCCTGCCCGAGGAGTACCGGAAGGTCCTCGACGTCGTCCGCTCGGCCGACGAGCCGGTCATGGCTCAGTACGTGTGCCGACTGCTCGAGAGCAGTACCGAGCCGCGGATCCGTGAGGCGATGCGGAGCAGGCTGAACCGGCTGACCGAGCGGAGCTGGCTGCACAAGACCCCAACCGGGCGGTTCATCACCGTGCTGTGAGCACGGGATGCGAAACCTGGTGTTCCTGCCGTAACTGACGTGCCCCTGGTGGTAGTTGGGGTTGTATGCGAAAGAATCTGAACTCCGCCGAGGGCACCGAGGCCCCTGTCTACCAAGTCCGCTTTCCGCTGTCCACGGCCACCATCTCCACCGTCACCCGGCTGATCCGCGCCCACCTCAAGAAGATCAAGTCGCGGTGGCGGAAGCCGCCCGCCGGCCGGATCGCGGTCATCGTCCTGGCCGTCCTCCGACACGACCAGCGGCTTTGCGACATGGCCGGCGGCAACAACATCTCCGCCAGCACCGTCCGCCGCTGGGTGCTGGAGGTGACCGGTCTGCTGGCCGCCCGCGCAGAACGCCTCGACCGGGCCCTGAAGAGAATCATCCGAAAGGGTGGTCACGTCGTCCTGCTCGACGGCACCCTGGTGCGCACCCGCCGCCGCACCGGAAGCGACAACCGCCGCAACTACAGCGGGAAACACAAGTCCCACGGTCTGCTGTTCCTTGGCATCACCGACACCCGCGGCCGGCTGATCTGGATCTCCGCCGCCCGCCCGGGGCGGTCCTCCGAGATCACCACCGCTCGCCATAACGGCATCACCCGGCATCTCCGCGAGGCCGGACTCGGTGCCATCGCCGACCTCGGCTTCACCGGCCTGGACGACGACCCCGACAACCCAGTGATCATCACCGGCTTCAAGGCCGCCCGCATCAAGCCTCTCACCACGGCGAAGAAGCAGGTCAACGTTGATCGCCGCCGAGCGCGCCGCCTGCGAGCACGCGTTCGCCCACCTGAAGAACTGGCGCATCCTGGCCAAGCTCCGCCTGGATGCCCGGCACGCCACCACCCTCCTGCGGGCCCTCCTCGCCCTCACGAACCTCGAGATCGCCCGCTGACAAATGATCTACAACCCGGACAACCGGCCACGACCAGCTCGAGCACCAGGGAAAGCCATCACACCAACCCTGCGACCAGCAACTTCAAGATGAACAACCCTCATTGAGCGGGCGTAGGCGGACCCTCACGACAGGCGCAGCAGAACCCAAGAACCCGCCCCGGCCGCCCATGCAGACGATCTTCACCGTGGACACCCGCCGCCGACCAGCGCGAGCACGGCACGATGCGCGCACATCAGAGCCATGAACTGGAACTTCACGATGCACACCGCACATAGTTCTGCTTCTGGCTGACCAGCACCAGCTTCTGGCCGGGCTGCCCCATGAGCCAATCAGCGCCGCGGATGCCCGCCTGCTCGATCGACCAGCCCGGTTCCTCGGGGGACCAAGGGACGTAGTACAAAGGCGCGCTGCTGGTGTTCACGATCCCGCTCCCGTCCTGTCCGGTTACGAGCTTGGCACGGGTCACCTGGCCTGACGGGATGCGAGGGCTGCTGACCGACTGCCGCGTCGGTAGCGGCTGCCGCCACGCGGTACGGCGCTGTTCCTCAGCGGTCGTGGTCCCGAAGTCCCGTTCGCCCATGATTGCAGTCACGGGCGTTCTTGCCGTGACGGCCGCCTGAAGACGTACCCGCTCCCGCTTCTCCTGCTCCCTGGTCGTCAGTCCGCCCCCATGCGCGTACTCCGTGGCGACGTCGCCCCGCAACGATCAAGAACCGTCACGGGCTCATGGATCCCACGAGTTCAACCTGAGTAACGCACCCCAATGGCCCCAATAGCGGCCCTCTGTTGAGCGCGTCACCATCACCGCCATTAACGTTGCCGCTAGACGGAAAGTCCCTCATGAATGGATTCGGAGGAAGTTCGTCCGACCAGAGTGAATATGACGAAACTCTCGCGGTTACGCCACAGGACTCTTTTGCTTGTTTCCTGCGGTGCCCAACTCCGCTACGGACACCTTTCCTTCTCTCGGCACCTTCTGTGAACCGAACCAACGCGTCGACGGCGATATCGATGTCCGGCACGACCTTAAATCTGGCCATTCCCATAAAAAGGAGGCGACTGTGACATTAGCTCGTCGGCCCTTTTCATTCCTCGCCGTTGCGGTTCTCGGCGGCTCCGCGGGGCTCGCTCTCATCGGAACCGCGTCAACTGGAGAGGCCCCGCAGAAGACGGCTGCGACTTCGGCAACCCCCCGTCCAGACCGTTCCTCACCGCGCATGATCCGCGTGGAGGCCCGGCTACAAGTCGGCGAAGAGCTGGATCTGGGTGCGCCCGGCCGCAGCGTCGGCGACCAGGTCATCTTCAGCGGAAATCTGTTTTCGGCCGAGAGGCCAGAAGATCGCGTCGGCCGCATAGGCGGGTTCTGCGTCATCAACGACCTCGAGCGCAACTCAGGACAGTGCTCGGCAACTGCGGTGCTGCCGGAAGGGCAGATCGCCATCCAGGGCGAGCAAGTCGGAATTCCGGTACCCAGTCCGGTCGTCAACGCGATCACCGGAGGCACCGGTGGATTCCGTAAGGCGCGCGGCCAGATGACGCAGAAGGTGCTGACGTCGGCGACTCGGGAACTCGTCTTTGAAGTGTTCGACGTGCAGTCCAGTCGAACCCGGGGCAGTCTCCGTTCGTCCGAGGATCCAATCCCCATGCCTCCCGTCCGCCCTGGCAAGTAGGGAATAAATCACTACACATGGAGACGTCATGACCAAGAGCTCCCGCATGCTCATAAGCTGGGGCATCGCCCTGGCCACCGCCACGGCCGCTACCGTCACGATCGGCGCAACCACCGGTGGCCCGCCGAACCCGCTCGCGGAGGACCCGCAGACCCGCCCGACGGCCAGTGAGCTGAAGGATCCACAGCCTGATCCGCGGGCGAAGGAGCGCCGACGGATCGCCACCTCGATCCTGGGCCGGGACTTCAAGTTCACGCTCACCGCTCTGAGGTCGCAGGCCGATCCGCTCGCGGCATCCGTGCGCCTCCAAGTCTTCACCTTCCAGGACGGCGCATGGAAGGAATCGGACCGAGCTCTGGTCGGTGACGTGGACGGCTGGTTCTGGTTCACACTGACCGGCCGCCATGCGGTGTGCGAGTTCTCCACCGCCAGCCTCGAGCCCGCACCGGTTGCCGTCAGCCTGCTGATCACACCGTCGATCGGCTGCTCGCCGACCGAGAACTTCCAGATCCAAGACGGACAGATCAACCCCACCTAATACTCCGGTGCTGGCGAGGACGCGCTGGTATTCCGGCGGCAGCGCCGCTTCCTCCACGCCCGGCGCGCGGTGCGGGACCATCAGCACCGCTCGGCCGCCCACCTGCCCAGCCGCTGGTGCGGCTACCGTGCGCTCGACGGCGATCTGCTCACTCATGCGCTCAAGGACCCGCTCGGCGACAGCGAGTTCGTCTCGCTCGGCCCGTACCTTGGCCAACTGCTTGGCCAGCCGTTCTTCGAGCACGTCCACTGCCGCTCGCCGCGCGGCGATCCGTTCCAGCACCCCGGGGTCCGCCATGGGACCGGATCGTAGAAGGCGTACCGGTCACGGCGAGCAGGAACCGGCGAAACCGTCCTGCCAGACGATCCACTGCGCAGACTGCCGCCCACGACCAGCACGAGGACCCCAGACGAATGTCACGCCAGACCCCTGACCAGCGAATTCAAGATGGCGAACGTTCCTTGAAGTCAGCCGCTGAGACAACGCCGCATGCAATGCGCGACGTTCGCCCGGAGCGTTCCCCCTCTGGCCAAGGACCGCGGGCACGGCATTGACTTGCCAGAACACGGCACCGGTCAAGCGAAAAGGGGCAAGGGCGTGCGCGCACGGGGCATCAACTACGACACCGGATTCCTGCCTGGGGAAGAACTCTCCCGCAAGGGTTTCGCCCCTGAGACAGTCCGCCACGACATGGCGGTGATCTCCAGGGAGCTCCACTGCGAGGCCGTTCGTATCTCCGGGCGAGAGCCCGAACGGCTGAGCATCGCTGCCCGGCATGCCGCTGACACGGGCCTTGAAGTCTGGTTCGCCCCCTTTCCCGTGGACCTCCCTCACGGCCAGTTACTCCCGTTCTTCGCCGACTGCGCCCAACGCGCCGAAGCTGTGCGGGAGGCCGGCGCCGACGTGGTGTTCGTCGCCGGCTGCGAGATCAGCGCGTTCTGCGGGGGCTTCATCCCGGGCGACACCTACGGCGAACGCCTGCAGGCCATGGCCGGCGCCGACATGGAGTGGTGGTCCTCCCTCGGACCGGTGCAAGAACGCCTCAATGACTTCCTCTCCGAAGCCGCCGCGACCGCCCGCACGCACTTCGGCGGGCGGGTCACCTACGCCTCGGCGCCCTGGGAGTTCGTCGACTGGCATCCGTTCGACTTCGTCGGCATCGATGCCTACCGGGCTGCCTACAACGCCGACAGCTTCCGGGACGAACTGCGCGGCCACCTCGCCCACGGAAAGCCCGTCGCGGTAACCGAGTACGGAACCTGCGCCTACCAGGGCGCGGGCGAACGTGGCGGCATGGCCTGGCAAGTGCCGCACGGCGCGGTGCCGGACGAGGACGAACAGGCACGCTACTTCACCGAGCTGCTGGACATCTTCGAAGAGGAAGGCGTGGACACCGCGCTCTGGTTCACCTTCGCCGGCTACAGCAGGCCCAGGCAGCACGACCTCGGCTCGTACGGCGTCGTCCGGGTGCTCGACGAGGCCCGCTGGGAACCGAAGAAGATATTCCAAGCGATGGCCGCCAGGCACCAACACGGCTGAAGCGTCACGGCCTCCGTTCAGAAAGGTCTATCGGCGTCAGCCGTAACTGGACACCGAGCGTCACAGAAGGATGGTTCTGGCGCAGCCCGGCGGACGATCTTCTCAGCAGACTGCCGCCCGCGACCAGCACGAGCATCCCGAAAGATCGTCACACCAGCCCTTTGACCTGCGACTTCAAGTTGGTGGAGGCTCAATTGGCCGGAACAGGCGCATGGCCGTCCAGCGCGCCCCCCGACCTGCTGGAGTACGCACTGTTCGACGGAGCCTGGACCACGGTCGGCCGACGCTCGGCTTGCGTACCGCCATCGAATTCACGAGGCGTCACGTGGCGGGGTCCCTGGGCACAGCTGACCTCACGCGATGCGCCTCGCTGCGCAGTGCTTCGAAGCGGGCACGTGGCCCCGCCCTGGAGCCGACCTTCACGTATGCAGCCAACTACGTGGGTCGTCGTACACCAACGGACCGCACATAGGCCGTACGCCACCGGCGTCTTGAGCCCGTTGTCAGTGGTGGCAGGCAGGATGACGGTTATGACGACTCCTGTTGCACAGATCGTGGATGCCGCCGCCTACGCGCAGGCGGTCGAGGACGCGGTGAAGGCCGCGGCCGCCTACTACGCTGGTGGCACCTCGCCGCTGGACGACGACACCTACGACCGGCTGGTGCGGAGTATCGCCGCGTGGGAGGCCGATCATCCCGACCAGGTGCTCCCGGACTCGCCGACCGGGAAGGTCGCCGGCGGTGCGGTCGAAGGCGATGTGCCGCACACCGTGGCGATGCTGAGCCTCGACAACGTGTTCTCCGCGGAGGAGTTCACCGCGTGGACGGTGTCTTTGGCCCGGCGCGTCGGCCACGAGGTGGCGCAGTGGAGTGTGGAGCCGAAGCTGGACGGTCTCGCGATCGCCGCCCGCTACACCCGCGGCCGCCTCACGCGGCTCATCACCCGCGGGGACGGAACGGCGGGGGAGGACGTCTCGCACGCGATAGGCACCATCGAGGGCCTGCCCGCGACGCTGTCCGACCCGGTCAGCGTGGAGGTGCGCGGCGAAGTCCTCATGACGACCGCCCAGTTCGAGCACGCCAACGAGGTACGCACCGGGCACGGCGGGCAGCCCTTCGCCACCCCCCGCGGCGCGGCCGCGGGCACGCTGCGCGCCAAAGAGCGCGCCTACACGGTGCCCATGACGTTCTTCGGCTACGGCCTGCTGCCCCTGCCCGACACCGACGCCACCCTCACCGAGCGGCTGGGCGAACTCGCCCACAGCGAACTGATGGCTCTGGCCGCCGAGTTGGGGGTGAACACCACCGCCTCGACCGGGGTTCCCGGCGTGGTCGCCCAGACCGGTGAGCAGGTTTTGGGACGCGTGAAGGAAATCGCCGCGCTGAGGGCGGAGCTGCCGTTCGGGATCGACGGCATCGTCATCAAGGCCGACCTGGCAGCCGACCAACAGGCCGCCGGGTCCGGCACGCGGGCGCCCCGGTGGGCGATCGCCTACAAGCTCCCGGCCGTGGAAAAGATCACTCGGCTGCTTCAGGTGGAGTGGAACGTGGGCCGCACCGGCATCATCGCCCCGCGCGGCGTACTGGAGCCGGTTGAGATCGAGGGGTCCACCATCACCTACGCCACCCTGCACAACGCCGCCGACATCACCCGCCGCGACCTGCGGCTGGGGGATCACGTCATGGTCCACCGGGCCGGCGACGTCATTCCCCGCATCGAAGCCCCCGTCGCCCACCTACGGACCGGCGAGGAGCAGCCCATCGTCTTTCCCGAGGTGTGCCCGCGCTGCGGCTTTGACATCGACACCAGCCAGGAGCGCTGGCGCTGCGAACAGGGCCGCAACTGCCACCTGGTCGCCTCCCTCTCCTACGCCGCGGGCCGCGACCAGCTCGACATCGAAGGCCTCGGCGCCACCCGCGTCGTCCAGCTCGTCGAAGCGGGCCTGGCCGCCGACCTCGCCGACCTGTTCACCCTCACCCGCGAACAACTGCTCGACCTGGAGAGGATGGGCCAGACCAGCACCGACAACCTGCTCACCGCGATCAGCACCGCCAAGACACAGCCACTGTCCCGCGTGCTGTGCGCACTCGGCGTACGCGGCACCGGACGGTCCATGTCCAGGCGCATCGCCCGGTACTTCGCCACCATGGACAACATCCGCGCCGCCGACGCCACGGCCATGCAGCAGGTCGAGGGCATCGGCACCGAAAAGGCTCCCTCCATCGTCGCCGAACTGGCCGAACTCGCCCCGCTCATCGACAAACTCGTCGCCGCCGGGGTGAACATGACGGAGCCCGGCGCCACAGCACCCAGCCCCGCCAGCACCGACGGGGGGAGCGAGGCGGAGGCTGCAGGCGGGCCGCTTGCGGGCATGACCGTGGTGGTCACCGGCGCGATGACCGGGCCGCTGGAGAAACTCAGCCGCAACCAGATGAACGAGCTGATCGAACGGGCCGGAGGGCGCTCCTCCTCCAGCGTGTCGAAGAAGACCACCCTGGTGGTCGCGGGAGAGAACGCGGGATCCAAGCGGGCCAAGGCCGAAGACCTCGGCATCCGCCTGGCCACGCCGGACGAGTTCGCCACCCTGGTCGCCGACCATCTCGCCTGACCCCGTCACAGGGAGAGGACCACCGCCAGCGCCGTCGCGGGGGCTGCGGCGGGGGTGCTGCCGCTGCACTGGCCCTCAGCAGATGGCGTGGGCGCGTCGTGTCGCGCCGTTCGGCCCTTCGGTCGCCATCTGGACGACATGCGGGACACGCCTGCCGTCGTGGTACTGGGGGAGCGGGGATGCGGCAAGTCCGTCGCGTCGGCCCAAGAGCACACCCAACTCCTCGAAGCCGGGCTACCCGTCACGTTCCTGCACCTGAGTCTTCGACATCATGTCCGCTGTCACACGGCTACATCAGGACCGCCTCGGGCGGACGGGACCGGATGTGGTGCACATTGGCGTATGTCCAAGTCCTGTGTGGAGCACGAAACTTGGGATGTGGGCCCACGAGGCGGTTGGCGACGGCGAGGCAGGGCGCGGGACGAAGCGCACCCGTCCCAGGGGGAGTGGGAACGGAGCGCGGTCTTCGACTATCTCGCAACCATGGAGGGGGCTGGCCCGGATGACCGGATCTTCCCTGCCCTGGCCGCACTCCTGCGCGCCGGGAGCGCGCGCGAGGTGCTGGCCGTGGTGCGGGATGAGCCCGAACTGCTCGGTGACCGGGGGCAGGCCGGTCTCAAGCTGGTGGGAGTGTACGCGGCGATGATCGGCGCCCCGACGATGCTGGAGGTGATCCGGCAGCGTGCGGCCTGGGTGGATTTCCTCCGCAGCGCCGGGACGGATCCCGCACGGATGAGACTGCCGGATGAATGACGTGCCACGGCGGGCGTGGATCACGGGGACGCCGGAGCGGCTCCACGCGGCCCGGCGATGGCTTGACCGGGCGCCCGCCGACGGTCCGCACAGCCGTGTCTTCCCCCGCGCGGCGCAGGTGATCGGCGACGCCCTGGCCCGGCAGCGGATGCTCGACGCGGCGGAGAAGTGGCTGCGCGCCGCCGCCGACCACGGCGATGCGGTAGCCATGGGGGACCTTGGGTGCGCTCTGGTCGACGCGGGCCGTCCGGCCGAGGCAGAGAGCTGGCTGCGCCGCGCGGCGGACGAGGAGGATGCCGACGCGGTCTTCCACCTGGGCCGTCTGCTGTTGTTCTCGGGCCGTCAGGACGAGGCCCGGCCCTGGCTGGAGCGGGCCATCGAGAACGCTCCCGAGGCGGCCGGGCGACTGGTGGATGAACTGCGGTTGGTCGGTGCCCAGGACGAGGCCGACCGGTGGGAGCGCTATGCGGCGGAAGCCGGGGACATCGATGCGTCCGGTGCCCTCGCGCTCGCCGCGTCCGCCCGCGATGACCACCAAGAGGCTGAACGCTGGGCCGAGTGGGCCGGGCTGCTCGGCGACCCGAAGAACGCCCTGCTCCAAGCCCGCCTGGCCAAGGAGCGGGGCGACGAGGCCACGATGGTGCACTGGCTGGAGCAGGTGGCGGCCGGGGGCGACCTGGAGGCGAAAGCCGCTCTAGGGGCGCACTTCGTCGAGCGAGGCTTACTCGAGCGGGCCGAGGAACTGCTCGAACAGGCCGCCGAAGCCGGCGACACCCCCTCCCAGCTCCTGCTCGCCGCGCTGCTCTCCTCACACGGGCACCCGGACACCGCCGTGCGCTGGCTGGAACGAGCGGTCGCCGAGGGCGAAATCGACCAGGTCTACCCGTATGGCGAGGCGTATCTGGCCGGCAGCAACACCGAGGCGGCGGAGGCCGTCTGGCGGGCCTGCGCACAGCAGGGACACCCGGCGAGCATGCGGGACCTGGGGCAGGTCCTGCTGATGCGCAACGCCGACGAAGAGGCAGCCTTGTGGTTGCGTAAGGCTGTCACCACCGAACCCGGACTGCAGGACGCGCCGCTGATGCTGGGCATCACCGAAGCCCGGCTCGGCCGCACGGACGCGGCACGCCGCGCCTATCACCAGGCCGCCGCACAGGGCGATGGCCGGGGCGCCCACAACCTCGGTGTCCTGGCCGGAGAGGCGGGCGACAAGGGAGCCGAGCTGCGCTGGTACCACGAAGGCGCCCGCCTGGGCGCGGCCAGCTCCATGTACAACCTCCATCACCTGACCCGCTCGAGTGATCCGGAGACCGCGTTCCGCTGGCTGGTGCTCGCGGCGGCACACGGCCACGCCCGGGCAGCCTCCCGGGTCGCCGAGATCGAGGCCATGCGGGGACAACCGGCGGAAGCAGAACGCTGGTCGTCGCTGGCGAAGACGCTCAGCACCTCCCCTCCGGGTGCCGTCTCCGTCCCCCGCGGCGTTCCCGGCGGCTCGACCGGGGAGCCAAAGAGGCAGGACCCATGACCGAAGTGACCCTCGAAGCACTGCTGCACCTGGCGACCGCACAGCCGCTGCTCGATCCCGGCGCCGCGACGCGGGCGGTGTCGGCTCACCCTGTTGTCGCGCGGGCCGCCCAGCACATCGGCCAGGTGGAGAAGCAATACGACGAGGACGGGGATCCCAGCAGGCTGAAGGAAGCGCGCTGGATCTTCGAGAAGCTGCTCGGACATCCGGCCTGGGCCGATGAGTGGGCCTACGGCCGTGCCCTGCTGCTGGCGAAGGTCAGCGAGATGACACTGGAGAGCTTTCAGCTCACGGGCGACGAGAGGGAGCTGCGCAGGGCGGGAGAGCTCGCGCATCAGGCGGTCGACGCGGGGCGTCGCTGCGTGTCGCTGATGGGGAGTGAGGACGATGCCCGGGCGGCCTTTGGCACATTGGTGCAACGGCACGCGACGACTCCCGCCGCCGAGCCCCCGGACGAACTCATCGCGGCGATGCGTGACGAGCGGCGCATCCTCGCCTCGGTCCTGCCCACCGCGCTGCACGCCCTAGGCGGTCAGCTGACGGTCGCCTTCGATCACGGCGCCGAGCACGCCGTGATCGACGAGGCCGTCACCGTGCTCACCGAGGCGGAAAGCTCTTCCGCGGCCGCGGCGCAAGGCCCCCCCGACCGCAGCACGAGCTGCGTCCGGCTGACCGCGGCGCTCCTGTTGCGGTTCAAGCACTACGGAGACCCGGCCGACGCCGTAGCCATGGTCGACGTGGCACGCCGCGCCGTGGCGCACGACCGGTCAGCTGCTGCTCTGGACGCGCTCGGCTGCTGTCTGATCGCCCGCGCGGAACTGCCCGGGCACCAGCAGGACGCAGCCGAGGCGGTGGAGGTCCTGGAGGAGGCCGTGCGCCAGACGCCGGGGTCGCCGTGGGTGCGGGGCAACCTCGCTGTCGCGCTCGCCGGGCGGTACCGGCTGCATGGGGTGGTCCAGGATGCCGAAAGGTCACTGGCTCTGACGGAATCGGCCATGGCCGACATCCCGTCATCGGCCCCCGACCTCGCCCGGCTGCAGCAGAACGCGATGGGCATGCAGGAGGTCCTGAGAAAGCCCCGCCCTGCCATCGCCCCGAAAGGGCCGGCCGAACCGGACTCCGGCACCGACAGCGGCGTGGAGGCCGCCCGTCGGCTGCTCGCCATCACCCCGGCCGAGGCGCGCTCCCGCCCGGCCCGCCTCGGCAGCTTGGCCCACAGCCTATGCAAGCAGGCCGAACAGACACTCGATCTGAAAGTCCTGGCCGAGGCCGTCGAGACCGCCCAGCAGGGCGTCACTGCCGCTCCCGAACAGTCGGCCGACCGAGCCCATGTGTACGGCGCTCTCGGGCGGGCTCTCACCCTGCGCTACTGCCTGCTCGGCCGGGCAGCCGACCTCACCGAGGCTGAATCGGCCGCCCGAGAGGCTGTCGCCACCGCACCTCCGGCCGAGCGGGCCGAATGGCTGCTCGGCCTGGCGTCCGTGCTGAGCCTGCGAGCGGCCCGCCCGGACAGCGCAGCCGACGCCACGGACACCGCGAGCCGGACCTTCCGGGACGCAGCCGAGGCTGCCGAGCTCCAGCCGTCCGTACGACTGCGGGTCTGCCGGACTTGGGGGTTGTGGGCCGCCGAGCGCGCGGCCTGGCCGGAATCGGCCCAGGCGCTGACTCAGGCGCTCGATGCCGCCGACCGGCTCTACCGGATCCAGACCGCCCGCCCCCACCGCGAGATGTCCCTGGGACAGGCGCCTGCTCTCCACGCGGACGCGGCGGTGTCGCTGGTCGGCACCAACGACACGGAAGGAGCTCTCCGCGCGCTCGAACACGGCCGTGCCCGGCTTCTGGCCGACGCCCTGGCCTGCGACCGGTCCGCGCTCGACCGGCTGCGGGATGCCGGACACCCGGACCTGGCGGACGCCTTCCACGCCTCGGGGGTACGGCTGGCGGACCTGGAGAAGCTGTTCACCACGCAAGGACGCGCGGCCACCGACCCCGATGCCCTCAAGCGACAGCGAGCGGCGCAGGACGCCCAGCACGACATCGTCCGACGGATCCGGCAGGTCCCCGGATTCACCCAGTTCCTTGCCGCGCCCGACGTCGAGGATGTACGTGCGGCGGCCCGGAACCGCCCGCTGCTGTATCTCGCAGCGGGCGCACACGGCGCCATCGCCCTCGCGGTGGACCAGGCAG
The DNA here is from genome assembly GCF_042870755.1 of Streptomyces sp. NPDC006365. Lineage (NCBI taxonomy): Bacteria > Bacillati > Actinomycetota > Actinomycetes > Kitasatosporales > Streptomycetaceae > Streptomyces > Streptomyces sp. NPDC006365. The sequence goes on from NZ_JBIAHS010000033.1 coordinate 45,234, forward strand.
GCCGGATCACGGCACGACCGCTGGTCGGCGTCGACGCCGACCAAGTGTCGCTCCACGCGGCGGAGTTGGCCTCCGCCCAGTACACGCGCTCGATAGATCCCGAACGCTGGCGGCGCGTACTGGACCGGGTCACCCGCTGGCTCGGCGAGGCACTCTTCGTGCCTATCCTCGATCTACTGCCCCGCGACGGTGTGCTGGCCATCGTCCCGTACGGGCTGCTGGCACTGCTGCCCCTGCACGCCGCCAGGCTCCCGGACGTCGTGCCCCCGGACCCCCAAGGCGTTTCGCGGCCGCACTTCGTCGTTGACGTCTGCGCCCTGACGGTGGCCCCCAGCGCTCGGGTCCTCGCCGCGTGCTCGGCGCTCGCTGCACGACGCGTCGAATCCGACACGCTGCTCACCGTCGACGTCGGCGAGCGCAAGGACATGCCCCCACTGCCTCATGCCACAGACGAGGCTCGCGACGTACTCGCCCTGTGGGGACGTGGCCAGCGCCTCTCCGGCGAGGCGGCGACGGCCGCGCGGGTACGGGCTGCGCTCCCGGAACACCACGTCCTCCACTTCGCTTGCCATGGCCGGTCGGACGTCTTCGCCCCGCTCTCCGGGACCCTGTACCTCACCGGCACCGACACGGTCACCGTCCGGGACCTGCTGGACACCCGTGGCCTGCAGGCCCGGCTCGCGGTGCTGTCGGCATGCCAGACCGCCGTGATCGGGACACAGCTGCCGGAAGAGGCCATCGGCCTACCCGCCGCGATGATCCAGGCGGGCACGGCCGGGGTCGTCGGAACCCTGTGGGAAATCCAGGACGTGGCCAGCTCGCTGCTGGTACGCCGCTTCTTCGACCTGTGGCGGACCGGGGAGGAACCCGCCCAGGCACTGCGTGTCGCGCAACGCTGGCTGCGCGACACGACCAACGGCGAGAAGCGCGACGCCTATCCGGGCCTGACGGCCCTGCAACCGCCGTCCGACACGAGCTTGGAAGCGGGCTGGCGGGCGGCCCGCTCGCACGCCGCGCCCGACTACTGGGCTGCGTTCACCTACACGGGATGGTGACCATGGAACCGGCAGGCGAGCAGATACTGGAGGCAGGCCGGGCGATCCGCCCCTACCTGGTCGACCTCTTCCCTGAGCGGCCGGACACACACCGGGAACTGGACGTCTGTCTCGCCGCAGCACTCGCCCTGACGACCCGTGACGAGCAAGCCGCTGCTTCGGAGGTGAGCGCGCTGCTGCGTACCCACCCGGAAACCGCGCACTGGACCGCGAAGTTCGCAGCACACGGCGTCCCCGAGGATGCCGCCCGCCGAGGACACGGCCCCGGCGGCCTGGGCGAGCTGGTCATCGCGCCGCGTTACGCCTGCCCCGTAGACGACGACTACGTCTGGTACCGGCGCAGCGTCGGCGTCTTACCACCGCGCTGCCCCACCCACGACGTCCGAGTGCAGCCCGCGCCCCGGACCCCACGGTGATCACCAGCTTCTGGGCCGGTCTCACCGCCCGAGTCTCGGAACACGCCATCGGCCTGCTGCTCAGCCCCGCCTGCGGATTCTGGGCCGTCGGTGTCTGCGCCTGGCTGCTCACGGACCGTACGGCCGCCACCGTCTGGTGGGACCGTGCCGCCCAGCTCACCCCGGTCGGTCAACTCGCTGTACTCGTCGTCGTACTGTTGCTGATCGCGGCATCTGGCGTGCTGGCTGAGCAACTGGCCCGCGGAGCCCTGCTCGTACTCCAGGGCTACTGGCCGCGCACCCTGTCACCGCTCAGGAAACGGCTCGTCGCGCGCCAGTGGAGACGTAAAGAGACGTGGGACGAGCAATGGGCCGCGCTGTACACACAGATCGCCGAGGCGGCCCAAGACGAAGAGGACGGGGCGACAGCGGTGGACCCCTCCCTGCTCGACCAACTCCTCGTCTATGAACAGCGGTTGACGCAGATTCCCGGGCACCGGAGCCAGGTGATGCCCACGCGGCTCGGCAACGTCCTACGAGCCGGCGGAACCCGTGTCCACGACAAATACGGCCTCGACGCAGTGCGCTGCTGGCCCCCACTGTGGCTGCTGCTTCCCGAGGAGACCCGCACGGAGGTCGCCGGGGCCAAGACCGAACTCGACCTGATAGCGCTCTGGTGGACATGGACAGTCCTGCTGGCCGTCTGGACGGCGCTCACCCCGTGGGCCCTTCTCCTGGCCGCTGTCGGCAGCCTGCTCGCCCGTACCGCACTGATCGCGAGCGCAGTGCGGTACGCGGATCTCGTGGGAGCCGTCTTCGACATACACCGAGACCTGCTCTATCAGGCACTGGGAAGGCCCCGTCCGGCAGCGCCGCAGGACGAGATCATCGCAGGCCGTGAGCTGACGGCTGCCCTCCTGCGCGGACCGGCGCTCGCACCGCCCCCACCCACAGACGGCGGTCACCCCGCCAGACCGAGCTGACAGACCAGGCACACGATGTAGAGCCAGATGAACTGGGGTTGCGTCCTGGGAAGTGGTGTACGGGTTCGACCTGATACGGGGGTTTTGCTCCGGCATGGATGGTGCCCGCATAAATGAACGGCCACCGGCTGATCTTCGAGATGTCGAAGCTCGAAGGAGATCAGCACGATGACCGCACCATTCAGTCTGCCCCTGCACACCCTCGCCGAGGACAACCTCGCCGCGGCGAGTCCCGATCTGCTGCGCGCGATGGTCAAGCCGGGCGGCACCCCGCTCTGTGGGTCACCGAGCGGGTCGGCCGGCTGTCCCCGCGGTCGATCAACGAGGCATGCGTCGCCGCCCGCCGGGACGCCGACCTCGATGAGGACCTCGACCTGCACTGCCTGCGGCACAGTTGGATCACACACGCGACCGAATTCGGCTATCCGGCCCGGTTCGTACAGGAAAATGTCGGCCATTCCCACGCATCCACCACGGCGATTTACATGTGGGTCTCCAACGAGTACCGCAACACCGTGCTGGAGGCTTCCTTGAAGAACCGACTGGGCGACTACTGGGACGTGACACCGTGATCAAGAAGATGGGGTACCAGTGGCAGCTGCGGCAGCTTATGGCCGAGCGGCAGATGTTCCAGACCTCCGATCTGGTGCCGCTGCTAGCCGAACGCGGCATCACGCTCTCCCGTGAGCAGGTCTACCGGCTGGTGACTCAGGTCCCGCAGCGGATGAGCATGGACACCCTCGTCGCGCTCTGCGACATCCTGGAATGCACCCCGAACGACCTGATCAAGCCCGAGGTGGTCAACGTCCAGGTCCGCAGGACCGCCGACGGTGAGACGGGACCGGCGCCGAGTGCTCCGCGGCGGACCGTCATCCGCCGTCCCGGGCGCTTGTGAACACTCGACGGGTCAGGCCCTCCGAGGCGGCCGCCCGGCACGAACTTGCTGTAGTGCGCGGCCGGCTCGTCGCTCTCCTGCGGCGCATCGTCGGCCCCAGGCTGACGACCAAGGCGGCCCAAGCGATCCTGGCGAAGGCCAAGGCATAGAGCCAGCAGATGACACGCGAACTCGACGCTCACATAGCCGGGCCCCCGACGCACTGCCCGCCTCGTCCCCGTACTGCAGGGACCCCTGCCCAGGCTCCTGCAGACGCTGGAGGCGGCCGGCCACGGCGATGCCGTCACCCCAGCTCGCCTGCGCGATCTGCGGCCGCGCCGGACGTAAACTCCCGCGCCCCACGCCGCAAGGCCGGGCATGTGACTGGTGGGTCAGCCGGACCGCGCTCCGGCCGTGCTCACGCTGCGGAGAAAACGGACACATCGTCATGCGCTCGGAAGAGAATGGGGCGATCTGCCGCTCCTGCTACGAGCATGAACGCCGATTCACCGGCCCGTGCGCCGACCAAAGACCTGCCCGCCACACACATAGAGATCATTCGGCCCTTCGCCGAGTGGTTCGTCATCCGCGACGCGCGCCGACGCGCAGACCGCGGCCGCTGCTCGCTCAACGCCTCCAGTGCCGATCGCAACGAGATCCGCGCTGCGATCGAGTTCATGCAGTGGATCGACAGCCAGCAGATCCAGCTCACCGACCTCACACAGTCCCACCTCGACGTCCGGCTCGCCCAGGCCAAGACCTCCCAACGGCGCGCGAACGCCGCCTTCATCAGGTGGACGAACAAGCGCGGCCTGACCCAGGACCTCGAGTATCCCGGACGCCCGACGACGATGCCGGTGCTCTTCCTCGACGACGAGGAACACGAGGGCCAACTCCGTCGCGGCCTGACGGATGCCTCACTGCCTGTGGAATTTCCGGATCGTCGGCGTCTTGATCCGGCTCTACGGCCTGCCCCTCATCCGCATCGTCCACATGGACGACCGACGGCTTCCACCAAGACGAGCGCGAGCCTACTTCACCTTCGACAAGAACCCTGTGCTCCTGCCGCCGACGCCGGCTCGTCTCATCGAGCAGCAGATCGCCACAGGCCGGTTGCGTGCCGCCTGGGGCCGCTTGCCACCGGCGGGCATCCCGAACTCCTGCTACCTGGCCATCCCGCTAGCCACCCTCGCAGCCCACAGGCGCTGTCGGGACAAGCTGCGGGTGGTCCCGTGGGGTCGCGGTGGAACTTCGACCAGATCGAGCCGGGACGTGGAGCAGCGCGGGTCAGGAGCGGCAAGGTGCCCTGGTGGTGCTTCGTATGACGAGGTGTGGTGTGACGACGACTTCTCGTTCGTCGTCCGTCGCCCCACCCTCCAGCCGGGCGACGGCCCGGCTCACGGCCCGGCGCGCCAGCTGGCGGGCTTCTTGCCCGACCGTGGTGAGTTGGACGTGGGCGAGGCGGGCGAGGTGGCTGTCGTCGAAGCCGACGACCGAGATCTCGTCGGGCACAGGGATACGGGCGCGCAGGAAGGTGTCGAGGACGCCGATGGCGCAGTGGTCGTTGAAGGCGAGGACGGCGGTGGGGCGGGTGGCCTCGGCGAGGAGTGTTCGTGCGGCTGCGGCGCCGTGGTCCTCGGTCAGCCCGCCCGGCACGAGGCGGATGCGGTCGGTGAGGCCGTGGTGCTTCATGGCCGACTTGTAGCCGCGGCGCCGGTCGGCCGCGCCCGGCGCCCTGCCCCCGTCGATGTGGACGATGTCGCGATGGCCGAGTGCCACGAGGTGGTCGACCGCCTGGCGGGCGCCCTCGTCGTCGGCCGCGCGGACGACGTCCACGCCGTCCGCGAGCGGACGCAGCCGCCGGGCCACGGAGACGACCGGCAGCTGAGCCCCGAGTTCCGCCAGCCGGGCCACCGGGACATGGGGGCTGAGCAGGATCAACGCCTCGCAGCGGTCGGCAAGCAGCGTCTCCACCGCCTCCTGTTCGCTGCGGCTCGCGGCGACGGCGCTGAGCGCGATCTGATAGCCGGCCGCCCCCGCCGCGGCGTAGAGCGCCTCAACCATGTCGGCGTGGAAGGGCTGTTGCAGGTCGAACTGCACTCCCACCAGGTGCGAGCGGCTGCTGCGCAGGAGGCGTGCCCTGCTGTCCGGCCGGTAGCCGATCTCCTGCGCGGCCCGCAGCACCCGCTCGCGACTTGCCGCGCTGGGCCCCTTGGCACCGCGCATGACCATGGAAGCAAGCGGCACGGAGACACCTGCCCGCGCCGCGAGGTCGCTGAGCGTCGGCCGCTTTCCGTCCGGGACGGCAGATCGCGATGGCACCGTCGGCCTTCCTGGTCGAGGGTCTTCTCGGAGGTGATCGTAGACCGAGCCAAGCAGGACACGCACTGGTCAACGTTGCTACAACGTTATAAATCAAATGTCTGCACAAACCCTTGACAGGCTTCCCGGTGCCTGGCGTACTGCTCCTGTTCTCTTAGAACGTTATAAGTCTGGAGCTGCGATGTACACGTTGGCGGTCTGTGCCGAGATGGTCTTCCGGGACCTGCCGATCGAGGAGCGGGCCCGGCGCATCCACGAGGCTGGCTTCCAGGCCGAGATCTGGGACTGGACCCGGCACGACCTGAGCGCACTGGCCCAGACCCCCGCCGAGTTCTCCTCGATGACCGGCTACATCCGCGGCACCCTGACCGACCCGGACGGCGCAGCCGAACTCCTGCGCACAGCCGAGGAGTCGATCAAGGCCGCCGAGCATCTCGGCTGCCCCCGACTCAACCTGCACGGCACCGGCCTGGACCGCGAGGGCCTGCCCATGGTGCCGGTGACCGGCGAGGCCACCGGCGAGATGTGGATCAACGCCCACCGCACGCTCACCCCCGCCTGGCCGAACTGGGCGAAAGCGCGGGCGTCACCTTCACTCTGGAGAACCTCAACACCGCCGTCGACCACCCCGGTGTCCCGTTCGCCACGGCCGCCGACGTCTTCTCCCTGGTCGCGGCAGTTGATCGGCCCGGTCTGCGGATGAATCTGGACCTGTACCACGCCCAGATCGGCGAGGGAAACCTCATCGAGCTTGTCCGCCGCGCGCATGGCGACGGGCTGATCGGAGAGATCCAGGTCGCCGACGTGCCCGGCCGCCGTGAACCCGGCACCGGAGAGATCAATTATCCGGCCGTCGCACGCGCCCTTGCCGACCTCGGTTACGACGGCACGGTCGCCCTGGAGGCATGGCCCTCCGGCGACAGTCACACCGCCATGGAGCGGTTCCGCGCCGCGTTCACCGTCTGATCCCCATCCCGAGCCGCAGCGCCGGCCACCCAAGAACTCCCCGCCCGATCCACAACGGGATGTGTTGTGTCCCGCCGGTGGATCACCCCTTCCCGCAAGTCAGCACAGTGAGGTGCCGAAATGAACCGCTCGCTTCCCTCCCGCTCTCGCAGATTCACCATCTTCGTGGCCATGGCTGCCAGCGCAGTCCTTACGGTCGCCGGCTGCACCAGCAGCTCGGGCGGCAAGAAGTCGGAGGAGAGCGCCGGTGGCGTCTCCGCAGGCGAGGCCACCACGCCCCGCATGACGATCGCGATGATCACCCACGCGGTCCCCGGCGACACGTTCTGGGACACCATCCGCAAGGGCGCCCAGGCCGCGGCTGCGAAGGACAACATCAAGCTGGTCTACTCCTCCGACCCGAACGGGGGCAACCAGGCCAACCTGGTGCAGAACGCGATCGACCAGAAGGTCGACGGCATCGCCGTCACCCTCGCCAAGCCCGATGCCATGAAGGGCACCGTGGCCAAGGCGGTGCAGGCCGGTATACCCGTGGTCGGCTTCAACTCCGGTGTGGACGACTGGAACAAGCAGGGCCTGCTCGAGTACTTCGGCCAGGACGAGACCGTCGCGGGCGAGGCGGTCGGGAAGAAGCTGAGTTCCCTCGGTGCCAAGAAGATCGCCTGTGTCATTCAGGAACAGGGCCAGGTCGCCCTCGAGGCACGCTGCGCGGGCGTCAAGAAGGGCTTCTCGGGCACGACGCAAAACCTGTTCGTCAACGGCGCCGACATGCCGTCCGTGCAGTCGACCATCACCGCCAAGCTCAAGCAGGACCCTTCCATCGACTACGTCGTCACCCTCGCCGCCCCGGTCGCGCTGACCACCACACAGGCGGTGTCCGACGGCGGCAGCAAGGCCAAGGTCGCCACCTTCGACCTCAACAAGGAACTCGTGAAGGCGATCCAGGGCGGCAGCATCGAGTTCGCCGTCGACCAGCAGCCCTACCTGCAGGGCTACCTGGCGGTCGACTCCCTCTGGCTCTACAAGAACAACGGCAACTACAGCGGCGGTGGCGTGGCGCCTGTGCTGACCGGCCCGGCCTTCGTCGACAAGTCCAATGTCGCCGCCGTCGCCACGTTCGCGGCCAAGGGAACACGGTGACGCCTGCGACCCGGGTCACGGCCGGACCCGTGTGGGTTCGGCCGGCCCACGGCTGACCGTCACCGCCGCCCCCCACCCCCAGGCAAGGAATCGCATGACCCACCACGCCTCTGTAGGAGTCGCCGTGATCGGCGCCGGCCGCATGGGAGCCGACCACGTACGCCGTATCAGCGAGGTGACCAGCGGCGCCCATGTGGCCGCCGTCGTCGACGTCGACATCGATCGCGCCAAGGCGCTTGCCGCCGACATCGACGGATGCGCGGCCTATGGCGACGTCGCCGAAGCGATGGCCTCACCCGACGTCGACGCCGTAGTGCTCGCCTCCCCGGGCGTCGCCCACGAGGCGGCCCTGCTCACCGCGTTCGAGTACGACCTGCCCGTCCTGTGCGAGAAGCCCCTCACCCCCGACGCCGCCTCCGCCCTGCGCGTGCTGGAGGCCGAGCAGCGGCTCGGGCACCGCCGGGTGCAGGTGGGCTTCATGCGCCGCTACGACCACGAGTACATCAAGCTCAAAGCGCTGCTGGACAGCGGGGAACTGGGCCGACCGCTGATGCTGCACAACCGGCACCGCAACCCGTCCTGTCCGCCGGACTTCACCAGCGCCATGCTCATCAACGACTCCGTGACCCACGAGATGGACATCACCCGCTGGCTGCTCGGCCAGGAGATCACCTCCGTCACCGTCATGCGGCCGCGGCCCTCCGGCAACGCGCCCGAAGGACTGGCCGATCCCCAGTTCGTCGTCTTCGAAACCGACGGCGGCGCCCTGGTCGACGTCGAGATCTACGTCAACGCCCGCTACGGCTACCAGGTCCAGGCCGAGGCGGTGTGCGAGCACGGCACCGCCCGCATCGGCGACCGGCACGACATGCTCGTCAGCACCGGCGGACGCTGGGGCGGCACGGTCACCCCCGGCTTCGTCGAGCGGTTCGAGGAAGCGTACGACCGCGAGGTCCAGGCATGGGTCGACGCCACCCGGCGCGGCGAGGTCACCGGCCCCAGCGCCTGGGACGGCTACGCCGTGGCCGCGGTCTGCGAGGCGGGCATCCGCGCCCAGACCGAGGGCCGCCGCGTCGAGGTGGAACTCGCCGACCGCCCAGCCCTCTACATCTGACCCCTACCACCGGCACACCGAACCAGCGGGGAACGACCACTCCCCGCCCGATCACACCGCAGACGGGACGCATCATGAAGATCGGTCTGAACACCGACAGCGTCGGGCAGCTCACGCTCGACGAGACCCTGGACCTGGCCGCCGAACTCGGCCTGGACCACGTGGAGTTCGCCACCGGCGCCTGGTCCACGGCCCCGCACATCGACATCGACCGGCTTCTCGACAGCGACGGCGCGCGCCGTGAACTGCTGGCCAAGGTCGCCGACCGAGGGCTCACGATCAGCGCCCTTACCTGCTCGGGCAACCCCCTGCACCCCGGGCCCAGCGGCCGCGAGCACGACCAGGTCGCGCGCGGGACGATCGCTCTCGCTCCGCTCCTCGGCGTCGACCGCGTGGTGATGATGTCCGGGCTGCCGGGCGGACCGGGCGACGCCAACCCCAACTGGATCACGGTCTCCTGGCCGCCGGAGACCACACAGATCCTCGACTGGCAATGGTCCGAGGTCGTACTCCCGTACTGGCGAGACCTCGTCGCCCACTCCCGTGACCGGGGCGTACTCAAGCTCGCTCTGGAGATGCACGCCCACCAGGCGGTCTACAACGTCCCCACCCTCCTGCGCCTGCGCGAGGAGGCAGGGCCCGTGGTCGGGGCCAACTTCGACCCCAGTCACCTGATGTGGATGGGTGCCGACCCGCTGGCCGCCATCGAGACCCTGGGCGAGGCGATCTACCACGTGCACGCCAAGGACACCCGGCTGGAACCCTCCCGGCAGGCGCTGACCAGCAGGCTGGAGACGCTGCCGGTCATGGCCGCCAAGGAACGCTCCTGGAACTACGTCACCCTCGGCTACGGCCACGACGACGCGTTCTGGCGCGCTTTCTGCCTCGCCCTGCGCCGAGCCGGCTACGACGACGTCCTGAGCATCGAGCACGAGGACGTTCTTGTGGCCCCCGTCGAGGGCGTCACCAAAACCGTCGACCTTCTGCGCCGCGTCACCCTTCGCGAACCCAGCTCCTACAAGCCCCAGGAGATCTGAGCCGTCCGAAGTCGCACGCACGGACACGATTTCCGCGCGGCTGGGTCCGCCAGGCCGAGGCTGTCAATCCCCTCGAATCGTGGAGACCTTGCTATGCAGCCGGCCGGTGCCGTCACGTTGGCGGATGTAGGGGTTTCTGGCGGTGCGTGCCAGCGCCCCGCCGATACCGGTGCGCCCGCCGCCGTCCGCGTCCCGGCCCGCGGGGTCGAGCTCCTGGAGGACGCAGTCCTCAAGGTGTCCGCCGTGGTCTCCAGCATCCTGGGCGTCTCCGGCCGGGCCATGGTGGAGGCCCTCGCCCGGCGAACACGACCCGCACACCCGTAGCTGCCGGATCTGCTCCGGCAGCACGCCCATCAACAGCGCCACGGCGAATGCGCCGACACCCCGCCCGTGGCGTCGGTACCCAGCACCGACAAAGACCGTGCGGCCGGCAGCTCACTGCGAAGTCATGCCTCCGTCGAGCACCGCCCGCACAGGGCAGGGCTCCGTCGTTCTCGCGATCGGTCCGGAATGATCACGCGAGTCCGAGGGTTGCCACCGGCCGGGCCATGTCCCGCCCGTGATGGCGCAGGCCCTCGGCGATGTTGTCCCGCCCCGCCAGACGGAGCGCGCCGATGGCCAGGTTCCGCAGGGAGGCCATCGCCCGCGGTGCACTGCCGCTCCGCACTCGCGAGGCATCCTCCCCGAACGTCACATCTCTGACGTGGTGCTCACGATTCTCGATAGCCCAGTGTCCGCGAACGCGTTCCGCAAGGTCAGCAGCGCCGGCCTGGTACGCCGTCAGACTCGTGATCGCGTAGACGCGTTCGACCGACACCCTTCCGGTGCGCACTGTGCGCCGCCGGCGGACGATCTGTAGTGCCTGGTCGGCGTGCGGGAACGGCTGACAGTCCGCGCTCATCCCGAAGGGGGTGTTCCGGTCGAGGTCGGTGGCGTTCGGCTGCGGATCGGCCCCGGCACGGTGGCGCCTTGAGCCGGCGGATCTCGTCACGGCCGTGCGCGGTGGCCCGGGTGCGGTCCAGCAACGGCACCTCCTTCCATGGCAGGTCCTTCACCAGCGCGTGCAGGCTCGGGCCGGTGCGGTGGTGACCTTTGGGCCGCAGGAGTGCGAACTGCGGTTCGGCACGCACCCGGTACAGATCTGCCACGAGTGGAACACCGCTGCCCATCTCGTTGACTACGAGGGAGAGGCGAGCCGTCGGCCGATGACGCGGGAGGAGATCCAGCTCTTTCTCGACTACGCCGACGCTCAGGTCGACCGCGCCATCAGACTCGGCCGAAAGGGTGCGCTTGCCGCCTACCGGGATGCCACGGTCTACAAGGTCATCTACGGGTGGGGGGGCTGCGGTGCACGGAGGCGTCGAAGCTCGATCTCGCCGACTGGTACCGCAATCCCAAGGCCCCGGAACTGGCCCGGTTCGGATCCCTCCACGTCCGGTACGGCAAGAGGTCGAAGGGTTCGCCGCCGAAGCGACGGACGGTCCTCAGCGTCATGCCCTGGGCCGTGGACGCGGTTGACGACTACGTCGCCAACATCCGTCCGCGCTACCGGACTTCGGCCGGAGCGGCCCTGTGGCCGACCGAGCGCGGCGGACGGCTTCAGGCCCGGGAGATCGAGGACCGCTTCGCCGAGTACCGCGATGCTCTCGGCCTGGAGTCCAGCCTTGTGCCGCACTGCCTGCGGCACAGCCACGTCACCCACCAGATCGAGGACGGCGCGGACCCGGCGTTCGTCCAGCGGCAGGTGGGGCACCGCTTCGCCTCGACAACCGCGCTCTACACCGGCGTGAGCAGCGACTTCATGAACACGATGATGCGCAAGGTCTTGGACAAGGCCCTGCACAACGGCCAGTAGGGAGAATGCGTGATGGCTAGCCTGGACTATCAGTGGCATCTGCGGGAGGTCATGGCCACCCGCGGCATGTACTCCACCACCGACCTTCGCCCGCTGCTGGCCGAGCGAGGTATCGACCTGTCACCCAGCCAGGTCTACCGGTTGGTCGTGGAGCGTCCCGAGCGGTTGAGCCTCAAGACGCTGATGGCTCTGCTCGACATCCTCGGTTGCTCGATGGAAGACCTCATCGAGCCGGTGGCGGCCCGGGCCTCCGGCAGGAAGACGGCGACCGCCGGCAGGGCGGACAGCGCACCAGCGGGGCCAGCAGCAGGGCTTGGTGACTTCCGGCCCAAGCGTGCTCGCATCGTTCCCACGGAGGAGTAGTCCGTGGACGAGTCTCTCCCACGGCACGCCTTCGAGCCGGAGTCCGTGATCGCGGAAGCGGTCTGTGCCATCGAGCCAGATCTTGATCAGGGCCTGGTCGAGAAGGTGGTCACCGACACGTTCCGCCACAGCCCGCAGCGAAGGCAGCTCGCCCTGTTGCTCCAGCAGGACCCCGCCTGGCTGACGGATGGTCGGCCGGAGTTCCCTCCGGTTGTGGAACGGCTTGTACAGGCCCTGCGTGAGCGCGGTGCCCAGCATGTCCAGCCACCACTGTGCGGAATGTGCGGCCAGCCCCGGCGTCTGAAGGGCAAGGCTCCGGACAGCGACGCTCGGATCTGCGGGCGATGCGCCGACCGCCGATGGCGCTATGCCAACCCGTGCGCCATCTGCGGCCGGCCCGAAGTACGGACTCGCGACCGCCAGGGTCGCCCGCGATGCCGGTTCCACCCACCTGACGGCGGCGCCGATCCGGTTGGGTTGATGTGTCGACTGATCCAGCAGGTGTGCCCTGCCATGTCCGACAGGGCCATCACCGATGCCGTCCGCAGCGTCGAACCGGTAAGTGCCAGACAGCGGCAACTTCTGTGGGCCCTGGAGGACATTCCCGACCTGTTGACCGGCCAAGGCGCGCACGGCCCCGCGAAGACCCTGGCCCTGATCGAAGCCCTCAGAGAGCGCGGCGCCGAGAACTTGGTGATCCCGCCGTGCCCGCAATGTGGCCGAAGCGCCCCCCTCTCCAACGTTCGTGACGGGATCCGCTGCTGCTACGACTGCCGCAGGGCCTTGGACGCGGAGCCATGCCACCGCTGCGGACGGACACGTCCGGCGATGGGTCGCACGCACGACGGCCGCCCCCTGTGCGACTCCTGCCGCTACCACAACCCCGTCACCCACCAGGTGTGTTCGAGGTGCGGGGAGCGTCGGTACATCCAGGCCCGGGACGGCGACCAGCTGCTGTGCGAACGTTGCCATCAGCTTCCGACTACCGTCTGCTCCGACTGCGGCGGGGAGCGCCCCTGCCTTCATGCCGCCACCGACGCGCCCTTGTGTGAGTCGTGCAAGAGGAAGCGACGCAAGCGCGAGGTGTGTGTCGTCTGCCAGCGTGAACACATCGTCAGCTACCGGACCGCGGATGGAGACCCGATGTGCACCGGGTGCGGTGCCACGCCTCAGCCGTGCGCCGTGTGCGGAAGAGTCATGCGGATCCATGCCCGTACACCGGACGGCGACGGCCTCTGCGGGACCTGCTGGAACAAGCCCCCGGCCAACCGCCAGCCCTGCCGCGAATGCGGTACGACTACCCGGCTCCACCACCGCGGTCTGTGCCCCGGATGCGCAGTGCGCCACCGACTCCACGAGATGCTCAGCGTCGACGGCCGCATGCGTCCCGATCTTGAGTCCGTGTTCCACGCCTTGTTGCAGCAGCAGCCCGTCAGCCTGCTGGCCTGGCTCACCCGTCGGCCGGGCCGCGCGACCGTCCTGCACGCTCTTGCCGCCGGACACGGACCTGTCACCCACAACACGCTGGACCAGCTCCGCCCGACCAAGGTCGTCGAGAACCTCCGGATGCACCTCGTCGTCGGCGGAGCCCTGCCGCCACGCGACGAGCGGCTCTCCACCTTCGAGCGCTGGCTGCCGGGCAAGATCGCACAGGTAGATGTGCCGGAGAGCCGCAAGGTGCTGCACGCGTACGCCGCCTGGCACCTGCTGCGCCGACTGCGTACCGTCTCGCGCCGCCGCCGCTTGACCCACGGGCAGGTCCACGGTGCCCGCGCCTACGTCACGCAGGTGATCCAACTGCTCAACTGGCTCAGCAGCCAGAACACCCCGCTCAGCGCATGCTCCCAGGACCTCATCGACGCCTGGCTGGACGAGAACCCCGCCCGCGGCCCGCGCGTGCAGGGCTTCCTCGTCTGGACCAGCCGTAAGGGCCACACCCGGCAGCTGGCCGTGCCCCTCGGCACCCCCGCTTTCACCGGCCAACTCATTGCCCAAGACGCCCGCTGGAGCCTGGTCAGCCGCCTCATCCACGACGAGGAGATTCCGATCGTGGACAAGACCACCGGCCTCCTCGCTCTGCTCTTCGCACAGCAGCCCCACCGCATCGCAGAACTGACTACCGACGACGTACACGTCACCGCCGATGCGGTGGCGCTGCGGCTCGGCAGCATCCCGGCCCAGATGCCTCCGCCTCTGGACGAACTCCTGCTCGCCCTTCACGCCGACGCGATGGCGGGCTCCACCGCGGCCGAGCGCTGGTTGTTCCCTGGCCGATACCCAGGCCGGCCCCTCAGCCGCAGCCAGGTGATGCGCAGACTGCACGCTCTCGGCATCCGGCCCCGGATGGCACGTAGCACCGCGCTGGTCGAGCTGGCCTCCGAACTGCCTGCCGTGGTCGTCAGTCGCCTGCTCGGCATCCATCAGACCACCGCCGATACCTGGAAACGCATCGGCGGCCAAGACAACACCTACGCCGCCGAGATCGCTCAACGCGGCTGACGACCGGCTCAGGCCTCGGGGCTGGCGCTCGGAGGTCCGGACAAACCGGGAGCGGACGGCCATGCCCTAGCCGGAGTGCGAGCCGCGGGTCCGGCGCAGTCGAGTCACCGGGTCAACTCGGATTGCACTGCCGCGAATGCCTCGTCCAGATGGCCAGCGACCCATGGCGTTCCAGGCTGCTCCAGATCTCGATGGGCAGGCGCAGTGTGCCGACTCCGGCCATGGCGACCAGCCGGAGTGCCTGCTGCCGTTCAGGGTCCGGCCGGCGGTCGGCCGGGGCCTCGGTGATGATCCGCTCCTGGCGCTCATGGTGGGAGTGCTTGCGGGCGAGAAGGGTCTCCGTCGACCGCATCAGCCGGTCGAGTGCTACCGGCCTGGCCGCTCGGGCTCCATCCGGAAGCAGACCAAGCGGGTCTTCGCGGCGGCCGTGCGCAGCTCGTCGCCGGTGGGCTGCCGGTCGCCTGGGAGGCCGAGCATCAGCCCCTTGGCGGCCTTGGGCCCTTTGCGCCGGCCGAACTCACCCAGCAGGGCGGCGACTTCCTCAGGGTCCTCGACGACCGTCGGGACGGCGCCGTGGTCCTGACCCCGGATGCGCAGGCGGACGGCGGACCCTTGGCGCATGCTGGGGATCCAGCCGAGCTGGGAGGACATGGCGAGCACCGTGCCGGGATCCCAGTCGAAGTAGCCGATGGGGACCGTGAATTGGCGGCCCGTCCTGTGCCCTTTGTACGTGAGCAGCATCAGGCGCCCGCTCAGCGGCTTGTGGAAGCGGGAGGCGAGCAGCGGCCGTATGACCTTGTTGGCGGCTCGGAAGATCTTCACCAAGGATGGCCTGGCCGTGTTCGCAGCGGGCGTGCCGGAGGTGCTCACCAGATGCCGCCGGGGACGGTGTGGACGATCTCGGCCTGGTCGCGCTTGGTGTAGGCGTCCCAGTAGTGCTCGGCGATGGTCTCGGGCTCGGTGCCGGGACCGCTGCCGATGAACACCCCGATCGCCACGTGCGCGGTGTGCACTCCGCGCTCGGCGAGGTCGATGCCCAGGGCCATGGCGTAGTTGCGCAGGGCCGCCGCCGCGACGCCGACGCTGCCGAACGCGCCGCCGAGCGGCCGGACCGAGGAGGCGCCCGTGGAGAACAGCAGGGTGCCACTGCCGCGTTCGAGCATGGCGGGCAGCACCTGACGGACCGCGGCAACCGCTCCGTACAGGTAGTAGTCGAGCTGCTTCTGGAGGTCCTGCGCCGTGGCGTCGACGGCGGCGGCGCCGACGAACGTGGGGTCGGCGGGCGAGTACTCCAGTACGTCGACGGCCCCGAGCCGGTCGGCGACCGCGGTGAGCGCCGACTGCAGCGAGTCGGGACGCGTCACGTCCGCGGCGAAGCCCGCGGCCTCGATGCCCTCCTCGGCGAGCCGCGCGGCGAGCGCGTCGAGCTTGTCCTGGGTCCGGGAGACCAGGGCGACCTGGAAACCCTCCCTTCCGAAGCGGCGGGCGATGGACAGGCCCAGGCCGGGGCCTGCTCCGATGACGGCGATGACGGGCATGGGTGGTGCTCCTGTGGTCGGACGGGCTGGTCGGATGAAGGGCGCCTCCCGCCACGTCAGCGGTCAGGACTGAAAGTCGAGGGCAGCCTCATGTTCTTGGATCGTAGCAGAGAACATGAGGCATCCCTCCGGTTGGTAGCCTGAGTGACATGGCCATCGACCGTCCGTCCGCCTCCGCCGGGAACCCGGCCCCCGTCCGCCCCCTGCGGCGCGACGCGCAGCGCAATCGCGAGGCCCTGCTCACCGCGGCCCGCTCCTGCTTCGCCGAGCAGGGCATGGAGGCACCCCTGGAGCAGGTGGCAAAGCGGGCCGGGGTGGCCATCGGCACGCTGTACCGGCACTTCCCCACCCGGCTGGACCTGGTGCAGGCAACCTTCGCCGGGAAGCTGGCCGTCTGGCGGGAGGCCGCCGAGAAGGCCGTCACCATGGATGACGCCTGGGCGGGGCTGTGCCACTTTTTGGAGACCATGTGCGAACTCCAGTCACAGGACCGGGGGTTCAACGACCTGGCCTCCATACGGTTGCCGGAGAGCGCCTGCCTGGCAGGCGCCCAGACCCGCATCCGCGAACTCGGCGTACACATCGTCGAGCGTGCGCAGGAGCAGGGCAGCCTGCGCCCCGACCTCACCCCCGAGGACCTTGCCTTCGTCATCTGGTCGCACAGCCGCGTCACCGAGGCCACCCACGCCATCGCCCCGGACGCCTGGCGCCGCCACCTCTACCTTCTGCTCGACGGCTTCCGAACCGACCGCGCCCACCCGCTACCGGCACCGCCGCTCACCGAGGAGCAGCTGTACCGCGCCATGATCAGCCTCGGCGGAAACGGGGCCTGCGGCGCCTGACCGTCGGGACGCGCGTTGTCCCAAGGCGCCGCGGGAGCCCCTTCCCGGCGACCAGGCCGAGCCGGTACGCGTTCCGTCCCCGCGACGCAGAATTCGTGGAGGCGCTTGGTGACCTCCGCGTGCACCGGCGACACGGCGCGCTCGAAGGCCGCGTGCTGGTCTCCCTGCCGACCATGCTGGTGGCCTTCGCCCGCTACAGCCGCGACGGCAGCTTCGCCGTCCTCGGCGCCAACATCCGCTGCACCACGATCATGGCCGCAGGCTCCATCGCCGGCGCGGTGCTGGGCGGCCTGCTTCTGGGGATGTTCCCGAACCTGGTGCTGATTCCGCTGCTGGCCGTGATCCTGCTCGTCTCCGCGGTCAAGCTCGCCCGTCACGACTGACATCGGGCGGTAGCACAGCACCGCATTGCGCAACTTCTGATAGCCGGAACTACCAGCAGCGCACGGTCGCCTCGCTGGGCGCCCGGCAGGGTCGGTCGAGATCGCGCAGTACAGCGCCGCAGCAAAACAACAGGCGATCAGGGGCATCGGCGGCCCACTCGGCGATCGCGGTGAGGGACTTCGCTCCGGCCAGGACCACGCAGGCGGCCAGGGCCAGGACGTACGGCAGCGGGTGGCGGCGCCCCCGGCGGCGGCGTGGATCAGGCAGGACGTGCAGCCGGGCCAGCAGATCGGGCAGTTCGTCGGGCCAGGCCGGATCGCAGCCCGCGAGTTGGCCCAGCCCGGCGGGAATGGGTGGTGATGACGCAGCAGGCACGGTCTTCCGTTGTGGTGATCAGCGAACTCGACACTCCGTGATCACCGGAGGCCGTGCCTGCTCGCGTACCTGCCGAGCTTCAACGAACCACCATCAGGGTCAGGTGGGCGCATCACACCCATAACAGCTACGTCGGGCCGACCGCGAGAACGGCGGAGCCATGGGGCGGCACCGCGGCATCATCCGCGAAGTAACCCCAGTGGTCAGCGCGCCCCGGGGTGAACACTCCGTCGCCGAGCAGCGACAGCACTGCCGGGCCCTTCGAGGTCAGGAGTCTCAGCCCCATCCCGCAACCAAGCTTTGCACCGACACAGTACCGACCGGACAGTGACTCGCAGGTCATGAACGAAGACCGCGTTGTCGTCACCGTGCTGGGTCCGCTCGGCCGCCTGCGCGTCGACATGCAGGGCCGCATCGACGAGGTCGAGCGGATCCTCAAAGAGACCGAATAGGGCTCCGGGGCGCCGGACGCACCGAAGAAGGACTCTGGGCCGACGAGCGGCAACTCGTCGGCCCAGTCACGGAAGGCGCTCCCTCTCGCCGCAGGCGAGTTCTCACAGGCACACACTTCCCTGGAAAGGACAATAGGTCATGCCAGGCAATGGCAAGTCGAGCCCCCACGAGGCGGTCGACACTCCCCGCGGCACGCTGGTCGAACGGATCACCGGATGGTCGGTACGCCACCGAAAGACCGCGATCGCGGGCTGGTTCGCCCTGGTCGTCGTCGCCTTACCGGCCAGCGCCCTGGTGCAGGGTGACGAGGCTCTGACGACCGACCCCGGTGAGTCGGGGCGTGCCCAGGAGGCGCTGTGCGCGCAGCAGACGGTAGTACCCGCTAGGGAGAACGTGCTGGTCCAGCCGCGCGACGCCGACAGTGGCGCCCGGTTCTCCTCCCCGGAGATCCAGGCGGCGGTCAGCGACCTGGTGCGGACCCTGAAGAGCGAGTCCGCGGCGGTGACCGACGTCCGTTCGCCGCTGGAGGAGGGCAACGACGGCCTTGTGTCCGAGGACGGCCGCTCCGGCCTGGTGGTCTTCGAGGTCAAGGGGCCCGAGGAGGAGTTGGGAACCCACTTCGACACGGCCTTCGAGACCGTCAGCTCCGTCCAGGAGCGCCACAAGGACGTGTGGGTGGGCGAGGTCGGCGACATGAGCATGCAGGCCGCGGTGGACAACGCCTACGACGACGACTTCCAGCGTTCCGAAGTCATCGCATTCCCGCTGACCCTGGTCATCCTGCTCTTCGTCTTCGGCGCGCTTATCGCGGCGGGCGTCCCGCTGCTGCTCTCGGCGAGTGCCGTGCTCGCCGCCCTCGGATTCCTCCAGGCGCTCGGCCATGTGATCCCCATCAACGGCACCGCCTCCTCCATGGTGCTGCTGATCGGTATGGCCGTCGGGATCGACTACTCCCTGTTCTATTTGCGCCGGGAGCGCGAGGAGCGCAACCAGGGGCGGGGCTTCCAGGAGGCCCTGCGGATCACCGCCCGCACCTCCGGCTACGCCGTGGTGATCTCCGGTGTCACCGTGATGCTCTGCCTGTCCGGCCTGTTCCTGACCGGCATGGACGTCTTCCGCGGGCTGGCCGTCGGCACCACCATCGTCGTGGGCCTGACCGTGATCGGGTCTCTGACCGTGCTGCCGGCTCTGCTGTCAGTGCTGGGCCACCGGGTGGACAAGGGGCGCATCCCGTGGCTGGGCCGCCGCCGCACGGCAGCGGGAGAGTCGCGGGCCTGGGCGGCCGTCGCCCGCGCCGTGGTGCGCCGCCCGCTGGTGTGGGGCAGCGCCGCGCTGATCGCCCTGCTTGCCGTCGCGTTCCCGGCGACGGGGATGCGCCTGCAGGATCCGACGATCACCGACAGCCTGCCGCACTCCATCACCACCGTCGAAACGGTGCTCCGCATGGACACGGCCTTCCCTGGTGGCCCGTCCCCGGCAAGGGTCGTCGTCTGGGGCGACAAGGTGGACGACCCCGCTGTGCGCGACGCCGTCGACGCACTGCCGCGAGAAGGCAGCCGACACGGACGGACAGCTGGGCACCCCGATCACGACCACGCCGGTTGGCGACGCACTCGTGGTGAAGGTGCCGCTCGCCGGTTCGGGAACCGACGAAACGTCCAACCGCGCCCTGGAGACGCTCCGCCAGGACGTCCTGCCCGAGACCCTGGGCAAGGTCGACGGCATCGAATACGCGGTGAGCGGCAAGACGGCCCAGCCCTACGACTTCACCAGGGCGCTGAACGACGCCACGCCCGTCGTCTTCGGGTTCGTGCTCGCCGTGGCCTTCATCCTGCTGCTCGTCTCCTTCCGGTCACTGGCCGTCCCCGTCCTCTCGATAGTCCTCAACCTGCTGTCGATCACCGCCGCCTACGGCGCGGTCACCTGGGTCTTCCAGGACGGTCACCTGGGCTCGCTGCTGGACTTCACGTCGTACGGCGGGGTGACCAGCTGGCTGCCGCTGTTCATGTTCGCGCTGCTCTTCGGCCTGAGCATGGACTACCACATCTTCATCCTGAGCCGGATCCGGGAACGGCGGCTGGCGGGCGAGCAGCCGCGGGAGGCGGTCGTCACCGGGATCGCGACGAGTGCCGGCGTGGTGAGCAGCGCGGCCGTCATCATGGTCGCCGTCTTCAGCATCTTCGTCACGCTGTCCGCCATCGAGTACAAGATGCTCGGCGTCGGGATGTCACTGGCGATCATCATCGATGCCACGATCGTGCGCGGGGTGCTGCTCCCGGCGGTCATGGCCCTGCTGGGCCGGTACACCTGGGCTCTTCCGGGCTGGCTGCACTGGCTGCCAGGCGGCAAGGCCGAGGCCGTCCCCGAGCAGACCCGTGTGCCCAGGCCCGCGGTGCGCGTGGCCGCCCCGGCGCCCACCGAGGACACGACCGTCGGCACGCCGCGGTCCCGCGGCTGAGGCGGCGGAAGCGGCGGAGCGAGAGCGCTCGCTGCTCGGCCGCGGCCGCGGCCGCGGTGGCCGGCCCGTCCTGTGTTCCCAGATCCCTGGCGGGGTCCGGCAGGAGATCTATGCTCGCCTGGTCGTGCACCATTGCCACCCGGGGCCTGCTCAACGAGGCGGGGCGGCTCTATTGGTGGGTCTGGGCAGGTAGGTGACCTTGCAGCCTGTATCGCGGGCGACGGTGAG
>NZ_JBIAHS010000034.1:0-60783 GCF_042870755.1 Streptomyces sp. NPDC006365
AGATCTTCGTGAAGGGCGAGGTCATCAAGACGGTGCCCGAGTCGAAGATCGTGGAGACCCTGATCGACGAGGCGATGAAGATCGCCGAACAGATGGAGGCGGACGGAATCGCCTCCGGGGAGCCTTCGGTCTCGGTGGCGGGCTGACGGGAGGCGGAGCCGGCGGAGGGTTTGACCTGCCGCCGCCGCGTCCACCCCAGAAGCCACGGCTGACCCCCGCGTGCCCAGCGCCGCCAGGAGGGCTCCGGTATCGGGCGGCGGCGCCTATTTTCGCCAGGTACAGTGCGGGGAATCAGCAGATCCCAGGGTGAGGCCCCCGTACGTGTTGACGCAGACCACCACCAGGGTCCTCGAACCGAGTGACCTGGACGCCGCGCTCGCCGTCCTCGACCGCGAGCCTGTCGTGAACGCCTTCGTGACCTCCCGGGTGCAGATCGCGGGCCTCGACCCGTGGCGGCTCGGCGGCGAGATGTGGGGCTGGTACGAGGACGGCATGCTGACGTCCCTCTGCTACGCCGGCGCCAACCTGGTCCCGATCGGCGCCACCCCCCGTGCCGTACGCGCCTTCGCGGACCGGGCCCGTCGCGCCGGCCGCCGCTGCTCCTCCATAGTCGGCCCGGCCGAGGCCACCGCCCAGCTGTGGCGGCTGCTCGAGCCGAACTGGGGCCCCGCCCGCGAGGTCCGCCCCCATCAGCCCCTGATGGTCACCAACCGGGTTCCGTCCGACATCGTCCCGGATCCGTACGTCCGCCGGATCCGCAAGGACGAGATGGAGACGATCATGCCCGCCTGCGTGGCGATGTTCACGGAGGAGGTGGGCATCTCGCCGCTGGCCGGTGACGGCGGGCTCCTGTACCAGGCCCGGGTCGCCGAACTCGTCGGCTCCGGGCGCTCGTTCGCCCGCCTCGGCCGGGACGGCCGGGTGATCTTCAAGGCGGAGATCGGAGCCGCGACCCCCCAGGCCTGCCAGATCCAGGGCGTCTGGGTGGCCCCCGAGTACCGCGGCCAGGGCCTGGCGGCCCCCGGCATGGCAGCCGTACTGCGCTACGCCCTCGCAGACGTAGCCCCCGTCGTCAGCCTCTACGTCAACGACTTCAACACGGCGGCTCGACGCACGTACCAGAGGGTGGGCTTCCAGGAGATCGGCGCGTTCATGAGCGTGCTGTTCTGAGCGTGCTGTTCTGAGCGTGCTGTTCTGGCGCGGCTCCTCAGAGCAGCGCGATCAGCCACAACCAACCCGCAGCGAACACGACAACCCCGGTCCCCGGCGCAACCCAGCAATGCGCACAGGTAGTCTCCGGGCATGCTTGGCATCCCCGGTCAGGGCCCCCGTACGCCCGACGACGTCGTCATCGGCCCGATGGATCTGGCCGCGCGGATCGACGAGGCGCTCGCCGTGCAGGCCGTGGCCTTCGGGCTCGGCGCGGACGAGATCGCCGTACGGCGGCAGATCGTGCTGCGGCATCTCACCTACCCCGGCGCCCGCGCATTCGGCGCCACCACTCCCGACGGCCGGCTCGTGGGCTTCGTCTACGGCATGCCCAACGACCGTGCGCACTGGTGGTCCACCGTCGTCGAGCCCTATCTGCGAAGCCAGGGCCACGAGGCCTGGCTCGACGACTCCTTCGTGATCACCGAGCTGCACGTCCACCCGCACTACCAGAACCGCGGCATCGGCCGCGCCCTGATCACCACCATCACGGACGGCGCCACCCAGCCCCGCTCGATCCTCTCGGCCATCGACAAGGACAGCCCGGCCCGTGGCCTCTACCACTCACTCGGCTATGAGGACCTGGCCCGCAACGTCCTGTTCCCCAGCGCCCCGAAGCCGTACGCGGTGATGGGCGCCCACCTTCCCCTCCGCAGGCGGTAGGTGCCGGGGCACCAATCGATTTCCACCGCCCGGTACCGCCCGGCTAACCTCCTAGCCATCACCCTTATCCGGCAGGAGTTAAGAATCATGGCCCAGGTCCAGCGCATGTCCCGGTTGATGATCAAGACACTGCGCGACGACCCGGCGGACGCCGAGACGCTCAGCCACAAGCTGCTCGTCCGTGCCGGTTACGTGCGCCGCACGTCGGCCGGTATCTGGACCTGGCTGCCGCTCGGCAAGAAGGTCCTCGAGAACGTCGCGCGCGTGGTGCGCGAGGAGATGGACGCCATCGGCGGCCAGGAGGTTCTGCTGCCCGCCCTGCTGCCGCGCGAGCCGTACGACGCGTCGGGTCGCTGGGACGAGTACGGCGATCTCCTCTTCCGCGTCAAGGACCGCAAGGGCGCCGACTATCTGCTGGGCCCCACGCACGAGGAGATCTTCACCCAGCTCGTCAAGGACCAGTGCTCGTCCTACAAGGATCTGCCGGTGATCCTCTACCAGATCCAGACCAAGTACCGGGACGAGGCCCGTCCCCGCTCCGGTGTGCTGCGCGGCCGTGAGTTCCAGATGAAGGACTCGTACTCCTTCGACACCACGGACGAGGGCCTGGTGGAGTCGTACGGACTGCACCGCGAGGCGTACCAGAAGATCTTCGCGCGTCTGGGCCTTGACTACCGCATCGTCTCCGCCGTCTCCGGCGCGATGGGCGGCTCGGCGTCGGAGGAGTTCCTCGCGCCCGCCGCGGCCGGTGAGGACACCTTCGTGGACTGTCCGGCCTGCGACTACGCGGCGAACACGGAGGCGGTCACCTTCGCGCTCACCCCGGTCGAGGGCGTCGAGCACGGGCCGGTCGAGGAACTGGACACGCCCGACACCCCGACCATCGAGACCCTCGCCAAGCACCTGGGCGTGCCGGCCTCCGCCACACTCAAGAACCTCCTCGTCAAGGTCGACGGCGAGATCGTCGCCGTCGGTGTCCCCGGTGACCGCGAGGTCGACCTCGGCAAGCTGGGCGAGCATCTGGCTCCGGCGGAGGTGGAGCTGGTGACGGCCGAGGACTTCGTGGGCCGTGAGGATCTCGTACGCGGTTATGTGGGCCCGCAGGGTCTGGACAAGGTCCGCTACATCGCCGATCCGCGCGTGGCGCCCGGTACGGCCTGGATCACGGGTGCCAACAAGCCGGACAAGCATGCGCGCAACGTCGTCTGCGGCCGGGACTTCGAGGTCGACGACTACCTCGACGTGGTCGTCGTCAAGGAGGGCGACCCCTGCCCTGCCTGTGGCACCGGCCTCAAGATGGACCGCGCCATCGAGATCGGTCACATCTTCCAGCTGGGCCGCAAGTACGCCGACACCTTCCAGCTCGATGTCCTCGGCCAGAACGGCAAGCCGGTTCGCGTGACGATGGGCTCGTACGGCATCGGTGTCTCGCGTGCGGTGGCCGCGCTGGCCGAGCAGTCGGCGGACTCGCAGGGCCTGTGCTGGCCTCGCGAGGTCGCCCCCGCGGACGTGCACGTCGTCGCCGCCGGTAAGGCCCTGCAGACCGAGCTCGCCCTCGACGTCTCGGAGAAGCTGGGTGCGGCGGGGGTACGCGTCCTGGTGGACGACCGCGCCGGCGTCTCGCCGGGCGTCAAGTTCACGGACGCCGAACTGATCGGCGTCCCCCAGATCCTGGTGGCCGGCCGCCGCTCGGCCGAGGGCGTCCTCGAGCTCAAGGACCGCCGCACCGGTGAACGCGAGGAGCTGACGGCGGCCGAGGCCATCGCCCGCCTGACGGCGTAACAGGGCCTTCGACGCGACGGGTTGGTTTCGCCCCCGCCGCCCTTACCCGTCCCATTCCGCTGGGGGCTGCGCACCCAGACCCCCAGCGGCCTGGACGGCCCCGTCCTCAATCGCCGGACGGGCTGATGGATGCCGGCCTCGGCTGCAAGGTTCAGCCCAGCAGTGCAACCCAGTCCGGCGCAAAATCAACCCCTCCGGCGATTGAGGCGCGAGGGGTTCGGGGGCTGGCCACCGAAACGGGGTACGGGGCGGAGCCCCGAAGGGGGCCCGGGGGGCGCAGCTCCATCGGGGCCCAGGGGCGGAGCCCCTGGTGGGGTTCGGGGCCGGCCCCGGAATGGGACGGGTAGGGGCGGCGGGGGCGACCCATCCCACGGCCACCCACCACCCCCTACAACCACCCCGCGAACTCCAGCAAAAGCTCCGCATCCTGGCCCCGCCCCACCCGCCGAGCCCGCACCCCCGACTCGACCGCCCGGAACAGCGTCCAACCCCGCAACCGCTCCTGGTCCACGTCCAGCGACTCGGCCAGACGCTTGACCCGGCGACGGGTCGTCGCAGGGCCGGACGGCGAGGCGATCAGGTCCTCGACACGGTCCCGGACCAGGCGCGCCAGATCGAAGGCGCACTCACCGACGACGGGATCGGGCCCCACGGCCAGCCAGGGGCTGCGTTCGCCGGCGAGGACCTTGCTCTGGCGGAACGTGCCGTGCAGCAGCCGCGACTCCGGCGGGGCCGCGAGCAGCTGCTCGCGGACCGCGAGCGCCGCGTCCACCAGCGGCAGCGTCTCCGCGTCGGCGCCCGCCCGCATCACCTCGGCCTGCCGCCCCGTCCGCTCGGCCACGGTTTCGAAGGCGTGCCCGGCAGGCGGCTCGATCCACAGCCGCCGCAACGTCCCGGCCGCCTCCAGCATGGACTTCGCCTCGGGCAACGACCGCACGGACACATCGGGATGCAGCCGCTCCAGGAGCAGCACACCACCGGTTCCGGAGGGACTGGCGGGACCGGAGGACTCGAGGAGCCGCACCGTGCCCCGTCCGTCCCAGTGCGCGAGCGCGGCCCGCTCGGCCTCCGGCCGCGCGCGCGGTGGCGCGAGCTTGAGGACGGCGGGGGTCCCGTCGGGCAGCCGCACCAGCACTACAAGACTGCTGCGCCCGCCGGGCACCTGCACCCGCTCCACGGCCAACTCGCGTACCGAGACGGCCTGTTGAGCCGTCTCGGGCAGCTTCTTCAGCCAGTCGTCACCGGCCGGCGCCGTCTCGCCGAGCGCCCTGACGAGCCGCTGCGGCGGTTCGAAAGCCATACGCGAGTGTTTCCTTCCCACGTGCTGTGAGTGCTCCGAAGTGCGTTACGTGCGGGGTGTCGACGGTGGCCCGGCCGGTGCGGCCCGCTCGGCGAGCCCAGGGAAGGCTACGCTCCCGCCACGCCAGCGCGCCGCCCGGACCGCCGCCTCCCGCAAGGCCTGAGCGGCATCGCGCCGCCGCTCACCCCCGGCGGCCCGTACGACATCCGAGTACACACCGGCCACCCGCTCCTCGAGTTCGACGGCGAGCCGTACGGCCGCGTCCGCGTCGGTCACCGGGAACGGCAGCGCGTAGGCGGCCGCCGCCGGTTCGGGCTTCCCGTTCAGGTCCCGCACGGCCCGCGTGAGCGCGTCGCGCCGGGCCCGATGCGCGTCGTACGCCGCCTGCGCCTCGGCCTGCCGCTCCTCGCCCGCCTTTCCGCCGACGATCCCGTACCCGTACACCGCGGCGTGCTCGGCTCGCAGCGCGGCCTGCACGGCCTTCAGCTCACCCGAAGCCTCCGCCTTCCCGGACACCTCGGAACTCACGGACCCGCTCACTTCCCGCCCTCCGTCAACAGGTACACGTGCACCGCACCGGCCGCCGCCACCGAGGCCAGCAGCCGCGCCAGCTCTCCCGGCAGCTCCTCGAGCGCCTTCGTACGCCGGTCCGCCAGCGCCCGTTCGGCCGAGGCCAGCTCGGCGAGGGCGTCCTCCTCGCGGGCTGGAACGCTTGCGGCCGGAGCACTCGCGGAAGCAGCGGGAGACGAAGAAGCCGAAGATGCCGGGGCGCTGGGAGTGGCAGACGCCCGCTTCCCGCCCCCGAACGCCTCCGCATGCCGTACGACCTCCGCCCGCAGCGGCGTCAAGGCCGACGCCAGCGCCGGATGCGTGGCGAGCACGGCCGCGTACCGCGCCGCGAGCCCCTCGCTGTCGCGTGCCGCACGCGCGCGTGCCCGATCGGTGGCGGAAGCGACCTCCTTGGTGGTCTCGGAGGAGGAGTCGGAGGCGGAGCAGCCCGTGAGCAGCGCGGTGCCCGCACCGGCGGCTGAGGCGAGCAGGCTCCTTCGGCGCGGCCCGGAGGGCGAGCGCGACGGCAGGGTGAACGACAAGGCAGACGTCCTCGGCAGGCTCGTACGAAAGGAATGGGCGGCGACCGGAGCTCCGGGAGGCGCCTGCCCCGATCAAGGTAACCCGCGGTGACGCCGGTGGACGGCAACACCCTCCTGGACCCGATACCCTTTGATCTGACACGCGACCTACCCACAACAGCACACGCGGCCGAGGAGTCACCCGGATGAGCACCACCCAGAGCGAGAGGCTGCGAGGACTGCTGGAACCGCTCGTCAGCTCCCAGGGGCTCGATCTCGAGGAGATCGAAGTGGACTCGGTCGGACGTAAGCGTGTGCTGCGCGTCGTCGTCGATTCCGACGAAGGTGCCGACCTCGACCAGATCGCCGATGTGAGCCGCGCGCTCTCGGCGAAGCTCGACGAGACGGACGCGATGGGCGCGGGTGAGTACACCCTCGAGGTGGGAACACCCGGTGCGGAGCGCGAGCTCAGGGAACACCGTCACTACGTACGTGCCGCCGGCCGGCTGGTGAAGTTCCAGCTGGCCGGGGGTGGCGAGGTGGTCGCTCGGATCCTCGAGGTGGACGACGAGGGTGTGGACCTCGAAGTGCCCGGTGTGAAGGGGCGCAAGGCCACCGCCAGAAGGCTCGCCTTCGAGGAGATCGCCAAGGCGCGCGTCCAGGTCGAGTTCAGCCGCAAGGACAAGAAGGAAGAGGAGGCGTAGCCGTGGACATCGACATGAGTGCCCTGCGGGGCTTGGTACGGGAGAAGGAGATCTCCTTCGACCTGCTGGTCGAAGCGATCGAATCGGCCCTCCTCATCGCCTATCACCGCACCGAGGGAAGCCGTCGCCACGCGCGCGTGGAGCTCAACCGCGAGAGCGGCCATGTGACCGTGTGGGCGAAGGAGGACCCCGAGGACCTCGAAGAGGGCCAGGAGCCCCGCGAGTTCGACGACACCCCGACCGGCTTCGGCCGTATCGCCGCCACCACCGCCAAGCAGGTCATCCTGCAGCGCCTGCGCGACGCCGAGGACGACGCGACGCTCGGCGAGTACGCGGGCCGCGAGGGCGACATCGTCACCGGTGTGGTGCAGCAAGGGCGGGATCCCAAGAACGTACTCGTGGACATCGGCAAGCTGGAGGCCATCCTGCCGGTGCAGGAGCAGGTTCCCGGCGAGACGTACCAGCACGGGATGCGGCTGAGGTCGTACGTGGTCCGGGTGGCGAAGGGTGTTCGTGGCCCGTCCGTGACGCTGTCCCGGACGCATCCCAATCTGGTGAAGAAGCTCTTCGCTCTCGAAGTGCCGGAGATCGCCGACGGATCCGTCGAGATCGCCGCCATCGCCCGGGAGGCGGGGCACCGTACGAAGATCGCCGTCCGGTCCACCCGTTCGGGTCTGAACGCCAAGGGTGCCTGCATCGGGCCCATGGGCGGCCGTGTGCGCAATGTCATGGGCGAGCTCAACGGTGAGAAGATCGACATCGTCGACTGGTCCGACGACCCGGCCGAGATGGTCGCCAACGCGCTCTCCCCGGCCCGGGTCTCCAAGGTCGAGGTCGTGGACCTCGCGGCTCGCTCCGCGCGCGTGACGGTGCCGGACTACCAACTGTCCCTGGCGATCGGCAAAGAAGGGCAGAATGCCCGGCTCGCCGCCCGGCTCACCGGCTGGCGGATCGACATCCGGCCGGACACGGAACAGACCGGTGAGCAGACCGGTCAGCGGGCCGACGACCAGGGCGGGGAATAGATCGCGCCGCCCGGTCGCTGAGATCACGACAGTTTTATACGCGGCAACCGTTCGATTCTTGCCCCAAAGGGGTGAGGTCGGTGCGGGGAGGTAGACTTGATTGTGTCTGGCCGGACGCCAGCCCGAGCATGCCCTGAGCGCACGTGTGTGGGGTGCCGGGAGCGAGCGGCCAAGGACGATCTGCTGCGCATCGTGGCGGTCGGGGACGCATGCGTCCCCGATCATCGCGGTACGCTGCCCGGCCGGGGTGCCTATGTACACCCCGCCCTGGTCTGTCTCGACCTGGCGGTCCGCCGCCGGGCGTTCCCCCGGGCGCTGCGTGCCCAGGGAACGCTCGACACGGAGGCATTGCGCCAAGTTGTCGAGAAGACCGTTGCCGAGAAGGCAACACCGTAAGACGTGTCGCACGGAACCCCGTTGCGGCCCTGGTACCTCGCGAGTCGAAAGCAGGTCGAGATTGCGATGAGCACTCGATGAGTACGCGATGAGTACGCCCATGAAGTAGCGACGGTCCGGACGCAACCCGGACCTAAAAGGAGCGAAGTGGCTAAGGTCCGGGTATACGAACTCGCCAAGGAGTTCGGGGTTGAGAGCAAGGTCGTCATGGCCAAGCTCCAGGAACTCGGTGAATTTGTCCGATCTGCGTCCTCGACCATCGAGGCGCCCGTTGTACGCAAACTGACTGACGCCCTCCAGCAGGGCAACGGCGGCGGCAAGCCTGCCCCGCGCAAGGCCGCGCCTGCCAGGCCGGCCACCCCCTCTCCGGCGCAGGCCGCCCGTCCGGCTGCCCCGCGCCCGCCGGCTCCGAAGCCGGCTGCCGCCGAGAAGCCCGCGGCTCCGGCCGGTGGGCCGGTGACTCCGGGGCCGCGTCCGACTCCGGGGCCCAAGCCGCCCGCGGCGAAGCCCGCTCCGGCATCTCCGGCTCCGGCAGCGCCCGAGTTCACGGCGCCTCCGTCGGCGCCCGCGGCGCCCTCGGGTCCCGCGGCATCGTCGGGTCCCGCGGCTCCCTCCGGTCCGCGTCCGGGTGGTGCCCGTCCCGGCGCCCCGAGGCCGGGTGCCCGTCCGGGTCCCGCTCAGGGCGGCGGCCAGGGGCGTGGCGACCGCGGTGACCGTCAGGGCGCGCCGCGTCCGGGTGGTCAGGGCTCGCGTCCGGGCGGCCGTCCGGCCGGCCCGCGTCCGGGCAACAACCCGTTCACCTCTGGTGGCTCCACCGGTATGGCGCGCCCGCAGGCGCCCCGTCCGGGCGGTGCCCCGCGCCCCGGTGGTGCTGGTGCCCCGGGCGCTCCGCGTCCCCAGGGCGCGGGCCAGGACCGTGGTCCTCGTCCGCAGGGTGGTCCCGGTGGCGCTCCGCGTCCCGGCGGCGGCCCCGGCGGTAACCGTCCGACTCCGGGCGGCATGCCTCGTCCGCAGGGTGGTCCCGGTGGCGCTCCGCGTCCCGGCGGCGGCCCCGGCGGCAACCGTCCCAACCCCGGCATGATGCCGCAGCGTCCGGCTGCCGGTAGCCCGCGTCCCGGCGGCGGTGGCCCCGGTGGCCGCGGTCCTGGTGGCGGCGGTCGTCCCGGTGGCGGTGGCGCCGGTCGTCCCGGTGGCGGCGGCTTCGCCGGTCGTCCCGGTGGTGGCGGCGGTGGCGGTTTCGCCGGTCGTCCGGGTGGTCCCGGTGGCGGTGGCGGCGGTTTCGCCGGTCGTCCCGGTGGTCCCGGTGGCGGCGGTGGCCGTCCCGGCTTCGGTGGTCGTCCGGGTGGTCCCGGTGGCCGTGGTGGCACGCAGGGTGCGTTCGGCCGTCCCGGCGGTCCGGCGCGTCGTGGCCGCAAGTCGAAGCGGCAGAGGCGCCAGGAGTACGAGGCCATGCAGGCCCCGTCGGTCGGCGGTGTGATGCTGCCTCGCGGCAACGGACAGACGGTCCGCCTGTCGCGCGGTGCGTCCCTCACCGACTTCGCGGAGAAGATCAACGCCAATCCGGCGTCGCTCGTCGCCGTGATGATGAACCTCGGCGAGATGGTCACTGCCACGCAGTCCGTCTCCGACGAGACGCTCCAGCTGCTCGCCAGCGAGATGAACTACGTCGTCGAGATCGTCAGCCCGGAGGAGGAGGACCGCGAGCTGCTCGAGTCCTTCGACATCGAGTTCGGCGAGGACGAGGGCGGCGAGGAGTTCCTCGCGCCGCGTCCGCCGGTCGTGACCGTCATGGGTCACGTCGACCACGGTAAGACCCGACTTCTGGACACCATCCGCAAGACGAACGTCGTCGCGGGCGAGGCCGGCGGTATCACGCAGCACATCGGTGCGTACCAGGTCGCCACCAAGGTCAACGAGGAAGAGCGCAGGATCACCTTCATCGACACCCCGGGTCACGAGGCGTTCACCGCCATGCGTGCCCGAGGTGCCAAGTCGACCGACATCGCGATCCTCGTGGTGGCGGCCAACGACGGTGTGATGCCTCAGACGATCGAGGCGTTGAACCACGCCAAGGCGGCCGGTGTGCCGATCGTGGTCGCGGTCAACAAGATCGACGTCGAGGGTGCCGACCCGACCAAGGTGCGCGGTCAGCTCACCGAGTTCGGTCTGGTGGCCGAGGAGTACGGCGGCGACACGATGTTCGTCGACATCTCCGCCAAGCAGGGCCTCAACATCGAGAGCCTGCTGGAGGCCGTGGTCCTCACCGCGGACGCCTCGCTCGACCTGCGGGCCAACCCGGAGCAGGACGCGCAGGGCATCGCGATCGAGTCCCACCTGGACCGTGGCCGCGGCGCCGTCGCGACCGTCCTGGTCCAGCGAGGCACCCTGCGGGTCGGCGACACCATGGTGGTCGGCGACGCGTACGGCCGTGTCCGCGCGATGCTCGACGACAAGGGCGAGAACGTGGAAGAGGCGGGTCCCTCGACCCCGGTCCTCGTCCTCGGTCTCACCAACGTCCCGGGCGCCGGCGACAACTTCCTCGTCGTCGACGAGGACCGTACGGCCCGTCAGATCGCGGAGAAGCGTGCCGCTCGTGAGCGGAACGCCAACTTCGCCCGCAGGGGTGTCCGGTTCTCCCTGGAGAACCTGGACGAGGCCCTCAAGGCCGGCCTGGTGCAGGAACTCAACCTCATCATCAAGGGCGACGCGTCCGGTTCGGTGGAGGCTCTCGAGTCCTCGCTGCTCCAGCTCGACGTCGGCGAAGAGGTCGACATCCGCATCCTGCACCGTGGTGTGGGTGCGGTCACCGAGTCGGACATCGACCTGGCGACCGGCTCCGACGCCATCGTCATCGGCTTCAACGTCCGCGCGGCCGGCCGTGCCTCGCAGATGGCGGAGCGCGAGGGCGTCGACGTCCGCTACTACTCGGTGATCTACCAGGCCATCGAGGAGATCGAGGCGGCCCTCAAGGGCATGCTCAAGCCGGAGTACGAAGAGGTCGAGCTCGGCACGGCGGAGATCCGCGAGGTCTTCCGCTCGTCCAAGCTGGGCAACATCGCCGGTGTGTTGGTCCGCTCCGGCGAGGTCAAGCGCAACACGAAGGCGCGGTTGCTGCGCGATGGCAAGGTCATCGCGGAGAACCTCAACATCTCCGGCCTGCGTCGCTTCAAGGACGACGTCACCGAGATTCGCGAAGGGTTCGAGGGCGGTATCAACCTCGGCAACTTCAACGACATCAAGGTGGACGACGTCATCGCGACGTACGAGATGCGTGAGAAGCCCCGCGGGTAACACGGGTGCATAAGGTTGGCCGGCGGGGTTCCCGTCGGCCAACCTTGCCGTTCCTGGGGAGCGGGTGGGGTTTCGCCCCCGCCGCTCCTACCCGTCCCATACTCGGGGCTCCGCCCCGGACCCCGCTGGGACTGCGCCCCAGACCCTCATCGGCCTGACGGCCTCGTCCTCGAACGCCGGACGGGCTGAAATCAGCCCGTCCGGCGTTCGAGGACCGGAGGTCCGGGGCCTGGCCCCCGAAACGGGTCCGGGGCGGAGCCCCGAGGGGGTCCAGGGGCGCAGCCCATGGTGGGGCGCTGGGGCGCACCCCCAGGGGTGGGACAGGCAGGGGCGGCGGGGGCGAAAACCCCGTCGAGCCGCACCGGCCCCCCGTTGTACCGTTCTTGACGTCCCTGCCAAGAGCTTGGCGGGTCATCTACCCCGTACCGGCGGGACATCCGGACACACATGTACGTGGGGACTCTGTCCTTCGATCTGCTCCTCGGCGACGTACGGTCGCTGAAGGAGAAGCGTTCCGTCGTCCGGCCGATCGTGGCGGACCTCCAGCGCAAGTTCGCGGTGAGCGCGGCGGAAGTGGGCGATCAGGACCTGTACCGGCGGGCCGAGATCGGGCTGGCGGTGGTCTCGGGGGACGCGGGGCATCTGACGGAGGTACTGGACCGGTGCGAGCGCATGGTCGCCGGCCGGCCGGAGGTGGAGCTGCTGTCCGTACGACGGCGGCTGCACGGCGACGACGACTGACCGTGCACGACGATGGACTGTGCACGCGGAACACGCGGACAACGCGGAACAGGCAAGAAAGAGGGAGACGGACCAGTGGCCGACAACGCGCGGGCGAAGAGGCTGGCGGACCTCATCCGAGAGGTGGTGGCCCAGAAGCTGCAGCGCGGGATCAAGGACCCGCGGCTCGGTTCGCAAGTCACCATCACGGACACCCGGGTCACCGGGGATCTGCGGGAGGCGACCGTCTTCTACACGGTGTACGGGGACGACGAGGACCGGGCAGCCGCGGCAGCCGGCCTGGAGAGCGCCAAGGGCGTGCTCCGCTCGGCGGTCGGGGCGGCGGCGGGCGTGAAGTTCACCCCGACCCTCAGCTTTGTGGCAGACGCCCTGCCGGACACCGCCAAGACCATCGAGGACCTGCTCGACAAGGCACGGGCCTCGGACGCGAAGGTGCGCGAGGTCTCGGCCGGCGCCAGCTTCGCGGGTGACGCGGACCCGTACAAGAAGCCGGACTCCGACGACGAGGCGGACGGTGCGGTCGAGCCGGCGGAGACGGACGGCGACTCCCCGGCATGACCCAGAAGAACCGCACGCCCGACGGCCTGGTCATCGTCGACAAGCCGTCGGGCTTCACTTCGCACGACGTGGTCGCCAAGATGCGGGGGATCGCGAAGACCCGCCGCGTCGGACACGCGGGCACCCTCGACCCGATGGCGACGGGCGTGCTCGTCCTCGGTGTCGAGAAGGCGACCAAGCTCCTCGGCCATCTCGCGCTCACCGAGAAGGAGTACCTGGGGACGATCCGGCTCGGGCAGACGTCCGTCACCGATGACGCCGAAGGGGACATCACGGCCTCCGCCGACGCCTCGGGTATCCCCCGGGATGCCGTCGACGCCGGGATCGCCAAGCTCACCGGCGACATCATGCAGGTGCCGTCCAAGGTCAGCGCCATCAAGATCGACGGCGTGCGCTCGTACAAGCGGGCCCGCGAGGGCGAGGACTTCGAGATTCCGGCCCGGCCGGTCACGGTCTCCTCCTTCTCCGTGTACGACGTCCGGGGCGCCGTCGCCGAGGACGGTACGCCCGTACTGGACCTGGTCGTCTCGGTGGTCTGTTCTTCGGGGACGTATATCCGTGCGCTGGCCCGCGACCTCGGCGCCGACCTGGGTGTCGGCGGGCATCTGACGGCGCTGCGCCGCACCCGTGTCGGCCCCTACAAGCTGGACTCCGCGCGCACCCTCGACCAGCTCCAGGAGGAGCTGACGGTGATGCCGCTGGCTGAGGCGGCCGCGGCCGCGTTCCCGCGCTGGGACGTGGACGCGAAGAGGGCGCGACTGCTGACGAACGGGGTCCGGCTCGAGATGCCCGAGGCGTACGCGGGGGCCGGCGCTGTCGGCGTGTTCGATCCCGAGGGGCGATTCCTCGCGCTGGTGGAGGAGCAGAAGGGCAAGGCGAAGAGCCTGGCCGTCTTCGGCTGACCGGCGGGGTGGGGCCCGTCACAGGGCCCATGCCGATGCGGGACGAGGGTGTGCGGCATGGCACCCTGGGACCTGCGTATGAGAGACCTGCGTATGAAGGCGATCGGTACGCAGCCAATACGGACACGGGTTCTACGAGGAGCGGTCACAGTGCAGCGCTGGCGTGGCTTGGAGGACATCCCCCAGGACTGGGGGCGCAGCGTCGTCACCATCGGCTCGTACGACGGCGTCCACCGCGGGCACCAGCTGATCATCCGGCACGCCGTGGAGCGGGCACGTGAGCTGGGCGTTCCGTCCGTCGTCGTCACGTTCGACCCGCACCCGAGCGAGGTCGTGCGCCCCGGCAGCCATCCGCCCCTGCTCGCCCCGCACCACCGCCGCGCCGAGCTGATGGCGGAACTCGGTGTCGACGCCGTGCTCATCCTGCCGTTCACCACCGAGTTCTCGAAGCTCTCGCCCGCCGACTTCGTCGTCAAGGTCCTCGTCGACAAGCTGCACGCCAAGGCGGCCGTCGAGGGCCCGAACTTCCGCTTCGGCCACAAGGCCGCCGGGAACGTGGCGTTCCTGGCCGAGCAGGGCAAGACGTACGACTTTGAGGTCGAGGTCGTCGACCTGCACGTGACCGGCGCGGCCGGCGGCGGCGAACCCTTCTCCTCCACGCTCACCCGGAGGCTCGTCGCCGAGGGCGACGTCGAGGGCGCGCGCGAGATCCTCGGCCGCCCGCACCGTGTCGAGGGCGTCGTCGTACGCGGCGCCCAGCGCGGCCGTGAACTGGGCTTCCCGACCGCCAACGTCGAGACGCTGCCGCACACCGCGATCCCCGCCGACGGTGTCTACGCCGGCTGGCTGCACGCGCAGGGCGAGGCCATGCCCGCCGCGATCTCCGTTGGCACGAACCCGCAGTTCGAGGGCACGGAGCGGACCGTCGAGGCGTACGCCATCGATCGCGTCGGCCTCGATCTGTACGGCCTGCATGTCGCGGTCGACTTCCTGGCCTTCGTCCGCGGACAGGCCAAGTTCGACTCCATCGAGGGCCTGATGGAGACGATGGCGCAGGACGTGAAGCGCTGCCGGGAGCTGGTGGAGGCGTACGAGGGGGAGTAAGCGGCGGTTGTACGCGGCTGGAGGAGCCCGGTGCCGTCACAGCGCCGGGCGCCCCCATTTGCGTATCGGCAAAGCCGACTGCTACTGCCGCACCTGCTCCACGGCCGCCGCCCCGACGGCATCTGCCCAGTGGCAAGCCACTTGGGTCCGGCCGTCCCCGGCCAGTACCGGCAACTCCTGTCCGCGGCAGGCGTCCGCGACCGAAGCACGTTCGGCCTCGCCGCTCGCGAGGACCTGGCAGCGGGCGTGGAAACGGCAGCCGGAGGGGATGCGGGAGGGGTCCGGGGGTTCGCCGGTGAGGACCACCGGATCGCCGGGTGCCTCCGGCAGGACTGACAACAGGGCTCGGGTGTACGGATGTTGGGGTGCCGTCAGGACCTGCTCCACCGCTCCTGTCTCCACGATCCGGCCCAGGTACATCACCGCGACCCGGTCCGCGATGTTCCAAGCGAGGCCAAGGTCGTGCGTCACCACGAGGGCGGACAGGCCGAGTTCGGTGCGCAGGCGCAGCAGGAGGGCCAGGATCTCGCCGCGTACGGAGGCGTCGAGGGAGGCCACCGGCTCATCGGCGACGATGAGTTCGGGCTCCAGGACGAGTGCGCCCGCGATGACGACCCGCTGCCGTTGGCCGCCGGACAGTTCATGCGGGTAGCGGAGGAAGAAGCGCTCCGGGGGACGCAGCCCGGCCCGGGAGAGGGCCTCGGCGACCGCCGCCCGCTCGTCATCCGCGTATCTGTGGACACGCAGCCCTTCCGCCACCGCGTCGTACACCGTGTGCCGCGGATTGAGCGAGCCGCTCGGATCCTGAAGCACCAGCTGAACGCGCCTGCGGTATGCCTTGAGGGCCCGCGAGGAGTAGCCAAGGGGCTCTCCGTCGAAGGTCACGCGACCCGCGGTCGGCTGGACGAGCCCGAGCAAGGAGCGCGCCAGCGTCGTCTTGCCGCACCCCGACTCCCCGACCAACGCGACGATCTCCCCGGGCAGGATGTCGAGGTCGACTCCGTCGACAGCACGGGCCTGGGCTGCGCCGTGGCGACCTGGGAAGGCGACGTGCAGGCCTTCGGCGCTGAGGAGGGGCGCCGCCCCGGAGGGCTGAGGAGGAGTGGTGCTCGTCATGGCGTACTACTCCTCGCTTCTCCGACGGCATCCCCGACGGCATCCCCGACGGCATCGCCTGCGGCGGATGCGCTGTCGGCCTCGGCCGCGGTCGTGGCCAACGCCGCGTCGGAATCCGCGGCGGTCCCAGCCGGTCCCGGCAACCCCACGTGAACGCAAGCCGCCCTGCGTGCCGGGCCCGCGTCGCGCAGCTGCTGGTCCTCCGTCGCGCACGCGTCCAAGGCCTCCGAGCAGCGCGGATGGAATGTGCAGCCGTAGGGCAGGGCGGCCGGATCCGGGGGGTCGCCCGGCAACCCGCGTGGCGCGAAGCGCGATGCGGGGTCGCCGATGCGTGGGAAGGCCGCTGACAGAGCCCGGGCGTACGGATGATGGGCGTTCTCGTGGACCGACCGCGCCGGGCCCTCCTCGACCACCCGGCCCGCGTACATCACCGCGAGCCGGTCGCAGGTGTCGGCCAGGACCGCGAGGTCGTGGCTGATCATGATGAGGCCCAGGTCCTGTTCGGCGACGAGCTGCTCGATCAGGCGGAGGATCTGCGCCTGGATCATCACGTCGAGGGCCGTGGTCGGCTCGTCGGCAATGATCAGGCGGGGATCGCAGGCCAGAGCCATGGCGATCATGACGCGCTGCCGTTGGCCGCCCGACAACTCGTGCGGGTACGCGGACGCGCGCGCCGCCGGAAGGCCCACGTGCTCCAGGAGTTCGCCGGTCTTCTTGCGGGCGCCCGCGGGCGTCGCCTTCCTGTGCAGCAGGATGGGTTCGGCGATCTGGTCGCCGACGCGGTGCACGGCGTTGAGCGAGTGCATCGCGCCCTGGAACACGATCGAGGCACCTGCCCACCGAACCGCCCGTACCCGCCCCCACCTCATGCCCAGCACATCCTCGCCGTCCAGGAGAACCTCCCCGGACACCCGGGTCCCGGACGGCAGCAGTCTGAGCAGCGCGAGCGCCAGCGTCGACTTGCCGCAGCCCGACTCACCCGCCAGGCCCAGCTTCTGGCCCGCGTCCACGGTGAGGTTCACCCCGCGTACGGCGGCGGCCCCACCCGCGTACGTCACTTCGAGGTCGCGTACCTCCAGGAGCCTCAACGGGCCACCCCCAGTCTGGGGTTGAGAACGGACTCGACCGCGCGCCCGCACAGCGTGAACGCGAGGGCGACCACGGCGATCGCGATACCCGGCGGCACCAGATACCACCATTTCCCCGAACTGACCGCGCCCGCCTCCCGCGCGTCCTGCAGCAGCCCGCCCCAGGAGACCACCGTCGGATCACCGAGCCCGAGGAACGCCAGCGTCGCCTCGGCGAGGATCGCGGAGGAGATGATCAATGTCGTCTGGGCCAGCACCAGCGGCATGACGTTCGGCAGGACATGGCGGGACATGATGTGCCCGTGGCCGCCGCCGAGCGCCTCGGCACGTTCGATGTACGGCCGCGACTCCACGGCGAGGGTCTGGGCGCGCACCAGCCGGGCCGTGGTCGGCCAGGTCGTGACGCCGATCGCCAGGATGATCGTGCTGAGCGAGCGGGACATCACGGTGGCGAGTGCGATCGCGAGCACCAGTGTCGGCATGACCAGGAACCAGTCCGTGATCCGCATCATCACGGTCGCGTACCAGCCCCGGAAGTGCCCGGCGGTGATCCCGATCAGCGCCCCGATCGCCACCGACAACACCGCCGCGAGCAGCCCCACGAGCAGCGAGACCCGCGAGCCCCAGATCACCAGACCGAGCAGACTGCGCCCGAACTGGTCCGTCCCCAGCGGGAATTCGGCACTCGGACTCTCCAGCGGCCCGCCCGGCGCATCCGTCACGCTCTGCACATCGGAGCCGATGGTCAGCGGCGCTGTCAGCGCGACCAGCGCGAAGAGCACCAGGGCGGCGAGGCCGAAGAGACCGGCGCGGTGCGAGCGGTACTGCTTCCAGAAGCGGGCCGCCGAGTGACGGCGCCGCTGCCGGGCGAGTGCGCGCGGACTCGCTTGGGTGACATGGGTAGTTGTTTCGGTCTTCATCGGCCCACCCGGGGGTCGAGCAGCGGATAGATCAGATCGGCCAGCGTGTTCATCACGATCACCGCCGCCGCGAAGATGAAGAACAGCCCCTGGACCAGCGGAAGATCGGGCACGCTCAGTGCCTGGTAGAAGAGCCCGCCGAGGCCCGGCCAGGAGAAGACGGTCTCCACGAGGATCACACCCGCGACGGTCCGCCCGAGATTGACGAAGATCAGCGTCACGGTCGGCAGCATCGCGTTCGGCACGGCATGGCGACGGCGTACGAGATCGTCCCGGAGTCCCTTGGCCCGCGCGGTGGTCAGATAGTCGCTGCCCATCTCGTCCAGCAGCGCGGACCGCGTGACGAGCAGGGTCTGCCCGTACTCCACCGCGACCAGCGTGATCACGGGCAGGATCAGGTGATGGGCGACATCGAGGACGTACGCGAATCCCTCCTCGCCGCCCGACTCCATGCCGCCGGTCGGGAAGAGACCGGGAATCGGGCCGATGCCCACCGCGAAGACGATGATGAGCAGTAGCCCCAACCAGAACGACGGAATCGAGTAAAGGGTCAGCGCCAGACCGGTGTTGAGCCGGTCGCCGACGCCGCCGTGGCGCCAGGCGGCACGCGTACCGAGGAAGACGCCGAGCGCCGTGTAGAGGACGAACGCCGTGCCGGTGAGCAGCAGTGTGTTCGGCAGCGCCTCGGTGATCTTGTCGATGACGGGCGCGTTGAACTGGTACGACGTTCCGAGATCGCCGGTGAGCGCCTTGCCGCAGTACTCCGTGAACTGCTGCCAGAGCGGCAGATCCAGCCCGAACTCCCGCCGGTAGGTGGCGAGTTGCTCGGCCGACACCTGGCGCCCGCCCGTCATGTGCTTCACCGGGTCGCCGGGGATCAGCCGGAAGAGGAAGAAACTGGTGACGAGGACGGCGAACAGCGAGACGGCCGCGCCGCCCACCTTGCCCGCCACATACCGCAGATACGCGGTTCTCGTGCGCGCCCGCGGCCCGCGGACCGACGGCCCGGTCTCGAGGGGGCCGTCGGTCTTCTCGGCCTTCTCGACCAGCGAGGGTGTCGCTTCAGCGGTCATACGGTCATGAACTCTCACTCGGCTCATCGGTGGGGGCACTCGGCGGAGCTTTGGGTGGGGGGTGGGGGCTGCTCAGGGTTCTCGGCGGTGGCTATTCGCGGTCTTCGGCACTCGCGCGGCGACGCATCCCGAAGAACGAACCGACGCCCGCCAGGACCACGACACCCGCGACGATGCCGATGATGACGCCCGCGGAGCTCGACTCCTCGGAGGCCTCGCCGACGGCGGCCGGAGTCGCCGACCACCAGCCCCAGTAGCCGTCCTGGCCGTAGATGTTCCCCGCGTCCTGCGGCATCGTCATGATCGACTCGATCTGGTCGGTGCGGTAGGCCTCGACCGCGTTCGGGTACGCCATGACGTTCATGTACCCGGTCTCGTACAGCCGCGACTGCAACTGCTTGACGAGGTCCGCCCGCTTGGCGGCGTCGTACTCGGCGAGCTGCTTCCCGTACAGCTCGTCGTACTGCTTGTCGCAGATGAAGTTGTCCGTCGCGCCGGTGTCCTTGGGGGTCGCCGGGAGCGCGGCGCAGGTGTGGATGGACAGGACGAAGTCGGGGTCGGGGTTGACCGACCAGCCGTCGAAGGCGAGGT
This sequence comes from Streptomyces sp. NPDC006365, assembly GCF_042870755.1. Taxonomy (NCBI): domain Bacteria; kingdom Bacillati; phylum Actinomycetota; class Actinomycetes; order Kitasatosporales; family Streptomycetaceae; genus Streptomyces; species Streptomyces sp. NPDC006365. Next base: position 19,534 of record NZ_JBIAHS010000034.1, read on the forward strand.
CGTACTCGCCGGCGAGCCATGGATCGGTCACGTTGTCCAGGCAGTTGAGGGTGACGCCGATGCCGAGCTCGCCCCACCACTCCTGGAGATACTTGCCAACCGCCTTGTCCTGAGGGTCCGTCGCATGACACAGAACGCGGTAGTTGATCGGCTTGCCGTCCTTGCCTACGCGCTTGCCGTCGCCGCTCTTCTTGTAGCCCGCCTCGTCGAGGAGCTGATTCGCCTTGTCCGGGGCGTACGACAGTTTCTGGCCATCCGCCGGCTTCCAGTGGTACGTCGAGAAGCGCGGCGGGATATAGCCCTCGCCCTCGACCGCGTGGCCCTGGAAGACCTTGTCGATGATGCTCTTGCGGTCGACGGCCATGAACAGGGCCTGACGGACCTTCTGGTCGAGCAGCGACGCATGGCCGTCGCCGAACTTCTCACCGTTCTTGGCCCGCGCGCCCGGGTTGGTCGCGAGCGCGTAGAAACGGCGGCCGGGCGCGTCGTTGACCTTGATGTTCTCCTCGCCCTCGAGGGACGAGGCCTGGGCCGGTGTCAGGGCGGGGGCGCCCGCGACGAAGGAGACCTCGCCCTTGCGCAGGGCGGCGACGGCGGCGTCCTGGTCCTTGTAGTAACGGAAGACCAGCTCGTCGAACTTCGGAGCCCCACGCCAGAAGGACGTATTGGCCTTCAGCCGTACGAAGCTGTCGGCGGCGTAGTCGGTGACGACGAACGGCCCGTTGCCGACGATGGGGTATGTCTTGTCGTTGTTGAACTTCGAGAAGTCGCCGACGTTCTCCCACACATGCTTCGGCACGATCGGCACGTCCAGCGCGGCCATCGTGGCCTGCGGCTTCTTCAGTTCGATGACGAGCTTGGTGGGGCTCGGGGCGGTGACCTTGCGGAAGTTCGCGACGAAGCTGCCGTTCGCGGTGGCCGCGCCGTCGTCGGTCATCATCTTGTTGAACGTCCACGCCGCGTCCTCGGCGGTGGCCTGCTTGCCGTCCGACCACTTGGAGTTGTCCCGGATCGTGTACGTCCAGGTGAGCTTGTCGGCGGAGGGCTCCCACTTGGTGGCCAGGCCCGGGATCGCGTGGTTGTCCTTCGGGTCGTAGTTGGTCAGGTACTCGTACATGAGCCGGTGAATGCTCGTACTGACCAGCCGCGTCGCCAGGAACGGGCTCAGCGAGTCGACGCTCTGCGCCACGGCGACGGTGAGTACGTCCTTGCCGTCGTCGGCCGCCGCCTGGGCGCGCTGGGGTGCCGGGTTCAGGGGGGTGGTGAGGCCGGCTGTGAGGGTGAGGGCGGCGGTGGCTGCGGCCGCGAGGAGGCGGTGGGAGCGAAGGAAGCGGCGGGTGTGGTGGGGGGTGCGCTTGGTTCTGTCGTACTGGTCGTATGTGTCCATGGCTCGCAGACCTCGCTGACCTCGCGTCATCACCGGGAGTTGGTGTGCGTGTTTATCAGCGACGCCAGGCGTGCGTCAACGGCGGATACACCCCATGTGGCCTGCGGAAATAACGAGTTGGAGTGTATTTGGCGACCATTGGTCCAGACCGGTGAAGGGGGCCTGGTAGAGGTCTGACGGTGGGTCTGGGGGAGGCCCGGGCGTGGGGATCGGGGCTGGTGTGAGGGTGTTTCTGGGGTGGTGGGTGGGGTGCGTGTCCGGTCTCGTACGCGGGTGTGTGCGGGCGTACGCGAAGGGCCCGCCGCCGTTGGGGAACGGGGCGGGCCCTTCGCCTGGAACCGGTGGGTGGGATTCGGCCGGTTGGGTTACCGCGGGGGTTGTTGCGGTGGCGAGGTTTGGCTCTGGTTCTGACCCTGACTCTGGCCCTGGCCCTGGCCCTGGCCCTGGTTCTGCCCTTGGTCTGCCTGCGGTGGCTGGTTCGGCTGGAAGGGCTGACCCGGCTGGAACTGCTGAGCCGGGGCGGGCGGTTGGAACGGGGCGCCCGGTTGGGGGTGACCGGGGTGACCGGGCTGAGGTTGTGCGGGTGCCGGGCCGCCGGGCTGTGGCTGCTGAGGCGGCTGCGGTTGTCCTGGCTGGGGTTGGGCGGCAGCCTGGCCGGGCTGCGGGAATCCGTAACCGCCGGGCTGGGGCGGTGTGGGTCCGCCCGGGTGGTGCTGCCAACCCTGGGGTGCGGGTGCGCCGGGGTGGCCTGGCTGCGCGGGCGGCTGGGGGTAACCGCCGGGCTGGGCTCCAGGCTGGTGCTGGGCACCGGGGTGAGGGCCGGGCTGGTGGCCGGGCGGGGGTTGGGCACCCGGTTGGTGGCCGGGCTGGGGCTGCGCGCCCGGCTGTTGCGGGTACGGCTGGCCGCCTGGCTGACCCGGGTGCTGGGGGTACGCCTGGCCCGGCTGGCCCTGCGCCGGGACCTGGCCAGGGACGGGCTGCCCCGGCAGTGGCGGCGCGGCGACCGGCGGTGGGTTGCCGTCCGACGTCCACAGGCCCTGCGACTGCTGGTGCCGCGCGATGTCCTCGGCGACCAGCGCCGAGAGGTTGAAGTACGCCTCGCGCACCTTCGGCCGCATCATGTCGAGGTCGACCTCGGCACCCGCCGCCAGATGCTCGTCGAACGGCACCACGATCACGCCGCGGCACCGCGTCTCGAAGTGGCTGACGATGTCGTCCACCTTGATCATCTTGCCGGTCTCACGCACTCCGGAGATGACGGTGATGGACCGCGACACCAGGTCGGCGTACCCGTGCGCGGACAGCCAGTCCAGCGTCGTACTGGCGCTGCTCGCACCGTCCACGGAGGGCGTCGAGATGATGATGAGCTGGTCGGCGAGGTCGAGTACGCCGCGCATGGCGCTGTAGAGAAGGCCCGTACCGGAGTCGGTCAGGATGATCGGGTACTGCTTGCCGAGCACGTCGATCGCGCGCCGGTAGTCCTCGTCGTTGAACGTCGTCGAGACCGCCGGGTCGACGTCGTTGGCGATGATCTCGAGTCCCGAGGACGCCTGCGAAGTGAACCGCCGGATGTCCATGTAGGAGTTGAGGTACGGGATCGCCTGGACGAGGTCACGGATGGTGGCCCCGGTCTCGCGGCGCACGCGACGGCCGAGCGTACCGGCGTCCGGGTTGGCGTCGATCGCGAGGATCTTGTCCTGCCGTTCGCTGGCGAGCGTGGAGCCCAGCGCGGTGGTCGTGGTCGTCTTGCCGACGCCGCCCTTGAGGCTGATGACGGCGATGCGGTAGCAGGACAGCACCGGAGTCCGGATGAGCTCGAGCTTCCGCTGCCGCTCGGCCTCCTCCTTCTTGCCCCCGATCTTGAAGCGGGAGGATGCGGCCGCCGTACGCCCGCTCTTCGCCTTCTGCTTCTTGTTGTTGAGCAGCCGGTCCGACGACAGCTCAACGGCCGCCGTGTACCCGAGCGGCGCCCCCGGGTTGGTGGGCTGCCGCTGATCATGCCGAATGGCCTGCGGCCAGGCGGCACCGGCACGGGGGTCGACGGGCGGCTGCCCGTCCGGCTGACCCTGCTGCCCCGGCTGGGGCATGGGCGGCTGCTGACCCTGGGGGTGCGGGTGCGGTACGCCGGGCTGGGGCTGGGGCTGGGGCTGGGGCTGGGGCTGGGGCTGGTCGGCACCGGCCTGGGGGTTCGGCTGGTGCGGGAAAGGTTGGCCGCCCTGCGGTGTGTACGGCTGGCCGGGGTGGGGCTGGGGCTGAGCGTGGGGCGGCTGGGGCGCGCCCTGCTGCGTCGGCGCCGAAGCTCCGGGCCCGGGCTGACCGGGCCCCTGCACCTGCTGCCCTGGGGCGGGTGCCTGGGGGAACCCGTAACCGCCTTGCTGGGCTGGCGAGTTGGGTGCAGCGGCGTTGGTGGCTGCGGGCGTGCCGGGCTGCGGGAATCCGTAACCGGCCTGAGGGCTGGGCGCCTGTGGCGGCTGCGGCTGCGGCTGCGGCTGCGGTTGCGCGGCGGCGGGCGGCTGAGCAGCGGGTTGCCCCGGTGCCGAAGCCGGGGGCTGACCGGCACCCTGTGCCTGCTGTCCAGGCGCGGGCGGCAGCGGGAATCCGTAACCCCCTTGCTGGACAGGTGAGTTGGGGGCAGCGGGGTTGGCGGCAGCACCTGCCGGCGTACCGGGCTGCGGGAACCCGCCGACGGGCTGGCCGGTGTTGGGCGTCTCCGGCGCAGGGCTCCCGGGCTGGGGGAATCCGTAGCCGGCGTGTTGACCGGGTGCCTGGGGCGCGTCGGAGTTGGCGGCGGCGCCCGTGGGCGCGCCAGGCTGCGGGAACCCATAACCCGCGCCCTGCCCGGGCGTGTTGGGCGCACCCTGCGCTGGAACGTTCGGCGTCTGGGGAGCGGGGCCGTTACCCGGCCGTGGGAATCCGTAGCCGCCCTGAGCCTGCGGCTGGGCGGGGCTGTCCTGCGGAGCCGTCGTCGCGGCACCCGGCAGCGGGAATCCGTAACCACCTTGGGCGGCCGGAGGCGCGGCCGGGCTCCCGGCCTGCTGGAAGTCGGGGCTGCCCTGCGGCGCCGGTGTCGTACCCGGGTTGCCGCCCTGTGGACCCGGTGCGGTACCAGGCGGCGTACCGAACTGCGGGAAGCCCGGGCCCCCCGGATTCCCAGGAGGTGAACCAGCCCCGGAACCGCCTGCCGCAGGCGCCGAAGGCGTGGCGTCGGCGGCCGGAGCGGGCCCCGGCTCCCCATCCGCGCGCTGGCCCGGCACGGCAGGAGTCCCCGGAGTAGCAGGCCAAGCCTGAGGCGCAGGCTGCGGTGCCTGCGGCTGGAACGGCTGCTGCCCCTGCGGCGGCACCGACGGCTGCGCCGGCCCCCCTGTCTGTCCCTCGCCGCCCTGATGGTCGCTCTCCGCGGACGTGGGCCACTGTGCCGCCGTAGCAGGCGATGCAGGCTGATACGCGGGCGGCAACGGCGGAAGCCCACCCTGCGGCAACGGCGGCGGAGCCCACGCCGGAGGCGCGTCCTGCACCGCGTCGTCTGCCCCCGAACCAAGCCCCGGCACTACGTCCTGAGGTTCGGCGTCCTGACGCCCCGCGTCCCGAGGCGCCGCGTCCAGAGGCCCTGCATCCTGAGGCCCTGCATCCTGGGGCCCTGTGTCCTGAGGTTCCGCGTCCTGAGGTTCCGCCTCCGCAGGCTCACCCTGCCCCGGCTGAGCGTCCTCCGGCTCGGCATCGTCACCCGGCGGGGCATCCTCGGGCTCCGCGTCCTGGGGCTCCAGGTCCCTCGCAGGAACAGCGTCCTTGACCTCGTCGTCCTCGGCCTCGGCATCCTCGCCAGAACCCGCGGGAACGACATCAACCTGGGGGAGTTCGGCAACGTCAGCGGACTCGTCCACGACGTCGCGGACGTCGCCTTCGTCGTGCTCCGCCTCGCCGGCCCCCTCGGCCAAATCCTCCGAGGACGCCCCCTCAAACTCTTCCTCTTCGTCTACGCCATCGACGCCACCGTCGCTCGACCCACTGCCGAAGGCCGACACCTCAACAGCATCCGAGTCGTCAACGGCATCCGAGTCGTCACCAACACCCGAGTCGTCACCAACATCGGAGCTGGCGTCAGCGGCAGCTGCGACCTCATCGGAGCGGAGTGAGTCGCCCCCGTCCTCAAGCCCAGCGCTCTCTTCAGCCGAGTCGACGGAGACATCGCCAGCCGACTCCTCGACGACAGACTCATCGACAGCCGCCGATTCATGGACAACCGCTGAACCGTCGCCAGCCTCCGAGCCCTCGGCCTCCGCAGCCCGCTCCTGAATCTCCCTCTTAAGAGCGACAGCGGAAATCCGCATGGTGGCGCCACTCTCCAGATCGCCATTTTCCGCGCCCTCCGCCTCGCCCTCGTCGGGAGCATCGGCAACGGGAGCCGGAGGCACAGGCGCAGCCCACGGAGCCTGAAAGCCGCCCCCTACAGGCAGATTGGGCAAGGCGGTTGGACTACCGGCGTCAGCGGCAGGCGCCCCGGCCGACGCATCGGATGTACGCCACCCCGGCTCGAACCCGCCCCCCACCGGCAACTTGGGCACAGCTCCCGGACCACCAACAGCCGACGAACCCTCGGCAGTAGAAGCCCCCTCCGCAGCCGCCGAACTGTCGTCAGCCGCAGCCTCCTCAGCCGTACCCGTCCCCTCCGCCAACGGAGCAACGGGAGTGTCGGGGGAACCGAGAGGACCAGCGGAATCAGGAGAGGTGGCCGAAAACGGGTAAGCCGGAGAAACTGGAGAAGAGGATGCCTCCTCCGAACTACCCGACGCATTCTGCGTATACCAGGCAGGCGGCGCGTAATCGATGGTGAACTCGCCCGTCGTCTCGACGGCAGACTCGGCGTCGGACTGGTCATCGCCGGGTGTGGCCCAGCCCCCGCGGATCCCGTCCCGATCGCTGTTCACAATTCCTCCTGGTGTGGTCGAGCACCGTCATGCCGTGCTGGGGCGACCGTTCTAGTCGACCGAGGCCGTCTGATCCACCCGGCTCTCCCCCTGTGACGCGGCCGACCCGCCCACGGGTTCTCCTGCCGCACCCCACCCAGCCTAATCACCACAACAACCCCCACGGCAGGCCCGCCCACACTCGGCACCTACCCACTACGTCACACTCCGCCCCAGAAGTGACTTACGCGATCAACGAATTGGCGAACAACCGCGCAAAAGGCGAACATCGAACCGCCCGGGACCCGCGTTCAAACCGCCCGAGTCCGTTCCAAGGTTCGCAAATCCAAACCCTCAGTCCATCCTTCGTGGCGTACCCAACAATCCGGTCTCGGCGTCCGTCGGCTGCGTCATCACGTACTGCCGGTCACGATCGCTGCACCAGAGGGTGAGGCCGTCGGAGAGACCGGGCAAGGACTCCACCTCGGGTCGCGGCAGCGCCATCGTGCGGCCGAGCTCCGCCGCCTCGTCCGGCGAGACTCTCTGTACGCCGACGAGGTGCGCCTGCCGCACGAGTCGCGGAGCCACCGGGCTGAGGTACGGCAGCAGGGTCAGCACCGACTGCCAGGGCCCGGAGACGACCCGGCCGCGCGGCGGCCGCATACCGCAGTCCCGGACCACCAGCACGGGCGTTCCGGCCGAAGTGCCCTGCGGCGGCACCCGCCCGACGTCATACACGGCCAGCCCGTTCTGCCCGCCGCCCATGGCGTGCACCATCTGTATCCAGGCCTGCGGCCGCCCCGTCTCCACGGCCACCCGCGCGCCCGTCGCCGCCGCCCTGAGCGCGATGACCTGCACGGTCCACAGCCCGCCGATGAGGACGACGTCGTACGGAGTCGGCCGATTGAGCCCCAACACCGCGGGGCGCCCCTCCGCGTCCACGCCGATGACGACGCCGTCGTCTCCGATGGGGAGAGCGAGGGCGTCCAGCTGGTCGACGGACAGGGAGTGGCGAGCGTGCCGCGGTCCGATCAACCCGAGGCCGCTGCGCAGGAGTTCGCGCGCCCGCTCGGGGACAGAGGGCCGCGGCTGGACGCGACCGGTGGCCGCCTGTCCCACGCGTGTGGGCATCGATGTCACCGGGCACCTCCGAGGGGCAGAGTGGCGAGCATGCCGGGTACCTGCTCCCGGTCGAGACGGGCGAGCCCCGTGCCCGTGTGCCGGGCCGCTCCCTGCAACGCGCGCCGGGCGGCGACGAGTTCGTCGTCACTGCGCCCGGTCACCCGCAGGTGCCCGCTCATGGATACCTCCTGCCGCTCCCCGTGCGTCAGCGTGAGGCTGAAGGTGGTGGCGAGCGCGGGGACGGCCGTCACGAGTGCGAGCAGCTGCGGCAGCGACGGCGCTCTCTCGCCGCCCAGCGTGGGCCACCTGCGGATCCAGTACGTGGTGTGTCTGCGGTTGTCGCAGCGCCAGCTCCGGCCCGTCTCCTCGGTCCGCCGCTCCCGCGTCTCCGCGCGCCCGGCCTCCGCCGTCACCAGCGGGTTTGCGCAGGCAGAGGTGGCGATGGCGGAGGTCAGCTCCTCCTCGTCGAGGAGCCTCACCCGGAACCCGGCACCGGTCAGCCGGCTCGCGAGATGATCGGCGGCACGCACGGCACACTTCTGCGCCCCGACGAGACCGCCCCCGCGCGCGGCCACGGCCTCCGGGCACAGCTCCGGGTCGAGCTTCAACGCGATCCACGTGATCCGCACGGCCGGCGCACCCGTCTGCTCCTGCAGGGGCGCGTAGTTGGCGACGGCCACGGACTGCTGGGGCAGATGAATCGCGGGCGCGGGCTGGGTGTGCAGCACGACCTGCGCCGACTCCAGCCGGATCCCGTCCACCTCCAGGGCGTCGTGGACCAGGGAGATCGGCAGCGGCTGCCGGTTCCGCTCGGCCCGTACCGCGGTGGCGTCGGCCTCGACCTGCAGGACCGCGGTGACGAACGTGCCGTCCCCGATGATTCCGACGGGCCGGCGGTCACGGCTGGCGTACGTGTACGTCCGCAGACTCGGGTCGCACTCCACGGCCGGCGCGAGCCCCGGCTCCGTGCCCTCCGGTATCGGCGTACTCGCTGCCCGGCGCCGCCGTGCTTTCAACGCTCGTGCCGTGGCCAGCCATTCGGGGAGGGAGCGGCCGCGGCGACGAACGAAGGAGAGCAGCACCAGGCAGACGGCGATGACGGCCGCAGGCACCAGGGCCACAGGATCGATCACCCATCCGACAAGCAGGATGGCGGCCGCGATCTCGAACAGTACGAAGCGTTGCAGCCGGAATGCCCCGACCTGACCTGAACGCACTCTGAAGTGGAGCGCTCCCGGCGAGGCCGGCCCCTGCGCCGGTGTCTGCCGGGGCCCCGACGAGCCCGGTGTCCGTGATCGGTCACGGGACCGGGTCCGCGTTCCGGATGCCATCACTCCAACCCCCCGTTTTGCTCACAACTCGCTGATATTTCCGCACGGCACAAGGCCCTTGAGAGCCCGGGTACCCTACCCGCTCCACAAGTCCCCACAGACAACAGGCATAGTAGGGGGCCGCTCTGACATCGAAGGCGGGGGCCAGGTCGCCCCGGCGAGCGCGGACCATGTGAACACGGGGAGAGACAGGCACAGATGGCTTCTCGGCGCGACCAGCTCAATGCCTACACCTTCGCGAAGCGCCGCATGCTCGCGGCCTTTCTGCAGCCGTCACCCGACGGCTCGGAGGAGGGGGCGCCCCGCCCGCTGCGCTCGATCCTTCCCGGCGTCATCGTGGGCGTGATCGTCCTCGCCGTATTCGGGGCGTGGGGCATGTTCAAGCCCACCGCACCCAAGGGCTGGAACGAGCCCAAGGCCAAGGTGATCGTCGCCAGCGACTCGACCACGCGCTACGTCGTCCTGAAGACCGGCAAGCAGGTCCAGCTGCACCCTGTCCTCAACATGGCGTCCGCCAAGCTGCTCCTAGACGAGGGCCAGGGCGATGTGGTGACCGTCGAGGAATCCGTCCTCGACAACGGCAAGATCCCGCACGGCGTCACCATCGGCATCCCGTACGCTCCCGACCGCCTCCCCTCGGCGTCCGAGGCGGGCAGCGAGAAGCGCTGGGCGGTCTGCGAACGCCCCAGCGTGGGCGGCGAGTCCATCCAGAAGGCGGCCCTGGTCCTTGCCTCCCGCGACATGAAGGCGACCGAGGGCAAGGGAGAGAAACTGGCGGGCGGTCAACTCCTCTACGTGGCAGGCCCGGACGGGGACCGCTATGTAGTGGACGCGAGCGGACGGTCGTACCCCATCGGCACGAGCGACGAACTGCTGCTGCGCGCCGTCGTCGGCTCCGGCAGGCAGCCGCAGAAGGTGTCCAAGGAATGGCTGGACACCCTGCACCGGGGCGACCCGATCTCCTTCCCCGAGATCACCGGCCAGGTGGGCACCGCGGCCGACGCCCCCGGTCAGCTGGACGAGACGACCGACAAGGTCGGCATGGTGCTCAAGGCGTCCGACCTCAACAGCGACCAGTACTACGTGGTGCTGCCCGGCCGAGTCGCACCCGTCTCGGCCTTCGTCGCCCAACTCCTGCTGTTCAGTGAGGACTTGGCCTCTCTTGGCCAGGCCGGTCGGGCCAAGGAGATGAGCCCCGGCGCGATCGTCCCGGGCAAGCCGTTCGGCACGGAGTACACCTGGCCGACCGAGGACCCCCAGCCCGTCAACGAGGCCTCCGGAGCGGCAGGCAGCCGCAGCACCGTCTGCAACGTCCTGCGCGACGTGAAGGCCGGTTCGGGCGCCACGACCCTGAGCACCTGGGCGGGCACGGACTTCCCGGCCAAGCTGCCCACCGGCTCCTCCAGCGCGTACGTCACGCCCGGTTCCGGCCAGCTCTACCGCCAGTTCCAGGGCGAGGAGACCAAGGCCGGCCCAGTCTTCCTCGTCACCGACACGGGCCTGCGCTATGTCCTGCAGTCCAACGCCGACAGCGGCACGGACGACGCCGGCATCGGTACGACGGACAAGGACCGTGAGCAGGCCCAGCAGGAGGCCGAACAGGCCCAGATCCGGCTGGGCTACAAGGACGTCGACGCCGCGCCGATCCCCGCCGCCTGGTCGGAGTTCCTGCCCACGGGCCCACGTCTTTCGACGACGGCGGCACGCCAGCCGCAGGGTTCCTGAGGGGCGCGGACATGCGACCTATGAAGACGGTGCTGGCCGCGACCCTGCTCACCACGTTCACGACGGCCCCGGTGGTCGTCGCGCCCCCCGCGGCGGCGGCCGGCCTCCCGTACTCGGACCAGTGCCAGTTCCCCAACGGCAAATACCCGGGCCGTCCCTGGTCCCTGCAGCGCGTCCTCCTGGACGAGTTGTGGAGTCAGTCGAAGGGCAAGGGCGTACGGGTCGCGGTGATCGATACCGGCGTGGACGTGACGAATCCGCAGCTCAAGGACGCGGTCGACGCGAAGAGCGGCCGCAACTTCCTGGACAAGAACCTCAAGGACGACAACGGCAACCCGATCGAGTGGGGCAGGGCGAACGGCACCAAGGACGCCGTCGGCCACGGCACCAAGGTCGCCGGCATCATCGCGGCCCGCCCCGCCGCCGGCACCGGCTTCGTGGGCCTGGCGCCCGAAGCGACGATCATCCCGATCCAGCAGAACGACGCGGAGGGCCACGGCACCGCCGACACCCTGGTGCAGGCGATCCGATACGCCATCCAGGCCGGGGCCGACGTCATCAACATCTCCCAGGACACCTCGAACGCGGTAAAGCCGACGTCCAACCTGGAAGTGGCGATCAACGAAGCCCTGGCCCAGGACATCGTCGTCGTGGCCTCGGCAGGCAACGACGGCCTCGGCGGCAACGACAAGAAGACGTACCCCGCGTCTTACAAGGGCGTCCTCGCGGTAGCGTCCTCGGACCGCAACAACGAACGCGCCCCCTTCTCCCAATCCGGCGACTTCGTCGGAGTGGCAGCCCCCGGCGTCGACATGATCTCCACAGTCCCCAAGGACGGCCACTGCTCCGACAACGGCACGAGCTTCTCGGCGCCGTACGTCGCCGGCGTCGCAGCCCTGATCAAGGCCAAGCACCCGACGTGGACGGCCCAGCAGATCGTCGCCCAGATCGAACAGACAGCGGAGCGCACGATCGGAGGTCACGACCGCTTGGTCGGCTGGGGAGTCATTGACCCGGTCAGGGCCCTGACGGAGGACGAACAGCCCCTGGAGTCCCCCAACCCCCAGCAGGGCTTGAGCAAGCCGGAAGCCCCGGCTGCGGCCAAGTTCCAGACGGGCGAAACGGCTGAGGAACGTAACGCTCGGCTTGCCACGTATGTGGCCGTGGGAGCGGTGGTTCTTGTGGCGGGTCTCGGGGGTACGGCGGTGGCTATTCGGGATGCGCGGAGGCGGGGGCGGCGGGTTGTGGGGGTGGAGTAGGTGACGCGCGGGGTATCGCGAGTCTCCAGTGACGCCCACGACGCACATCATTCACTCTTACGGGAGAGCCGATGACAACGCCAGGCGCCGCAGCCTGGGCGGATGCCCTGACCATGTACGAGCGGCGTTACTCAATCGTCGCCGTGGGACCGCGCCACCACGAGGACTGGGTACTGGACGCCGCGGCTCTGCTGCGCAAAGAGACGACGGACCCCCGTTCCTGGAAGTCGCTGGCCTTCTACGAGGAGGGCGACGAGGAATGGAGCCCGGACCGACTCGTGCCCTTCCTGCCCCCGGACTCCGACTGGCGATCCAGACTCCGGAACATTCCTCGCTCGTCGGCCGAGCAACTCCTGGTCGCGATTACGACCAATTGGCTTGATGTGACCAAGGAACCGGACTTCGAAGACCGCCGCCCCGGGCTCGAAGAGAAGGCGCACCTCCTCCTGGACCGTTTTCCCCCTCCAACTGCCCAGTTCTTCACCAACGGCTGGTATGGGGCAGGGGACCCACCGGACTTCGACCTCCCCATCGCCGGCTGTGACCCTGTCAGCGAACACGACTGGGACGTGGGTCTGCTCGCGGTGTCCGACAGCGAACTCGGTGTCTTCTGGTCCTTCGACGCGACCTTAAGGGGGTGTGGCGAGCGTTGACCACATACATCGGGGCAGTGTTCAATAACGGGTTTATCTCACGATTGCTCGACATGTCTCTCCGTGTGAACGCATCGGAGAACGAGGACTTCGATCATGAAGTTGCTCGTCTCTGCCGGAGCATGGCGCGTAGCCAGGGTGCCGCTTGGATGCTGCCGCTGGCCACTGCCGCAGCCCTCGTGGATCTTGTCGCAGAGGTGTTGGCGAGTCCCGTGCGATCTCGGCTTCCGGCTGGCTTCGAGAAGAGGCTGACCCTCGCTGCGGGCAGCCGGTCGGTGGAGGACTATCTGTCGAGCGCTGCATTGGCCATTCGTAAAGTCGGCCGTAAGGGTATCCCTGATTTTGAGGAGCTTCCCATGGCTCCGTGGGAAATCTCTCTTGCATTTTCCGAACTCATGGATTTCGAATACTGGGTGGAAACCGACGAATTTGAAACACTCGACGAGTGTCTGCGGGCCGGGTTCGACAGCATGCACCCGGGAGAATGTGCGAGCAGAGCCACAGCTCTCATCGCCCAAGCGCAAGAGGTCTTGCTTCTCTTCCCGAATCCGGATGCGCTGAGGTCGACGCTTGCCCCCGGCATCTCTTGGGCGTCCCGCAACGTCATGTTGGAGATCGTTGGAAAAGGGAGCGAGCATCTCGCTGAAGGGCATGGGGTAACGTGACTTGAGTGTCGAGGATTCGGCTGCTTTACAAGCGCATGTGGCAGCTGTAAAACAGCCCTGGAGGATGGTCTGGAGTAGCCCTTCATCGTGCTGACGGTCGGCTCCCCCAAGGGGTATTGAGGCAGGTGGTTAACGTGAGCCCATTCCTCTCTTCGCTCTTGTCGGACGGCCCAGCCGTGCACCTCCTGGATATTGCTATCGCGGCTCAGGAGGCCAATTACCTGTTCGGGTTCGATGTGATCCTCATGGACGAGGGGGCGGAGGATTTTGCGACCGCCGTGCGTACCCATGTGACGAGCGGGCATCCCTATTCGCCTGGCGCGAGATCTGCCACCTCTGCGCGAAGCTCTGCAGCCGTCCCAGAGCAGCCATGAGCATGGCTGATAGCTTTCTCCATGATCCAGTAAGGACGACCGGCTCAGTCAGCGGAGCTCGCAGGGTGGGGGAGCGGATGCGCCAGTACGACCGACTGGACGAGCAGCCATGGTGGACGCCGCTCACCCGCCTGTGGTGCGGCGCAGCGGTGCTGGGCATCGGGGCGAGCCTCTGGGCGTTCTGGCTCACCTACGACGACGCGCGTGACCGTGCCGCCAGCGAACGGCAGATCGCCGAGGCCTGCGGCGGACTCGTTTCCGGCGAGGACCTGATGGACCTGCGCGGGGGCATGGTCAGGGCGAAGCCGGACACCAGCAGAGAGGTCGACCCGCAGTACCCGCCGGGCGTGTGCCGGATCTATCGCGTCCCCGAACCGGGGAAGTCGGACGGATTGCTCACCCTCGCCCTGCGGACAATCTCCGAAACGACGCCGCTGCACTCCGTGGGGGACGACATCGGCTCGGAACCCTTCGACTACTTCGGGCACGAGGAACAGGCCGAGGACGAGGGGGATGTGACCCGCCAGGCCGACCGCACCGAAGGTCAGCCGCTGGGCGACGGCACCCTCGGTGTCTACGGCGCCGACTTCGTCACCGTACGGGCCGACTGCGCTCCGGCCGCTTCGGATTCGGTCCCGGACCTGCTGACCGTCACGGCACGCGCCGACTACGAAGAGGTGTCCGACGAGGACGTCTCGCGACTGGCCGACATCACGCACAAAGCCGCGGCGGCGGCAGCCGGCGAACTCGGTTGCGACGTCCGCCTCCGCGCCCTTCCCACCAACCTGGATCCCGTGAGCCGGACACTCAAGACGGCGACAGCCGCGCACGACTCCTGCGCCTGGTACAGCCGTTACATCAAACACTCCGGGCGAGGCCACCTCCCCGACCGCGCGCTGGAGGTCCCCACAGCTTCCCGCAGCACCGAGGAACCTTGCCTGCTGGCCGTGAGCCCCGCAGCCGTCCGCGCCATGAGGAACCTGACCGGCGAGGGGCTCAAGTACGCAGACAGCGCGCTCACGCATTTCCCTTGGTGGATGCGGACAGTCTCGTACTTCGGCCCGGATGCGCGCTCGGTCGGCTACGACGACGCTTTCAATGGCGACGGGCACCTCGAAGCCGGGACGGCAGGCATCAACGAAGGCGCCGAGGTCCTGTGGGCCTCCTCCACCTGTCAGGGCAAGCCCGCCCTACACACCCTGACCATCAGCTACACCTACGGCCTCGTCATCCTCGACCGGGCGAAGAGTCTCTTCCGCGCCTACGTCGACGACATCGCCGAGCGACGTGACTGCATGGACGTGAGGTTCCCCACCGACAAGGACTTCGACGGACACTGACCAGCTGGCGGGCAGCGCCTTGGCCATCGCGGAGTTGGGCATGGAGGTCGACCCACCGGACCCTCAACCCACGGCGGCGTGAGGTGACCTGGCCAATGGGTTAATCCCGTTCGCGTGCGCCTGGCGCAACACCGTCGGCGGGGCGCTGGGTTTCGGTCAGCTTGGCGAAGAGTTCCGTGGTGTCGACCTACGGTGCGCAAGCGTGGACTGGGCGAAAGGGTTCGCCCTATGTGCGGGAGTAACCCGGCGAGGTGAGGGCTCGGTGAGGGTTGCCGGGGGAGCAGCCGCGGGCGCGCGTTGGCATCGCAAAGGTTGCGGCGCGCGAGGCGGACAACTCCTTGGAGGGAAGTCTTGCCATGGGGCGTGAGGAAGCTGAGCGAGGGCGGCGTGCCCAATATTCAGGCGTTTCGGGGGAGTTGAGAGGTGGCTGATTGACGCCGCCTCGACAACTTCGTAACTGATCTAACACAAAGCTCAGTTGGGCTCGATTTACACAATGACTACAGTGGTCATCGAGTGTGTCGATCAGGTCACTGCCTGCACGGCGCTCGTCAGCTTACAAGCGGGGAACGGGGAGGGAAGGCATGCTGCCTGCGGAGGGCCTCAAGGTCGGCTTGGAGGCGCTCGGAACCTTCAAGAAGCGTGTGGATGCGGTGCTTTCCACCCTGGAGGGCTCGCCTGCCAGCCCTCAGAAGATCGCGGCGCATGCTCTCTCGGCGGCATCGTTCAGTGGTGCGGGCGGCTTCGCCGAGGCGAAGGGCCTCCACAGCCAGTACGAGCGCGTCCATGAACGCCTCACCACACTCTCCAAGAACCTGGGGCTTCAGATTGAGGCGATGCAGATCGCCGTCATGGGCGCGGACGGCAACTTCAGCAACGTCGAAGAGGAGCAACGGCAGCGGTTCTGGGAGATCCAGACTGGAATCGGCCGTCAGCAGGCGGAAGCGGAGCGGGAGAGGGCTACGGCGGAGGCTGCGAAGCGGGAGAAGGCTGAGGCGGAGGCTGCAAGGGATGGCCAGGCCGGGCCGAAGGACAACAACGAGACGGCAGGGGGCTCGTACTGATGAGCGGCGAGCAGGAGCAGCAGGTCCCGCATCAGGTGGAAAGAGAGCAAGCCGCTCGGCAGGTCAACGTCATCGACATGGTGAACGGTGCGACAGGGGTGGGCCAGTGGCTCCCCTTTGGCTGGAAGCTCCCCCGCGTCTTCGGCAAGACGAACTTCGAAGGCCACGACCTGAACGCCATGATCGACATGGTCGAGTCGGCGAAACCGGAGGACTTGGAAACGGCAGGCACCGCTCTGCTGAACGCCCAGACCGCCATCGAGGACGCCGCTGGGGAACTCGAGGGCCACATCAGCCGGGTCGACTGGGAGGGCGAGTCCGGCGAGGCCTTCCGTAAGTGGGGCGCCAAACTCGTTACCCACGCACGCCAACTCGCCGACTTCGCAGAGGCCGCCGGGACCCAGATGACGGCATCAGCCACGGGCCTCGCCTCCGTACGCAGCGCCATGCCGCCCCGCGACACCCGGCTGGACCCCAAGACGGTCGCGGACATTCCGACGCCCAAGCGAGTTGAAGGCAACGAGGAGTACGCGGCGGCCCTCAACGCCGAGAAGGATCGCCAAGAGGCGATCAACCAGATGAACCGGCTGGCGTCCTTCTACGAGGTGTCGGAGACGACGCTGGCGCAGCAGGAGCCTCCTACGTTTGAGCCTATGCCGGATGTGGGGGTGCCTAAGCCGCAGAACAGGGCCCCTGTCTGGGGCGCTGAAGTGCAAGGTGGCGAGGTGCTTGGGGCTGCTCATGAGTCAGGAGTGGCGGGACAAGACTCGTCGGGCACCGGGGCACGCCAATCCCGTTCGGGAGACGTCACCCCGCCGCTCAAGGACGTGGACGGCTCGTCCATCTCCTCGGGTGGGAACGTAGGTACGGAGATCGACAGCGTAGGCATTCTGTCACCTCAGGAAGCCACGCGGCAGACGACTAATTCGCCGCAGCCGGTTACCAGTTCAGGCGGCCCCAGCGGAGGGTCGCCTCTGCCCTTCGCCTCGGGAGCGGTTCCTCCTGCCCGTGGCGGGCAGATCGGCCGCACCTCGGGAGTCGGTGGAACGACCGGAAATAGGCCCCCGATCTCGGCTCAGGGTCGTGCAGGGGCTCCCGGCGGCACTGTTGGTGGGCGTGGTGCCACGGGTCCGATCTCGGCTCAGGGTCGTGCAGGCGCTCTCGGCGGCACAGCCGGCGAGCGCGGTGCTGCGGGTCCAATGGGTCGTGCCGCGGCTACAGGACCGTCGGGGGTTCGCGCCGGTGGCACGACGACTGGCAACTCTCCCGTGGGCCGAGGCATTTCCGGCGGAACACCCCGCCCCATAGGGGGAACGGCGAACGGCCGTGCTGGTGGCATGGGCCCGACAGGGGCAGCGCACGGCAACGGCGTCGTCGGAGGAAAGCCGATCAGTGGTGCCGCTCCGGGATCAACCAGTTCCAGCGTTCCCCGAGGGACGGTCGTCGGTGCCGAGAGCAGTAGCGGTTCCCGTTCACCGGTCGGAAAGATCGAGCAGCGAGGGGTCATCGGGGCGCCGCAGGCCGCGCCCGGCGCTGGTCCGGTGCGGCCTGTCCGCCCCACTGCCAGCAATCCGAACGGAGTTGTTGGGACACCCAAGGGGCGAGTTCGGGAAGGCAGAAACGGCGGATCCGCGGGGGCCAGTGCTGGAGTCCCACAAGGGCCGAGGGCGAGTCGGCGCAATACCAACCGGGAGAACCGCCAGGACCAACGCCAGCCCGAGACTCAGCGACGCAACGCGCCGCCAGCGATTGACTGAACACGAGCGAGGATCAACAGAGGCATGACAGCGACCAGCCCCCGTGGCAGATGGACTGCGCTCTTCGCAGGACGTGCCGGAAGACGCGCGTCCATAGTCAGCGCGGCACTCGGCGCTTTCGCCATTGCGTCTTCCGGGCTGGCTCCGAGCGTGGCTGCCGCCGATGTCCAATCACAACAGTGGTATTTGGACGCGATGGACGCCGACGGCATGTGGAAAACCAGCACGGGTAAAGGTGTCAAAGTCGCCGTGTTGGACACCGGAGTGAATCCCAACACCTCGTCGCTGAAGGGCCAGGTGCTGGAAGATGAAGTGCCACAGGCGGTCTCGTACAATGCCACCAAGGATTTCGACGGCCATGGCACCAGCATGGCGGAATTGATTGCCGGTACTGGGGCAGAAAGCGGCCTGCAGGGGTTGGCACCTGGTGCGAAGATCGTCCCCTACCGGGTGCTCACCAAGGGTGTGGGGAACGCCTCCGACAAGAAGAAGACTCCTTCGGTCGAGGACGCGATCAGGGCTGCGGCGGACACTGATGCTCAGATCATCAGCATGTCCTTCGGTGGAGACACCATCGATCCGGACGAGGAGGAGGCGGTCAAGTATGCCCAATCAAAGGGCAAGTTGATGCTCGCCGGTACCGGCAACGACGCTGAATCCAAAAATTTCATCGGCTATCCGGCCGCCTATCCTTATGTCGTCGGGGTTGCTGCCTCAGACGAGAAAGGAAAGGTTGGAAAGTTCTCGGAGCACGGCCACTATGTTGATCTGGCGGCTCCCGGCCTCAATGTGCCCGCGTGGTGCGACGCGACGTTCCAATCGTACTGCGTCCAAAAGGGCACAAGTATGGCCACCGCCATCGCCTCGGCCTCCGCCGCCCTCATCTGGTCGGCCCACCCCGACTGGACTGCCAACCAGGTCCTCCGCAGCTTGATCGACACCGCAGGCCGTACCTGGCCGAAGGGCGAGCGGAGCAGCTACCTTGGCTATGGTCTGATGCGTCCTCGCAAGGTCCTGGAAAACAGCAGTATCAATCCAGGACCGGCCAACACGGACCCCCTCAGTTTCGAGAACAGTATTGGCGTCGAGGAAGCGTCCCCCTCGACCTCTCCCTCACCTTCCACGTCCGCCCCGTCGCAAGCACCGCAGAACACTTCAGGCGGCGGGACTTCAGCTGCAAGATCAAGCTCGGAGACGTCCGACAACACTGTGTTGTGGGTAGCCCTTGGAGCTGCCGGGGCTCTGGCGGTGATCGGAGGCGGTGCCTTCGCCGTGGTTCGTTCACGGCGCGGCGCATGACGAATCACTCGGGATTGAACCCGTCGCACACAACGGTTCCGGCGCAGGCCAACCACAGCTGCGCGGAAGTGCGACGACCAGCGCACCACCATTCGGTGACGCGCGCAGCAATGAACCACAGCTCTCAGGAAAGGGAGTGCCGAAATGGCGGACCGCGTTCTTAATGACAGCGACGTACAGAGGCTTCAGACGGAGGTCGTCGATCGATACGACAACATCAGGGCATCGCTTGCGAAGCTGCAGGGCACGATCGACATGATCGAGAAGGCCTGGAGGGGACAGGGTGCCCAGGCGTTCAACGTGAAGCAGACGGAAATCAACCAGCACATGGTCGCGATCGGCAAGATGCTCGACGACTTCCTCGAGGGCATCAACCTGAACAAGACCGACAAGCGCAACCTCGAAGCCCAGATCGAGGCCGACCTCAGGCGGATCTCGGTAGACGATCTCGGTGGAAAGACCTCGGCGCTCAACAGCTACTGAGGAGCCATCGGCGGCATTGAGTCGCACTGTTGTCCGGGCTGCGCAGTCCGGCTGAATCTTCACAGAAGCGAGGGAAACATGTCCGGAGTCCACTACGACGAACTTGCCGTTACGTACGGCACCATGGACGCGCTTGCCACCGAGCTGGGCAATCAGGCCAAGAAGCTCGAGGAGGACCTCGAGGCCCTGAAGCAGGCCGTGCTCAACGTGTCCTCGGGCTGGGGCGGCGAGGCGTACCAGGAGTTCCAGAAGAAGTCCAAGGAGTGGGACACGCACGCCCGCGGCATCCACCAGGCCCTGGTCAACATCTCGCAGCGGGTCCAGACGGCCGGCGGTGACTACCGGGGCGGCGACCTGAAGGGCGCGAGCTACTTCCAGTAGGAGCGCGCGGTTTACAGAAACAGGGTGGGCATGCACGGGAGGTGCCCACCCTGTGCCGTATGGCGAGCTGTCCACCCGGGCGCGTTATTTCGGCAGTGGCATTCCGCCTCGCCAGGGGCTCAGCGCAATCGCCCGTCGGCCAGCGCACCAGTGAACCGACCCCACGCCTCACCGTGGTCCACGGCAACTCAGGGCGCTTGGAGTCGCGTACAGCTATGAGGGGGCCGTTCTTGGCAACCTCGACGCATGCGTGGCCTAATGCGCAGCTCGATGCGGTCGCGGTGATCGGCCAGCCAGGCAGCCAGGTGCGGACTTGGCGGGAGCGGTGGGCAGAGTGACCGTCCACGACGAGGTGTACCTTGCGGTCGAAGTGGCCTACGAGCCGGTCGAGGAAGCAGCACATGACGTCGGCGTCGAGGGTCTCGGTGAAGACATGAAGTGTATGTGGCCCTTGGTGCTGATCGCGGACATTGCGTTGACCGAGAACCGGTTGCCCGTGCGGCGCACGACGGCGAGCACCTCCCAGCCCTCGGCCTTCGACTCACTGAGAAGGTACCTCCCTCGGTAGGCCCGCCTCCGAAGCGCAATCTGCCTCTTGGGCCACCCTGCGGGAGATGGAATTCAGGATCACTATACGATCCTTGTTTACGTTGTCGCCTCGCATCTTGTTGGCGACTGAAAAAAGCTCGGCCTTCACATATTTCGTGTCACCGACGTATGCGTCTTTAGTTGGCGCTTTGGTGGTGCACTGAAAAAAGAGATCTGCCCCGCTGGGGCCCACTTGTGCATAGACGCCAAGTGGGTATCTGGCCTTACCGCCGCTGGATTCCTTTTCAGAGGCCGAGGGGTAGCTGCGGGATGCCGAGAACCGGATCTCGAGAAGCGGCTCCCCGCTGTCGTCACCGGTCTTATACACCCAGCATGCGCTCCGCTTTCGGTACTCGTCGTGCAGATTTTTGATCGCGTTCCTCAAGGAAAAAGCGGTGGGATTGCCTGCCTCATTGGTTGCCGTGGACTCGTCGAACTGATCCGTACCGGCCAGGCGTTGCAACGCTGCCGCAGCCGAGGTGTCGAGCGTTCCATCGCAGACCTTGCTCGCCGCGATGCCCGTACTCGACTCCTCGGGTTCGTTGTTACTGGAGTTGTTGCTGCAAGCCCCGACAAGAAGCGCCACAGCTGTGATAGCCAGAGCTCTCTTGCAAGCACTACATCCTGAGATTCGCCGCACTTCCTGTCCCAACTCAGTCCTTGTACGGAGGTCGACCTCGATAGTCGTTCTCATGCGAGCCCGTACCCAAGTAGCTGCTCTTTGTTTCTTGGATCCACTGCTGATCGTCCGCTGTATCCTTCGCCTTTGGGTTGTCCTTGAAGTATGAGTCGTAGGTCGATCCAAGGTCGTCGACTCCCTGGCGGTAGAAATCCCGGCTGGTTACCTGTGACTGAACGAGCGGATCGGATTCCGCATTGTCCGTGGCTTTGTCGATTTCGTGTCCGAGCATCGTGTTGGCGGCGTCGGTGATTGTGTCCGCGGCGAGAGGGGCGATGACGAGCGCAGCAGCCGTTGAACCAGGGAGCGGGACGGCGGCGACTCCGCCTGCGACGACTGCTCCCACCATCAGTTTCTTCCAGTCCGCCGACCGGCTCAGCTCCTTGTTCGCTTCGTCTGTATTCGCACCGTAGGTTGTCTCGGCCTGCTGCACACGGGAGTTGTCCAGGATTCCGCGGGCTTCCGCACCAACTGCCATGACATCCCGAGCATGGTTCATGTTGGCATCGCTTGTAGGTGGGTTGGAATCCAACATGCTCAAGGTGTATAGGTGTTGGGCGGTTGTCACAGCCTTGTGCGAGTCCTCGTTCTGCCCGAGAACGCTCAGGAAATCGATGGCTCCTTGGTTTCCGAACTCCGCGCGGCCGGCGTACCGGGCAGGGAAGTCGCCCGCGTCCTTACTGTGGTCGCCGATGCCAGACAGTTCGTAATCGAGGTCATCAATGTACGCACCGGCCATCTTGCCCAGACTGTCGGCCAGCTCCGGCTGGTCGTGCAGCATCTTGGGGCCGTCTTCGCTTCCATAGAGGTAGGCCACCTGCTCCATCACACCAGCTGTTGCGGCGGTGCGGTGGTCGCCACCGGCTTTCACGGCGTCGGTGCCCGTGTCGTACGAGTAACCGGTCGTGGCGGCATCAAGGGCGTGGCCGAGTGCGTTGTGGCCTGCGATGAAGTCGCGTTCGCCGTCGAGGGTCGGATCAGGCAGCCAAATCCGCTCCTTGGTCAGGTACTTGAGGTGGTCGTTGACCTCGGAGTTCTTGTTGACGCCGTCTCCCGTTCCTTCGGGCTGAGCGAAGAACTGGGTTGCGGCGTCGGGGTTGTGGCCGAGCGCCTGGAGGAAGCCGTTCATCGGGTCGCGACCACGGTCGTTCTTGTCCCAGAAGTTGAGATCACCCTGGTTCCAGTTGTTGATCCAGGGGCTCATGTCCTTGACATTGCGTTCCTTGTCGAAGGCGATGAGCTTCTCGCCGTAGTCGTTCAGGAACTGGTCGTCGTAATCGCCGAACCGCATGAGGTTGCTCATGACTGCGAAGCCACTGGGATCGTTGGCGTCGTCGATTCCGAGTTGGTCGGGACCGAGCCCGATCATCTTCTTTTCCCAGCCCGCCATGGCGTCGCTGTCGGAGAGGGTGGCGGTGCCGAGCGTGATGCCGAGGTTCTTCTGCAGCTGCTTGGCTTGTTCCCACATCTTGGGGTCGCGGCTGTAACCCTGATACGGGTCAGCGACACCGGCGTAGAACTGGAGGGTCTTCTTGGCCCCTACATCGGTGGCGAGCTTCTCGGCGAAGAGTGGGTCGCTCCTGTACTTGGCCAGATTCTCGTTGAGCTGATTGAGCTCAGTACTCGTGAGCTTATGGGGGTCCTTTCTCATGAGGCCGGCCATGTCTTTGGCAGTCTTGACTGCCTCCGCTGCCGAGTCCCGGTCCTTGTAGCTGGCATCGGAGAAACCGTGCTTCGCCTGGTCCACGAGGAGCCTGAGTACCTCGGCTGCGCTGCTGTCGGATTCTGTGGCCTTGGTGAGGATTCGCTGGATCTCGTCCCGGAAATTGTCCACGTCTTGCTGCGTGTGCTCGGGGACATCAGTGCCCTTGGCGGCGCGGTCGGGGTGGATGTTCATGGTGACAGTGAACGTGCCATTGCCCGTGTCCATCACCGTGAGGTTTTTCTTGATACCTCGCTCGATGGCGTCGGTGAGCTGCGTGCGGTAGCTGATGAGTTCGCCACGGGTGTCTTTGAGGATCTTGGTGATGGAGTTGGCCTGTGTGTGGGCGTCGGTGAACTCGCCAGAGGTCTTGCCGACGAACTCACGGGTGACCGTTGCGTTGACCCCGGCCCAATTGGCCTTGGCTGCCTTGGCCTTGAGGTTGTTTTCGGCGTCCCTCTGCAGGTCTGCGAGCTTCTTCGTCATCTGTTCCCAGTCGGTGATCGCTTCACCGAGCTTCGAGAAGTTGCCGTGGCGCAGTGCGTCGAGGTCCATCGGCGTCAGTGGCCCTTCCGGTCGTCGAAGCCCTCGTCGAGCGTGGCGATGCTGCTGACCGCGCCGGCGATGTAGGACTCGTCGGCAGCGTGCTGGTTCTTGGTGAATCGCAGGTGGTTGGAGATGTGGGCACAGGCGTCCAGCAGGGTCTTGGTCTGCTGGCTCCAGCGCTCTGTCACATGCTCGAGCGCGGCTCCCAGGGCGAAACCTTCCCCTTTGAGTCCGCCTGCGGCCGCCTCGGAGGCCACGCGTGCATGGCCGCTGTAGGCCGTGAAGTCCTGGAACAGGTCATGGGCCGCCTTGCCGACTGCCGCAAGATCCTGTTGACCTGCTACGAGGTCGCCCTGGGTACTTCCCTGATCCGCCGGATACTGATTCAGCTGCATCCCCGTCGACTGCCGCTCCGCCGCCTGCGCCTTCAGCTGCTCCCACTCATCCCACGCCATCGCTGTGCCCCTTCCCCCGTGTCTTCGCCCGACCGGCTCCTGGACGGGCGCGCTCCGCCAACTCCCCGACGATCAAGCCCCGTTCAGCGTAGCCAGCTGCACCCAGACGTACTCTCCCGTTCGAGTTGCTACTCGTGCCAGTCGCGCTACCCGTGCCACGCCCGCCACCCGTGCCACGCACGCCCTGTACAAGCCTTTGTAAGTGGTCCACCGGCATCAGTCCTCAAGCCCCCCAGACTCGATGTAATCAATGTCGGTGAACCACCACACCGCCATCACGACCATCACCGCAGCGAGCGAGAGCAGCAGAACGCGCCGGGCCCGATACCCCGCCTCCGACGGCTCGTTCGCCTCCGGGTCGCTGAAGCGGCGTGCCTGGAAGCGCCACCAGAGTGCCTTCTGGTCGGCCAGTCCCATCCCGCCGAGCCAGAGGGCGAGCAGAAGCATGAAAATTCCTACCCCGACCATCAGAACGTCCCTTCCGGCTCAAGCCCGATCTGCACCAGCGGCTTCCCCCTCCGCCGAGACACAAAGACCCCCCGCCCCGCAGGCATGGGCCGCGGCCGAACCCCACCCAGCAGGTCCCCCTCGCCAGGATCACCCGCCAGAACGACCCCCTGCGCCCCCAACTCCTTGACGCGCTGCATGAACGCCTCGTACGACGCACGCCCGGCACCTGCCGTCGACCGCGCGATGATGAAGCGGACGCCCACGTCCCGGGCGAACGGCAACAGTTCCGTCAATCCCGCCAGCGGATTCCCGCTCGAAGTCGCCACAAGGTCGTAGTCATCGACAACGACATAAACCGTCGGCCCGCGCCACCAACTCCGGTCCCGTAGCTGCTGTGCCGTCACGTCGGCCGTCGGTGTGCGGCGCTTCATCAGGTCGGCCAGGGCGGCCATGTGGTGGTCCATGGCGTTGGACATCGGGATGTACTCCGCCAGGTGCGAGGCCGGAGTGACATCCAGCAGCGAGCGGCGGTTGTCGATGACGAACAGCTTGGCCTCGTCGCCCGAGTAGCGTTCCGTCACCTGCTTGATGAGCAGCCGCAGCAGGTTCGACTTGCCCGCCTCGCTTTCGCCGAAGACGAGGAAGAACGGGTCCTGTTCGAAGTCGACGAAGACCGGTTCGAGGTTGTCCTCGTCGAGGGCGAAGGCGACGCCGCGGCGCGGGAAGCGGTCGCCCGGAGGCAGTTGCTCGGCAGGGAACTCGCGGGGCAGCAACCGGACTTCGGGTGCGCCGGGCGCCTGCCAGTGCCGGGAGACCTCGGTCGCCAGCGCCGCCGTGGCGTCCGCCAGGTCCGTGTCGGAGGTCAGACCGTCGATGCGTGGCACCGCCGCCATGAAGTGCAGCTTCTGCGGGGCCTGTCCGCGGCCGGGCACGCCCGCCGGGACGTTTGCCGCCACCTTGCGGTCCAGTTCGGAGTCCATCGTGTCGCCGAGCCGCAGCTCCAGGCGGTTCATCAGGTGGTCCTTGAGGTTGGCCCTGACCTCCATCGAGCGTGAGGCCGTCAGGATCAGGTGGATGCCGTAACCGAGACCACGCGACGCGATGTCGAGGATCACCTGGTCCATCGCCTCGTAGTCCGCACGGAAGTTGCCCCAGCCGTCGATGACCAGGAAGACGTCGCCCCACGGCTGATCCATGACCGGGATGTCGCCTCGGGCCCGCCGCGCCCGGAACTCCGCGATCGACGAGATGCCCGACGAACGGAAGTACTCCTCGCGGCGGGTCAGCACGCCGTACACCTCGGCCACCGTCCGCCGCACCCGCTCCGGATCCAGGCGCGAGGCGACTCCGCCCACGTGCGGAAGTCCGGCCACGGCTGCCATGCCGCCACCGCCGAAGTCGAGGCCGTAGAACTGGACTTCGTGCGGCGTGTGCGTGAGCGCGAACGCCGAGATCAGGGTGCGTACCAGCGTCGACTTGCCGGACTGCGGGCCGCCGAGGATCTGCATGTGGCCGGCCGCGCCGGAGAAGTCGACCCAGAGCGGGTCGCGGCGCTGCTCGTACGGCTTGTCCACCAGGCCCGCCGGTACGACCAGGCGGCCGGCGCCCTCGTATCCCGGCTGGGTGAGCCCGCGGTCCTGCACCGCAGTGAGGCCGGGCAGGAGCCCGTCCAGCGACGGCGGGCTGTCCAGCGGCGGCAGCCACACCTGGTGGGCCGCCGGACCCTGTGCCTCGAGCCGGCGCACGATCACGTCCAGCACGGTGTCGGCGAGAGCGTCGTCGACCTCAGGACCGTCCGAAGCCGAAGGACGCTGCTGCGGTACCGGCACGTACTGCACCGGCACCTCGGCCGCCGTGAACAGCACCGGCCGCCGGTCCACCGGCAGCGGGCCGCCGCCCAGCGACGCCCGCTGCGTGCCCGAGCGGTAGACCCCGGAGACGTACGCCGCCTTGAAGCGCACCATCTCGCCCGTGCCGAACTTCAGGAGGCCCGAGCCCGGGACATTCGGCAGCTCATAGGCGTCCGGTACGCCGATCGCCGCCCGGGACTCCGCGGCGGAGAAGGTCCGCAGACCGACCCGGTACGAGAGATACGTCTCCAGTCCGCGCAGGCGGCCCTCCTCCAGCCGCTGCGACGCCAGCAGCAGGTGCACACCCAGCGAACGGCCGATGCGGCCGATCTGCACGAACATCTCGATGAAGTCCGGCTTCGCCGTCAACAGCTCACTGAACTCGTCGATCACCAACACCAAAGAGGGAATGGGCTGCAGCGCCGCACCCGCCGCACGCGCCTTCTCGTAGTCGTGGATGTTGGCGTAGTTGCCCGCGTCGCGCAGCATCTCCTGGCGGCGGTTGAGTTCGCCGCGGATGGAGTCGCCCATGCGGTCGACCAGGGTGAGGTCATCCGCGAGGTTGGTGATGACGGCCGCCACATGCGGCATCTGCGCCATGCCCGCGAAGGTCGCGCCGCCCTTGAAGTCGGCGAGCACGAAGTTCAGCGTCTCCGAGGAGTGCGTCACCGCCAGGCCCAGCACCAGCGTGCGCAGCAGCTCCGACTTGCCGGAACCGGTGGCGCCCACGCACAGGCCGTGCGGGCCCATGCCCTCCTGCGCGGCCTCCTTGAGGTCCAGCATCACGGGGCGCCCGTCCTCGCCGACACCGATCGGCACCCGCAGCCGCTCGGCCAGCGAACGCGGCCGCCAGGTGCGCTGGGTGTCGACGGACGCCGCGTCACCGAGGTTCAGCAGGTCGGTGAACTCCAGGTTGGCGAGCAGCGGTTCGTCGTCGTCCCCGCCGGAGGCCATCCGCAGCGGGGCCATTTGCCGGGCGAGGGCCTCGGCGGATTCGTACGAGAGGGCGTCGGGAGTCCCTTCGTAGGCGACACCGTGCACCGACTCCAGGTGCAGTGCCTCGGGCCGTACGACGATGGAGAGTTCGCCGCCGCCCGTGGTCAGTTCGCCGGGAACGACCTCGAGGACGGTGACGCCCTGCAGCCCTTCGGGGTTGGCCAGGACCGAGTCGGGGGGCAGGGATCGACCGTCGAGTACGACGACGATGTGGGGCTCTTCCGGCAGGGGCGCCGCGTTCGGGTGGAAGCGCGGACGGCCGGTCAGCCGGGTGGCGAGCAGGTTCTCCAGCTCGCGGGTGTCGCTGTCGATCATCCTGCGGCTTCCCGCGCCGTCCACGGAACCGGGGGCCTGGACGTGCGGCAGCCACTTGGCCCACTCCCAGTGGGGCAGGTCCTCGCGGCCCGCCGCGACCACGATGAGCAGGTCCTCGGGGGAGTGCAGCGCAGCCAGAGAGCCGACCATGGCCCGCGCGGAGGACCGTACGGACTGCGGTTCGCCGCTGATCGTCACGTGGTAGAACGCGCGCAGCGAGACCGCCATCGGCAGGTCGTCCAGGGTGCTGTGCACGGCGAGGAAGCGTTGCATCGCGCCCGCGGTCAGCGGCTCCAGCTGCTCGACGGGGGCGGTCTCGGGGGCGACCAGGGTGCTGGCGAGGGACTGCGAGCCGAGGCCGATGCGGACCTGGGCGAAGTCCTCGTCGCCGGGCCGGCGTTCCCAGACGCGGCTGCCCTCGGCGACCAGGGCCCACAACTGCTCGGGGGAGGGGTGGAGGAAGTACTGCGCGTCGCGCTGAGCCTTCGCCGTGTCGACGGCCGTGCGCCGGATCTGCGCCAGGTAGCTCAGGTAGTCGCGGCGCATGTCCGCCAACTGACCCTGGTTGCCGCGGCGGAAGCGGATCGCCATCGCGACGCCCATGGCGATCGTCGAAGCGATCATGATCATGCCCATGATCCTCATGAAGGGATGTGCGTTGGGCATGAAGAAGAACACCACGGAGCCGCCCATGCCCAGCATCGGCAGCAGTTGCATCAGCACGCCTTCCTGCTGCCCCCGCGGCAGTTCGGGCGGAGGCTGCAGGATGATCTCCCGCGTGGACACTTCGGACGGCAGCGCCCGAGGCGGGCGCTTCACGACGATGTGGCTCACTATCACCCATTCTCTTGTCGGCCGGGAGTCCGTCCGCCTCCCCGTGTCGGGCGGACGCAGGCCGCCGCGCGATCCTACTGACTTCAGTGGAGTCCAAGGGACGGTAGGGTGCCGCATGTTCGCTTCAGCACATGGGAGTTGAGGTGGAGCGGTTGGGGCATTCACGTGCGATCTGGCGAGATGCCCAAGCCCAGTGACGGCACGACGGCACCGTTCTCGCCGCCCCGCCGCATCGTCGGTCACAAAGGTGTCGGGAAAACCGCCCAGGACTTCCAGACCGCAGGTACAGAACCATCACTGAGGGGGAACAGCAGGTGAGCATGACGGCCTCCGCGGCAGCCACCGGAGGAGGACCCGGTACGGGAACTCCTGCCGGGGCGGGCACGGGTCTCGGCTTCTGCCGGGTCACCATCGTCGCGCCCGACAGCCGGATCGACGTGGCACTGCCCGACGACATCCCGGTCGCCGACATCTATCCGGAGATCCTCAGGCTCTCCCAGCAGAGCCCGGCTCAGAGCGCACCCGTCGGCTATCACTTGGTCCGCCGGGACGGCACCGTCCTCGACAGTGCCCGTTCCTTCGCCGCCCAGCGCATCCTCGACGGCGAACTCCTCACGCTGCGCCCCTTCTCCGAGTCGCTGCCCCCCGCCGTCTTCGACGATGTCTCCGAAGCGGTCGCCTCCGCCGTGACCAGCGAACGGACCTTGTGGAGCGGCGACTTGACGCGTGCCGCGGGCCTCGTCGGAGGAGGCGTACTCGCGTTCCTGCTCGCCTTCGTGGCCTGGATGGGCGACCCGCTCCACGACATGAACAGTCTGCCCGGCATTCTCGCCGGGGTCGCCGGTGTCCTCCTGGTCGTCCTCGCGTGCGTACGCGCCCGGGTCTACGACGACCGGGCCTCGGCCATCGCCCTGGGACTCGGTGCCCTTCCCAACGTCGGCGTGGGCGGCTCGGGTCTCCTGCCGCTCGCCGACGGACAGGGCATCGGCAAGCTCCAGTTCCTCCTCGCCTGCGCGGCGGTGCTGCTGGCTTCGGTCCTGCTCACCCTGTGCTCGCCGAGCGGGGACGGCCCGTTCGTCGCCTTCGTCTTCGCCTCCGCCGTCGGCCTGCTCGCCACGTTCGCGGCGACCCTCGCAGACTGGACGCCTTCTGAGATCGGCGCCCTGTGCGCCCCGGTCGCCGTCGGAGGCCTGGCTTTCCTGCCCGGCCTGTCGATGCGCTTCGCCCGGCTCCCGATCGGCTTCGACACCCCGGACACCGCCCCGCGCAGCGCGTACGACACCGACCCCATCCCCCGCGAGCCGGTCGACGCCGAGCGGGTGGCCGCCCAGGCACGACGCGGACACGAACTCCTGGTCGGCCTGGTGGGCGGCTGCGCACTGATCGCCGTCGGTTCCTCGGCCGTCCTGGGCTTCTCCTCGAACGTGTGGGCCCAACTCCTCGCGCTCGCCACCGGCGTGGCCCTGCTGATGCGCGCCCACCTCTTCCGCTACACCGCCCAGGTCGCCCCCGTCCTGGCCGGCGGCCTCGCCTCGCTCATGCTGCTCGGCCTGGGCCTGGCGCTCAACCCGCCCCACGCGGTGATCCGCGAGGCCCTCACAGGTGACCGTACCGACCTCGACATCCGGACGATCTGGCTCGTCGCGGCGATCGCGGCGGTTGCCGCGCTCGTCACGGCGATCGGCCTGATCGTCTCGCGCGGCGGCCTCACCCCGTTCTGGGGACGCTTCCTGGAGATCGCCGAGGGCTTCGTGCTGCTGACCCTGGTGCCCCTGGCACTGGCCGTCTTCGACGTGTACTCGACGGCTCGGTCGATGACGAGCTGACCCGGCCGTGAGCTGCCCGCACGCGGGGCCGACGAGACGTGAGTCCCCGTCGGCCCCGAGCGGCTACAGGGGCCGCGAGCTCTCGTCGTGTACCGAGCGTTACTCCGCCGCGAGCCCTCCGTTGTGCGGAGCCGGCTCCAGGTCGAACTCCCCGTCCCGTGCGCCCAGTACGAAGGCCTGCCATTCCGCCTCCGTGTAACGCAGAACCGTGTCCGGGTCGAGAGACGACCTCATGGCCACCGCGCCGTTGGGAAGGTAGGCGATCTCGACCCGCTCCTCGTGCGCCTCCGTACCCGGTGCGCTGTGCCATTCGACCCCGGAGATGTCGAGGGCGTAGAGCTCGTTCTTCTCCCGCTCCTTGCGCGCCTTGACGTCCTTGTCCTCTGCCTCGGCCATGGCGAAGCGACCCCTTCCCGACCTACGAATTCCCGGCTTGCGAGCGACCTGTCGCGTCACCTTACTGGGATGGGCCCCGGCCTCTCAGGACTCCCGGAACCCCGGTCCGGAGGCCTGCAACCTCCTGGTACCCTGTGTAACGGCCGTATGTGTACGCACCCCCGGACCGCCCCCTCAGGGCCCTGGAGGACGCGCCCAGCGGATCCCCGCCTCCCGAGTAACGGAAGCTCCCCTGAGAAGTGGACCAGGGGCACTCGGTGGCTATCCAAGAAGACTACGAGGAGTACGCGTGTCGCTCGACGCCGCTACGAAGAAGCAGATCATGTCCGAGTTCGGTACCAAGGAGGGCGACACCGGCTCCCCCGAGGTCCAGGTGGCCATGCTCTCGCGCCGGATCTCGGACCTGACCGAGCACCTCAAGACCCACAAGCACGACCACCACTCCCGTCGTGGTCTGCTGATCCTGGTCGGTCAGCGCCGCCGGCTGCTGCAGTACCTGGCCAAGAAGGACATCCAGCGCTTCCGTACGCTGGTCGACCGCCTCGGCATCCGCCGTGGTGCGGCGGGCGCCCGGTAAGACGCCGTGAAGGGAGCGGTTCCCACACTGAGGGGGCCGCTCCCTTTGCTGTACGTGCGGAGTGTCACTGCCACTTTGTAGTGTGGTAGCACAACGCAAGACGTACGACACGACGTGGTCCCGTGACAGCGCACAGCGACGGCGCGGACACCACAACTGAACGAGGAGAAGCGCACCTCGCCGCCGCCGGTCCTCGGTAGTGGCCCCCGGGGGAATGCGAGCCCCGGGTGCTTCGATCGAAGACCGGCCCGCACCAGACGGAGCGCTTCTCCGACGTCCACCCGCCACACGGGCGGGACGGGACGAAAGACGAAAAGTATCGGAGAAATCGCTAGTGGAGAACGAGACCCACTACGCCGAAGCCGTGATCGACAACGGTTCTTTCGGCACCCGCACCATTCGTTTCGAGACGGGCCGTCTGGCCCGCCAGGCCGCCGGCTCCGCCGTGGCCTATCTCGATGACGACACCATGGTTCTGTCGGCCACCACGGCCTCCAAGAACCCCAAGGACCAGCTCGACTTCTTCCCCCTGACGGTGGACGTCGAGGAGCGGATGTACGCCGCCGGCAAGATCCCCGGCAGCTTCTTCCGCCGTGAGGGCCGCCCCTCCGAGGACGCGATCCTCACCTGCCGTCTCATCGACCGCCCGCTGCGCCCGTCCTTCAAGAAGGGCCTGCGCAACGAGATCCAGGTCGTCGCCACGATCATGGCGCTCAACCCCGACCACCTGTACGACGTCGTGGCGATCAACGCCGCGTCCGCGTCCACGCAGCTGGCCGGTCTGCCCTTCTCCGGCCCGATCGGCGGCGTCCGCGTCGCGCTGATCCGCGGTCAGTGGGTGGCCTTCCCGACGCACACCGAGCTCGAGGACGCCGTCTTCGACATGGTCGTCGCGGGCCGCACCCTGGAGGACGGCGACGTCGCGATCATGATGGTCGAGGCCGAGGCCACCGAGAAGACGATCCAGCTCGTCAAGGGCGGCGCCGAGGCGCCGACCGAGGAGATCGTCGCCGCCGGTCTGGACGCCGCGAAGCCCTTCATCAAGGTGCTCTGCAAGGCCCAGGCCGACCTCGCCGCGAAAGCCGCCAAGCCGACCGGCGAGTTCCCGATCTTCCTCGACTACCAGGACGACGTCCTGGAGGCGCTCACCGCCGCCGTCAAGGACGAGCTCTCGCAGGCCCTCACCATCGGGGGCAAGCAGGAGCGCGAGACCGAGCTGGACCGCGTGAAGGCGCTCGCCGCCGAGAAGCTGCTTCCGCAGTTCGAGGGCCGCGAGAAGGAGATCTCCGCCGCGTACCGCTCGCTGACCAAGTCCCTGGTCCGTGAGCGCGTCATCAAGGAGAAGAAGCGCATCGACGGCCGCGGTGTCACCGACATCCGCACGCTCGCCGCCGAGGTCGAGGCGATCCCGCGGGTGCACGGTTCGGCGCTGTTCGAGCGTGGCGAGACCCAGATCCTGGGCGTCACCACCCTCAACATGCTCCGCATGGAGCAGCAGCTGGACACGCTCTCCCCGGTGACCCGCAAGCGCTACATGCACAACTACAACTTCCCGCCGTACTCCACCGGTGAGACCGGCCGCGTCGGCTCCCCGAAGCGCCGCGAGATCGGCCACGGCGCCCTCGCCGAGCGCGCGCTCACGCCGGTGCTGCCGACGCGCGAGGAGTTCCCGTACGCGATCCGTCAGGTGTCCGAGGCCCTCAGCTCCAACGGTTCGACGTCCATGGGCTCGGTCTGCGCCTCCACCATGTCGCTGCTGAACGCCGGTGTGCCGCTGAAGGCCCCCGTCGCCGGTATCGCCATGGGCCTCATCTCCCAGGAGATCGAGGGCGAGACGCACTACGTGACCCTGACGGACATCCTCGGTGCCGAGGACGCCTTCGGTGACATGGACTTCAAGGTCGCCGGTACGAAGGAGTTCGTGACCGCGCTCCAGCTCGACACCAAGCTGGACGGCATCCCGGCCTCCGTCCTGGCCGCGGCCCTGAAGCAGGCCCGTGACGCCCGCCTCCACATCCTCGACGTGATGATGGAAGCGATCGACACCCCGGACGAGATGTCCCCGAACGCCCCGCGGATCATCACTGTGAAGATCCCCGTGGACAAGATCGGCGAGGTCATCGGCCCCAAGGGCAAGATGATCAACCAGATCCAGGAGGACACCGGCGCCGACATCACGATCGAGGACGACGGCACGATCTACATCGGCGCGGTCGACGGACCCTCCGCCGAGGCCGCCCGCACCACGATCAACGGCATCGCCAACCCGACCATGCCGGAGGTCGGCGAGCGCTACCTGGGCACGGTCGTCAAGACGACCACCTTCGGCGCGTTCGTCTCGCTGCTCCCGGGCAAGGACGGACTGCTGCACATCTCGCAGATCCGCAAGCTCGCCGGCGGCAAGCGCGTGGAGAACGTCGAGGACGTGCTCGGTGTGGGCGCCAAGGTCCAGGTCGAGATCGCCGAGATCGACTCCCGCGGCAAGCTCTCCCTGATCCCCGTGATCGAGGGCGAAGAAGGCGACGACAAGAAGGACGACACCGACAAGTGACGTCTCGTAGCTCCACGGCGACGGCCCGCTCCTCCTCCGAGGCGCGGGCCGTCGCCCGTACCCAAACCCTGATCAAGGGCCAGAACGGCATCGGTACGGTACGCAAGACCACCCTCCCCGGAGGCCTGCGCGTCGTCACCGAAACGCTGCCCTCCGTGCGCTCCGCCACCTTCGGCATCTGGGCGCACGTGGGCTCCCGCGACGAGACGCCGGCTCTGAACGGCGCCACGCACTACCTGGAGCACCTGCTCTTCAAGGGCACCTCCCGCCGTAGCGCGATGGACATCTCCTCCGCCATCGACGCGGTCGGCGGCGAGATGAACGCCTTCACGGCGAAGGAGTACACGTGCTACTACGCGCGCGTGCTCGACGCCGACCTTCCTCTCGCCATCGACGTCGTCTGCGACATGCTCACCGGCTCACTGATCCTCGAAGAGGACGTGAACGTCGAGCGGGGCGCGATCCTCGAGGAGATCGCGATGACCGAGGACGACCCGGGCGACTGCGTGCACGACCTGTTCGCGTCCACCATGCTCGGCGACACCCCCCTCGGCCGCCCCGTCCTCGGCACGGTCGACACGGTCAATGCCCTCACCGCGGACCGCATCCGCCGCTTCTACAAGAAGCACTACGACCCGACACATCTCATCGTCGCCTGCGCGGGCAACGTCGACCACAACAAGGTCGTACGCCAGGTCCGTGCCGCCTTCGAGAAGGCCGGCGCCCTGACGCAGCCGACCGCCACGCCCATGGCCCCGCGTGACGGCTCGCGCGCCATCCGGACCGCGGGCCGCGTCGAACTGCTCGCCCGCAAGACGGAGCAGGCCCATGTCGTCCTCGGCATGCCCGGTCTGCCCCGTACCGACGAGCGCCGCTGGGCCATGGGGGTCCTGAACACCGCGCTCGGCGGCGGCATGTCCTCCCGCCTCTTCCAGGAGGTCCGTGAGAAGCGGGGCCTGGCCTACAGCGTGTACTCGTACACCTCGGGCTTCGCCGACTGCGGACTCTTCGGTGTGTACGCGGGCTGTCGGCCGAGCCAGGTCCACGACGTGCTGAAGATCTGCCGCGACGAGCTCGACCAGGTCGCCGAGCACGGTCTGTCGGACGACGAGATCGGCCGCGCCATCGGCCAGCTGAGGGGCTCCACCGTCCTCGGCCTGGAGGACACGGGTGCGCTCATGAACCGCATCGGCAAGAGTGAGCTGTGCTGGGGCGAGCAGATGTCGGTCGACGACATGCTGGCCCGGATAGCCGCGGTCACCCCCGACGACGTACGGGCTGTGGCCCGCGACATTCTGGGCCGGAGGCCCTCGCTGTCGGTCATCGGCCCGCTCAAGGACAAGCAGGCATCCCGGCTGGACGAAGCGGTCGCATAAGTCCTCGACCGCCGCGTAAGTCCGCGTAAGTCCTCGACTAAGGAATCAAGAACATGAGCAAGCTGCGCGTGGCGGTCCTCGGCGCCAAGGGCCGTATCGGATCCGAGGCGGTACGAGCCGTCGAGGCCGCCGAGGACATGGAGCTGGTGGCCGCCCTCGGCAGCGGCGACAAACTGGAGACGCTGGTGGAGACCGGCGCCCAGGTCGCCGTAGAACTGACCACCCCCGCCTCGGTCATGGGCAACCTCGACTTCTGCGTACGCCACGGCATCCACGCCGTGGTCGGTACGACGGGCTGGACCGACGAGCGCCTCGCACAGCTGAACACCTCGCTGGCCGCCTCCCCGGAGATGGGCGTGCTGATCGCGCCGAACTTCTCCATCGGCGCCGTGCTGACCATGAAGTTCGCGGAGGTCGCCGCGCCGTACTTCGAGTCCGTCGAGGTCGTCGAGCTGCACCACCCGAACAAGGTGGACGCCCCGAGCGGCACCGCCACGCGCACCGCCCAGCTCATCGCCGCGGCCCGGGAGCGTGCGGGCAGTGCCCCGCAGCCCGACGCCACGGTGACGGCACTGGACGGCGCCCGCGGGGCGGACGTCGACGGCGTGCCCGTACACGCGGTGCGGATGCGCGGACTGCTCGCGCACCAGGAGGTGCTCCTCGGCGGCGAGGGCGAGACCCTCACCATCCGCCATGACTCGCTGCACCACAGCAGCTTCATGCCGGGCATCCTGCTCGGCGTACGCCGCGTCGTGGACGCCCCCGGCCTCACCTTCGGCCTGGAACACTTCCTGGACTTGAACTGACCGCCATGCGCGCAAAGATCACGTACGCCGTCACGGCCGCCGTCCTCGTCGTCTACTTCGTCCTGGTCGGCAGCCGTGGGGTCATGCTCATCGAGACCGGCACGGCCCTGACGGTCACCTTCGGGGTGGCGGTCCTCATCCTGCCGGTGATCGGCCTGTGGTTCCTGTGGAAGAACACACAGTTCGTCCGGAAGGCCAACCAGCTCGCCGCCGAACTCGACGCCGAAGGCGGTCTGCCTGTGGACGAGCTGAAGCGCACCCCGGCCGGCCGCATCGACCGCGACTCGGCCGACGAGGTCTTCGCCCGCCGCAAGGCCGAGACGGAGGACGCCCCGGACGACTGGCGCAGCTGGTTCCGCCTCGCGATCGCCTATCACGACGCCCGCGACACAGCGCGCGCCCGCAAGGCGATGCAGCGCGCCATCGCCTTGCACGAGGGCAGGCCTGTGCAGGCCTGAGCTCGAGAGGCACGACGAAGGGGCCGGCCCGTACGCGGACCGGCCCCTTCGCGCTGCCGATCAGGCGTGGCGGTACTCGTCCGCCCACACCTCGACGCCGTCCGCCGCCCGGTCGAAGGCCGCGGGGCGCCCCAGGAAATCCGCGTTGTGCGTGGTCAGCATCGGCGTGGGCTCATCGCCCGCCCGGTCCCGGCGGACGAGGACGAGCGCCTGCCCCTGCACCGTGCGCGGCAGCCCGAGCCAGCGCACCGGCTGCTGCACCGTGCGCATCTCCGCGACCTGGGCCCAAGGCGCCGTCCGCGTAGTGAAGAAGCGCACCTGACGCAGCCCGTACGCGCTCACCCACGCGCCCACCCGCAACAGCCGCAGTGAACAGCCGATGACCAACAGCGCTACGCCGAAGCAGATCGCGCCCGCGCCCAGCGTGCCGGCCACCGCGATGATGACTGCAGCGAACAGCACGTACGAGGCGAGCAGCAGCAGGAGCGCTGCCATGGCGACCCGCCACGGGCCGGGCCGGTAGGGGCGTCGCCAGCGGTCGCGGTCGTCGAACGGCAGCGGGAGATCGTCCGTCACCTCGTCGAACGCGCGGTCGGCCGTAAGGAAGGGCAGGGGCACGACAGATCCTCACTCAATCCACGCACGGTCTGTGCCTGGTGAGGCTACCTAGCCATGTCCCTGCTCACCACCCTCGGGGGCCCGTATGAGCCTCCGGCTGCAGGCGGCTCTCAGCGGCTGTTCGAGGCCTCGGACTGCTGTGTCTGAGAAGGCGACTGGTCCTGCGACAGGGCGGGCATCCCGAAGAGCAGGGAGCCCGCGAGCCCGGCGACGATAGTGAGACCGATGAGCCAGCGCCCGGCTATCTCGCCGACGGAGACACGCTCGCGGGGCGGGGGAGTGACATTGCTGCGGTACTTGTCGGCTTCGGCGATGAAGGCGAACGGGACAGGCTCGCGCCGACGGAACATGGGAACTGCTTCTCCTCAGGGGATTCGAACGGATCGTACTCACCAAGACAGACGAACGAACGCCCCAAAAGGTGCCACGTTTCACCGAATTCGCAGAAGTTCGGCGAAGAATGTCGCACCCCGCCACCGAACGCCCGTTGTCAGAGTCGGGCCGTAGAGTGGGCGCCGCCCGAGCCAGCGATGGGAAGGACCCCGCAAGCCGTGACCGACAGCCCCGCCGACGACCTCAAACCCGGCTTCCGCAGCGATGTGACCGTCGAGTTGGTCAAGCACAGCGCGGCCGACTCCGACGTGCTGTTCGCCGCCCGTGTCTCGACCCTCGGGGAGCAGTCCCTGGACGAGCTCAAGAAGGACCCCGAGCGCTCCAAGGGCCTGATCAACTTTCTGATGCGGGACCGGCACGGCAGCCCCTTCGAGCACAACTCGATGACGTTCTTCATCAGCGCCCCGATCTTCGTCTTCCGCGAGTTCATGCGCCACCGAGTGGGCTGGTCGTACAACGAGGAATCGGGTCGCTACCGGGAGCTCCAGCCGGTCTTCTACGTTCCCGACGAGTCCCGCAAGCTCGTCCAGGAGGGCCGTCCCGGGAAGTATGTCTTCGTGGAGGGCACCCAGGCCCAGCAAGAACTCGTCGGCCGCGTCATGCAGGACTCGTACGTGCACGCGTACGAGGCGTACCAGGAGATGCTGGCCGCCGGCGTCGCCCGCGAGGTCGCCCGTTCGGTCCTCCCCGTCGGCCTGTACTCATCGATGTACGCGACGTGTAACGCCCGTTCCCTGATGCACTTCCTCGGCCTGCGCACGCAGCACGAGCTGGCCAAGGTGCCGTCCTTCCCTCAGCGGGAGATCGAGATGGTCGGCGAGAAGATGGAGGCGGAATGGGCAAAGCTCATGCCCCTCACCTACGCCGCGTTCAACGCCAACGGCCGGGTCGCGCCGTAGCGCACTCCATCCCGGCATCCGGCACAGATGTACGGGTAAACCGAGCGAAGTGTCCGTATTGCGGCATTTCGAGTAGTTCATCTAGCCTGATCAAACGGACCCGGCACTGCTTGAACCCCCGAGCAGGCAGTGCCGGGTTCCACCTTTGTTGCGACTTGTCGCCCGACCCGAGGGCAGACCGCGCGCTGAGCAGCGAGTAGCGTGTTACCCATGGCTCCGACCTCCACTCCGCAGACCCCCTACGGGCGGGTCCTCACCGCAATGGTCACGCCCTTCACGGCGGACGGAACTCTCGACCTGGACGGCGCGCAGCGGCTCGCCACCCACCTGGTGGACGCAGGCAACGACGGCCTGATCATCAACGGCACCACCGGCGAGTCCCCGACCACCAGCGACGCGGAGAAAGCGGACCTCGTAAGGGCGGTACTGGAAGCGGTCGGCGACCGGGCCCACGTCGTAGCCGGAGTCGGTACGAACCACACCCACCACAGCATCGAGCTGGCCCGCACTGCCGAGCAGGTGGGCGCGCACGGCCTCCTCGCGGTCACGCCGTACTACAACAAGCCCCCGCAGGAGGGTTTGTACCGGCACTTCACGGCGATTGCCGACGCGACCGAACTCCCGGTCATGCTCTACGACATCCCCGGCCGCAGCGGCGTACCGATCAACTCGGAAACGATCGTGCGCCTGGCCGAGCACCCGCGTATCGTGGCGAACAAGGACGCCAAGGGCGACCTCGGCCGCGCCAGCTGGGCCATCGCCCGGTCCGGCCTCGCCTGGTACTCCGGCGACGACATGCTGAATCTGCCGCTCCTCTCCGTGGGCGCGGTCGGCTTCGTCTCCGTCGTCGGTCACGTCGTCACCCCCGACCTGCGGGCCATGATCGACGCGTACATCAGCGGCGACGTCCAGAAGGCCACCGAGATCCACCAGAAGCTGCTGCCCGTCTTCACCGGCATGTTCCGCACCCAGGGTGTCATGACCACCAAGGCCGCGCTCACCCTCCAGGGCCTGCCCGCCGGACCCCTGCGCCTGCCCATGGTCGGACTCACACCCGACGAGACCGCCCAGCTCAAGATCGATCTTGCCGCCGGCGGGGTACAGCTCTGATCACAGACTTCACAACTGAATACGTACGACCAGCAGGCCAAGGGCCTGCACCACCAAGACAACTGCTACTGCACGAACGTCATACGCGCCACGTGCCCTGCCAGGTACGTGGCGCGCGTGGTGAGGAGAGAGTCTTTTGAGTCATCCGCATCCTGAACTAAGCCCCCCGTCGAAGCTCATCGAGGGCGGCCTCCGGGTCACCCCACTCGGCGGGCTCGGCGAAATCGGCCGGAACATGACGGTCTTCGAGTACGGCGGCCGACTGCTGATCGTCGACTGCGGAGTGCTCTTCCCCGAGGAGGAGCAGCCCGGAATCGACCTGATCCTGCCGGACTTCACGTCCATCAGAGATCGTCTCGACGACATCGAGGGCATCGTCCTCACGCACGGCCACGAGGACCACATCGGAGGTGTCCCCTATCTCCTGCGCGAGAAGCCGGACATCCCACTGATCGGCTCCAAGCTGACCCTCGCTCTCATCGAGGCGAAGCTCCAGGAGCATCGCATCCGTCCCTACACGCTCGAAGTCGCGGAGGGCCACCGCGAACGCATCGGCCCCTTCGACTGCGAGTTCGTGGCGGTCAACCACTCCATCCCGGACGCCCTCGCGGTCGCCATCCGCACACCCGCGGGCATGGTGGTGCACACCGGCGACTTCAAGATGGACCAACTCCCGCTGGACGGCCGCCTCACGGATCTACACGCGTTCGCGCGGCTGAGCGAGGAAGGCATTGACCTCCTTCTCTCGGACTCGACGAACGCCGAGGTTCCGGGGTTCGTCCCACCCGAGCGCGACATCTCGAACGTGCTGCGGCAGGTCTTCGCGAACGCCCGCAAGCGGATCATCGTGGCCAGCTTCGCCAGCCACATCCACCGCATCCAGCAGATCCTCGACGCCGCCCACGAATACGGCCGCCGGGTCGCCTTCGTCGGCCGCTCGATGGTCCGCAAT
This sequence comes from Streptomyces sp. NPDC006365, assembly GCF_042870755.1. NCBI lineage: Bacteria > Bacillati > Actinomycetota > Actinomycetes > Kitasatosporales > Streptomycetaceae > Streptomyces > Streptomyces sp. NPDC006365. The sequence continues at coordinate 59,655 of NZ_JBIAHS010000034.1, forward strand.
ATGGGCATCGCCCGTGACCTGGGCTACCTGAAGGTCCCGCCGGGCCTGGTCGTCGACGTCAAGACGCTCGATGACCTGCCGGACGGCGAGGTCCTGCTGGTCTGCACGGGTTCGCAGGGCGAGCCCATGGCCGCCCTGTCGAGGATGGCCAACCGAGACCACCAGATCCGTATCGTCCAGGGCGACACGGTGATCCTGGCCTCGTCACTCATCCCCGGCAACGAGAACGCGGTCTACCGCGTCATCAACGGCCTGACCCGCTGGGGCGCCAACGTCGTCCACAAGGGCAACGCCAAGGTGCATGTCTCCGGCCACGCCTCGGCCGGCGAGCTCCTGTACTTCTACAACATCTGCAGGCCCAAGAACCTGATGCCGGTCCACGGCGAATGGCGTCACCTACGCGCCAACGCCGAGCTGGGCGCCCTCACCGGAGTCCCGCACGACCGCATCGTCATCGCCGAGGACGGCGTCGCCGTCGACCTCATCGAGGGCAAGGCCAAGATCTCGGGCAAGGTCCAGGCCGGGTACGTGTACGTCGACGGCCTCTCCGTCGGCGATGTCGGCGAGCCTGCGCTCAAGGACCGCAAGATCCTCGGCGACGAGGGCATCATCTCGGTCTTCGTGGTGATGGACTCCAGCACCGGCAAGATCACCGGCGGTCCGCACATCCAGGCCCGCGGCTCGGGTATCGATGACTCCGCCTTCAGCGACGTCCTCCCGAGGATCACCGAGGTCCTGGAGAGGTCGGCCCAGGACGGCGTCGTCGAACCCCACCAGATGCAGCAGCTCATCCGCCGCACGCTGGGCAAATGGGTCTCGGACACTTACCGCCGCCGGCCGATGATCCTGCCCGTGGTGGTCGAGGTCTGACACCTCGCACGCGTACAACTGGGAGCGGGGCGCCTCGATTTGCATCGAGGCGCCCCGCTCCAGTACGTTTACGGCTCCGCCTGAACGGGAACCCGGCGCAACTGTGCATGGGGAACCAGCCCGAGCGGGACGGGAATTCCGACCCAGAATCTTCTGATAAAGTCGGAAACACCGAAGGGAAGCCCGGAGGAAAGCCACGAGATCTGGTATCTCGGGTGAGTACAAAGGAAGCGTCCGTTCCTTGAGAACTCAACAGCGT
>NZ_JBIAHS010000035.1:0-43699 GCF_042870755.1 Streptomyces sp. NPDC006365
GGAGCTGTTCGGTCTGGCCCGCGAGCTCAACATCGACGCCGAGGGCATCGACATGGGCCCGTCCCCCACGGACGCCGCCCTCGCCGCCGACCTGGTACTGCCGATCGAGGACCTCGACCTCACCGTCCGCTCGTACAACTGCCTCAAGCGCGAGGGCGTCCACTCCGTGGGCGAGCTCGTCGCCCGCTCCGAGGCCGACCTCCTCGACATCCGCAACTTCGGTGCGAAGTCCATCGACGAGGTCAAGGCGAAGCTGGCCGGCATGGGCCTGGGCCTCAAGGACAGCCCGCCCGGATTCGACCCCACCGCCGCCGCCGACGCCTTCGGTGCGGACAACGACGCGGACGCGGGTTTCGTGGAGACCGAGCAGTACTGAACGCTGCGCCGGGTCGCGAGGGAGTGGGAAGGCAGAGGGGCCGGCGATGAGGAGATGGCACAGCCGACGACCGCACCCTGGTCGAGGACATGCCCCTGTGGCTCAAAAAGAGCAACGGTTAAATGACCTTGCCCAACCCTCCCGTTGTTCGGCCCCTACTCGTGTGGGTGCCGTCCGTCGGCGCGGCGCTTGGGGCGATCAGCGGCTGGGCGTCGAGCCCGTGCCCGTCGGGGGCTGCAGCGACACGTTGTGGGTGAAATGGGTCAGCCGGCCGGTGAAGTAGGGCAGAGGTCCGCTGGGCAGGTGCCAGACGGCGGCGACCGTGCCCGGCGCGGCCCGCCCGTCGACGGTGTTCCAGTCCGCCACCGGCGTGTGCCATTCCGCCCGGACCAGGCCACCAGGCAGAGCGGCGTACCGGTCGGTGGTGCTGAAGTCGTAGGGGGCGCCGCGCCGGTCGACGAACACCCGGGCGCGGACGGTGTGTCCGGCGTCGGTGAGAGACACTTCGAAGGTGTGATCGTCCACCGGGTTCCAGGCGGTGGCAGCGGTGAGCAGCATCGACGGCGCCATGAGGATCGCGTCGTTGAGGTACGTGGTGAGCTCGCCGATGTCGAACTCGTCGCCGTGGCCGTCGACGACGGTCACCCGGTCCAGCAGCCGGCCCAGCATGTGGCCGCGGCCGTGCAGGTAGGTGTCGCGGCCCACCATCGGTACGACGCCGGCCAGACGCACGCGCATGACGAAGACGCGGGCGATGTCATGGTTGGTGTTGTACTGCCAGGCTTGGGCGGGCATCCAGCCCAGTCGGGGGCGTAGCCGGAATCGGCCGGTGATCCGGGCGCGCAGCGACCAATCCCGTGGTTGGCCGACGACGCCCATGAACCGCAGGTAGCGCCGCACGACCGAAGGCAGTCCGGCCACCTCGTCCTGCGTGACGGGCGACGGGGCGGCCGGTTCGGTGGACAGTCCGGCAGCCTGGACCTCCCGGACCAGGCGCCGGTGCAGTGCCTCCCGGGTCTGCTCCGGCGAAGGCGCGATCGAAGTGGTCACGGCGGTGCCTCCCACGTCCGGCTACCTGTCAGCCTTCCGGCCCGCCCTGTCCGTGGCCAGGGCCGAACGGCCCGCCTGGGACAGGAATCCAGGACACCCTCGTGATCCAGATCGGCGAGCGCCTCGCAGGGAAGTAACTGAGGTTCGACACCGCGACCGTCATCGACGTCCAACGCGAGGGCTGTGGCCTCGGACCCGGTGCGGTCCCGTCCGGCAGCGGGGGTGTGGAGGCGGCTCCGCTTCCGCCAGCTCCTGTACAGGTCCGACACCAATTCGATGACGACATGATGCGGAATGTGGGTGAGGAAGAGGTAGAAGCGCAGGGACGGGATGATCGCGGTCCGCTGTTCTTTGCGTACGGGGTTCGAGATCCACGCCGACATGACCGGGCGCATCGGCAGCGTGGATCCCTACGCGTGCGAGACCCACGTCGGACTGGGATGAGCGCTGGAACCTGGCGCTTGCCGCCCGGGTGCGCGGACTCGAGCCCCGGATCACGCTGCGACCGGAGCCCGACCGTCCGCGGCCCGGCCGGCTCCCCGATGGGCGGCCACCAGCGCGCCGTCGGGCCGTGTGCGGTGGCGTCAGACGCCTGTGTCGTGCGTCGTGAGGGAGGAGAGCGCCGCGTCGAGGCGACGCGTCGCCTCCTCCGCCACCGGGCGCAGCGCTTCGATCTCGGTGAGCGTGACCATCGTGTTCGGGTCGAGGGCCTGTACGGCGGTGCGGTCGCCGTCACGGCGAACGACGACGTTGCAGGGCAGCAGCAGGCCGATGGTGCGGTCGGTCTCCAGGGCGCGGTGGGCGAGGGGCGGGTTGCAGGCGCCGAGGATGACGTAGTCCTCCATGTCGTGGTCGAGCTTGGCCTTGAGGGTGGCGGTGACGTCGATCTCGGTGAGGATGCCGAAGCCCTGCTTCGCGAGGGCGTCGCGGGTGCGGGCGACGGCGGTGGCGAAGTCGGTGTCGAGGTGCACGGTGCGGTCGTAGCGCATGTCGTCGGCCCTTCTTGTCGGATCGCGAGGGCAGGACGGGTGTCCGGCCCCGTGCCAGGTATCGGGGAGGTGTTTTCCAGGGCTTTCCTCGCACTTGAAAATACCCCCTAGGGTACTCATGCTACCGCCGGAGACATGCCCCCTCGGGTAATAGCTCGCTGACAGGGGGAGTACCTCGTGTTTTTCGTCAATACGATCGAGGCGTCGGAGCGGGCAACCGGAGCTGCTGACCGACCTGGACGGCATCCCCGCCTGTTACGCGTGTGTGGGTCCGGCCAACGCCGCGGGGCCGCGCCCGTCGAACCGACTGCGTCGGCCGTCGGTGGCGCCGAGGAGGTCGCCGCCCGGCGGCCGCGGGGCAGTGGTGGTGGTCCTGCGCAACCGGGTCGCGTTCGCCGCCGGGCATGTCTCCCGCTCCTTCAACTTCGAGGCCGAGGGCAGCTCGCCACATATCTGATCTGGCTGATCCGGTGGGGCGAGCCGGTCTTTCGGCGGATCTTCGCCCTGGTGCCGCCGTTCGTGGCCGCGGTCATGCTGATCGACGCGGTGGTGTGATGCGCCAACGCCCACGCAGCCGGGTGAGCCCTACGCCAAGGACAGGAACAGCTTCTCCAGGCGGGCGCGCATCTGCTCGACGTCCTCGCCGTTCTTGCGGCCGGAGTCGATGTCCGACACGCACTGCTGCAAGCCGGTCGCGATGATCGCGAAACCGGCCCGGTCGAGCGCGCGGGAGGCGGCGGCGAGCTGCGTGACGACGTCCTCGCAGTCGCGCCCCTCCTCGATCATCCGGATCACCCCGGAGATCTGACCCTGCGCGCGGCGCAGGCGGTTCAGCACGGCCTTCAGGTCCGCACCCTCGAGCTCGAGTTCCACGATCACTCCTCGAAAAATACCCCTGGGGGTACTGTACGTCCCGGTTCGGGCCTGCGTCGACCATTAAGGATCACACCTGCCACGGCGAGCCCCGTCACCCTCGGCACCGATCCGGCCCGCACCCGGCTCCACGAACTCACCGCCTTCCAGTTGCTGTCGGCGGGCATCGCGGGCGGCCTCGCCTTCTCCGCGCTCACCGACACCTGCGGCATGGCGGTCGTCCTCGGCAAGCTGCCCCACAACCGTCCGCGCCGTCGATCTCGACGCAGCGCTGACGGATCTGCGCAGCCGCTGAGCCCTGCTGAGCCTCCCGTTCCAGAGCGCTCGCGACGATGCCATGGGTGCTCTGGGCGTGTGCCGGGTGTCAGTTGCGCTCGGTCGAGTCCACGGCCTGTCGGCGCACGTCCTCCATGTCGACGACCCGGATCTTGCCGATGAGATCCTCCAGCGCCTGCGGCGGCAGTGCGCCCGGCTGGGCGTACAGCACGGTCCGGTCACGGACGGCCATCAGTGTCGGGATGGAAGAGATCTGGAAGGTCGCCGCCAGTTCGGGCTGTGCCTCGGTATCGACCTTGCCGAAGACGATGTCCGGGTGGCGCTGGGCCGCCTTGTCGTAGACGGGGCCGAACATGCGGCACGGTCCGCACCATGCGGCCCAGAAATCGATCAGCACGATCTCGGAACCGGTGACGGTCTCCTCGAAGTTGTCCTTGGTCAGTTCAACGGTCGGCATGGTGTCCGGTCTCCTCTCATATACCCGTCGGGGTATCTGGTTCAACCGGTGCCCGCCCGGGTTTGTTCCAGGCAGACGCCTCCAGGCAGACGGGCGGCAGCGGGAACCAGCGCATGTGCTCGAAGTCCGCCGGCAGCCCGGTGTGGCCGTGGTCCAGACGGTCGGAACGACAGGCGAACACCTCGCGGGCGCGGTCGAGTTGACCGACCAGCGCCTCCTCTCCCAGCCGGCGGTGGAGGACGGCCGGGGTGCTGATTCCTCCGTCGGCGGAGAAGCGCACGTCGGTCAGCCGCGGCGGGGGATCGGTGGCACCGGTGGGGTGGTGCCACTGCCCGGTGTGCGGGTCGAAGCGGTAGTCGGGCAGGAGCCGGTGGCCGTGGGTGGCGATCAGGTCGACGGCGTCGATGAGGTAGTCGCGGACGGTGTCGCTGATGAAGTAGTTGAAGTTGAGGCGGGTCCAGCCGGGTTTGATGCCGTCGCAGCCGCGGGCGACCTCGTCGCGCAGGGCGTGGGAGGTGGCGGGGTCGATGGCGAGCAGGCGGTGGCCGTACGGTCCGGCGCACGAGCAGCCGCCGCGGGCCTGGATGCCGAACAGGTCGTTGAGCAGGGCGACGACGTAGTTGTGGTGCAGATAGACGTGGTCGCCGTGGCGGATGCGGAAGGAGATGATGGACAGCCGCCGGGCGTGGTGGTTGCCGAGGATCTCGATCCGCGGGTTGCCGTCCCAGCGGGACAGCGCCTGCCGCCAGTGGCGCTCCTCGGCGGCCTGGATCGTGTCGGTGCCGATGGCCTGTTTGAGGGCGAAGACCAGCCCGGCGCGGATGGACTCGACGATGGCCGGGGTGCCGCCCTCCTCGCGGGTGACCGGGTCGTCCAGGTAGCGGTGCCCGAGCGGGTCGACGAAGGCGACGGTGCCGCCGCCGGGCGCGGTGGGCACCCGGTTGCGGACCAGTGCGCGGCGGACGACCAGGACACCCGGCGTCTGCGGACCGCCGACGAACTTGTGCGGGGACAGGAAGAGGGCGTCCTTGTGATCGCCCGCGCCGGGCGCGCTCTCCGCGGCCCGGACGGGAACGTACGGGGCGGCGGCCGCGTAGTCCCAGAAGGAGAGGGCGCCGTGCGCGTGCAGCAGCCGGGCGATGCGGTCGGCGTCGGTGAGGATGCCGGTGACGTTGGAGGCGGCGGAGAAGCTGCCGATGCGCAGGGGCCGGCCGGCGTACCGCCGCAGCCCGGCTTCGAGCCGGGCGAGGTCGATGTGGCCGTCCGGGTCCTCGTCGATGACCACGACGTCGGCGATCGACTCACGCCAGGGCAACTCGTTGGAGTGATGCTCGTACGGCCCGACGAACACCACCGGGCGCTCGGCAGAGGGCGGCTTCTTGGGACGGCGCAGCTCCAGAATGCCGACCAGTTTGTTCACCGCCGCGGTGGCGCCCGAGCCGCAGAAGATCACGAGCTGGTCCTCGGCGCCTCCGACCGCGTCGCGGATGATCCGGCGGGCGTCCTCGCGCAGCCGGGTCGTCTGCAGGCCGGTGCTCGAGCTTTCGGTGTGGGTGTTGCCGTAGCGCGGCAGCACCTGCTCACGGATGAAGTCCTCGATGAAGTCCAGTGAGCGACCGGAGGCGGTGTAGTCGGCGTAGACGATCCGCTTCGGGCCGTACGGGCCGTCGAGCACCTCATCGTCCCCGATGAGCCCGCCCCGGATGCGCTCCAGCAACGCCGACACGGCCGGCGCCAAGGACGTGCTCATGGCTCCAGCTCGATGTCGATCTCGGGCGGCTGCTGGAGGGTGTTGTGCACGGTGCAGTGCGAGGCCACGGCCAGCAGAGCTGCCCTGCGTTGCTCGGGGAGTTCCGGCGGCGGCACGACCACGACGCGCAGGGAGGTGACTCGGGCCGGGCGGTCGGTGGCCATGGTGAACTCCGTGCGGACCCGCAGGCCGGTGCGGGGCAGGCCGTGGCGGTGAAGGTAGCGGCCCGCGTAGAAGGCGATACAGGTGGCCAGGGAGGCGGCGAACAGCTCGGTGGGGGTGGGCGCGGTATCCGTGCCGCCCGCGTCCGCGGGCTGGTCGACCAGGAGCTGGTGGCCCCGGACGTCGACGGCGTAGGCGTCCCCCTCGACGTGGGTGACCTCGAAACCGTGGACGTCGGAGTTCTGCGGCTGGTTCGTGCGGAGGGTCTGCGATGTGCTGCCGGTCATGGCCGGGCCCTTCTCGCCGGTGTCGACTGCTGACGCATCCCAGTCGACCGCGCACGGCACGGCGGATCGAGAGGCCGAAGGGGTGCTCCGGGAGCCGTTCGGCCCTCGTGCGAACCGGCGTGATGAGATACCATGCCGGGTATTTTTCCAGGGCATTCGCGGCGGGTGAGCGAGCCATGGGGGCGGTGGAGCGGGAAGAAGGCGTACCCGGTTGGGTACTCGGATGGGGACCTGTGGCCCCTGCCTCGCTCTCATCTCCCGCACGACAGTGGGGCCATGGGCACACACATCGTGATTCTCGGCGGCGGAACCGCCGGCACCATGACGGCCAACCGCCTGCGTCGCACATACGACGAGAGCGAGTACCGCATCACGGTCGTCGACCAGGACGACGACCACGTCTACCAGCCCGGACTGCTGTTCGTCCCCTTCGGGCTGGCCCAGCCGCACCACCTGGTCCGGTCCCGTCCGCGACAGCTGCACGCCGGCATCGACTACAAGCACTCGCGGATCGAGCGGGTCGACCTGGACGCGCGGACGGTGCACCTGGGCGGCGGTATCCGGCTGGGCTACGACGTCCTTGTGGTCGCCACCGGCGCCCGGCTGCTGCCGGAGGAGACCGAAGGACTGACCGGTCCAGGCTGGGGCGAGAAGGTCTTCACCTTCTACGACCTGCCCGGCGCTGTCGGCCTGCACCACGCGCTGGAGCGCTTCGACGGCGGCAGGGTCGTCATCGACGTCGCCGACCTGCCTGTCAAGTGCCCCGTGGCACCCCTGGAGTTCGCCTTCCTGGCCGACTGGTACTTCCAGCGGTGCGGGATCCGTGACCGGGTCGAGCTGACATACGTCACCCCGTTGGACGGCGCGTTCACCAAGCCGGTCGCGGCGAAGGCCCTGGGCGGGCTGCTCAAGGAGAAGGGGGTCGAGCTGGTCACCGAGTTCACGCTCGGCGAGGTCGACGGCGCCGGCGGCCGGTTGGTGTCGTACGACGCACGCGAAGTGCCCTTCGACCTGGCGGTCGTCGTCCCGCTGCACGGTGGCGTCGAGTACGTGGAGCGCTCCAAGGGTCTGGGTGACGAACTCGGCTTCGTACCCGTGGATGCGCACACCCTGCAACTCCCCGGCCGCCCGGAGGTGTTCGCGATCGGTGACGCGGCCGGTCTGCCCGCCTCCAAGGCCGGCTCGGTGGCCCACTTCGAGGGCGAGGTGCTGGTGCACAACATCGGCCGCTTCCTGGCCGGAGAGGCACTGGACGCCTCCTTCGACGGGCACGCCAACTGCTTCGTGGAGACCGGATTCCACAAGGCCCTGCTCATCGACTTCAACTACGAGACCGAGCCGCTGCCCGGCCACTTCCCCGCCTCGGTCGGCCTGCCCCTGCTGAAGGAGTCGCACGCCAACCACCTCGGGAAGCTCGCCTTCGAGTGGCTGTACTGGCACAGCCTGCTGCCCGGCCGGGACGTGCCCGGCATCGGCTCGGCGATGCCCGAGCACGGCAAGAACCACGTCCACGTCTGAGCTGAGGAGAACCGCCATGCCCACCGCCACCTACGCAGACACCGCCGTCCCGGTCGACGAGGAGGGTTTCTTCACAGACCCCGGTCGGTGGAGCGAGCCGATGGCCGACCAGATCGCCCGCGAGGCCGGCATCGAGACGCTGACCGATCGGCACTGGACGGTGATCCGTTTCATGCGCGCCCAGTACGCGGAGAAGGGCACCGGTCCGACCGTGCGTGTCCTTGGCAAGACGTCCGGCGTGAGCGTCAAGGAGCTCTACCAGTTGTTCCCCAAGGGACCGGCGAAGACCGCCGCGAAGATCGCCGGAATCCCCAAGCCCCGCGGCTGCATCTGACATCTCCGCCGTCGTCTCCGCCGTCGTCTCTGCCATCGAGGAGCGTGCCGTCATGGCCGAAACCGCCACGATCGAGAAGATCTCGATCATCGTCTCCAAGGGATCCCTGGAAGGGATCTACCCGGCCCTCATCATGGCCAACGGCGCCCGCGCCGAAGGCATCGAGGCCGACCTGTTCTTCACCTTCTTCGGCCTGGACGCCATCACGAAGAAGCACTGGGAGCACATCAAGCTGGCCACCGTCGGCAACCCCGGCCTGCACCTGCCGACCCTGCTGGGCGGAATGCCCGGCGTACCGGATCTGATCACCCGGTACATGGAACGCAAGATGGACAGGCTCGACATCCCGCCGATCCCCGAGTTCATCGAGATGATCTCCGACACCGGCGCCGGGATCTACGCCTGCAAGGCGTCCGTCGACCTCTTCGAACTCGACAAGGACGACCTGGTCGAGCAGGTCCAGGGCATCATCACGGTCGGCGAGTTCTACGAACACGCGGCCGGCGGCCAGATCATCTACACCTGAGAACTGCTGGGCGACCGGGAGTACTTGCGAGTCCTGGAGTGACTGCAAGACCCGCCCGAGTCAGGGCGAGGGGAGCCCCTGCGTGTCGGCCCGACGGGCTCGGAGCCGTGTTCGGCCAGGCCGGCGTGCAGGAGGAGCAGGCGGGCCAGGAGTCCCGGTTGGCCGACGACAGCGTCAAGCTCACCGACTGGTACCTGGCGACCAAGCCCGGTACAGCGGCCTGACGCGCGCGCCCTCGCGGGACGGTGTCATCTCCGCACGGCGCGCACGAGCGCGTCGAGAGCCGCGCGGCTGTTGCCTTCGGCGTCGGTCACCGGCCGGGTGACCGTTTCGGCGCGCAGGATGTCGGCGTACGGCCGCCACAGGTCGGCCACCTGTTCAGGCGTGTACAGCACACGCGGATCCTGCGGGCCGCCGTACCCGCGCTCGGGATTGGCCGCGTCATGGCCGACGAGCAGCAGGGTGCCGCCCGAGCGGACGGCATCGGCGGCCCGGGGCAGCACCTGGGCCATCTGTGGCCACGGCAGGTGCAGATACGCGATCAGCGCCAGGTCGTAGCCCGCCTCCTCAGGCGCCCAGAGGGTGAGATCGGTGTGCATGGTGCGCAGCCGTACTCCCTGGTCGGCGGCCAGCCGCTCGGCCTTCTCCAGGGCTACGGCGGAGAAGTCGACGGCGTCCACCTCCCAGCCCCGCTGCGCGAGCCAGACCGCGTTGCGGCCTTCGCCGGCGGCGCAGTCCACCGCCCGTCCGGACGGCTTCAGACCGCCCAGCTCCTCGGCGACGAAGCGGTTGGGCTCGGCCTTCCACACCAGTTCGCTGCCACGGTAGCGTTCGTCCCAGCTCGCCGCGTCCATGTCCTCCGCCTCATTCCTCCGCGTGCGCGGAATCGTCGTCCCTGTCGATGTCGTCGTCCGGGTCCACTGTGTCGTGCCCCGCGAGCAGATAGGGGTAGGGGCAGCTGCTGGGGTCCGGTGCGATGCAGGCGTTGCAGGGGCGGAATCGGTCCAGGACGCATTTGGGGGTCGGTTTCACGCCTCGCCGCCTCTCTCGCCCGGGGCGGCGAAGTGTTCGGACAACTGCCCCGAGGCACGTCTGAAGGCCAGGACGGGAACGTAGTGCCGTACGCGCGCGTCGGCGAAGAACGCGAACGCCTCCGCCGCTGCCGTCTCCAGGGTCTCGGACGGGAGATCCGGGAATCGGCGTATGAGCCGTTCCCGGACGTCCTGGCGGGCGCGTTGCTCCGCCGCCGGTGTCGGGAGTCCGGCCGGCCGGGTGTCGGGGCAGTGGCTGCCCGGCTGGACGGCCCGGTCGGCGATGATGGCGCGGGAGATCATTTCTGCACCCCCTGAATGGTGGGGTCCCGGTCAGGCGAGCGTCAGGAACAGCTTTTCCAGTCCGGCCTCACTGAGCGGAGGGATGTGTCCCCGTTGTCGTTCGGTGAGGCATTGGCGAATGCCGCCCGCCACTCCGCGCCCCTACCTGTTCTGCGGCGACGCGGTGGGGTCGTTGCTGCCTACGGTCTCGGCGCGGACGGCGAGCGAGACCGCGGGCCCGCTTGTGTCGTCCGGCACGGTCGGGGCGTCGCTCGGCTGGTCCGGCGTTCGTCCGGAGCGCTTCAGCAGGTACCAGCTGACCCCGACTCCCGCCGCCGCGGCCACGGAGGCCCACGTCCAGGGGCTGGTCAGCAAGGTGTGGCGCAGATCGGAGCCGGTCTGCCGGCCGAGGACGAAGATGCCCATGACGGCGACGAACCAGCCGAAGGACTTGCGCAGCGCGTCCTGCGGGATGCGGTCGGCGAGGAGTCCGCCGAGGAGGCTGCCGACGACGGCACTCGCCGTGACGAGGGCGGCGAACCCCCAGTCGATGTGCACGCTGGCGAGGTAACCGGCCAGGCCCGCGAAGGACTTCATGGAGATGACCAGCAGCGAGGTGCCGACCGCGACGGTCATCGGAAGCCCGCCGAGCAGGGCGAGCGCGGGCACGACGAGGAAGCCTCCTCCGGCGCCGACCAGTCCGGTGACCAGGCCGACGACGATGCCGTCCAACAGGACGTGGGGGACGGGGAGTTCGTGGTGGACCCTCTTCGGCTGCTGCCGGCGCCCCCGGATCATGGCTACGGCGGTGGCGATCATCATGAGGGCGAACGCGATGAGCAGGACGCTGCCGGGAACGAACTCGGCCAGCCGTCCGCCCGCGTAGGCGCCGGCCATGCCGGCCAGACCGAACAGCAGCCCCGTACGCCAGCGGACGCGTCCGGCACGGGCGTGCGAGACGACCCCGGCGGCACTGGTGACGCCGACGACGAACAGCGAGGTGGCGATGGCCTCCTTGGTCTCCATTCCGGCCAGGTAGACCAGGATGGGCACGGTCAGGATGGACCCACCGCCGCCCAGGATGCCGAGGCTGACCCCGATGAGCAGAGACGCGGCGATCATGACGGCGATCATGAGGTGCTCCGCAGCGCGGTGACGACGGTGTCGACGTCGGTGCGCGGGCCGCGGTTGTAGGGCAGCCTCGACAGCAGCATGCCCATCGCGCAGGTGTTGGTCAGGGCGGCGACGGCCAGTCCGGCCCCGACCGCCGTGCCGATCAGGTGCAGTCCGGGCAGGAACAGGCCCGCGACGCCGGTGACCAGGACGAGGGTGCCGGCGACCAGGCGCACCTGGCGTTCCAGGTCCCAGCGCTCCGGGCCGCGGGTGAGCGGGCCTCCGGCGGTCTCCCAGGCGACAACGCCACCGTCGAGGACGCGCAGGTTGGGCAGTCCGGCTTCGGCCAGGGCCTGTTCGGCCTGGGCGGCGCGGGCGCCCGAGCGGCAGATGAGTATGACGTCCTCGTCGAGATGGTGGAGCAGTTCGGCGCGGTGTTCGCGCAGGGTGTCGAGGGGGACGTTGTAGGAGCCGGGGATGTGCGCGGTGCGGAACTCGCCGGGCGTGCGCACATCCAGCAGGCGCGGGCCCTCCCCGTCCCGGGTCAGGTCGCGCAGGGTGGCGGGATCGAGTCGTGGTTTGTCGGAATGGGTGGTCATCGGGGGTTCCTTGCTGTCTGTGAAGCGTCCTTCTCTTGACGGGGCGGGCGGCGGCCGACGGCTTCGGCCGCCGCCCGGGGGCGGAGTGGATCAGACGTCGGCCGATGCGGGCTGGGCGAGCCAGGCGCCGTAGCCGCCGAGCAGGTCCGAGACGTCGGTGCGGCCCTGGTGGCGCAGCAGGCTGGCGGCGATGGAGGAGCGGTGGCCGCCCGCACAGTGGACGACCAGCGAGCGGTCGGCCGGGATCTCGTCGAGGCGGCGGGCGAGTTCGGCCAGCGGGATGTGCAACGAGCCCTCGATGAAGCCCTCTTCGCGCTCGGCGGTGTTGCGCACGTCGAGCACCAGCGGCGGTTCCTCACCGTCCAGCAGTCGGCGCAGTTCGTCGGAGGTCAGGCGGCTGGCCTGCTCCATCTCGTCGGCCAGGTCCGGGAAGGCGCCCTCGGGCTCACGCAGGTAGCCGCCGACCTTGTCGAATCCGATGCGGGCGAGCCGGGTGACGATCTCCTCCTCGCGGTCCTGCGGCGCGATGACGACGACGTCCTGCTCGGGGGCGACGACCATGCCGGCCTGTTCGGCGAAGCGGCCGTCCGCGGGCACGTTGACCGAGCCGCGCAGATACCCCGGGGCGAAGTCCTGCGGCGAGCGGGCGTCGACCACGACCGCACCCGCCGCGCGCCGCCGCATGAACTCCTCGACCGACAACGGCCGGGGGGTGGCGGCCGCGTCGAAGAGGCCGTGCTCCTTGCGGTTGAGGATGGCGTCGTAGACGAAGTAGGCGGGGGCGGAGGGCTGGCCCGCGGTGACCAGTTCGACGAACTTCTCCTCGCTCATGGGCCGGCAGGCGTAGTTGGTGGCGCGCTGCTCGCCGATGGTGGACTGGCGCTGGGTGGAGAGGTTCTTGCCACAGGCGGAGCCCGCGCCGTGGGCGGGGAAGACGCGGACGGCGTCGGGCAGGGCCATCAGCTTGTTCTGGATGGTGTCGTGGAGCATGCGGCCGAGTTCGGAGGCGGTCACGCCGATCGAGGCGAGCAGGTCGGGCCGGCCGACGTCGCCGATGAACAGGGCGTCTCCGGTGAGGACGCCGTAGGGGACAGTGTCGTCGGCGTGCTCATGGACCAGGATGCTGATCGACTCCGGGGTGTGGCCGGGGGTTTCGAGGATCTGGAGCTGGACGTCGCCGAGGCTGATGCGTTCGCCGTCGGTGAGCTTGCGGATGGGGTACTCGGCCTCGGCGCGCTGTCCGTAGCCGATCCAGGCGCCGGTGCGGTCTGCCAGCTCGAGGTGGCCGGCGAGGAAGTCGGCGTGGAAGTGAGTGTTGACGACGGCCTCGATGGTGAAACCGTGCTCGGCGGCGTCGGTGAGGTATTCGGACACGTCACGGCGGGGGTCGACGACGACGGCCCGGCCGGTGGTCTCGTCGGCGATCATGTATGACGCCTGGGAGAGGCAGTCGAGGTAGTACTGGGCGAAGAACATGGTCGGGTGACCTCCATGTCGGAAGAGCGAAGCGGGGTCGGAAGAGCGAAGCGGATTAATACCCCAGGGGGTATATAGAAGTGCCTGGTCCGCCCTTGTCCGAGGGCGGGATGGTCGGCCCGGGTCGGGGGATGACCAGGCCGACCGGTCAGAGGCGGCCGGTAAGCATGCCGTGCCAGTACACCGGCGGCAGCCCGTACCGCTTGAACAGCCACATCGTGCGCCGTTCCATGAAGGGGTCGAGCAGCGGGAACGACGGGGTGGGCCGCAGGTCGTAGTCGAACTCGGCGAGCAGCATGCGGTCGCGGGCGGTCACCAGCGGGCAGGACGTGTAGCCGTCGTACCGGTGTGACAGGGATCGGTCGGCCATCGCGTCGAGCAGGTTGCCGGCCACCACCGGGGCCTGCTTGCGTACGGCGGCACCGGTCTTCGAGGTGGGCAGGTTCGCCACGTCGCCGACCGCGAAGACGGTGTCGTGCGAGGGGTGTTGGAGGGTGTGCTTGTCGGCGGCGACGAAGCCCTGAGGGCTGGCGGGGTCGGCGAGCGGACTCGCCTTGACCCAGTCGGGCGCGCTCTGCGGCGGAACGGCGTGCAGGAGGTCGTAGCCAATGGTCTCCTTGGTGCCGTTCGCGTGGTCGGTGACGGTGATCTTGCGGGCGTCGCCGTCAACGGCGGTCATCTCGGAGCGCAGGCGCACCTCGATGCCGTAGCGGGCGGCGACCTTCTCCAGGACCTGCGACCAGGCGGGCACCTTGAACATCGCCGGGTCCGGGATCACCAGGATGATCCGGATGCGGTCGAGGACCTTCTGCTTGCGCCAGTGGTCGGCGGCCAGGTAGGCGATCTTCTGCGGGGCGCCGCCGCACTTCAGCGGGGTTGCGGGGTGGGTGAAGACGGCCGTGCCGGACCGCATCCCCTTGATCAGCTCCCAGGTGCGCGGGGCGCATTCGGGGGCGTAGTTGCTGCTCACCCGGTCGTGGCCGACCGCCTCGGCCAGGCCGGGCACGCCGTCCCAGTCCAGTTGCAGACCGGGCGCCATGACCAGGTACTCGTAGGTGAGTTCGTCGCCTCCGGACAGGGTCACCGTGCGGACGTTGGAGTCGACGGCCACGGCGCGCCGGCGGATCCAGCGCACGCCGTCGGGTATCAGGGAGCCTTCAGGACGGCGACTCGTACGCAGGGGCGCCTGGCCGCCGCCGACGAGGGTCCACAGGGGCTGGTACCAGTGGGTGTCGGACGGTTCGATCAGTGTGATGTCGCTGACGCCGGCGCGGCGCAGGCGGGCGGCGACGCTGATGCCGGCGCTGCCGCCGCCGATGACGGCGACGCGGTGGCGGCCGGCGATCGGTGCGTCGGAGGGCGAGGGCGTGGTGGCCAAGGCGGTGCTCCTTTCCAACTGGCCGCTGTGCGGGGGTCAGGCGGCGTGCTCGTGCGGACCGGCCACGACGGGGCCTCCGTTGCGGACCCAGGCGCCGGTGCCGTCGGCGACGGAGTAGGCGTCGATGCCGCGGGAGTTCATCCAGTCGGCGGCGGTCCTGCTGCGGTTGCCGCTGGCGCAGATCACGTACACCGGCCGGTCGGCGGGCAGTTCATCGCACCGGGCGAGCACGGAGCGCAGCGGCATCAGTCGCGCGCCCGGCACGTGCCCGGCCGCGTACTCGTCCGCCTCCCGTACGTCGACCACGAGCGCACCGTCGGTCCAGGCCGCCGCGAACGCCTCCTGTGTTGTTTCGCGAGCCACGTCGTTGCCTCCTCAATTACCCCCGGGGGTATCTCTCTGGCGAGAGTACGGCCGCTGTGAGGGGCCCGTCAAATACCCCCACGGGTATTTGCCCGTCAGGTAACTCGCGGCTCGGCGCCAGGGTCGGAAAGGAGCCGTGATCCCCGTGACCCGGCTCTGGTCAGCCGGAGTGTCGTCCGCGTCCCGCCGCCCGGTCCGGAGTCCCTGGTCCGGAGTCGGCGGAGACCGTTCCGCCGTGTGCGGTGATCAGCTCTTTGACGACGGCGAGACCGATGCCGCTGCCGCCTCCGGCGCGAGCGCGGGCCCCGCGCCGCAGACGGTCGAAGACGTGCGGCAGTACGTCGGGGGATGCCCGGGCCGGTGTCGGCCACCTCGACGAGCGCTTCGGCAGGAGTGGCGGACGTGGTGACCTGGACCCGGCACTGAGCCTGCTGGAAGACCACGGCTACGTGCGCGCCCAACCCGTCGTCCGCACCGGAGGCCGCGACCGGCCGCCCTCCCCGCGTTACCCGGTCCACCCCCGGCCGGCCGATCCGACCGCCTGAGCCCGCCCACAGAAACCACAGAAGCCGAACCCAGAGCATCGAAGGGCTTCTTAGCTCCTACGACCAGCCGCCTGAGTCTGACGAGCAGATCGAGGCGTAGCTCCCTCGCCCAGGCTGTAGCGGCATGGGAGAAGTCCGCCAGGCTCAGCTGGAAGGGGTGGACGCACGATCACCGGGCTGCTCTTCGACATCGGCTGTCCGCCCCGACGCACAGCAACGGACGTTGATCTGTAACGGGATCGCTCCGGGCGCCCCGTCAGCGCTCGGTGGCCGGGTTTGTCGTGCGTGTGTGCCGGCGGCGGAGGGCCATGCCCCCGATCAGCAGGGCGGCGAGGAGGACGGCGATGGCTGCGGGGCCGGTTGAGTCCAGGGCGTCGGCGAGGGTGCGCTGGATGGTGCCGGCGGTGTCGATGACCGGGTCCTGGGTGGCGGGGGCGCGTTGGACGCGGATTTCGTACCAGCCGTAGTAGGCGACGTAGGCGCCGACCAGGAGCAGCAGGCCGCCGCCGGTTCGGGAGGCGACGGAGCCCAGGCGGCGCAGCCGGGCGACGCGGGCGGTGCGGGTGAGGGCTACGGAGAGGGCCGCGGTGCCGACGATCAGGCCCATCCCGGCCGCGTACGCCGTGAACAGGGTGACGCCTTCGAGGGTGGAGCCGCTGCGGAAGGCGGAGACGACGATGGCGAGGAAGGGGGCGATGGTGCAGCCGAGGGAGGCGATGGCGTAGGCGGCGCCGAACAGGGCCATGGACGGCAGGGAGCGGGTGACGGTGGGGGCGCGGCGGAGTTTGGGGAGCAGGGCGGGCAGGTCGCGGCCGGCCAGGAGCCAGCCGCCGATGAGCGCGAGGAGGAGCCCGAAGCCGATGGTGAACCATGGCAGGTGTTGTTGCACCTGCCCTGCGACCGGGGCGATGGCGAGGCCGAACAGGGCGAACACGGCGGCGAATCCGGCGGTCATTGCGGCCGTCGCCATCAGCGCGCGGGTGACGGCAGCCGCGCGGGTGGGTGTGTCGTCGCCGAGGACGAGGAGGGAGAGGTAGGCGGGCAGGAGGGCGAAGCCGCAGGGGTTGACGGCGGCGAGCATCCCCGCGGTCAGGGCCAGGGCGAGGGGCAGGTCGGACATGCTGGTTCAGCCGACGAGCGGGCTGAGCTTGTCGGCGAGTCCCTTGCCGGCCGGGAGACTGCCGGTGAAGACGGTCCCGCCGTCCTTGTCGAGGACCACGTAGACGCTCTGCTGGGTGATCTCGAACTTCTTCCAGATCTCCCCGGCCTCGTCGGACAGGTTCGGGAAGGTGTCCACCTTGGTGTCGGTGACGAAGTCCTTCATGGCCTGGGGCTTGTCGAGTCCGGCGACCCCGATCACGTTCGCCTTGCCCTCGAACTCGGCGGCGACCCTGGCGGTTTCGGGGCCCTGGGCCTTGCAGGTGGGGCACCACGGTGCCCAGAACCACAGCACCGTGGGCTTGCCCGTCAGCGTGGCCGCGTCGAAGGGCTTGCCGTCCACGGTCGTGCCGGTGAACCGGAGCGCCTCGGGGACCGCCGAACTTCCGGACCCGTCCCGCCCCGCCGACGGGGAGCCGGAGGCCGACGGACTGGCCGCCGCCGCGGCGCCGCTGGGCGTGTCGTTGTCCTGGGTGCCGCAGCCGGCCAGGCTGAGCGCGGCGGCGGCCAGAAGAGTCGGGAACAGCAGGCGGGCACGCATGAAGGCAACTCCTGGTGGTCGTCAGTCGGCTGAACTGTAAGCCGAGCCGGGAGCGGTCGGGCTGGGCCGCGGTGCTTACGGTTCGGTGACGTCAGCCCGCGTGGTCGGCGAGGCGATCCGGGGCGAGGACGGTGATGCGGCCCCGGGCGAGGCGGATCAGGTTCTGGTCGGCGAAGTCCCGCAGCACCTTGGTGGTGGTTTCACGGGAGGTGCCCGCGAGGGCGGCGATCTGCTGGTGCGTGAGCGCGATCTGCGGGCTGCGCGCCCCGAGCACCCGGGGCCGGGCCTCGGCCGCGAGAGTGAGCAGGGTCGTGGCGATGCGCTGCGGCACGGACTTGAACACGTTGTCGGACAGGCGCTGTTCGAGGTCGGCCAGGCGTCGGCCGAGGATTTCGGTGATGCGTGCGGAGATGCGGGCGTCGGACAGCAGGAAGCGGTGGACGTCGGTGCGGCTCATGACGCAGACGGTGACGTCGTCGAGGGCTTCGGCGAAGTTGTCGTACATGCGCTGTCCGAGCAGCACCATCTCGCCGAAGATGGTGCCGGGGCTGATGATCGCGCAGGTCAGGGCGCGGCCGTCGGTGGAGACCCGGAAGACGCGCACCCGGCCCCCTTTGAGGATGAACAGCACCTCGGAGGGCTGGGACGGCGAGTACAGCATCTCGCCCGCGCTGTAGGTCTTCATGGGCGCCGCTGCGGCGATGGCGTCCATCTCCGCTTCGCTCAGGTCGCGGAAGATGTCGACCTCGGAGATGCACCAGGTCTTCTCGGCGTCGTCACCGGTGTGGTTCATGTGGTGTGGTTCCTCGCGTCGTCCCGGTGCCCACGGCGGGGGTGCGGCTCCCCACGCCGGGCTGGCCAGCGCGCCCGCGCTGCTGGCCAGACAGTAGCCGTCCGGGGCACCGAGGGGAGGTTCAGCGCCCCGGAGCGGTGAGCCGGGACCAGGCGTTGACGCCGGCGGTATCGGTGTCATGCCGCGGTCCGGTCGTTTCGCTTGGCTGCCAGTTGGGCGATGCAGGAGAAGGTGAGTCCGGCCAGGAGGCCGAAGACGAGGTGACCGCCGAGACTGGAGGCGGTGACGTCGTTCCATTCGAAGACCGGCATGCCCATGTTGGCGGGCATGATCCACAGGGCGCCGAGGAACCACCACACCGCGCCGTAGACCAGGCCGAGGACAACGGCGGGCGCGAGCCGCTGCGCGAGGTGGCCGAGCACGACGCCGAAGGTGGTGCCGGCGAACAGGGCGATCGCGAGGTGGACCAGCCAGCCGACGACGGCGTTGGTCGAGCCGAGCAGCCCCGCCACCATGGTGATCATCGCGGTGTCCATGACCGGCCGGGAGACCGACATCCAGATGCCGAAGCCGATGCCGCCGACCAGTCCGGCCGCGGCGCCCCAGACGGCATGGACCGGGATCGCGGCGGTCGTGGGGGAAACGTGTGCTGCTGTGACCATGGTGATCATCCCATCCGGTGGGTTTCCCTCTGTCTCTTTCGGTGCCGACGCTAGATCGCATGGCACGGGCAGGTATGTGACCACGCTTACCTACGCGCCGGCAGCCAGGGCGAGGAGTGGGCACGGTGGCAGGGGGCGCCGACGCTTTCTAGCGTGGATATGGAGGCACTTGTTCCGCTTGGCTGAGAGGAGTGGTCGCCATGGCGGGCCGTAGCCGAGGCGCCGTCGAGTCGGAGATCAAGGAGACCTTGGGGCTCGTACCGCATTTCTTCGCCCGCATCCCCGATGATCTGCTGGATCACGAGTGGGAGATCTTCAGGAAGCTCGAGCTCGGCGAGACGCTCATCCCGAACAAGTACAAGGAGCTGATCGGGCTCGCGGTGCACTCCGAGACGAAGTGCCGTTACTGCACGCTCTTCCACATGGAGGCCGCGAAGATGTTCGGGGCCTCGGACGAGGAGATCCAGGAAGCCCTCCACTACGCGAAGTCCAGCATCGGCTGGAGCGCCTACCTCAACGGCATCCGCGAGGACTACGACGGCTTCGT
Organism: Streptomyces sp. NPDC006365; assembly: GCF_042870755.1. Lineage (NCBI taxonomy): Bacteria > Bacillati > Actinomycetota > Actinomycetes > Kitasatosporales > Streptomycetaceae > Streptomyces > Streptomyces sp. NPDC006365. The sequence goes on from NZ_JBIAHS010000035.1 coordinate 19,087, forward strand.
CCAAGAGCTCGACCAGATCAAGGATTACCTGGCAGCGAAGGGCTGATCATGCGTCTGGAGCGGACCCGTCCGGGCATCCTTCGAGTGACCGCTCACGCCTACGAGTTCGCGGCGCTGGTGGCCGCCGCCCGGTACGTGGCCGAGTCCGCTCCACCCGACATCCCCGAGCAGGCGCTCGACCAGCTCAGGCAGGTTCTGCGCGACTACGACACACAGACGACGCTCCTGCCAGACCTGTGACCAGGCATTTGGATCAGGCTGTCCCGCGGGACTTCTCGCCGATCAGCAGCGCGTAGCCCAGGGCGCCGTCGGCCACCGCCGTGCGGGCCGTTTCGAGGACGCCGGGGGCGGCGTCGAGGTCGACGCCGGCGTCCGTGAGCCTGGTCGGCGCGGTCATACGCAGCAGATTCAGCCTCGCTTCGATCTGGTCGATCATGCGCAACATCGCCTGGTCGTGGCGCTCGGTGTGCAGGGTGCGCAGGCCCGCGGCGGCCAGGATCTCGACGTACTCGTCCAACGGGCGGGCGTCGGCGATGCAGGCGATGCGGGCCCCCAGGCCGGTGAGTTCGGACGGGAGCCGTGCGGCGTCGATGGTGACGTCGGTGATGCCGAGATGACCGCCGGGTTTCAGGACGCGGGCGAACTCGGCGGCGGCGCGCGCCTTGCCGGGGAAGGTGCACAGCGCGCACTCGCACACCACCGCGTCGAAGACGCCGTCGGGGTAGGGAAGTTGCTCGGCGTCGCCAGTGGTGAAGCGCGCTCTGTCGGCGAGTCCCGCGGCCTGGGCGGCTCCCTGGGCGAGGCCGGTGTTGGCGGGGGAGTAGTCCACGCCGTCCACCTCCGCACCGTGAGTCCCGGCAAGGAGCAGGGCGGTGGTGCCGCGCCCGGAGGCGACGTCGAGGACCCGTGCACCGGGGGTGAGAGCGAGGCCGTCGGCGAGGCGGCGGGTCAGGGCAGTGCCGCCGGGGTGGTAGGAGTCACCCAGCAGCAGAGCGACGACGTCGGAGGAGTACGCGGCGGCACAGCACGCCTTCAGCTCCTCCCCGGTGGGTGGGTGCGTCATGACGGGGACTCGCCCTCTTCGATGGTGGTGTGCGCGGTTTTCGATCCATACGGTGTCGCGGTGAGGCGGTCGGCGAGCGGCAGGGCGTTGGGCACGACCTGGGCGATGGGCACGCCGGACATCTGGGCGCGGACCTGTTCGCGGTAGCCGACGGAGTTGTACGCGCAGAACGGGATCAGGCGTCCGTCGGGGGTGATCTCCTCCACGCAGCACTTCATCAGCTGTTTGACGTTGAGGGTGTAGGGGTCCTGGAAGTCCTGCACGACGATCATGAACGCCTTGTCGTTCAGGTCCTTCACGGCCTGGGGCAAATCGATGCCGCAGGCTCCCCCACTGCTGAACGCGTGGGAGGTACCCCCAGCGCAGTCCAGGGCCTCGGCGGTGGCTCTCAGCTTCTCCTCGGTCGTGGCCGTCCCCATGAACGCCGAGGCCGACCAGAGCTTCTCCAGGGCCTCGCGGATGCCGGCATCGGGCATGACCCGGTTGGTGACGTAGTCGAGGTGGTCCTCCACGTTCAGCAGGCGCGGGATGGGGACCACGGTGCGGTTGCCGGGCTCCCCGTCGACCAGGAGGTAGGTGATGGAGCGGCAGGTGGGGAAGCAGCAGGGGACGGGGAAGAAGTCGCCCTTCTGGAACCAGCCCGGCCGCTGCTCATTGATCAGCTTGATCACGTCGGGGTTGGTGAGCCGCTGCAGTGGGTCGAACTCGACGTGCCGGCCGGAGTGGGTGACCGGCTGGAAGGCCACTGAGCGGACGGCGGGGTGGTCGATGCCGTACTCGATGATCGCACCGAGCTCGTGCTCGTTCAGGCCGCGCTCGACGGCGGCGACGAGGGTGACGGTCAGTCCGGCCTCGGCGCAGTGGTCCAGTGCCCGCTGCTTGAACGTTCGCAGGTCCCGGCCCCGGATCTCCAGATGGGTGCGTTCCTCGAAGCCGTCGAACTGCAGGTAGATGTTCACCGAACGGCCCGGCGCCTGGTTGCGTTTGCCGAGTTCGGTGACGAAGTTCTTGTCGGTGGCCAGGCGGATGCCGTTGGTGTTGAGGTTGACGTTCTTGATGGGGCGGGCCTGGGCGAGGTCGATGAAGTCCAGGATGTGCTTGTGGATGGTGGGTTCACCGCCGGAGAACATCACCACCTCCGCCTCGCCCTCGCTCGCGACGAAGGCGTCCAGCATCCGCCCGCACTGCTCGTGAGTGATGGAGTAGCCGTCGGGTTGGTGGCCGGAGTCGGCGAAGCAGATGGGGCAGTCCAGGTTGCAGCCGGTGTTGACCTCGATGATGCCCAGGCAGGCGTGCTGCTTGTGCTCCGGGCACAGCCCGCAGTCGGACGGGCAGCCGTCCCTCACCTCGGTCTGGAAGGTGAGCGGGATGGTGCCGGGCTTGTTGAAGCGGGCCGAGGACAGGTATTCCTCGGCGTCGCCATACACCAGGGCTTCGAACTCTCCGTGCTCCTTGCATCGTTTCCGCAAGAAGACCTTGTTCTCGCGGATGTTGACCTGTGCGTCGACGGGTGTTTTGCACAGCGGACAGATCGACTTGGTGAACTCCACGAACACCTCGTCCCGGTCCACCTTGCGGCGGGGCGCCGGCGTCTGGGTCATCGAAGAACTCCTTTCCCACGGGGGCGGTCGCATCCGGTCAGTGGACGGCAAGGCCCGGATCGTCCTCGTCACGGTGGTGCGGAGGCGGACCGGGGACGTTCGGGCGGCAGTCCTCCGGCCCGGCACCATGCCGGCGTCGAACCCGGCACCGCAGGGCGTACGCGGTACCGACGAGGAGCACGACCACCCCCATGGTGATCAGCCAGGGGTTCGCCGGCGCGCCGCCGACGGCGCTGAACGCCCCTCCGGCCACCAGCAGCGGACCCGCGCAGCACACCACCATGACCAGCCCCGCCCCGATGACCGTGGCTGCCCCGCCCACCCTGGAGCGTTCACGGGATGCGGACATCACGCCCCACCTCCACTCCATCGGCTGGTGCCGGCGACCGGGGCCTGCGGGCGGCACGCAGCAGCAGGCCGGCGTAGAGCAGGGTCAGGGCGTCCTGGAGCAGGACGAACCAGCTCAGACGCTGGGTGAGGTAGATCCCGAAGCAGCCGCAGTTGGCCACCGTCAGACCCCGTGCGTACGCCTGCACGGCCAGCAGCGTCCACACCACCGACACGCCCGTGTACGCCCACACCGGCGCCAGGGCCTTCGACCGTGGCCGGGCCAGGAACCAGAGGCCGCACACCAGCTCCCCGGTGATCAGCACTACGGCCGGTACGGTCGCGGCGCCGCCGGTCACCAGCCCGTACGCGGAAAGGATGCCCGGCATGTGCGCGAAGGAGGCGAGCTGGCCGATGGCCATCGCCGTGTACACCGCGCCCAGCACGATCCTCAGCACCATGATCCGAACCGTAGGCCCCCGGAAGGGACGAGAACTGTAAGCGCGCTCACCGAACTGCCCACGGCGCAGAGGCATGCTCATCAGTGCGAGGCGTTCACCGCCCGCCGGTGGCCCCGCGAGTGTCGGGAGGTGCCAGGTGAACGGTCAGCAGTCGGCCCGCTCGCCGAAGCGGCAGGCCCTCAAGGGCGCGGGCGTGATCGGGGCCGCCGCGATCCTGCTCGTGGGCGGGAGCATCGCCGGCCGGCAGGCCCTCTCCGACCGGCCGGACCGTCCCGTGACGGCCGTGCAGCCCGGCCAGGACCCGTCCCTGGAAGCCCTCGCCGATGCGGCGGTTTCCGGCGGGCCCGGCAAGGACGGCATCCCCTCCGTCGACAAGCCTCGCTTCGTCCCCGCGACCGAGGCCGGATTCCTCGCCGACAACGAGCCGGTGTTCGGACTGGAGTACGGCGGTGAGGTGAGGGCGTACCCGCAGCTGGTGCTGGTGTGGCACGAGATCGTCAACGACACCGTGGGCGGCGAGCCCCTCGCCGTCACCTACTGCCCGCTGACCGGCACGGTCATCGGATTCTCCGCCCCGCCCGGCATGCAGGAGCTGACCTTCGGCACCACCGGTCGGCTGGTCAACTCCAACCTGCTGATGTACGACCGGCAGACCGGCTCCGAGTGGCCCCAGCTGCTCGGCACCGCCGTCAGCGGCCCGCTCAAGGGCACCCGGCTGGACACCGTCCCGCTGGTGTGGACGACGTGGAAGCAATGGCGTGCCGCGCACCCCGACACCAAGGTGCTGTCCACCGACACCGGCACACTGCGCGGCTACGGCAGCGACCCGTACGGCTCCTACGACCGCTATCCGGACCGCGGCGGCTACTACGCCGACCAGGGCACCCTCTTCCCCGTCCTGGCCACCAGCGACCGCTTCCGCGACAAGGACATCGTGATCGGCGTGCGCGTCGGCGACAAGAGGCTGGCGATCCACGAGGACCTCGTCCGCACCGCCGGGACCGTGCGCGCCGAGATCGCGGGCACACAGCTCGAAGCCCGCTGGGACGACAGACTCGACACCGCCCGGGTCCTGCAGCGCGCCGGCGACCGGTGGGAGGCCGCCGATTTCCTCGACTCCATGTGGTTCGCCTGGTACGCGTTCCACCCCAACACCCAGGTGCGGCAATGAACATGCCCCTGCGGCCGGTCTTCCACCCGCTCACGCTGGTGATGCTGCTCGGCACGCTGGTGTGGGGTGCGGCCCGGCTCGCGCGGCAGGCTGACCGGCCGTCCGTCGCACGCGACAGGTGAGCCGTACACAACAGGCTGAGTTGGTCGCCGACCTCGTCAGGTGAGGGCCGCGCGCCGTTCCGCCTCCGCCTTGACCGCCGCGAGGGAGGACGCGACGGTCGCCTCCCAGCGGGGGGCTACCAGGCCGCCCCACCACTGGCCGACCCGCCACAGGTCCGTGCCCAGCTCACCGGCGTACGTCAGCCGGGTCCCCGGCCCCTGCTCGCTGAGCTCGAAGGACTCCGCGACGGCCGGGACGGGGCCGCGTACCAGGCGGAAGTCGACCCGCTCCGGACGCGTGAACCGCACCGTCTCCACCGTCGTCGCCGTCAGCCGCCCGCCCGCCACCGGGGTGTGGTGCGCCGCGAGCACCATGTCACTGCCGCGTTCCAGCACCAGCACCTTCTCCCGCATCGCCCGCGTGGACCGCCCCAGATACGGCTGGGCGATCACATCGAAGACCACCTCGCGAGAAGCCTCGATGTCGATGGTCTGCGGCCCCAGCGGGCGACTGCGCCGGCCCACGCCCACGTCCAACGGCAGCGCCCCGCTGACCAGTCCCAGATAGCCGGCCGCGGCTCCGCCTCCCACCGCCGCCACCACCGCCAGTTTCGTCGGCCACGCCATGTCCCACTCCTTCTCCACGCGTCGGCCCTGTGCCATTCAGGGCCGACGATACGGCCGGCCGACCCCGGTGATCGGTGAGCGCGCTCACCGTCAGAGCGCGGGCCGCCATCCTGCCGGTCGTCAACCAGGGTGCCGAGTGGCCCAGGAGCCCTACCAAGCCACCTTCGACCGGGTGATCCCCGATCGCGCGAATCCGCGTGTGGGATCGCTCATGAGACCGACCTCCACCCCCATGGCAGGAGCGGATGCGGCGCGGGCCGAGTGCTCGCACACCGACACCGTGGCCCGGTTCTTCCGTGCCCTGTCGGACCCCACACGGCTGATGCTGCCGGAGTTCATCCTGCGAGGTGAGCGCACCTCGGCCGAGTGTGTGGAGCGCGCCGGCATCTCCCAGCCGCGGGTCTCCGTGCACCTGTCCTGTCTCGTCGACTGCGGCTATGTCACAGCACGCCGGGACGGCAGGAAGTTGCGTTACTCCGTCGGCGACCCTCGGGTAGCGGACCTGGTCGTCCTCGCCCGTGCGCTGGCCGTGGACAACGTCGCCGCCCTGGACTGCCGCCCCCCCCCGCATCCCCGGGAAGGGGCAGTAGCGACGACGCGCCATACGGTCGGCGTCGGCACCGCCGTGCGTCCGCAGAGACCGCCGACCAGGCGCCGCACCCGCCCGACACGGATCCGATACGGAGTTCACGTCCTGTCGGCGATCAGGGTGTCGGCGAGTTCCCGCAGGTCCTGCGCGCTGTGCGTCGGCGGGGACATCGACTGTGGATAGGCGGTCGCGCCACGCCGTAGCCACGCGCCGCGCAGACCCGCCCGCAGCGCGCCGTCGACGTCCCAGGGGTGCACCGCGACCAGCAGGGTCTGCTCCGGCCGCACCTCTACTTGATCAACGGCGTACCGGTACGCGGCCCTTGCGGGCTTCCAGCACCGTGGCCCGCGCACATCCAGCAGTTCCTCGAACAAGTCCACCAGCCCTGCCTTGGCGAGCAGCCGCTCGGTCAGCGTGTCACTGCCATTGGTCATGGTCACCAGCCGGAACCCGGCATCGCTCAACTTCCGTACGCCCTCCGGGACATCGGGGTGCACCACCAGCTCGGCGAAGCCGTCCAGGACGTGCCGGGCCGCAGCCTCGACGTCCCCGGCCCACCCCTTGACGCCCGGCAGCAGGGACCGCAGCCCGTCCAGGGCGACGGACGCGAAGTCCGCGTACGCCCCGGCGGCCGTCAGCGCGAACCCGTCCCGCAGTACCCCGGCGAACCAGGTGGGCATCAGATCCGCCGGCGCTCCGACATCCTCGAAGCGGACCCGCAGCGGGGTGAGATCGCTGAGCGTCTCATTTACGTCGAAGACCAGGACCCGCAGATCCTGGGCGCCGTCGCCGGACATGGTCTCCTCCCGTCACGCTGCGCTGATCGCCTTGTGCCGTTGGCACCACTCAATCGCGGTCAGTCAGGGTGTGTCATCCCGCGAGCGTCGGGGCGGCCACGGAGGCGCCGGGCTGTGCCCGGACTGCTTGGTCGGGCGGCAGCGCGCTGGGCTCGCGCTCCAGCGCCTGGTGCTGCGCCTGCCCCGCGGCCGCATCACGATCATGGAACCGGCCTCCTGCCCGACGCGGCCGGACAGCCCCATGGCGCGGAGGAAAGCCTCCCGACCACGGCGTGCCACCGGGCCAGACACAGCCGCGCCCCGGTGGCACGGGGGAAACCACCGGGGCGGGCTACCCGGCATCGTAAGGGGCGCGCTGCCTCGTTGAACACCTACTCGGTCGTCCTGACCATGGTCTTCCCGCAGCAGCACGTCGGGCTCTGTTGTCTCCTGCAGGTCGGCGGGGCGCCTGGGTCAAGGTCAGCTCGCACCCGCAGGCCGCATCCGGGCAGCGGTAGACCTCACCCTCGCGGAACGGCATGGCGATCACCTCACTCGTCGCGTTCCCCTGTACGCGCGACGCCAGAACCCGGCCCCAAGGGCAAGGTCAGTCATGGGAAGCAGAAGGAGGTTGCGGCCATGGCACGCTCGGGACTGACGATCGGGCAGGCCGCCCGAGCCGCCGGGGTCACACGCAAGGCGGTGCGCGTGTACGAAGCCAGGGCATTGCTGCCCGCCACCGAACGAACCACGGCCGGCTACCGGCTCTACACCGGCCGCGATGTCGAACGGCTGATCTTCATCCGGCGGGCCCGCGCCCTGGGCCTGCACCTGGACGGCATCCGTGACGTCCTCGCCATCCGCGACGGCGGCACCCCGCCGTGCGCCACCGTCCGCGCCCTGCTCGACGCGCGGATCGCCGAGATCGACGCCACCGTCGCCGACCTCCTCGCGCCGCGCAAAACCCTCACCCACACTCGTCAGCGAGCCGACGCGCGGGCAGAAGACCAACCTGTCACCGTCTGCAAGCTCATCGAGCGCGCGTAGCCAGACCTGCGGAGGGGCGACGGAACGCCAGCAAGCCCGCTCAAGTGCTTCGCACGCCGTGAGGAGCGAGCCGTCGGACTCGGGGGGAGCATGATCCGGTGCAGAGTTCAGGGCAGCGTGTCGATTTGCGGGAACGCCGTTCGTAGCAAGGGTGAGAGGCGGGAAGTACCGCCGATGACCAGGAGTGCCACCATGACGCGATACCTGTTGTCCGTCCACAGCGGCGCCGGTGAGGGGCGTGCGCCGATGACCCAGGAGGAGATGCAGGAGTCCCACCGGCAGCTCAGGGCGATCGAGAGCAACATGGCCTCGTCCGGCGCCTGGGTGTTCTCCGGTCGCCTGCACGACGCCGACACCGCCACCGTGGTGCGGGTCTCCGGCGGCGAGGTGCTGACCACGGACGGCCCCTTCGCGGAGTCGAAGGAGCATCTGGGCGGCTTCTACATCATCGAGGCCGACGACCTCGACGCCGCGCTGGCCTGGGCGGCGAAGGTCACCGCCGCCATCCACACGCCGATCGAGGTCCGCCCGTTCGCGGCGTTCGCGGACGAGCCCGACCCCGGGCTCGGGGCCTGACCTTGCCGGTCGTCGACCGGGCGGACGTCGGGCGGATCTTCCGCGAGGAGTCCGGCCGGGTCCTGGCCACCCTGATCCGCGTCCTCGGCGACATCGACGCCGCCGAGGACGCGGTGCAGGACGCCTTCGCCGTCGCTCTGCACAAGTGGCCCCTCGACGGATGGCCGCCCAACCCGGGCGGGTGGATCACGACGACCGCCCGCAACGCCGCCATCGACCGACTGCGCCGCGCGTCACGCGAACGAGAGCTCCTCGGCGAGGTCGCGGCACTCTGGCCCGAGTACGACGATCCCGACCTGCCGGAGGAGAGGGAACCCGTGCCGGACGACCGACTGCGCCTGATCTTCACCTGCTGCCATCCGGCCCTGTCCACCGAAGCCCAGGTCGCGCTCACCCTGAAACTGCTCGGCGGTCTGTCGACCGCCGAGATCGCCCACGCCTTCCTGGTGGCGGAGCCCACGATGGCGCAGCGCCTGGTGCGGGCCAAACGCAAGATCAAGGCCGCCCGCATTCCCTACCGTGTGCCGGAGGAACACCAGCTGCCCGACCGGCTGCGCCCGGTGCTGGCCGTCCTCTACCTGATCTACAACGCCGGCACGGCCGACACGGCCGAACGGGGCCTGTGCGCGGAGGCGATCCGGCTGGCCCGCATCCTGGCCGCTCTCATGCCGGACGAGCCGGAGGCGGCTGGCCTGCTGGCCCTGCTGCTCCTCACCGAATCCCGGCGCACCGCGCGGACGCGGCCCGACGGCTCCCTGGTGCTGCTCGCCGAGCAGGACCGCAACTGCTGGGACCGGGCCCTCATCGGGGAGGGACAGGCAATCGTCCGCCGATGCCTGCGCCGCGATCGGCCCGGCACCTATCAGATCCAGGCCGCCATCAACGCCGTACACGCGGACGCGGCCACGCCCGAGCAGACCGACTGGCCACAGATCCTGGCGCTGTACGACCAGTTGCTCGCCTTCGCACCCACGCCCGTCGTGGCCCTCAACCGGGCCGTCGCCGTGGGGGAGGTGCGGGGTCCGGCCGCCGCCCTGGCGCTGATCGACGAACTGGACCTGGACGGCTACTACGCCTACCACGCCACCCGGGCCGATCTGCTGCACCGGCTGGGCAGGGACAAGGAGGCCGCGGCCGCCTACGAGCGGGCAGCCGCCCTGGCACCGACGGCCGGGGAACGCGACTTTCTGCGCCGCGGCGGCCGGTCCACGCGCTGAACGGCGCCGGACGGCCTCACGCCGTGGCCGGCCGTCCGGAGACGAAACGCAGGGCCTCGTCGATCAGCTCGGTCCAATGGGCCTCGTCGCGGTCGTCCACCAGAACCCATTCGCGGAACGTCCGCCCGGCGGGGGCGAAGGGTTTGCCACGGCCCGCGGAGATAAGTTCCGCGACACGCTCGCGGGGGAGTTTGACGACGAGGTCGCCGGTACGAGGGTCGCAGGAGGCGAAGAACGCACCCGCCACGCGCAGACACGGGAAACCCATCATCGTGCCGGTCGCGACCCCGGGCTCGGTGAGCAAGGGCGCGCTGACAGAGGCGAAGAAATCGGAAGGGTTCTCAGTCATCGGACATCTCCCGTTGCTCGGTTCAGCCGTGCCCGGCTGGTTCCACGTGGCCCGGTGGGTTCTTCAGGCTCGGTGTCTTCTCGACTGCTCTGACCACCTCCGCGTTCGTCGGAATCCCCGTCGGTCACATCCTGGATGGTCGCGGCCCGTGCGCACCACAACTGCCATGATTCGGTAGTGGAGTGGGGGGCGGAAGGGGCGCAGTGGCGGGAGCGCACGCTGGCGCTGGGCCCTCTGCGCCCGGCGATTCAGAGCAGTGGAACAGGTGCTGCCGCCGCAGTGGTCACTCGAACGGGCAGCCGGGGTTCGGGGCGTCCTCGGAGAACGGCGCGCCGTGCGGCAGCACGTAGAGCACGGTGAGCACGAGCGGCGCGTCGCCTAGGTTGCGGCCGATGTGGACGTTGCCGGGCCCGGCCGGCTCCTGCACGGCGCTGCCCTGCGGATACACGCCGTCCGAAGCGCACGTGGAGTCGAAGTGGCTGAGCGTGCCCTGCTTCACGTAGGCATAGAGCGGGCCGTCGTGGTAGTGCCAGCCGGTGGACTGGCCGGGCGGCACGGTGATCTCCCTGAGGACGTAGTCGGTGTCGCCGACCGTCTTCTGTGCGATCAGTGTGGCCGTGACTCCGGGTCCGGGCGGGGTCGCATGGGCGGTTCCCCCGGCGAGGATGGTGACGGCGGCGACCGCGCCGGCGATCGAGGTGCGGAGCGAGGTGCGCATGGGCAGGGCCTCCAAGGTCGGGTGGGCGTGGGACGACGTGCGCTGTGAACATAGAGGCAGACAAGGCCTGTTCGGGCGGCGATCCGCGGATTAGCGGCAGTCGGCGGGTGGCCCTTGGCGGCCACGCACCCCGTTTGCGTCAGGCGGGGGCGGGCCGTGCATGGGCACTCGGTCAGTGATTCGAGGGGCGAACAGTCTGGCTTGCGCCGGTGGTCATCCTCGCTTGTGCCGTCATCCGCGCTGTTGCTCGACGGATCGCATTGAGGGTGATCGTTTCTGGCTTCCCACGATTGATCGACAGCTGAGAACCGGAGGTCGGCGGAGTCTCAACGGCCAAGTCAACCCAGTGGTGCGCCGTCCACCGGTCGGCTCGCGCAGGCCACTCGGTGGACGTGCTGCTGAAGATCTACGCGAAGTGCGTCGACGTCCAGGAGCAGGAGATGAACGACCGAATCCTGAAGGGCTTGGCGGAGGAGGACGAGACCGAGGAGTGACACGTCCGCAGGACCGATGGACGCGAGCCCCGGAGAGATCCGGGGCTCTGCCGTGTTTCGGAGCAATCGAGGCGAGGCGGCTTCACTGCACGTCTCCAGAGGCCAGAGTGATGAAGTGCTCCAAGGAGTCTCCCGCGTCGTTGCCGTTGGCACGTAGTTGTTGGGAGCTGGAGGCGTGGTGCATGTCGGCAGCCGCGACAAATGCGCTGCGGGCCGATTCGATCAGTGCAGGGTTGCTGGCTATGAGCTGGACTCGGAATACCGCATGCTGGGCGACACCCCTGAGTCGACGAGCCTCCACGGCGGCTTCTGTGGCGTCGTTGCCGGGGTTCTCTTGATCGCTGTGCCAGCGGTTGTACTGGCATCGCCGCAGCTGCGTCACCGCTTCGGCGAACTCGCTGTAGATCGCCATGCGCTCCGATCGGAGTTGCCGCTGATGAGCAAGATTCTCTGCTTGCTCGGATGACTTGCGTTGGAAGAGGTAAGTCGCTGCTGAACCGAGCAGCGTGCCCAGCACTGCGATGAGAACCGGTACGGCACTATCCATGAGGACAGAACACCATGCGGCGCCCCGACACCGATGCGGCTTGGTCAACTCCGTACTGCGTCAGGGCTTCCAGGACTGTGGCAAATGGGCCCGTGACGTGCGGGGAGGCGCCTCAAGATCATTACGCAGCTGGCCGCAGTGGGTCTCCTTTGACGGCTCATACGCGGCCGGGCGACCTCTTCGTCCCGAAGCAATCTTGGTAGCTACTTGCTCCTGAAAAAGGGTTTGCCCAGCCCAGAGGTGGTATCAGGGTCGGATCGTGGTGGCGTCTCCTGTGGGAGGGGGCCGTGTCATCGGCTGACGACGGCCATCTGCTGCAGGTTGTAGACGAAGATCCCGAGTGCGCTCCAGGTCTGCGCACCCGTCAGGCGGCGCAGGCGGGTGCGGCGGAGTCCGAAGGTGCGTTTGAGGTGACTGATGCGGGCCTCGATACCAACTCTCCAGTTGCGCATCCGTCGGAACGAGCGGCTGCGTTCGTATTCGCGGCGTGCCTCTCCGGGCTTACCGGACAATCGAAGTCCAACTGGTCGGGATACCTCGGTCCAGTCGATGGTGTATGTGGCGGGGGTGGCGTAGGCGCGCCAGCCGTGCATGCTTGCATCGAAGTGCGCGTCAATAGCTGCAAAGGCATGTTGAGGGAACCGAGGGTTCGTCGCACCCCCAACCATCAGGTCTCAGGCTGCCCCCCTCTAACGGCGGCTGCCTCGTCCCGTGCGGCTTGTGCGTCGGACGGGCGGTCTAGCTTCGCCAGCAGGTCGCCGAGGGTGTCCAGAGAGGTGGCGAAGACGCCGCTGTAGACCGGTCCGGCTAGTTCACGGTAGAGGTCGACGGCCTCCTGAGCGGCCGGCAGAGCCTCTGCCGGCCGGTCCAGCTTCGCCAGCAGGTGGCTGAGGGTGTGCAGGGAGACAGCGAGGCCGACGCTGTAAAGGGGATTCGCGTCGGGATCGGCCTCCGCGAGGCCCCGCCAGAGGGGGACGGCTTCCTGAGCGGGCCCCAGCGCCTCGGCCGGCCGGTCCAGCTTCGCCAGCAGGTCGCCGAGGGTGTACAGGGACTTGGCAAGGTTGACTCGGTGGGAGGCAGCGTTGTCCTCGGCCAGGCCACGGCAGATGGCGACGACTTCCTGAGCGGGCCCCAGCGCCTCGGCAGGCCGGTCGAGCTTCGCCAGCACGCGGCCGAGAGTGTTCAGGGACTGGGCGAGAGTGCGGCGGTAGCGGGGGTCGGCCTCGGCCAGGTTACGCCGGATGGCGACGGCTTCCTGAGCGGGCCCCAGCGCCTCGGCCGGCCGGTCCTGCTGCGTCAGCCGGGAGCAGAGGAGCTGCAGGGAGGCGGCGAGCGCGGGGCGGTCACGTGGGTCGGCCTCGGCCTGGCCACGGTAGTAGGCGACGACGTCCCCGGGCTCCCCTTCCAGGGCTGTGGCTTCGTCCCGTGCAGCCTGTGCTTCGGTTGGGCGCTCCAGCTTCGCCAGCAGGCCGCCGAGGATGCCCAGGGAGGTGGAAAGGCCGAAGCGATGAGTGTCGAGCTTGCCCTCGGCCAGGTCACGGTGGATGGCGACGGCTTCCTGAGCGGGCGGCAGCGCCTCGGCCGGCCGGTCCAGCATCCCGAGGACGTGGGTGAGCGTGTCAAGGGCATCGGCAAGGGCAGGACGGTAGCCGCCGGGGTCGGCCTCGACGAGGCCACGGTAGAGGTGTACGGCTTCCTGAGCGGGGGGCAGCGCCTTGGCCGGCAGGTTCCGCTCCACCAGCAGGTCGCCGAGGGTGCCCAGAGACTCCGCGAGGGCGGGGCGGTAGCGGTCGGGCTCGGTCTCGGCAAGGCCACGGTAGAAGTCGACTGCTTTCCTGGCCGCCCTGGGCTCCTTGGTGATGGACCGCGCCGCCCCCACCAAGCCTCCGACGACTGCCGTCGCGCCCCGGCGATGCTCACGCCTTCGCACCATGACTTCACCGTTCCCCGACCCGGCAACCACATTGGCCGCCGGTCAACAGCCACCGTCGTCCGGCCTGCTGGCCACCGTTGACCAGCGCAGCAGTCCTCAGCGACCGCCATTTGGGTAGTTCACAAGGAGGCAAAGGCGATCACTTGTTGACGTGGAGCTCCTGGCGAAGCTAGCGGACCAGGGAAGCGCGTGGCGCTGACCTGCTCGGACAGTGCGTGCTGAGATAGGTCGGACATGTAGGGGTCAAATATTTCGTCGCGTTCACGGAGGCTCGCGGGCACACTTGTGGCTGCCTTATCCCAGTACAAGAGAACCTGCGTGAACCATGGTGTCTGAGGTGCCCTCATGAATGGGAAACATAGAGCCGTTTCCATTTTCTTCGCCCCTTGTGCTGGTATGGGCGGGCTTTCAGGCGTACTTGCGATCGCATGCCGTCTTATGAATGGAAATGAGTTGCTCGAAGGCCCTTCAGGAGGACTCGTGGCGTCACTTCCGCCACTGCCTGTATTAGACGGCTGCTCGGATGGACCGCTGAAGGAACGCAATGCCACGTGGTCTCACGGACTTGCTTCCAGCTCAGCACAGGGTCTCGAATGGCGCATCTTGGTGTAGGAAGGCGTGTGGAGATGAGGTCGGTCACGCGCCGTCCAGTCGTGGGACCCTTGGCATCGAGTGATGGAGACGCGAGAGTGGCTGAAGTGCCGGAGGCCAGTCCGCGCGGAACCTATCTGATCATTGCGGAGGCGCTGCGAAAACGAGATCGAAGAGAGTGAGGGCACGGATACCCTGCCTTCAGAGGCCGACCTGATGCGCTCGCACAGGGTCTCCCGCAACACCATCCGTCGCGCCCTCAAGGCTCTCGAAGCCGACGGGTTGTTGAGTCTGCTCCCGGGATCGGATGGCGCGTTGCTCGGGGTGGCGACCGCCGGTCTCTCGCGGAACGGATGACCGACGTGATCGCACAGGACTCGCTCTCAGTGGGAGACACGTACCCGTCTGAGGCGAAACTCTGCGAGCGGTTCGGCGCCTCCCGTACCGCTGTGCGTCGTGTCCTTGCCCAGATGGAGGGAAACGGCCTGCTCGCCACGGTGCACGGCAAGGGGCGAACCGTGCGCGCTCTCCCGACGCCCACCGTCCGGCCGTAGTTTTGGCCGCCATGGGACTGACTGAGTGGGCGTACTCGCTCTCCGAACCGCTGCTGTCCGATCCTCTCCCACGTCGGTGGGCACACTCGCCGGGAGAACAAGAGGCCATTCCCATCCTGGTGTGGGATAACGGCGATGCTGCTGGGGCCGGAGGGTCCAGGTACGAGGAACAGGCTCGATTGTGGCCCAGGCGCAACACAAAAGTAGAGTACGTGGATCTTGTAGACCTCCAAGCGGCCTATGCGCGGATCGAGCAGCATGTGGCCTCGCTGGTGAGGACACAGGAGCCCCGTCAAAGTGGGTGGGCGGTAAGTGAAATAACCGTGAGGCTGGGGATATCGGCTAAGGGTGGGCTGGCCTTTGTAGCGGAAGCCGGGATCGAAGCTGCGATTGAGCTGAAATTTGCAGGCCCTGGATCGAGATGACCCATCACCTCGCCTAGTACTCCAGCCGTAGATCGTGATCTTCATGCCTGGGCGGCTTGTCGCTGGTAGTGGCTGGCCTGGGATCGGGCTTGGTGGCGGCGTCGCCAGGCGGACCAGCCCAGCCGGTGGGCAACGTCGTGGACGGGTTGGACGACCAGGGCGATGAAAAGGCGTTGGATCTCGTTGCAGGTGAGCGGTATGAGGGCGTCTCGTGCAGGACGGCGGGCGTGCTCGTCTGCTCGGACGATGGCGAGGAAGGCGTGCGCGAGCATGCCCAGGGTGACCCAGCGGGACCAGGACGCGTAGCGGCGGACCTGATGCTCGGCCAGGGCGGCCAGGCCCTTTCCGGATTGGAAGAACTCCTCTACTCGCCATCTTGATCCAGCGACTCGCACCAGCGTGGTCAGCGGCACCGGTGTGGGCGAGTAGCAGCGGTAGTAGGCGAGTTCGCCGGTGCTGCGGTTGCGGCGGATCAGCAGTTGGCGACTGCCGGGCCTTTGGTCGGCGAGGTCGATGACGGCCCAGTCGTAGGAGCGGTGGCCCTTGGCTCCGGCCCCGGCGGAGAGCTTCTGCCAGGCCCGTTTGGGCACCTTCTTGGCCAGCGTGTTCGCACGGAACTTCCCCGCGCCGGTGGTGACTTCGTGCGAGCAGGCAACCGCGAGGATGTAGCCGGTGCCGCGTTTCTCCAGCGCGTCTCGCAGCTTTGGGGTTGCCGCCGTAGACCTCGTCGCCCGCGACCCATGCGGCCTGATGCCGGCGTCCAGGAACCGCCCGAACCCACGCGACCAGCAAGAACGCGGGATCGGCAACGAGATTGAACAGGTCATCGAACCGGCGATCACGATCGTCGGTCGCCCAACAGTGCAGCTTGGTCTGCATCTCCAGTACCCGGCGCTCGGCCTTGAGCAGCGCGAACTCCAGCGCGTCGGTATTCACCAGCGGCCTCCCGGCATTGCAGCATCCTCCCTGCCGACTTGCCGGCCCCCTTCGCCATGCACGGAGCTTTCCTCCGCTCGGACTACTACGGGGCCTCCGCCCCACCTGCGGACCTCGGCCGGCAACGGGCCTGCCCTCGATCTCCGGACCGGATGCCCGGAAAGCGGGGCGACCGCAGGCGGTTCCCACGTTCACCATGTGCCGATCGGCCAGGTCGGCGTCCCGCTACTACCCCGGCAGCATCACCACGCCTACGCCGCAGACCTTCAGCGTGACCTCCCCACCGGCAGTTGGAGACCGGCTTCGGAGTTGACCATCCCCTTGAAACGAGCGGTCACGCACTGCACCCCGGGCCCATATCCGCCAGATTTGAGCCCGGTGCAAGACTTACGGGGCTTTACGCGGATTCCTCTTCGTACGCCTTCTGGCCTTGCTTGCCGAACCCGACACGTCTGGCAGTACCGCGCCGTCCCGGCGTTGTCAGGGCTGCTTTCCGTCCTCACCGGCGTTCCCCGGCTCGGACTGCCCTCAGCTTCTACCCGGCCGCTGCGACGGCCCGGCGGTAGAGGTCTTCCACCTCCACTCGGTCACATGGCGCCTCGTGGCGCACCCAGCAGTTCTTGCGCGGCAGGTCCGACAGCAGCCCGAGCACCAACTGCCTCGCTCGACGCCGGGTTCGACCCGCGCAAACCGCCCCGCTATCCGGCTCATCAGGCCCTCGAACGCCTCCTGCCAGCGGGCAGGGTCTACGCTGTGACCTGCGGCCACCGCATGATCTTCAGTCTTCACACACCGATGATCAACGGTGGCCGCACCGTCTCCACAGCGCGTCAGGGTCGCGCAGCGTCCGCCTGCCGTCCCGTGTCAGGAGGACATGTGCAACGTGGCGAAGTCTGGTGGGTCGAGTTCGACGAGCGGCGGCTGGTCGTACTGCTGTCGGGAGACGACGCGTCCGGGATCCGGGCGATGCAGGTCGTCGCTCCGGCGGGCGTCGACATCAGCGGTCTGGGCGTCGAAGTGGTAGTAGGCGCCATGGAAGGACTGCCCTTTGAAGGCGTGCTGCGGTTCGCGTTCCCGCGTCCAGGCTTCACCCCTTGCACGTGGCTGACCACCGTGTCCCGAGACGACCTGATCGAGCGGGCGGGCGCCCTGTCCTCCGCGAAGCTCAGCGAGATCGAGGATGCCCTCCGACTCGGTGAACAGGAGAAGGAGTGGACCCCGGCGACGACCGCGAAGCTCAGCGAGATGAGGGACGCCCTCCGTCTCGGCGGACTCGCGTAGGCCGAGAAGGAACGGACGCCCCCGATGGCGTGGCCGATCTCGTCCAGACGATCGACGCTGGCCATCTGTCTCCTCGGCGCCCCTCACCATCGAGATCACGATCTGCGGCTGGAGTACTGGCAGTTCACCGAAACGGACACGTCCCTCCGGACTTGCGTAGGCCACCCGCTCCTGCTGTCGGTTGCCTTGATCGCGCCAACCTCGCTTCTACGGACACAGCCGAGGATGTGTCGGAGGTGTGTGGCGATCAGTGAGAGACAACGAGAGACAACGAGAGACAACGAGAGAGGGCGGGAGCCAGTGAGACTGGCTCGCGCCCTCTCATATCGGCATTCGCCCTGGTCAGCGGCTCATTCACGCTGGCTGCCCGGTGAGTGCCCCCGGCAGTGTGCTCGCTCAGGACATAGGGACAGGGAAAGCCACTGGTCGGGGGCGGGCGGCTGGTGATCCAGGCGGTCGCCCGGCTGAATCGTTAGACCGTCGCTTTGGCCGCAGGTTCGAGTCCTGGGCCGAAGTAGCACACTGGGCCGAAGTAGCAACCAAGGGCTGGTCGTTCTGCATCCCCTGTGACCTGTGGAGATTCGCTAGTTGTGATGGCGTCGGCACGTCTGCCCAAGACCTGTATGGGGTGATCTCAGGGGAGGAAAGCAGCCGCGTGGGCCATGGCGTGATGTGCAAGTGCCTGGAGGCCCCTCCGGGCGGACTGATCCTTGGCCCGCGTCAGCTACTCCGTGGTCGGGGCACTCCTGTCCGCCGCGCGGTACGGCTGCGTGTACGCGCCGTCCGTCTGATGCCGCCCCGGCGCGCCCCGCACTACGCGCGGCAGACTTGGAGATCAAGGGCTGCCCGAACGGCTACCGGCTGGAGGAACTGGGCACCCGCCAGGTCGGCGGCATACGCGGCTGCCCCGTCCGGCTCGGGGAGCGGCCCGTCGCTGACCGAATTGTCAGTCCTCGCGGACAGCCAGCGCCAGGAACTGCGCGTCCGCGTGGACGTACGGCGCCATAGACCGGCCCGAAAGGGTTGGCAGGTTGGAGGTTGGGCTTCGCCCGTAGGTGGTCCGGGATGGACGGCCGTGTAGACGTCCTCAAATTTCCCGATCGCTACGTTCCGCAAGGCCGTAGCTGGAAGCAATTGGGTTCCACAACTCTACAAATGCTTCCTTGCTCTCGGTGGCCAACTCGTCAGTGGACTGTGCGGCTCGGTGAGCTTCGGTACGCGGTGCTGGCCCGCCACGCGGACACCCCTCGTCCTGTGCTTCTCGTGCCCAGTCCGCGTAATTGCGGTCGGAATTTGCTGACGCGTCCCATGCGTCTTCCAGGTCAACCCTCAAAGTTTCATTGTTCGGCAGGTCGGATAGATCTGTTTGATTGAGTTCGTCTACGAGGTCCTCCCGGTCGGCCGCTACATCCAGGAGGTTCTGGCGGGCTCCAGCAAGGCTCTCGCATCGGTCGATCTGCCCAGTGGCAGTAGCGACCCTCTCCCGCTGCAGGGCGCTGCGGTCGAGGAGTTCGTCGAGCGTCGTTGCCTGCTGTCGTGGCTGGTGGGGGATAGCCGACGAGCCTTCGATCCGTGCCATGGCGAGCGTGTCCGTGGTCGCCAGCAGACTGCCTGATGATGCGGAGACGGCCGCGCTGCCAGCAAGGGCGAGGGGGACAACTATGGCCGCAACGGTAAGTTGACGTCGCATGATCGAGCCCTCCAGAAGAGACCTGTCTTTCTATCCACGATGCTCTTCAGCCTTGCCAATTGCATCTCAGCACAACGACAGCTTCATAATTACTGAGCAGCACGTTCCATAACTGGAAGCTGTGAAAAAGGGTTGTAGAATCGGCGACTTTCTCCGATGCCACACCCGGCGTTCTGTCCCGCCCTGGGGACGGCCAACTTCCAGGAGCGGCTACGCCCTGGGGACGGCCAACTTCCAGGAGCGGCTACGCCCTGGTGACGGCCAACTTCCAGGAGCGGCTACGCCCTGGTGACGGCCTCTCGCTCCCATGTCCGCCAACGCCAGCGCGACCACAGACAGTGGTCAAGAGACCTCACACACCGAGGGAAACGCGACAGCCGATTGCGCGAGACAGCATGTCGAGCCCGAACGGCGATCTGTATGCGCCCTGGAGGGCCGCCGCCTGAGGCTGACAACGCTTCTGTGACTCTCTCTGGTCAAACGCACGCGGGCGGCCCGGGGCCAGGACACTCGGGGAGGCGCTGACACAGCGGTCTCAATCGCCGCCACAGGGCAGGGGAACAGCGAACTCCTCTTCCCCGGCTATGAAGCGGTCTACGTCACCGTTGTCGTCCATGGCGAAGGTGATGACCTTTCCTTGGAACTGTGCTCCGCTCGGGGTGAAGACGAGTTCGTCCGTGGATGGCTCCTCGACTTCACCGGCGTATGTCGCCAGTACCTCGGCTTGTGTGCTGCCCCGATGGATTCCCGATGCGGTCGAGATTGACGCGGGTGAGAGGACATAGACCGCGACGAGTCGGTCGTCGTTGCTAAAACGCAGCAGTAGTCCGTCCGGACCGCCTTCGATGGACAGGTCCTTGCAGTCTGGGCCGCCCGGACCTTCGGGGATGCGCGCTCCGATCGCGTGCTCGGCCTCACTGCGACTCATGCCCAACCGCAGCGGGCCAATTCCGTTGACGGTAACGCGATCCCTTGCCGTCGACGCTGAGCACCAGCAGCGTCGTGCTCGCTGCCGGGGCAGGGGTGCGGGCGGCATAGAAGGCGGCGATGTCCACCGCGGCTGCCCGCACGAGCTGTTCGGCCTGGCGTTTGCCGACCGCCGGATTCCCGCAGCGGCGTTCGATCGCTTCCAGGGCGTGGACGTAGGAGCCGCGGACCGCTTCGCACGACCAGACGCCGAAGTCCCAGGCTGTGGTGCTCGCGCGGCACCCCCAGCACCTGCTCGGCCGGATAGCAGTTGGGCAGGCCCGGTCCGCGCAGCGCGCACCGGGTGACGGTCACCGGCCCGACCACGGTCGCCAGTTGGCGCCGGTGCTTCTTCTCCAGCCGGGTCCGGCCCGCGGCGAGTTGGGCCCGCCCGCCGGTGTCGAGGGCGGCCAGTTCGGCTTCCTCCCGGCGGGCGCTCAGGTCGAAGTGGCCCTGGAGGAGGAGACGGGCCAGCTCCCTTGCCCCGTTCTCTGCGTCTTCCTCCACCCGTTCATGGGGCAGGAGCAGAGCTTCGGGACGGGAGAGGGAATCGATGAGACAAGTGAGGAAAGAAGCAGCTCGGTCAAAGGGGTCAACCGCCGCTGCGGCCGCATAGCCGACCGCGTTGCTTCCGCCGCGCTTGCGATAGACGCCCTTGCTGCTGGTCTGCACCGCGCGCATCCATCTCGGCGGCAACTTGAGCGATCGGGCGGCTCTGGCCACGCTCCAGCAATCGTCGTCGGTCTTCGGCCGACAGGGATGTGTTGGCGTGAGTCATCAGGCCTTGCTTTCCACTCGGTCCGTCGTGGGCTCGCCGGGCATGTCGGGGCCAGGCTCGCCGGGCACCGACTTGGGGAGCCAGCGCAGCGCGACGGTCCCGAGTGCGGCGTGCAACAGGCCGGCCACCGCGGCAGCAGCGTGCAGGCCGGTGACGAAGGCCGCCTTCGCCTCCTGGAGTGCTGCGGGTGCGAGGTCGGGCAGCTGGAGGGTCTCGTCGAGGGTGGGGGCGAGAGCCGGCCCCTGGAGCCGGAAGATAAGCGCGGCGAGCGAGCCGAGGATCGCGATACCGAGGGCATTGCCGATCTCGTTGCTGGTCTCGGCGATCGCGCCGGCCGACCCTGCTCGTTCCGTAGGCACTGCCCCGACTGCGGTGTCGGCGACGAGGCTGAAGGAGATGCCGTACCCCACGCCGGCGATCGCCGTCGAAGCGATGTACCAACCGATCCCGCCTGTAGTCGTGGTGAGGAGCAAGAGCCCCAGACCGGCTGCGATGGAGAAGTGGCAGATGATGAGCGCGGTCCTCTTGCCGATGCGATCGACGACAGCCGGCGTGACGATGCAGGAGACCGTGAGGACGACCGCACCGGGGAGCGCCAGGAGTGCCGCGTGCAGGACGCTCAGGCTCAGGACGGACTGGAGGTAGATGCCTGCCAGGTACGCCGCCGCCGACCACGCTGCCAGCGGCAGCAGGCCGGTGATGATCGCGATGGTGAAGACGCGGTCGCGGAACAGGGAGAAGTCGATCAACGGGTGCTCGAGGTGTCGCTGGCGGAGAGCGAAAAACGTCAGCAGCACGACGCCGAGGAGGGTTGTCAGGGCTGGCAGGACTGACACTCCGTCTGCGGCCATGTGCTTGAGGCCGTACATCGTGAGCAGGAGGCCTCCGGCGGAGATCGCGACACTGAGCGTGTCGATGCGACCTGGTCGAGTCGCGCGGACCTCGCGGAGAAGGACTGGCGCGAACAGCAGAAACATGACGATGACGGGGAGATTGACCAGGAACACTGAGCCCCACCAGAACCGCTCCAGCAGGGTGCCGCCGACGATCGGGCCGACGGCGAACCCGGCTGCGAACGCGGCTGCGAAGATACCGATGGCCTGGGCGCGGCGCCGGGAGTCGGGGAGCAGCTCGCTCAGCACAGCCAGCGCCGAGGGCAGGAGGGTCGCGCCGGCCACCCCCATGAGTGCTCGGAAGGCGATGAGAAGCTCAGGGCTCGGCGCGAATGCTGCCCCGACGGACCCGATCCCGAACACCGTCGCGCCGATCATCAGCAGCTTCAGCCGTCCGTAGCGGTCGCCGATACTGCCAAAGGCGACCAGCAGGGAGCCGACGGCGAAGCCGTAGATGTCCAAGATCCACAACGCCTGGTCGGCGGTCGGTGAGAGGGCTTGGCTGACCCGCGGCATCGCCAGGAACAGGATCGATCCGTCCATGGAGACGAGGAGGACCGGTCCGAGGATCACCACCAGTCCGAGCCACGCCCGCAGACCGGGTGAGTTGTGCACACGCTCTTCAGTCATGCCGTCGACGGTTCGACGCAACGCGGTCGACAACCATCCCCCTGCCGTGGGTATACCCGACAGGTACACCCACAGGCGTGACCGGCAACTTAGGCTCGACTCATGGAGACCCTCGGAACGTTCCTGAAGAGTCGCCGTGATCGGGTCACTCCGGCTGAGATCGGCCTGCGCACCTACGGCACCTCTCGCCGAGTCCCCGGCCTCCGGCGGGAAGAGCTCGCCCAGCTCGCTGGAGTGAGTGCGGGGTACTACACGCGCTTGGAGCAAGGCCAGGCTGAGACCGCTTCCGAGCAGGTTCTCGACGCGCTCGCTCGTGTGCTCCGGCTCGACCAGGTAGAAACCGTCCACCTGCACAATCTCGCTCGACAATCCGCGAAACCCGGCCTCTTCGAACCGCATCCCGAGGAGCCTCACCTGCGAGTCCTCACACTCCTGGAGTCACTCGGTGAGGCCACACCCGCGATTGTTCTCGGCAGGCGCGGAGACGTGCTCGCCTGGAACTGCACCGGACACGCACTCGTTGCCGAGCACATCGCCTTCGACGCGCCGCAAGACCCGGCGCGGCGTCCGTCGATCCCACGGATGTTCTTCCTCGATGCCCTCACCCGCGACATGTACCGCAACTGGCACGAACTCGCTCGCGTCCACGTCGCCTACCTGCGACTCACCGCGGGCCGGTACCCCACCGACGCCCGCCTGGCGGGACTGATCGGCGAACTCGCCATGCGCAGCGATGACTTCGCCACGATGTGGGCGACCGGTGATGTCTCCGACTGCACCGTCGGGGCCATGGACCTGCAGCACCCCACCGTCGGTGCCGTGAACGTGGACTACCAGGTGTGGCTCCAACCCGACAGCCCCGACCACCGGCTCGAGATCTACACCCCGAACGACTCGACCTCTGCCGACGCGTTGCGAGTCCTGACCTATCAAAGCAGTCTGGGCAGTGAGCCACAGTCGATCAGAAGCACTCAATCACTGACCTGATCAGACAGGCATCAGGCGCAACTCCGCCGGCAACGATGCACGTGGCGATGGCCGCTCTTCATACAGTGCCCAACGGCCGCCGGAGGCACCGTGGTTACGTTCGTGTTGCACTATTCCGGGCTGCTCTTGTCGGGCTCGCCCCGAGCGCCGATTCCAGTCAGCAGGTCCGTGGGGTGTCGCCGCCTTGATCGGCGGCGTGAAGCAGTTCGATGACACGTTCCTCGTACCGGAGGCGGGCCGGGGAGAAGTCGTACGGCATCTTGCCGATGGCCTCCATCGGGCTCGTCCTCGCCTCGCCTTCCTCCTCGCCGGCGTGCTCGTCCTCCTGGTCCAGGAGGCCGTCGAGGGCCTCGTCCAGGCCGGATCTGTCGATGGTGGCTCCCAAGGCGGTCTCATGAGCGCACCGCTGGGCAGCCAGGTCTTCGATGCGGGGGTCGTCGGGGGACATGGTGTCGTCCAAGGCCGCCTCGGCCTCGGCCAGGCGGCCTTCTTCGGCCCGCAGCTCGGGGTGGGTGGCCAGGACGATGAACCGGTTGGCCTGGACGGCGGCGCCCAGGGAGCCGAAGATACGCTCCGTGACCAGAAGGGTATCGAGATCGGCCGGGCGCAGGGACCCGGGCGGCAGATCATGCAGGCGGCCACTGACCAGCGGTGAGAGCAGGCCCAGGGGGCTGCCCACCTCGCGGAGGCGGTGCACGGCGGCCCGCTGGGCTTCGATGGCGGCCGCCTTGGAGACGAGGGACTCCTCCAGCCGGGCCAGGGACTGCTCGATGCCGGTGGCGCCCTCAAAGCCGGCCCGGATGTCGTCCAGGGAGATACCCGCATCAGCCATCTTGCGGATCCACAGCAAGCGGATCATGTCGTCGTATACGTAGCGGCGGCGGTCGTCGCTGCCGCGTTCCGGTTCGGCGAGGAGCCCGATGGCGTGGTAGTGGCGGATGGCGCGGGGTGTGGTCCCGGCGAACGCGGCGGCATCGCCGATCTTGACCCGGCGGGGAATCGCAGGAAGGGGCATGCGCGGGAACCTCTCAATGTCGTGCTCGCCGCCTACTGGACCACATGCCGCTACGGCACATGCAAACCCCGCTGCCGTAGGCGCGCCCCGCGCTCCCGCACCGTCAAGGGTCGTACGGATCGCTGTACGGGCAGAGAAAACGTCCCGGATAAGCAGACTTGGGGAATTCAGTCAATGAGCTCTTTCAGCGTTGCCGCTCCAGGGTGAGGACGGCTGCGGCGATTGACGTCATTCGATTCGGGCTGCACCGGGACCTGCGGAAGATACGCC
>NZ_JBIAHS010000036.1:0-35502 GCF_042870755.1 Streptomyces sp. NPDC006365
TGCGCCGCGGCCACCCTCGTCTCCCTGCCCGTCCTCATCGCCGGCTTCGCCGCCCAGGACAAACTCGTCCGCGGCCTGTCCCTGGGAGCAGTCAAATGAAAGCGGCTGTCATCGAAGCCCCCGGCAAGGTCACCGTCACCACGGTGCCCGACCCCACTCCCGGGCCGCGCGAGGTCGTGGTCGATGTGGCGGCCTGCGGACTGTGCGGGACCGATCTGCACATCCTGCACGGCGAGTTCGCACCGACCCTGCCGGTCGTTCCGGGCCACGAGTTCGCCGGGGAGGTCGTGGGCCTCGGCAGCGAGGTCACCGAACTCGCGATCGGCGACCGGGTCGCCGTGGACCCCTCGCTGTACTGCAACGAGTGCCACTACTGCCGGGCGGGACGCAACAACCTCTGCGACCGGTGGCAGGCGATCGGTGTGACCGTGGCCGGCGGCGCCGCCGAGTACGCCGTGGCGCCCGTCGCCAACTGCGTACGACTGCCGGACCACGTGGACGTCCAGGACGCGGCGCTGATCGAGCCGCTGTCCTGCGCCGTGCGCGGCTACGACGTGCTCAACAGCAGGCTCGGCTCCCATGTGCTGATCTACGGCAGCGGACGATGGGCCTGATGATGCTGGAGCTGGCGAAGCGCACCGGTGCCGCCTCGGTGGAAGTCGTCGACGTCAACCCGGAGCGGCTGGCGACGGCCGAGAAGCTGGGCTGTTCCCGGGCGGCGCAGTCGGCCGAGGAGTTGGGGCGGCCGGGTGGCTGGGACGTGGTGGTCGACGCGACCGGCAATGCCGCCGCCATCCAGGACGGCCTGGAACGGGTCGCCAAGGCCGGCACGTTTCTGCAGTTCGGGGTCTCCGACTACGCGACCACGGCCACCATTTCGCCGTACCGCATCTACAACCAGGAGATCACCATCACCGGCTCCATGGCGGTGCTGCACAGCTACGAGCGCGCGGCGGAACTGTTCGCCACCGGGATACTCGATCCCCAGGTCTTCATCAGCCACCGCCTGCCGCTCACGGAGTACCCGCAGGCACTGGACCGGTTCGCAGCCGGACAGGGACGCAAGATCGTTGTGCTGCCCTGACCCACGACGACGGCTCGGTGGGACGTGTGGCACGTCCCACCGAGCCGTGAGCGACCCCACCAGGCGCCACCGCCTGAAACCGGGAGAAGCGATCAGGCGACGCCTGCGCCTTCGAAGAGCGGTCCGCGGTTGATCAGCCTGGACTCCTCGCGGCCGATGAGGCGGGCCACCCCGGTCAGGCCACCGGATCGAGGAAGGTCAGCACGGAGGCGTCCTCCTCGATCAGCGGGGTGAGGGCGGCGTTGAACGGGCCGCCATAGGGGGCGTTCAGGTGCGCCCGGAAGGCGTCCTCGTCCCGGTACACCTCGAAGATCCAGTAGGCGCGCGGGTTGACTTCCTTGGTGTAGACGTCGAAGGCGATGTTGCCTTCTTCCTCGCGCACCTTCAGGGCATAGTCCCCGATCAGGCGGGCGACCTCGTCCTCCGCCCCTTCGCGGGCGGTGAACTCAGCGAGCAGGGTTTTCTTCACGGTCTCGTGTCCTTGTCAGTCGTGGGCGGAGTCGAGGTGCCGGACGACGGCCTTGTCCAGCTTCACCGAGCCGTTCTCGGCGAATACCCGACTCCCTGGCTGGAGGGGTCGGGGAGGATCTGGTCGGTGACGGTGATGCCTGCCGCCGTCGCCGGGCGGTTCTGCCGGAGGGGCGTAAGGCTGTTGACCGGCTTGCTGGTCAGCCGGATCCGGCCGTCGATCGTGCGCAGGGCCATCTGCCTGGGGGCGCTGTACGCGCCGCACCAGGGGGAGGTGGGGATGGCGCCGCTGTAGTCCCAGTTGTTCATCCAGCCGGTCGTGTACCGCTTGCCGCCCGGTGTGTTTTCCCAGGCCACCGCCGCGAAGTGGTCCTTGCCGTAGTCGGCCCAGTCGGCGCGCCGCTCGACGGACGTGGCGTGGGTGTCGGGCGGCGGTGAACTGGTCGGCCAGGATGTGGCCCAGCCGGTGGTGTTCATCGGCTCGCCTGCCTTCATACGCCGTCAGCTGTGGCGAGCTGCGCCAACTGGCTCTGCCACGGCGGATTGGGACCGGCAACCGAGCAGGTAAGGGCCGCGACCCGGACGGCGAACCGGCATGCCTCCGCAACGTCGTCGAGACGGAGTTCCGTCAGCCGGCCGCCGAGGAGGCCGCGGGCGCCGAGATGGTGCAGCAGCCCGGCGGTGAAGGAGTCCCCCGCCCCGACCGTGTCCACGACGCTCGTCGGCACGGCGGGCACCTGGATCCGTTCGCCGTCGAGCGAGGCCATGGCACCCTCGGCACCGCGCGTGATCACGACGAGCCGCGCCCCAGCCGTGTGCCAGATGTCGCACGCCTGCTCGGGCGGTGTGCCCGGCAGCAGGAGTTCCAGGTCGTCCTCGCTCAGCCGGAGCACATCGGCGAGGGCGCACCAGTGCGCCAGCCGGGCACGGTAGGTCTCGGGGTGGACGAGTAGTGGCCGGACGTTGGGGTCGATGCTGATGCTCGCTCGGGGTGCGGCCGTCGCCAGGAAGTCCTCCACCACCGCCGCGCCGGGTTCTCGGACCAGCGCCAGGGATCCGGTGTGAACGCAGGAGGTTTCGGACAGGTCCACCCGTGCCAGTTCCTCGGCCGTCCACTGCCAGTCGGCCGTGTTCTGGGCGTGGAAGGAGAACGCGGCCTGCCCCTGAAGGTCCAGTTCCGCCACGGCCAGTGTGCTGGGCTCAGCGGCCTGGACGGCACTCGACAGATCCACCCCGGATGCCTCCAGATGGGCGCGGAACAGGCGGCCGAACACGTCGCCGGACAGCCGCGCGAGGAAGCGGGCCGGGGTGCCGAGGCGGGCCAGGGCCACTGCCGTATTCGCAGGTCCGCCGCCGGGCAGTACGCGCAGCGCGAGTTCGTTCGAGGCGCTTGCGGGTTCGGCGAACGCGTCCGCGACGCACTCCCCGAGGACGGTGATCTGACGCAGGCTCATGGGCTGCTCTTCTCTGACGAACGTACGGGCAGACCGGACGCGTCGGGGCGCGGCTGCCGAGCGGCTACGGGTGGGTGGCGCCGGCGGGCGTTGCCGATTTGTGACGAGTACAGGGCATTGACGTTTCCGGGAAGCGGAGTCCATCATCCTCGCCATGCAGTGTCAACGATGACATAAGTCAACGATGACACCGCAGGACGGCATGCTCCGATGCCGGCCGCGCCGCTCGCAATCCTGCAGGAGTCGTTCATGTCTCGCACTGCTCGTCTGCCCCTCTCCCTCCTCAGAGCCGCCGCGTGCACGGGCATCGCGGCCCTCACCCTGACAGCCTGCGGACCCGGCTCGGGTTCCGGATCGGGTTCCGCCAGCGCCGGTTCGGGCGACGTCAAGGTCGGCCTGATCACCAAGACCGACACCAACCCGTTCTTCGTGAAGATGAAGGAGGGCGCGGAGAAGGCCGCGAAGGCCGAGGGCGTCAAGCTCATGACCGCGGCAGGCAAGTTCGACGGCGACAACGCCGGTCAGGTCACGGCCATCGAGAACATGGTCGCCTCCGGCGCGAAGGGCATCCTGATCACCCCGAGCGACTCCAAGGCCATCGTGCCCGCGATCGAGAAGGCCAAAGCCAAGGGCGTACTGGTCATCGCCCTGGACACCCCGACCGAGCCGGAAAGCGCGGTCGACGCACTGTTCGCCACCGACAACCTCAAGGCCGGCGAGCTGATCGGTGAGTACGCCAAGGCCGCCATGCAGGGCAAGACCGCCAAGATAGCCACCCTCGACCTGGCGCCGGGCGTGTCCGTCGGCGTCCAACGGCACAACGGCTTCCTCAAGGGCTTCGGCATCGAGGAGAAGGACCCGGCGGTCGTCTGCTCCCAGGACACCGGGGGCGACCAGGCCAAGGGCCAGACCGCCATGGAGAACTGTCTCCAGAAGGAGCCGGGCATCAACGTCGTCTACACCATCAACGAGCCGGCCGCGCTGGGCGCGTACACCGCGCTCAAGGCCAAGGGCCGGGAGAAGGACGTCCTGATCGTCTCCGTCGACGGCGGCTGCACCGGCACCACGGCCGTCAAGGAGGGCAAGATCGCCGCCACGTCCCAGCAGTACCCGCTGAAGATGGCCGCCGAGGGCGTCAAGGCGGTCGTGACGTACGCCAAGGACGGCAAGAAGGCGTCCGGTTACACCGACACGGGCGTCACTCTGATCTCCGACAAGCCGCAGGACGGTGTCACGTCCAAGGACACCGCCTACGGCCTGGAGAACTGCTGGGGCTGAGCCGCCCCCCGAGGACCGTACGACTCCGCATCTCCCCTCAGCGGGGCGGCCGGCCCCCACCCCTCCCCGACCGGGGGACGGCCGCCCCCTTGTCCTCTTGTCCTCCGACAAGGACTTCTGTTTTCCGACAAGGACTTCGCATGACTGCCACGTCCACGCCCCCGAGCACGTCCTCGCCGTACGCCGAGCTCAAAGCACCGACCACGGCCCGCAGACTGCTCACTGCACCGACCACCGGCCCGTTGGTCGCTCTCCTCCTGGCCTGCGTCTTCTTCTCCTTCTCGACCGACCAGTTCCTCACGGGCGGCAACTTCTCGCTGATCGTGCAGCAGGTCATGGTCGTCGGCACCCTCGCCATCGGGCAGACCCTGATCATCCTCACGGCGGGCATCGACCTCTCGTGCGGTGCCGTGATGGCGTTCGGCAGCATCGTGATCGCCAGGATGGCGGCCGAGGGATCGCTGCCCCCGCTCCTCGCCATCGCCCTGGGCCTGGTCGTCTGCGGCGGCTTCGGGCTGCTCAACGGGCTGCTGGTGCAGAAGATCCCGCTGCCGCCGTTCATCGTCACCCTCGGCATGCTCAACGTCGCGTTCGCGCTGACCCACATCTACTCCAAAGAGCAGACGGTCACCAACCTGCCCGGCCCGCTGACGGCCCTCGGGAAGACCTTCCCGCTCGGCCACACCGACATCACCTACGGCTCCCTGGTCACCATCGCCCTGTTCCTCCTCCTCGCGTACGCGCTGAGCAGCACCGGCTGGGGCCGGCACGTCTACGCGCTGGGCAACAGCCAGGAAGCGGCGCGGCTGAACGGCATCCGCACCTCCCGGCTGGCCGTCGGCGTCTACACCGTGGCCGGCATCCTCTACGGCATCGCCGCCCTTCTGCTCATCTCCCGCACCGGAGTCGGCGACCCCCAGGCGGGACAAACGGACAACCTCGACAGCATCACCGCCGTGGTCCTCGGCGGCACCAGCCTCTTCGGCGGACGCGGTTCGGTCCTGGGCACCTTCATCGGCGTCCTCATCGTCGGTGTCTTCCGCAACGGCCTGCAGCTGATGGGTGTCGCCTCCATCTACCAGACCCTGATCACCGGTGTCCTGGTGATCCTCGCGGTGACCGTCGACCAGCTCTCCCGGAAGAAGGCCCGATGACCGCCACCTCCTCCCCCACCACTCCGGTGCTGCAGGCCCGCGGTCTGGTCAAGCGCTACGGCCACGTCACCGCCATCGACGGCGCCGATTTCGACCTGCTGCCGGGCGAGGTCCTGGCCGTCATCGGCGACAACGGAGCCGGCAAGACCAGCATGATCAAGGCTCTCACCGGCGCGGTGGTCCCTGACGCGGGCGAGATACGGCTCAATGGCAAACCCATCACCTTCTCCGGTCCGCAGAGTGCACGCGCCCACGGCATCGAGACGGTCTATCAGGACCTCGCCGTGGCCGCCTCCATGGACATCGCCTCGAACATGTTCCTCGGGCGCGAGCTGCGCCGCCCCGGCGTCCTCGGCAGTGTCTTCCGCATGCTGGACAAGAAGCGGATGCGCGAGGAGGCGGCCGAGCACATGGCCGACCTGAAGATCGGCCTGCGCTCACTGACACAGTCGGTCGAGACCCTCTCCGGTGGACAGCGGCAGGCCGTCGCGGTCGCCCGTTCCGTCGCCTGGGCCCGCAGCGTCGTCGTCATGGACGAACCCACCGCCGCCCTTGGCGTCAAGGAATCCGGTCAGGTCCTGGACCTCATCCGCCGCGTCCGGGACAAGGGCATGCCGGTCGTCCTGATCAGCCACAACATGCCGCACGTCTTCGAGATCGCCGACCGGATCCACGTCCACCGGCTGGGCCGGCGAGCCGCCGTGATCAAGCCGTCCGACTACTCCATGGCGGAGGTCGTCGCCATCATGACCGGCGCGCTCACCGTCGACGACGCCGGAGGTACGGTCGTAGCGGATTCCGAAGCGGCGAAAGCCGCAGGCGTCCAGGCCAACTGACGTACAACTGAAGCTACTCACAGGTTCCGGCCGGGGCCACGGCCGGAACCGACGAGCACAGGAGACCGTTTCCTCTATGGCAGCGAACCGCCGCCCCACCCTGGCAGACGTCGCCCGAGAAGTGGGCGTCAGTGCCAAGACCGTCTCCCGCGTCCTCAACGAGGACGGACCCGCCTCGGCCCAGACCAGGGAGCAGGTGCTGGCCGCAGTGGCCAAGCTCGGCTTCCAGCCGAACCTCATGGCCCGCAACATCCGCGTCGGCGGACCCGACACCACCGTCGGACTGGTCATCCCCGACCTCGCCAACCCCTTCTTCGGAGCAGTGGCGAGGAGCATCGAGGACACTGTCGGCGACCGCGGCCTGACCCTGCTCATGGGCTCCTCCGCGGACGATCCCGACCGCGAACGCGCGCTGACGGACAAGTTCCTCGCCCGCCGTATCAGCATCCTGATGGTCGTGCCGTCCGTCGGCGCCGACCACTCCCACCTCAAGACGCACCGCGCCGCCGGCCTGCCCATCGTCTTCCTCGACCGTCCGGGGTCGGGCCTGTCCACGGACAACGTCGTCAGCTCCAACCGCGCGGGCGCCCACGACGGCGTCGCCCACCTGATCGCCCACGGCCACCGCCGCATCGGCTTCATCGGCGACCTTCCCCTCAAGCTCTACACACGCCGCGAGCGTCTGGCAGGCTACCGCGCGGCCCTGCAGGAAGCCGGCCTCCCCTCCGACCGCTCCCTGGTCACCAGCGCACATGACCGGGACGGGGCGTCCGCCGCGACCGCCCAGCTCCTGGACCTGGCGGATCCCCCCACCGCCCTGTTCGCCGGCAACAACATCGTCGCGCTGGGTATCGTCACCGAACTCGCCCGCAGCAAGCGCAGGGACGTAGCCGTCGTCGCCTTCGACGACGTGGCGCTCGCCGAGGCACTCGAGCCGGCCCTGACCGTCGTCGCCCAGGACGCCGAAGAAATCGGCAGAACCGCAGCGACCACCGCCCTGGCCCGCCTCGACGGCGACCGCTCCCGGGCCCGCACCATCACGGTCCCCACACGCCTGATCATCAGAGGCTCGGGCGAGCGGCCTGCACCGGTGCTGCAGGGGGCTTGATCCTCCCGGCGGATCCCGCCGGGCAGAGGGCGGCCCCGTTCAGCACCGTCACGGCGCCGACATTGCGCCTGGGCCCGACGCTGACCAAAGAGACAGAACTCAGGGGCGCTGCTTCAAGCGGTCGACGATCGCCCAGTCCGCCACGTGCGACAGCTGGATGTACGTCTTCTTCCCGGAACGCGAGGTCCGCTCGGCGCGGAAGCCCAGGAATTCATACGACTCCGGGTCGAAGATGAGGTACTTGCCCTTCTCCCACTCGCCCTTGGGGTAGGAGATCCCCACCCCGGTGCGCCCGGCGGAGTCCTTCATCCCCGGGGTCGCCTTGACCCCGGGCACCAGGGCCAGCGCCTCATACGCGGCGGGACGCAGTCCCTCGGGCAGCACCGGCCACTTCAGGAGCTCGCCGAGCATGAAGTAGGCGTCGTACCAGTCCCACGCGGTGAAGTCGTCGATCGACTTGTCGGACGTGCCGACACCGATGATGCCCTGGATGAGCTTCTCCGGGTCGGTGGGCAGCTTCTTCAGCTTGCTCCACTCCCGAGGCGGCCACACGCCCTCGTTCTTGCCCATGGGCTTCTCCCAGATCACCCGGCCGAGCTCCATGGTCAAAGATCGCTTGGAGCCGTCCACCGAGTCCCAGTTCACGTCCACATAGGTCTTGACCGCGCCGGTCTTCCGCTCCGTCTCCTTGATGATCCGCTTCGAGTAGATGAACTGGTCGTCGCGCGGCGCCACGGGCTTCTCGTGCTTACTCGCCCGCGCTGCCGCCCCGTTCAGCACCGTTACGGCGGCGGCATTGCGCATGGGCGGGGCGTTCGTGCCCGCCCGGTCGGTG
Organism: Streptomyces sp. NPDC006365; assembly: GCF_042870755.1. Lineage (NCBI taxonomy): Bacteria > Bacillati > Actinomycetota > Actinomycetes > Kitasatosporales > Streptomycetaceae > Streptomyces > Streptomyces sp. NPDC006365. The sequence continues at coordinate 8,218 of NZ_JBIAHS010000036.1, forward strand.
CGGCCGCCCTCGTCGGCGCCGTCCGCGGTGATCAGTACCGCCGTGCCCGTAACCGCCATGGTGACCACCGCGGCTGTCGCGAGGCGCAGCGCGTGGCGGCGGCTGGGTGCGGCGTCGGGGTGCCGCTCCGTGCGCGCAATCGTGTTGAGCAGTCGGTGGCGGGCCTGCGCTCGGGCCGGGTCGGTGAGCGGGGCCGCGTCCGCGTTCCAGTCCCGCAGGAGTTCGAGTTCGTCAGTCATGGCCGGATGCCTCTCGCAGTGTCGTCGGATCGGATCCGCCCAACGCTTCGCGTAGCTTGCTGCGAGCCCGGTGCAGCCGTGATCTGACCGTGCCGATGGGGACACCGAGGGCCTGGGCCACCTCCTCGTAGCCGAGACCACCCCACGCCACCAGCAGCAGCACATCCCGGTGCCGCGCGGGCAGTGCGGCCAGTGCCGCCGCCAGCTCGCGGCGTACGGCCTGTGCCCCTACCCGGGCCGCAGCCCGGTCGGCCAGCGGCTCCTCGTGGTCGGTGGGAGCCGGGATGCGGGCCAGGGCCTTGAACCGGCGGGCCTCCGCCCGCCGGTGCCGGGCGACCAGGTTGGTCGCTATGCCGAACAGCCAGGGCCGGGCGTCGTCGCCCGTGGCCCGCGCGGGGTCGTACCGGTGCCGCAGCTGGAAAGCAGTGGTGAAGGTCTCCGCCACGAGGTCGTCGGCCGACTCGCCGCCGAGCCTACGGGCCAGATAACGGTGTACCGCATCCGCGTGCCGGTCGAAGAGCACGGCGAATGCCTCGGGCTCATCCCGGGACCGCGCAATTACCAAGGCATCACTCTCCGCCCCCGTGCGGACGCCTGGCTCGACGGTCATCGGGGCTCCTCTCGTCCTGGGCAACGCTTCGAAGGCTTGGGCTTTCATCTCTCCTTCGCCGGTCGCCCCCGGCGAGTTCCCTCGGGGCCCCTGGCCGCGGTTCCCAGTGCTGCGCCGCGGAAGTTCCGCGGCGCAGCACAGCTGAGGTTTTCGGTTCGGGGTGGCGGCATGGTGGTGTCGTGGTCAGTCCGGTCTCGGCGATGAACCCGTTCTCTCGGCATAGCGCGGCCCACGAACGCCGTCATGTGCCGTGCCCGGCCGCGTGGTGTAGGCCGTGGGCAGCTCTGCGGGAGATCCGGTACAGCACACAGCGGCGAAGCGGTCCCTCGGGCACGCTCGGATCCTCGAAGTCGTCGGCCGGATCCCAGGTCATGCCGATCCGGCGCATCACTGCCTGGGAACGCAGGTTGTGGACGGTCGTCGACGCCACCACTTCCGGCAGCCCGAGGACCTCGAAGCCGAAAGCCAGGCAGGCCAGGGCGGCCTCAGTGGCGTAGCCGTGGCCCCACGCCGAACGCATCAACCGCCAACCGATATCCACCCCCGCGAACGGCATGTCCTCGCCCACCTCGTCCAAGCCGGCACGGCCGATAAACTCACCACTCTCCCGTGCTTCGAGCGCCCACCACCCAAAACCTCGCTTGTCAAACTCGGCCTGCATGAGTGCCACCGCGGCATCGCTTTGCTCCCGCGTCAGCAGTTCTCCCAGGTGCTCTCGGACTTCAGGATCGGCGTTCATAGCCGCCCACGGTCCGAGGTGGGACTCCCGCCACCGGCGGAGCAGAAGACGATCGGTGCGCAGCTCTGGCATGCCACTCAGCCAACCCGATCAAGATCAGGGTGTCGATCGGTTAGGTCGAATCCTACGGTGCTCGTTAATGCCAGACCCGCTGCGCAGACCCTCACGGCCCACACCACCCGGCGGGACACCAACCCGTCACGACACGACGTAACCCGCACCGTTAAAGATCTCTAGCGCGCCACGCGGTAGCGCAGGCAGACGACTTTCGAGTTGAAGGTGCGGGCCTCGACGAGTTCGAGGTCCACCCGGCGCTCGCGCTGGGGAAAGAACGGAATGCCACCGCCGACCAGCACCGGGTAGACCCTGGCCCGGTACTCGTCGATCAGCCTCAACTCGGCCGCCTCGGCGGCGAGAGTCGCGCCGCCGATCGCGATGTTGCCCTCCCCCGGCTCGGCTCGCAACCGCTCGATCTCCTCCGCCAGGCCGCCGGAGGCGAGGCGAGCATTACCCTGCACCGCCGACAGCGCGGTGGAGAACACCACCTTTGGGAGCGCCTTCCAGATCGCGGCCCACTCGAGCCTTGAGTCGTCCTGGTACGGCGACACCCTGCGCTCGGTGGTGGTGCTGTGAGTCGGTATGACGCAACGCCGGTCGTCGAAACATTCGATCATCCGGCCGACCCGGCCTTACGCTCAATACCGTTGCTCTGCAAGGGGATTGACGGCGGCCGTGCTGCGACACGTGCCGGAGGGGCGGGGACATGACGCGCGACGAGTTGATCCGGCCGTTGCCGGAACTGCTGAAGGCGCATGCCGAGAGGTCACCGTTGCGCGTGGCGTACGTCGACGACGTACGGGGCGTCACCTACGCCGAGTTGGAGCGACGCACCGGTCGGCTGGCCGCGTATCTCGCGTGGACGGGTGTGCGGCGCGGGGACCGGATCGCGATCTGTCTCGGCAACTGCGTGGAGATGGTGGAGAGCGTCCTCGCCACCGTCCGGGCGGCGGCGGTTGGCGTCCCCCTCAACCCCCGGTCCTCGGACGCCGAACTCGGCCACTTCCTGGAGGACAGCGGGGCCTCGGTCGTCGTCACCGACCGCGCGCACCTCGCCCGGCTGCACCGCGCGGGTGCCCTGCACGGCCGTATGCGCGTCCTGCTCACCGGTACGGATCCGGTCCCGTCGGACGCCCCCGAGTGCACAGTTCTCTTCGAGGAGGTGGCCGAGGCGGAGCCCGCCGTGCCGCCGCGGGACGACCTCGGGCTCGACGAGCCGGCCTGGATGCTCTACACCTCCGGCACCACGCACCGGCCCAAGGGTGTGCTGTCCACGCAGCGCACGGCCCTGTGGTCGGTGGCTGCCTGTTACGCGCCGATCTTCGGGCTCTCGCCCGAGGACCGGCTGCTCTGGCCGCTCCCGTTGTTCCACAGCTTCGGGCACTCGCTGGCGATCCTGGGGGTCACCGCGGTCGGCGCGAGCGCCCGGATCACCGGCGAACTGCTGCCGTCGGGGGGCCTGTTGAGGGAGTTACGCACACCTCACGCCGCCCTCGGCGGCTCCTACACCGTCCTGGCCGGGGTGCCCGCCGTCTACCACCAGTTGGTGGCGTCGGCGGCCGAGGACGCCTCGCCCCTGGGGGGTCTGCGGACGTGTGTCGTGGCGGGCGCCCCGAGTGCTCCGGCCCTGCGGCGGGCGGTGGAGGACCTTCTGGGGGCGCCGCTGCTCGACGCGTACGGCAGTACCGAGACCTGCGGGATGATCGCGGTGAACCGGCCGGACGGGCCGAGGGTCGACGGGTCCTGCGGGCCGCCGGTCCCGGGGATGGACGTGCGGCTGGTCGATCCGGGCTCTGGCAACGATGTCGCGGACGGCGACGAGGGCGAGATCTGGGCGCGTGGTCCGAGTCTGATGACCGGCTACCACAACCAGGCCGAGGCGACGGCGGCCGCGCTGCGGGACGGCTGGTACCGCACCGGTGACCTGGGGCGGCGCGTCGCGCACGGCCATCTCACCCTTACCGGCCGGGTCAGCGAGCTGATCATCCGGGGCGGGGAGAACATCCACCCGACCGAGATCGAGCAGGCCCTGCTGCACTGTCCCGGCGTGCGGGACGCGGTGGTGGTGGGCAGGCCGCACGACGTCCTCGGGGAAGTCCCGGTGGCCTACGTCGTTCCGGGACCGGACGGGTTCGACCCGCGACAGGTACTGGCCGCGTGCCGGGCGCGCCTGGCCGCGTACAAGCTGCCCGTCGAGATCCGCGAGATCGCGGCCGTCCCGCGTACGGCGTCCGGCAAGATCGCCCGCCACGCGGTCCTGCCGGACCTGGCCCGCCCGGCGACCGAGGTCCGCCCCGCCTCCCCGACGGCGGCCGACGGTGCCCTGCGCCGACGGCTGCTCGCCCTCCCGCCTGAGGGGCGGGAACGCGCCCTGCGCGAGGCGGTGCTCGCGGAGACGGCCGGGGTGTGCGGTGAGGGACCGTACGAACAGGTCGACGCCGACCGCCCGTTCACCGATCTCGGGCTGACGTCCGCGGGAGCCGTCTCGTTGATCGACCGGCTCGGCGAGGCGACCGGGCTGCGGCTCCCCTCGACGCTGGTCTTCGACCACCCCACTCCGGCCGCCCTGAGCCGGAACGTGCACGACATTCTCTTCACCCCGGCGCCCACAGCTGTGCCGCACCTCGCCGCGGGAACGGGAGCGGACGACCCCGTGGTGATCGTCGCCATGGGCTGCCGTTACCCCGGCGACGTGCACTCCCCCGACGATCTGTGGCACCTGGTGACGGAGGGCCGGGACGCGATCTCGGGCTTCCCCACCGACCGGGGCTGGGACCTGCCCGCCCTGTACGACCCGGACCCGGACCGGGTCGGCACGTCGTACACCCGCAGCGGCGGATTCCTGCACCGGGCCGCGGAGTTCGACGCGGGCCTGTTCGGGATCTCGCCGCGCGAGGCGCTGGCCATGGACCCGCAGCAGCGGCTGCTGCTCGAGACCTCGTGGGAGGTCTGGGAGCGGGCGGGCATCGCCCCGGCGGCGCTGCGCGAGAGCGACACGGGTGTGTTCGTCGGTGTGATGCACGGCGACTACTCCGCCCGCCTGACCCGGAGCGAACTGGAGGCCCATCTGGCCCTGGGCTCGGCGGGCAGCGTGGCCTCCGGCCGGATCGCGTACGTGTACGGCCTGCGCGGACCGTCGATCACCCTCGACACCGCGTGCTCGTCCTCGCTGGTGGCACTGCACTGGGCGGCCAGGGCGCTGCGCTCCGGCGAGTGCTCCCTGGCCCTCGCCGGCGGCGTCACTGTGATGGCGACGCCCAAGCCGTTCATGGCCTTCAGCCGACAGCGCGCTCTCTCTCCCGACGGCCGCTGCAAGTCGTTCTCGGCCTCGGCCGACGGCACCGCCTGGGGCGAGGGCGCGGGACTGGTGCTGCTGGAGCGACTGTCCGACGCCCGCCGCAACGGCCACCCGGTCCTGGCCGTGCTGCGCGGCTCCGCCGTCAACTCCGACGGCGCGTCCAACGGCCTGACGGCACCGAACGGCCAGGCCCAACAGCGCCTGATCACACGGGCGTTGACCGACGCCGGACTCGGCGCGGACGACGTGGACGTGGTGGAGGCACACGGCACGGGAACCACGCTCGGCGACCCCGTCGAGGCGGGGGCCCTGCTGGCCACCTACGGACAGGGGAGGGCCGAGGACCGGCCGCCGCTGTGGCTGGGCTCGGTCAAGTCCAACCTGGGGCACACCCAGGCGGCCGCCGGTGTCGCCGGGGTCATGAAGATGGTGCAGGCCATGCGGCACGAGCAGCTCCCACGCACGCTGTACGCGGAGGAACCCAGCCCGCACGTCGACTGGACGGCAGGCCGGGTGGAACTGCTGGCCGAGTCCCGCCACTGGCCGGTGACGGCCTCCCGGCTGCGCCGGGCCGGCGTGTCCGCCTTCGGTATCAGCGGGACCAACGCCCACGTGATCCTGGAGGAGGCCCCGCGGCCGCCCGACACCCGACCGAGCACCACGGAGGTGCCGGTGCCCTGGCTGCTCTCCGGCGCCGACGAGACCGCCCTGCGGTCCCAGGCCCGCCGTCTCGCCGCCCACTTGGCGCCCCGGCCCCACCTGGTGTCCGGCGACGTCGGCTTCACTCTGGCCGTGTCGAGGTCCCCGCTCGCCCACCGGGCGATGATTCCGGCCGACGACCGGGCGCGGATGCTGACCGCGCTGGAGGCGCTCGCCGACGGCACGGGCGCGGAACGTGCCGTCGCCGATCCCGGCGTCCGTACGGCCTTTCTGTTCACCGGTCAGGGCTCTCAACGTGCCCGTATGGGTGCGGAGTTGCATGCCGCCTTCCCCGCCTTCGGCTCGGCCTTCGACGAGGTCTGCCGGGCGCTGGACGGCCGCCTGCAGCACCCTCTCGACGTGGTGCTGTCCGCGGAGCCGGGTGCGCCGGAGGCCGCCCTGCTCGACCGTACGGACTTCACCCAGGCCGCTCTGTTCGCGTTCGAGGTGGCGCTGTTCCGGCTGCTGGAGTCCTGGGGAGTGCGCCCCGACTTCCTGGCGGGACACTCCGTCGGGGAGCTGGCGGCGGCCCATGTCGCCGGAGTGCTGGACCTGGCCGACGCGGTGGAACTCGTCGCGGCCCGGGGCAGGTTGATGCACGCCCTGCCCGATGGCGGTGCGATGGTGGCGCTGCACGCGACGGAGGAGGAAGTTCTCGCCGCACTCCCCACGCTCGGCGACCAGGTGGCGATCGCCTCGGTCAACGGGCCACGTTCGGTGGTGATTTCGGGAGTGGGGGACGCGGTGCTGGCCGTGGCGGCCGGGTTCGAGGCGCGAGGTCGCAGGGCCGTACGTCTGCGGGTCGGCCACGCCTTCCACTCGCCGCTCGTGGAACCGATGCTCGACGACTTCCGCCGGGTCGCCGAGGGGCTGACCTTCCGGCCGCCGCGGATCCCGGTCGTCTCGTCCGTGTCGGGCCTCCCGGCCGGGGCCGGGGAACTGTGTTCGCCGGAGTACTGGGTGAGGCACGCCCGTCTGCCGGTGCGGTTCGCCGACGCCGTGCGATGGCTCGGGAACAACGGAGTGTCGGCATTCCTCGAGATCGGCCCGGGTCCCGCGCTGACCGCCGCGGCCGAGGACTGTCTGACCGGCCCGGACGACGAGGGCCCCGCCCCGGTGTGTGCCGCCGCCACCCGGGGTGACGATCCCGAACCGAGGACCCTGCTCGCCGCCGTGGCCCGGCTCCATGTGCGCGGAACGCGCGTCGCCTGGCCCGCCGTGTTCGCGGGCAGCGGTGCACGGCACGTGGACGACCTGCCGACGTACGCCTTCCAGCGGCAGCGGTACTGGCTGGACGCGCCACGCACCCCCGTCCCCGCCGTGGATCCGCACGAACACCCGCTGCTGGGCCCGGCGTTCGCCGTGCCGGACACCGACCGGACGGTGTTCTCCGGCCTGCTCTCCACCACCACCCACCCGTGGCTCGCCGACCATGTGATCGGCGGGACGGCCCTGGTCCCGGCGACGGGGTTCGTGGAGCTGGCCGTACGGGCGGGCGGCGAGGTCGGCTGGGGCACGCTCGACGAACTCGTGGTCCTGGCCCCGCTGATCCTGCCCGCGGCCACGGGCGTTCGCGTCCAAGTCGTCGTGGGCCCGGCGGACGACTCCGGCCGGCGCCCGGTCGACTGCTACGCCCGGCCCGCCACGGACGACTCCGAGCCCGGCTGGACCCGGCACGCCACAGGGCTCCTCGGCGGCACGGAGACCGCCCGGCCGGAGACGGAACCGGCGGTGTGGCCACCGCAGGACGCGACCGAGGTCGACCTCGGCCACGCGTACGACAGCCTCGCGGACGGCGGCCTCGCCTACGGCCCGGCCTTCCGGGGCGTACGGGCCCTCTGGCGGCGCGGCGACGAAATGTTCGCGGAAGTCCGCTTGCCGGACGTCGAGTCGGGGCACGCCGACCGGTTCGGGATCCATCCGGCGCTGCTGGACGCGGCCCTGCACGCCCCGCTCCTCACGAGCTCGGCACCCGACTCCGACACGGTCCGGGTGCCGTTCGCGTGGAACGGCGTACGCCTGTACGCGACGGGTGCGTCGGAGGTACGCGTACGGATCACCCCCAGCGGGACGGACGCGGTCTCGGTCACCCTGACCGACCCGTCGGGGCGCCCGGTGGCGCAGGTGGACTCGTTGACCACACGTGAACTCCCCGTCGAGACGGTCGAATCGGCGGCCGACGTCGTGCGCCGGGCCCTGTTGCGCCCCGAGTGGACCGCGGTCGAGGAATCGGAGGGCGAGCGGCGGCCCGTGGCCGGCGCACGCTGGGCGCTGGTGGGCCCGGACGAGCTGGACCTGCGCGGGTCGCTCCCCGACGTCGTGGGGACCGACGCACCCGAACCGGACACCGTCGTCGTCACGGCCGTCGGCGGCGGCCCGATGACGGATGCCGATCCACTGCCCGCCGTACACCGGCTGACCGGCAGGGTGCTCCATACCCTCCAGGACTGGCAGGACGATCCTCGGACGGCGGGCTCCCGGCTGGTGGTGGTGACGCGGGACGCGACCGCACCCGACCCGGATCCGGCCGGGGCTGCTGTGTGGGGGCTGGTGCGCGCGGCACAGGCGGAGCTGCCGGGGCGTGTCGTCCTCGTCGACGTGGACGGGCGGCCGGAATCGCTGCGGCTGCTCCCTGCGGCGATGGCCGGCGATGAGAGCCAACTCTCAGTTCGGAACGGGCACTTGGCGGTGCCGCGCCTGATCGGCGCCGGCGAACTCTCCGCCCGGAGCGGCAGCTTCGGGCCGGACGGCACGGTCCTGATCACCGGCGGTACCGGCGCGCTGGGCGCGGAAGTCGCCCGCCATCTCGTGACCTCCCACGGCATACGGCACCTGCTGCTCACCGGTCGGCAGGGGCCGCAGGCGCCGAATGCCGAGGAACTGCGCGTCATGCTGGAGGAGTTGGGTGCCGAGGTGCGGATCGTGGCCTGTGATGCGGCCGACCGCGCCTCGCTCGCCGAGGTGATCAAGGGGTGCTCGCCCGCGCTGACCGCCGTGGTGCATGCGGCGGGGGTGCTGGACGACGGTGTCCTTGCCGCGCTGACACCCGAGCGGATGGCGGCTGTGCTGCGGCCGAAGGCGGACGCGGCCTGGCATCTGCACGAGCTGACCCGGGACCTGGACCTGTCGGCGTTTGTCCTGTTCTCCTCGGTGTCCGGCCTGCTGGGCCGCGCCGGCCAGGGCAACTACGCGGCGGCGAACGTCTTCCTGGACGCCCTGGCCCGGCACCGCTCCCGTCTGGGGCTGCCTGCCGTGTCCTTGGCCTGGGGACCGTGGGAGCACGGGGCCGGCATGGCCGGTGGGGGCGCAGGTGTCCCGAACCGGACGGCTGGTGCACGTGCGGGTGCAGGTGTCCCGAACCGGGCGGCCGGTGATGTGCTCCGGGCGCTCTCCGTGGAGCAGGGTTTGGCCCTGTTCGACGCGGCGCTGCGCGCGGGCGAGCCCGTGCTGGCGCCGATCCTTTTGGACCGAGGGGCTCTCAGGTCCGCCCGGGGGCCTGTGCCGCCGCTGCTGCGCGGACTGGTGCCGCCACGCAGGCCGGCCGCCGGAACCGGGGATGGTGCCGGTACCGACTCTTCGCCCGGTGCGGAGCGGCTCTCGGAGGCGGGTGCGTGGCGCAAGATGCTGGCCGGGCTGCCCGCCGCCCAACGAGAGGACACGCTCGCGGAGTTGATGAGTGCCGACGTGGCGGCGGTCCTCGGCTACCCGGATGCCGGCGCGCTGCCGACCGGCAAGTCGTTCGCCGAGTTGGGCTTCGACTCCCTGATGGCGGTCCAGGTCCGCAACCGGCTGAGCATGGCCCTGCGGCTGAGGCTGTCCGCCGCCGTGGTGTTCGAGCACCCGACGGCCCAGGGGCTGGCCCGCCACGTACTCGGTCTGCTGTACGACCTGCCCGACGTCGCACCGGAGCCGGAGCGCGCGCCTACGGACGACCGGCCCGCACAGACACTGTCCTCGCTCTACCGGCGGGTCTGTGAGGCCGGGCAGCCGGTCGCGGCGATGCACATGCTGGTCACGGCCTCCTGGGCGATGCCGACCTTCGGCCCGGACGCCGGCCGGGAGCACGCCCTGCCCCCACTGCGGCGCGCCGACGGTTCCCATGAGGGGCCGGTACTCGTCTTCCTCAACGGGTACCACCCGCCCTTCGCCGCCCCCGGTGGTGAATTCGCCGGATTCCACGCCCACTTCCAGGGCGAACTGGACGTCCTCGAACTCCCGCACCCCGGCATCGGGGCGGGCCGCGCAGTGCCGGCCGACCGGGACACGCTCGCCCGGACGCACGCGGAGACGGTGCTGCGGCACGTCGGCGACCGGCCCTTCGTGATCGTCGGCGTGAGCACCGGAGGCGCGGTCGCCCACGCGGTGACCCGGCGACTCGAAGCCATGGGGAGGCCGCCCGTCGGACAGGTGCTGCTCGACACGTACCTCATCAACGACGGCAACAGCGACAAGGACTGGCTGCTGTCCCTGCCCGCCGTGATCGCGCCGCGCCTGGGCGGGAACCAGTTCACCGGGGACGAGGACACCGGGGTGGCGGCGCTGGGCGCCTACACCCGCATGTTCCTGGACTGGGAGCCGGAGCCGGTCGCCACCCCCACCCTGCTGGTTCGGGCCACCCGGCCGACGCCCGCGATGGAGGCGGGCGCGGCCCCGGACGAGTGGCGGACCTCCTGGCCGCTGCCGCACACCCGTGTCGATGTCCCCGGCGACCACTTCTCGTTTATGCGGGAACACACCCGGACCACGACGGCGGCCGTCCGCACCTGGATCGACTCCCTCGGCCGCACGGACGCTCCGTCGGCGCCGACCGCAGAAGGAGAGCAGTGAACCCCAACCATGAGACAGGAGAGACCGAGGAGTTCGACGTGATCGTCGTGGGTGGCGGCCCGGCCGGTTCGACCGCCGCCACGGCCGTCGCCCTGCGGGGCCACCGCGTCCTCCTGCTGGAGCAGCAGACGTCCCCCCGGTACCAGATCGGTGAGTCGTTGCTCCCGTCCACCGTGCACGGGGTGTGCCGCATCCTGGGCGTCGAGGAGGAGGTCGCGCGGGCGGGCTTCAAGCAGAAGCGCGGCGGGACCTTCCGTTGGGGCCGGAACCGGGACCCGTGGCAGTTCTCCTTCGCCCTGTCCCCGCGGCTGGCCGACCCGACCTCGTTCGCCTACCAGGTCGAGCGGTCCCGGTTCGACGCGATCCTGCTGGACAACGCCCGCCGGGTCGGCGTCGACGTACGGGAGAGCTGCCGGGTCAAGGGCGTACTCGCCGACGAGGAGCGCGTCAGGGGCGTCAGCTGGACGGGCCCCGCCGGGGAGATCCGCGAGGCCCGGGCCCGTTACGTCGTGGACGCCTCCGGTAATGGCAGCCGGATCCACGGCGAGGTCGGCGGCAGGCGGACGTACTCCGACTTCTTCCGGAACATCGCGGTGTTCGGCTACTTCGCCGGCGGCGCGCGGCTCCCGAAGCCGAACGACGGCAACATCTTCTGCGCCGCCTTCGACGAGGGCTGGCTCTGGTACATCCCGCTGAGGGACGATCTCACCAGCGTCGGAGCGGTGGTCGGCCGGGAGAACGCCGCCGCGATCCAGCAGGACCCGGTGACGGCCTGGCGCGGGCTGATCGACTCCTGCCCGGAGGTCCAAGACCTCCTGCACGGGGTGCCGCAGGCCACCGAGGCGCCGTACGACCAGGTGCGGGTCCGCAAGGACTGGTCGTACTGGAAATCACGGTTGTGGCGGCCCGGAATGGTGCTGGTCGGCGACGCGGCGTGCTTCGTCGACCCGGTGCTGTCCTCCGGAGTGCACCTCGCCACGTACGGCGCCCTGCTCGCGGCCCGCTCCATCAACAGCGGCCTCGCCGGAACGCTCGACGAGGGCCGCCTCTTCGACGAGTTCGAGGCCCGCTACCGGCACGAGTACGGTCTGTTCCACGAGTTCCTGGTCTCCTTCTACGACATGCACCAGGACGAACGGTCGTACTTCTGGAAGGCACGCAAGATCACCCACGTCGACGCGACGGAACTGGAGGCGTTCGTCGACCTGGTGGGCGGACTGGCCTCCGGCGACACATCCCTCGCCGGGCCCGGACAGGCGGGTGCCCGGCTGACGACCACCGCCTCGGAACTCGACCAGGCCGTCGGACGGCTCCCGGACTCCGACGGCCTGCGCAATCCGCTCTTCGAGTCCGCCTCGATCCGCCAGGTCTTCCAGGAGGGCACGGTCCTGCAGGAACGGGGCGTCTTCGGCGGCCCGTTGGAGGAGGAGACCCCGCTGCGCCCCGGCGGTCTGGTGGCCTCGGAGGACGGACTCACGTGGGTGACCGAGTGAACCTTTCGACCAGGCCGGGATGCGATCCCGGTCGAGGCCCGGATCGGCGGAATCGACTTCACCACCTCGCGGTTTCCGAAAGGACCGCGCCTACCTGTTGCCGCTCAAGAACGCCGTGCGCAAGCCGCGGGGCCTTGCGGCGGGCGCCGACGTGAGCGTGGAGACCGTCCTCCTCGGCGCCTGGAGGGCTGACGGCGGACGGCTGTTCGCCCTCGGCCGCCCCCTGGCTGGTGTTCACAGCAGGTCGGCCCGGGCGGGGTTGTCGTCGAGGAAGCCGCCCGACTGGTGCTGCCACAGCTTCGCGTAGGCGCCGTCCGACGCGAGCAGTTCCTGGTGCGTTCCCTGCTCGACGATCCGTCCGCGGTCGAGGACGACAAGCTGGTCCATGCCGGCGACGGTGCTCAGCCGGTGCGCCACCACGAGCGCCGTGCGCCCCTCCATGAGCCGCCACAGCGCTTCCTGGACGAGGAGTTCGCTCTCGGAGTCCAGCGCGCTGGTCGCCTCGTCGAGCAGCAGGATCGGCGCGTCGCGCAGGATCGCCCTGGCGAGGGCGACCCGTTGGCGCTGTCCGCCGGACAGCTTGATGCCGCGCTCGCCCACCATGGTCTCGAAGCCGTGCGGCAGCACGTCGGCGAACTCGGTGACGTGCGCGGCCTCGGCGGCGCGGCGGACCTCGGCGTCGGTGGCGTCCGGCCGGGCGAACGCGATGTTGTCCCGCAGCGTGCGGTGGAACATCGCGGGGTCCTGCGGCACATACGCGATCAGGCTGCGCAGGTCGGCCTGGCGCAGCCTGCTGATGTCCTGACCCCCGATCAGGATCCGGCCGGCGTCGATGTCCGTCATCCGCAGCAGCAACCGGGAGAGCGTGGTCTTGCCTCCGCCGGACCGGCCGACGAGACCGATCTTCGTCCCGCTGGGCACGGTCAGGTCGAGGCTCTCGAAGAGCGTCTCCGTGCCCGCGTGCGCGAACGTCACCTTGTCGAAGCAGACGTCGGCGCCGCCGGGCTGCAGCGGCTCCGGCGAGATGGGGTCGAGCACGGTCGGCGGGGTCAGCAGCAGTTCGGTGAACTGCGCGGCCTCCGTCATCGAGCTTTCCAGCCGCCGGTAGATCTGGTTGAACTCGAACATGATCCGGGTCGCGTTGGTGTAGTACATGAAGGCGACTACGACCGCCTCCACACCGTTCCCGCCCCCGCCGAGCGTGACCGCGAGCAGCAGGCCCAGCACGTTGGTCAGCACGGACAAGGGCGCGACCAGCGTGTCGATGCGCAGGTTGCCGTAGTCCCACGACCGCAGTGAGAGCCGCCGTGACTCCGCGACGCGGGAGCGGTGTTCCGCGGCCTCACGTTCCTCGGCGGCGAACGCCCGGACCGTGTCCATGTTCATCAGGCTGTCGGCGACGTGACCCGACACCCGGGCGATCGCCGCCTCGCGCTGGCCGACGAGCACCTGGCGGCGCCGGATGAGGGGCGCCACGCACAGCGCCGTGACCGCGATCATCACCAACAGCCCGACGACGAGGAGCGGTTCGTAGCGCCACAGGACCACCGCCCCGAACAGCAGCGGCACGAAGTTGGCCACGACGTTGAACGTCAGCGTGTCGACGAACTGCTCGAAGCGGGAGGCGAAGCTCAGCACCCGCTTGGTCAGCGACCCGGCGAAGTTGTCGTGGAAGAAGGCGGCGTCCTTGGCGAACAGCTCGTCCATGCCGACGATGTACAGGTGCTCGATGCCGAGGGCGTCGAGCCGGTTCAGGCAGTGCAGGCCGATGCGCCACAGCGTCTCCGCGAGCAGCATGACTCCGGCGAAACCGAGGACGTAGGGCAGCGTCGAGCCGACGGTGCTGCCGGCGTCGTCGGCGATACGGCCGACGAGCTTGGCGACGACCAGCGGCGCGATGTAGTAGAGGCCGATGTTGCCCAGCGCGGGCAGCAGCATGCCCGGCACCGTCAGCCGCCGGAGCCGGGCCAGTTCCCGTCCGTAATGACGAAGCGCGAGGAGCACCGGGCCCTTGCCCGGCGGTACCTCGCGCGATGCAGGCGATTCCATCCCCATCCTGTGTTGTCGTACGGCAGCCCGCCAGTGCTTTCCAGCTGGCAGGTGCCGTGGTCTTCGCCCGCGCACGGCATCGGTTTGCGCGAGTGCATCCGCTCGGGAGTCCTCCGACAGGAAGGACACAAAGAGTGGCGACTACATCACTGTACGAATAGAGCGGACCGGGAACGGAGTGTCCCGCGACGGCGTACACGGCGTCCAGGCATTTTTCTCGCCCAGCCCGTGCGTAAAGGGGCCCCAGAGGCTCTCGCCTGCGAAGACACTTCGCACCGCCGGGACGACAATGTGGTCGCTCAGGGCATCGGAATGGGGTGTCTCAAGACATCGGCATGACCTCGCGTGCAGGGTCGGGCGATACCGAAGAGGCGTCTGGTGATCACTGCTGTCGTCGTTGAGGGCCGCACCCAGGGCGAGGTCGCGCGGTCCCACGGAGTGTCACAGGGCTGGGTCGCCCCCTTGCCCTCCAGAAGTACGGATCACCTACATTATCGGCGCATAACAGACGCAATCCGGGCGTGTGTTGTGCGTCGACAGCCCTCCCCGTGCACCATTTCCGGGACGCCTGCGCAGTCCACAAAGACCAGCCCCCTCTGGCCGCGCCCTGTGCGGTGCGTCCTCAGTCCGCCCTCACTGGATGCGTAAGGTTCGCTCCGGTCGCCGGGTTGAACACGTGGGCCTTGGCCATGTCGACCTGCAGCTCCACGGGTTCGCCCTCGCGGGCACGCGTGGCGGCGTCCAGGCGGGCCACGATTTGTTGCGCGGCCTTGGCGCCGGTGTCACGCAGCCCCGAGTCCGTGGCGAGCTCCTCCAGTTCAGTTGTCGTCGCGGGCCCGCCCTCCGCGGTGAAGTAGACGTACACATCGGAGCCCAGCGACTCCAGTACCTCCACGGTGGCGGTGAAGGCCGGGCCCTTCCGATCCCGGCCGTGCGCCAGGGCCACGTCCTCGAATGCCTCCGGTCGCAGCCCGATGATGACCTCGCGGGGCGCGTTCTGCCGTTCCAGTGCCTGCCTCATACGGTCGTCGAGGGGCAGATCGCCTACGGGGGAGCGCAGGACGCCGGCCTCCAGGGTGGCGTTCAGGAAGTTCATCGCCGGGGAGCCGATGAAGCCCGCGACGAAGATGTTGCGCGGGGAGTCGTACAACTCGGCGGGTGCGCCGATCTGCTGGACCAGGCCCTGCCGCATGACCACGACCCGGTCGCCGAGCGTCATCGCCTCGGTCTGGTCGTGGGTGACGTACACGGTGGTCGTGCCGAGGCTCCGCTGCAGCCGGGAGATCTGAGTGCGCATCTGTACGCGGAGTTTGGCGTCCAGGTTGGACAGCGGCTCGTCCATCAGGAACGCCTTGGGGTCACGGACGATCGCCCGCCCCATGGCCACCCGCTGGCGCTGGCCTCCCGAGAGGTTGGCGGGCTTGCGGTCCAGGTGCCCGGTCAGATCAAGGATCTGGGCGGCTTCCTCCACCTTGGTGTTGATGGTTGCCTTGGCCACCTTGGCCAGGCGCAGCGGGAAGCCCATGTTCTCCCGGACGTTCATGTGCGGGTACAGGGCGTAGCTCTGGAACACCATGGCGACGTCGCGTTCCTTGGGAGCGAGGTCGTTGACGACTCGGTCTCCGATGCGCAGGGTGCCCTCTGTGATGTCCTCAAGTCCGGCGATCATGTTCAGGGTGGTGGACTTGCCGCATCCGGACGGACCGACCAGGATCACGAACTCGCCGTCGGCGATGTCGAGGTCCACGTCCTTCACGGCGAGGGCCCCGTCGGGAAAACGTTTGGTGACTCCCTCAAGGATGATCTCGGCCATGGGTGGTGCCTCCTTGCCTTCATGCCTTCATGCCTTCCGGGTCGGCCCGTTCACCCCTTGACTGCCCCGGAGGTCAGTCCGGCGACGATCCGCCGCTGGAAGAACAGGACGAAAACGATGATGGGGATGGTGATCACCACGGCGGCGGCGGCGATCGACCCGGTGGGCTGCTGGAACTGCGAGCTCCCGGTGAAGAACGCGATCGCGGCGGGCACGGTGCGCGCGGACTCGGTGGAAGTCAGCGAGATCGCGAACAGGAAGTCGTTCCAGCAGAAGATGAACACGAGAATGGCGGTGGTGAACACGCCCGGCGCGGCCAGCGGCACGATGACCATCCGGAAGGCCTGTGCGGGCGTCGCCCCGTCGACCTTGGCGGCCTTCTCCAGATCCCAGGGGATCTCCCGGAAGAACGCCGACAGGGTGTAGATCGCCAGCGGCAGGGAGAAGGTCATGTACGGGATGATCAGCCCGACCCAGGTGTCGAAGATCCCCACGATCCGCTCGATGTTGAACAGCGGTGACACCAGGGAGATCGGGGGGAACATGGCGATCAGCAGTGACATGCCGATGAGCACCCGCTTGCCGGGGAAGCGCAGCCTGGCCACCGCGTAGGCGGCCATGGTGCCCAGCGCGACCGCGATCACCGTGGCGATCAGGGCGATACCGATCGAGTTGATCAGTGCGCGGGTGAACTCCGAGGTGTCGAAGATGCCCCGGTAGTTCTCCAGGGTCCAGTCCCGGGGGATGTAGTTGCCGTCCGTGAGGGTGCTGGGATCCTTGAACGACAGCGCGGCGATCCACCACACCGGGAACAGGGCGTACAGCACCACCACCACGTTCACGACACCCCATCGGGCGGCATGTGTCTTTCCTACCGCGGCCATCAGCGCTTCACCTCCGCGCCCGGTGCGGCGGCGCCGAACAGTTTGACGAAGGTGAAGGCGATGATCGCGACGCAGATGAAGATCAGCACCGAGATCGCCGACCCGATGCCCAGGTTCAGCCCGGTGAACAGGTTGTCGTAGCCGAGGATCGACAAGGAGCCCGTGTCCTGGGCGCCGGCGGTCAGGATGAAGATGTTGTCGAAGATCCGGAAGGCGTCCAGGGTGCGGAAGAGCAGTGCCACCAGGATGGCCGGTTTCATCAGCGGCAGCATGATCTTGGTGAAGCGCTGCCAGGCGGTGGCACCGTCCACCATGGCCGCCTTCAGGGTCTCCTCGGGCACCAGCGCGAGGCCCGCGAGCAGCAGCAGGGCCATGAACGGCGTCGTCTTCCACACCTCGGCGAGGATGATCAGCCACAGTGCGGGCCATTGCTCGGTCAGGGGGGCCTCTCCGCTGGGCAACAACTCGGCGAGGTAGCCGAGCTCCGGGGTCCAGGCGTACTGCCAGGAGAACGCGGCGACGACGGTGACGATCCCGTACGGAATGAGGACTGAGGTGCGTACGGTGCCGCGCCAGAAGATCGTGCGGTGCATCACCAGGGCGAGCCCCATGCCGAGGACCAGTTCGATCGCCACCGACACGGCGGTGATGAACAGCGTGACCCAGAAGGCGTCCCACCAGAACGGGGAGGACAGCACCGCCCCGTAGTTGCTCAGGCCCGCGAACTCCGCCCGTCCGGGGAAGCGCAGGTCGTACCGCTGGAGGGACAGATAGACGGCATACCCGATGGGGTAGGCGGTCACGGCGATCATCACGACGACAGCGGGCGCGCAGAGCAGCCAGCCGAGCCGTCGCTCCTGCCTGGCGCCCGCCGAGAGTGCCGCCCGGTCCGGCCCCGGCTGCTCCGTCTCCACCTCGGGGGGCGGCGGAGCTCCGGCCGGTTGCGACCGCGTGCTCATCTCGGGCCGCCCGAGGACGAGACCCGCGCACTGCGGCGCCGACTGACGGAGTGGTGCGGGAGGTGGTGGTTCACGGGATCACACCCTCGGATCGCAGGGCAGCGTCGATCTGTTCCCTGATGGTGTCGACCGAGCTCTCCGGTTTGATCCCGGACGGCGGAGACAGCGTGTGGGAGACCGCGATCGACACGTTCTGGTAGGCCGGAGTGAGCGGGCGCACGCTCGCCGACTCCAGGGCGGCCAGCACTTCCCTGGAGAAGGGGTACTCCTTCATGAACGCGGGATCGTCGTAAAGGGCGCGCAGGGTGGGCGGCAGGCCGCCCTCGAGCGCGGCGGTGAGCTGGTTCTCCCGGTTGCGCAGGCACAGCGCCGCTTCGAAGGCCAGGTCGGGGTGGCGCGAGTAGGCGCTCACCGCCAGATCGATGCCGCCGATGGTGGGCCGTGCCGGGCGGTTCGCGTCGACCCGGGGGTACGGCGCCCAGCGGAAGTTCTTGAACAGCTCGGGGTTGTTCGCCTTCATCGACGGATAGACGAACGGGTAGTTGAGCTCGAACGCCGCCACCCCCGACTCCATGGCGAGGCGGTTCTGGTCCTCCATCTGGTTGGGCAGGGAGGGGTCCGCGGCCGGGGACTTCGCCAGATCACGCATGATCCCGGCGGCCCGCACGGCAGGAGGACCGAGGGAGGGCTCGGTCACGCTCGCGTTGAGGATGGAACCGCCCGCACTGTTGATCAGCGTGTTGAACCAGACGGTCAGGCCCTCGTACTGGGCACCCTGGATCTCCACGAAGTGCGGTTTGCCCTGACGGGCGAGGGCGCCTGCCATGTCCAGCATCTCGGCCCAGGTCCTGGGTGGGGTGGGCACCAGGTCCTTGCGATACCACAGCAGTTGGGTGTTGGTGTTGTACGGGACTGCGTACAGCTTGCCCTTCCAGGTCGAGGTCTGCAGCGGTACGCGCAGCGTGCCCTCGACAGCCTGCTGCTTCGCCGCCCCCGTCCATTCCCGGATCCAGCGCGCCTCGGCGAACTCCGCCGCCCAGGTGACGTCCAGGCCCAGGATGTCGAGCGAGTCGTCCTCGGCGGCGAGTCTGCGTACGAGCTGCTGGCGCTGGCCGTCCGCGGCACGCGGGAGCTTGTTGTAGCTGATCGTGTAGCGGCCGCCCGACGCCTGGCTGCACCGGTCGGCCGCCTTCTGGAGCGCACCGGAGTCGTCGGGGAAGTTGTACCAGTTGAGGATGGGCCTGTCGGAGCCCTCGTCACTGCCACAAGCGGCGAGCACCGACGCCAGCAACGGCAGTACAGCGAACGCCCGCAGCCATCGCGTCCCTCTGGGACGTCCATTCTGACCCGAAACGGGCCGGCAGCCGCACCTCGCGTGCACGCGCTCCACACCTCGCTTCCGGACGGTGGCACGGGACTCGGACCTCGCAGCGTTTCCCTCCCGATGAACACTAAAGACCATATAAGGCAAGATCAAGAACATATCGCACTTAATCACTCAATAAGCCCCATTAGTGGGTCCGACTCAGCGAACCTGCGGGCAGGGAAGGGGGACGATCAACTGGGGCAACTTCTCCGGACTCGGCTCCCCCTCCGCAGGGTGCTCCGAACGCACCCGGAGGGGAAGCCCCAGCCCTCATAGGGTCAGGTCAGAGAGTTTGATGATCGCCCCGGAACCGCGCCTTGACCGAGTCAAGGTGCGTTACGTAGTCCGGACTCTGGCGCATCCTCAATCGAGCACTGTCAGTGGTGAGTGGCACCATCGGGCGTATGACGGACACCACAGCATTCGACTGGCAGTCCTTCCTACTCAGGTGGAGCGGGGAGTGGGCGGATTCCCTGCCGGACGGCGAGTCGCGGGGCAAGGACGACGAGACCGCGCGGCGGGCGCGCTGGCTGGGGCTCCCGCCCTCGTCCGCAGAGCGGATCGCAGCCATGGAGGAGCGCCTCGGCCGACGGATGCCCCCGTCGTACCGGGAGTTCCTCAAGGTCAGCGACGGGTGGCGGCACGCGGGCGGGTTCGTGTGGCTGCTGGCGGGGTCCCAGGACGCGCGCTGGCACAACAACGAGTCGGGACTCGCGGACATGTTCGAGGAGTACCTGGACGAGGACGCCGGGCCCGAGGAGCGGCGGGAGGCGGACCTCTGGCGGCGCGGGCTGCAGCTCGACGTCGAGTCCGACGCCACCCACGTTCTCATGGATCCCGAGGACGTGGACGAGGACGGTGAGTGGGCCGTGTACACGTGGGCGAGCTGGCGGGCCGCGCCACCCGAGCGGCACGCGAACTTCCTTGAGTTCATGCGGGACATGCACCGGGAGTTCCACAGCCTGCGGGCGCGCCCGAGCGACGGAGAGCCGGTATTCGCCAACGACACGACGCGAAAGCTGGACGCCCTGGTGGAGGAGGCCCGGTTGGAGGCGCTGCGCGGGGGCTGGGAGCGGGCCGCGAAGGCGCTGGACGAGGCCAAGGAGTACGGCAGACCGCGGGCCGCCGGGCTGGGCGACCAGATACACCGCCTGCTCGGACAGAGCTACATGGTGTACTTCGACGGCCTCGTGACGGACCCGCAGTACGCGCCCGAGCTGCTGCCACCGCTGGTCGCCGAGCGCGCGGCGCACTCGTACCGGGACGACTCCACGCTGAGGTTCCACCTGCGGGGCGCCGACGACGCCCTGGTGTCACTGGCTTACGCGACGCTGGATCAGGTGCGGAACGGCACGTACCGGTATACGGCGGCCGGAGCGTTCGGGGAAGCGGTCGAGCGGGCGCGGGAGCTGGCGCGGTGGGGGGACTCCGACGGGGCATGGCGCACACTGATGAACGCTCTGCCCCTGTGGGAGCCGCTGGGGCCGGACCACCTGGCGCCGCTGGGATGGGTGGCCGACCCTGTGCTCGGGCCGCTGCTGACCCAGGAGCGGGGCCGCGAGCTGCTGTCCACGCCGAGGGGCGGGCAGGCGGGTGAGGCACCGAGCACGACGGCCGGGCTCGACCCGGGCGACCTGGCGTGGCTCGCGGAGCCGGACCCGGGCAACAACCGCACGTCCTACCGGTTCGTCCTGGTGGAGGGGGTGGAGCCGGAGGAGTTGCCCGGACGTCTCGTGGACGGGGACGGCACCGTGCTGAACGAACCCATGACCCTCTGGGAGGCGCGCCGCAAGTCGCTGCACAACAAGAGGGAGTTCTCGTCCTTCGACGACAGGGCTCTCATGGCGGTCGGCCGGGCCGGCACCGGCTGGAGCTTCGCCTTCGAGGGCGATCCCGCCCCGTTCGACCAGCGGCGGTTCGTCTCCCCGGCCGCGGCCGCCAGCGAGGGCACCCGCGCGGTGGTGGTGTGGAGCGGCTTGAGGACATCGCACGGGGAGCCCTTCTTCCACCTCTCGATGGCGCAAGACGGAGCCGAACAGTACGCAACCACGTACGTGGACGGAGAGATTCGGCAGAACGGGGAGATACCACGGGCACTGGACCCGAGCCGGTTCTTCGGCGTCCTGGAGAACGGCGCCGAGGCGGAACGGTCGCTGCTCGAAGCGGTGACCGCGGAGTTCGGTGCGTCGCTGCCGCGTCATGCCATCGTGAACGGGCGGCTGCACACATTCACCACCCGTTCCTGGACGCGTCCGCCGAGGGACGGCGAGACGTATTCGGTGATCCGGATCGATAGGCGAGACGGGCGCCCGGCGGACAGCCGGCGGACGGGAGAGGACGGGCCGGGGAGCAGGTAGAGACCGGCGAGGCCGCGCAATGCTGTCCAGTCGAGAGCACGAAGCCCTGGGATGTCGAAGGGCGAACTACCGCCCGCACCTGGGCCCGCCGCGGGCAAACCCCGGTGATCCGGGTCCGCGGCCGCTCCCGGCGCCTCATCTCGATCGCCGCGCTGGCCTGCTATAAGCCAGGCGTGAACTGCCCGGTCTACTAGCCCGGTTGTCCGAGATCCCCAGGGCCCACTGGCAGCTACCCGGACCGGACTTCCACCGGCAGGCGGCAACGAGCTGACGACTCAAGATCAGCTACAGCACGAAGACCTCCGAGTCTGCTAGGCGCGCGAAAGCTTGAGGCGGGGCGGTCCTCACCGGGCTGACGTCCGACGGGAGGCCGACGCCGGGGGCTTCACTGCGCGCGTTCAGCGATGTCCGCGAAGGGTGCTGTGTAGTAGGACAGACGCATCTCGTATCCGGTGTCGCGGCCGGTGTTGGTGAGGGGCTTGCCGGTGGAGGTGGCGGCCCGCCAGATCCAGGGCTGGACGTGGGTAATGCGGGTACCTTCATGGACGGGCCCAGGGCGCAGAAGATCACGCACCTGGATGCGCACGGCGTCGAGCGTCTCCAGATCCTCCGCTGGGAGGTCCACACCGCGCTGACAGCGATCGCCCTGCACCCGTACCGCCACGCGCAGCACTCTGTCAGCCACAGGCGCCCGGTCCGATGCGGGAGTAGGCGCCGGATCGGGCTCTGTGCCGTTCGCGGAAGTCGCCGTGACGCTGGTGGGCCGGGGCATCCGTGGGTTCCGTGGCTGGTCGAGGGCGGGCAGGTATTCAGCGAGCAGCGCCGTGAGTTCCCGCTCTGCCGGATGGTCGGAGCGGCTCCATGCCGCCGCGATGTGCGGCAGGACGACTGGCCAGGCCAGGTGAGCGTAGCGGCTGCCCTCGGGCAAGGCGTGCAGATCCTTGGCAGGCATGGTGGGGGTGAGGTAGATCAGGTCGATCTGGTGGTGCGAGTAGTGGTGGCGGGCGAGGTCGAGGTAGCGCTCGCACTGGCCGGGGGTGTGGCTGCCGCGCTCCGCCTTCAGTTCGATCAGCAGCATCCGGTCGCTACAGAGCACGGCGAAGTCCGGTGAGCCGGCCCTCTCGTCGACATGGCGGCCGGGCAGCTCGAACTCGTCGACGAGCCGGGCGGGCTCCGGGTGTGGGGTGCCGAAGGCAGCGGCGTCGAGCAGTTGCAGGAAGCGTCGGCCCCGGTCGGTGGGGGTGTCCGTGAAGTTCCAGCCCTTGGGTTCGTGGCCGAACATCAGGCTGCTGAGCGCCCGCTGGACAACCGCCTCCCGGCCCTCACGCCGTTCGCGGCTGTGCAGGTCGGTCGAGGAGGGTATAGGTCGAAGCCCTTGGCAGCTGTACATGGCCGAGTCATACCGGCTCAACGCGGGGACGGCCAGTGACTTGGCGCGGTGAACAACCATCATCCGAAGACTGACCTCTTAGTACGCCCTCTGATGAGTGCCTGCTCCTGAAGTTGACATGTCAATAACGAGCGGCTGATCCAGGCTCAGTCCGGACACGCCGCGTGGGGTGGCTGATCCGGCATGTACACCGAACGTTCCTGTGCGGCGAGGTTGCGGCCGATGGTGCGGCAGATCTTGCTGACCGCTGTGGTGGGTGTAGATCGGTCCACGTTCCACCGGCGTACGGTTTGGTCTGCGCTGCCGGTTGCCATCGAGACGACCAGAGCGGTGTGTTCGGCAAGGCCGCCCTTGCGAAGACGGCCCTCCCTTGCGTCCCACAGTTTCACCCCGCCGTCAGAACTGCTGGTCGCCAGGGTGCGGCCGTCCGGACTGAACGCCAACGCGCCGACCGGGGCGGTGTGTCTGGGCAGACTTCGGCGCAGACGGCCGGCGACCGCGTCCCACAGCTCAGCTCCGCCGTCGAAACCGCCGGTGGCCAGAGCGCGGCCGTCCGGACCGAACGCCAACGAACTCACGTCATTGGTCTGCTCGGCCAGCCTTGCACGGATGCGCCCGGTGGCGGTGTCCCACAATTCCAATTTCTGTCCGAAACTGCTGATGGCCAGAGTGCGGCCGTCCCGGTTGAACGCCATGGGACCTGACCCAAAGGTCTGCTTGGCCAGTCGCTTGAGGGTACGGCCAGTGCTGGTATCCCGCAGTTCCACCGCGTCGGGGCCGACAATGGCCAGGGTGCGGCCGTCCGGGGTGGACACCGCGGCGAGATGGGCGTCCCCTCTGGGCAGGTTCTTGCGGATGCGGCCGGTACGGGTGTCCCACACCCGCATCGTGCCGTCGTTGTCCCCGGTGGCCAGGGTGCGCCCGTCCGGTCTGAACGCAACCGTGACCACAGCGCAGGTGCGAAGACCGTCATCTTCGGCCCTGACCCCACCACCGAGAGGAGCGCCGCGGACCGTGTGGAAACTCCCTGACGCCGTAGCCCAGCGTTTCCCGCTCGTCGCTCACCCCCACCCCGCCTGCCTCCCTCTGCCCCAGCGCGTGCACGCGCTGGCCGAACTCGCCGACACCGCGGCGAAGCTAGGCGACCCGAGCGTGGCCTCCACGGTCTACAACCAGGCCGCGTTGATCGCCTCCGACGTCGGCGCCCAGGACGTCGCCGACGCGATGTGCCACCAGCACGCCGCCGCCTACCTGCACGCCACCCCCTTGCCCGGCAACCGCAATCCGAGCCCTCGAACCAGTCGTCAACCTCGCGCGCCTCCAAATCCGCGCCGGGCGACACGACGACGGCCGCCAACGCCTCCTCGCGCTGTTCGACGCTGTCAGCACTGGGAGCCCCGACCAGGTCGAGGACATCGCCATACCAGCCGACCTGACCGCGTACGCCGAGGACCGCCACGAGATCCGCCCCTGGCTGTGGCGGGTCCTCCTCGCCGACGGAACCCGCGCCCTGACGACCGCCGGCCGATGGACTGAAGCCCTTGCCCACGTCGAGGCACACTGCGGCGTCGGACAGCGCATGCTCGACGGCCGCCAAGTCGCCGTCCTCGCCGCCCTCACCACAGGGAACAGCCTCGGCGCCAACCATCTCTTGGCCGTCACGGAGTCCGGGGAACCCTGGGAGATCGCCGTCACGGGCTGCCTGACCGTCCTGTGCCGCCAGGCAGCGGGCCTGGTGTGGCGGCGTCCCCTGCAGAACCGGGTGACCGCCTACCTCGAACGTCCAGGCGAGGATCACATGACCGTCTTCAACACGCGGCTGGGACTCGCAGTGCTGGACGTGATCCCCTCGCCCGACGACCCGGTTGCGCGTGTGGTGGTCGCGGAGTTGCACCGCCGGACGATGAAGGCAACCGATGGCTACGCCGCCCAAGAGACCCTGGCGCACCCGCCTTTTCACCGCCCTCGCCACCGATCGCGAGACACAGGACTGCCGTGCTCTCCTGCATGCCTGCGCACTGGGATCCGGATCGCTCCCCAGCGAGTTGCGCGGCCAGCTCGCCAAGGCGCTACGTTCGAGCGGCCACGTGATTCGAGAGAGCGTTGCCCATCTGGGGCAGGCATGCACAATTGGAAAAAATGATCTCGGGCGCGGCGAGTTGGAAGGCTCGTCACGTGGCGCTTCCCGGCAGCGGATACCGACCAGATCGGCGCCCAACTAGATGAATGAGTCCAAGGGGTGTCGTTGCGGTCAGTGATCGTAGGCCGTGAGTGATCGCTTGATGGGCTGTCCAGTTTGGTCGTTGTGCCAGATTGCCGCTGTGAGCGCGAGGATCCGGCACAAGACGCGGACTGCGACTCCTGCTGGGCTCTTGCCGCCGTGTAGTTCCAGGTCGAGTTGTCCCTTGAAGGTCTGGTTGATCGACTCGATGACTTGCCGCAGTGGCTTGAACAGGTGCGCGCCGGCCCGCTCGGTCTCTCCCTTGCGGGCCGGCCGCAGCAACTCCAGGTGACGCTCGGTGAGATCATGCTCGAACTCGCGGCCGTAGTAGTTCTTGTCGCCGATGATCGTCTGGCCGGGACGGGAGGCGGCAACGTCGGGCGCGGTGTCGAGCATGTCGCGCAGGGTCTCGCGCTCGTCGGCCTTCGCGCCGGTGAGCGCGAACAGGATCGGCAGGCCGCCGAGCGTGCACACCAGGTGCAGTCGCAGCCCCCAGAAGTACCGTGAGTGCGACGCGCAGTAGCCGTACTGGGCCCAGCCCGCCAGGTCCGAGCGTTTGGCCGTCTCGCGGGAGCAGCCGCAGCCGACCGGTGTGGAGTCGACCAGCCATACGTCGTCGCTCCACAGCGAGGTATCCGCCGCCAGGATCCTGATCACGCTGGTGACCAGGGAGGACGCGCCGCGCAGCCGTTTGTTGTAGCCGGACTGCTGGGGCACGTAAGGAAACAGGCGGCGAAAGTCCCGCCCGACGCGGCGAAGCCAGCGCCACTCAGAGGTATATCCGAGCAGCGCCGACATCACCGCGAGCGTGACCAGTTCGGCGTCACTGAGCGTGGGCGTGATTCCGACGGCAGGCCGCCACGGCGCCAGCCACGGTGAATCCTTCAACTCGTCGTCAATCCGGGCATAGAGTGCCGTTGCGAGGGTGTCCAGGTCGTTAGTCACACATCGACGTTGGACGCCCTCGTCTCATGTACGCAGGCGATCCTCTGGACTCATTCAGGTATCCGGGGCGTGCCCACTGCGGTGACTATGCGTCACGGTTATTTCGCAGGGCCTGGGTGAGCCAGGGGTACACCGGGATCAGGTTCGGTACTACCTGCCAGCCGTTGACGGTCCACACCAGCCGCCAGTATCGGTCTACCCGGGGATCGTGCGCCTCTTCGAACTGCTGGGCCATCCAGTCCCGGAATTCCGTGTCAGGGGTGCGCGCGAACACCTCGGCGAAGCGGTGCACGAGGTCGTCGATGATTGCTGCGCCCCTGTCGCCGAGCGGGTCGATGCTCGACTCCATGGCCTCGGCCACCTTCTGACGGGTGAACTCCATCAGCTCCTCGCCGGCATCGCATTCGATGTCGAGTGGGCGCCCGGCCGCCTGGCGTACGGCCGTCCGGCGCATCCGGGCACGGAAATCCTCGTCGCCGACCAGCTCGGCGAGCTCCACCCACGCGGCGACCTGCTCGCCGGTCGGATCATCGGGGAGGTCGGGAGTGGCAGCGCGAACCATGGCCACCGCGGCCGGGTCGGCATCCACTGTGCCAAAGGTGCCATCCACGAAATCGTCGATCAAACGTCGGCGTCCCTCGCCGGACAACTGCGTGAGCCTGTGCATGAGCTTGGTCTCCTCGGGACTGGACCCGCGGCTGGCCACGACTCGCAGAACGCTCCGACGCAGTCGCAGCATCCGGATCTGGACGTCCAAGGCGTCGGCGTGCGCCGCGGCGACTTCCGCCACCGAGAGCTCACGGTCCAGTACCCGTTGAATCGTGGCCAGGTCCATGCCCAACTCGCGCAGTGTGCACAGGAGCTCCAGACGAAGCATTGCGTCGAGGTCGTAGAGCCGATAACCGGCGGGACTACGGGTGGTCGGCGCTACCACCCCCGAATCGGAGTAGAACCGGATGGTCCTCACAGACAAGCCGGTCCGCCGGGAAAGCTCCCCGATCGAGTAGAGGGTCGTAACGTCCATGTCCCCCACTCTGCTGTCTCCAGTCGCTGGAGACTCAAGGCCATTCCTCAGCCGGGCCCCGACCCGGACGTCCACCGAGTCGCTGAAGCATGCGTCGCGTGCTCTCCGCTGACCTCCAAAATGAAACGGGCACGCCTTGCACGTGCTGGGCGGGCGATGGCAGCGACATGCGACACCACTCGCCGGCGGCCTACGGCTACGAGCCCTTGGACTCAATCGTCTAGTGGCTCGTCACGCAGCCTTGGCCGGGTAATCGACCCGCTGCCCGTGAGCCAGCAGACTGTCTCCAAGACCTGATCTTGGAGGTGGTTGTGG
>NZ_JBIAHS010000037.1:0-31916 GCF_042870755.1 Streptomyces sp. NPDC006365
GCCTGCCCGTCTCGACGACCGCGCCCTCCGAACGCGGGAAGAACTCGTACCACGAGCCGTACAACGCCCGCTCCCGCTCCACCAACAACGGCAACTGCTCGGAGGAGGAGACGAAGTCGCGCAGCGGATGGCGGGCGAGGACGTGGTCCACGTCCGGGGTCAGGGCGGCGGCGAGGCGGGCCGCGGCGGGTCGAGCGGTGTCGCGCAGGGCGTCCGCGGCGGCGAGGATCGTGTCACGGCGGCCCCGGCTCTCCGGAACTCCGGCTGCGGCCCGCTCGTACAGCAGCGCGCCCTCCTCCAGGACCAGCTCCGTGTCCATCCCCGCCGGGATCTTGATCTGCGCGTGATGACGCCAGGTGGTGATCGGGTCGCCCCAGGCCTCCACCGTGTAGGTCCAGCGGCCCGCCTTCGGTACGGAGACGGTGGCGCCCCAGCGGTCCGTACCGGGGGCCAGCTCCCGCATGGGGGTCCAGGGACCGGCCTGGCCCTCCGGGTCCCGCAGGACGACGTTGGCGGCGACCGCGTCGTGGCCCTCCCGGAACACGGTTGCCGAGATCTCGAACGCCTCGCCCACCACGGCTTTGGCGGGGCGCCGCCCGCACGCCACGAGGGGGCGGACGTCCAGGACGGGGATGCGTCCGATGAGGGCGCCGCCGCCGGGTGGCACGGCGTTCGGGGGCGTGATGTCCGGTGGCGTGGTGTCCGTGAGTCCGGCCTGGGCCGATTCGGGTTTCGGCGTCGCGGTCTTCGCCGATTTGGCTTTCGCCTTCGCGGTCTTGGCGGCCTTCGCAGGCTTCGCGGACTTGGCGGCCTTCGCAGGCCTGGCGGCTTTCGTGGCCTTCGTGGCTTTGGCGGGTGTGGCCTTGGCCGCCTTCGCCGGTTCGGCCACAGCCTCGTTCGCCGGTGGGGCCTCCGCCGCCTTTGCGGGGGTGGCCTCGGTCTTTCCGGTCATTTCGGCTGCTGCCTGTTCCGGCTTCTCGGCCGCGGCCCGCTGTGGCGGGCCGGCTTTCGCCCCGTTTGCGGGGGGTGTGCTGGTGCTGTGCGTCGGAGGTGATGACGAGTGGTGCGTGGCGGGCATGACCGCTCCTGTCCGCGTCAACGTGGGTGGGCGGATGGCATGTGGGGAGGTGGGTCCTGCGGGGCGTACCGGGGAGCCTTCCCACCCTAATCGGGTGGGCAATCCGGCACGTTGTTAACTACTCGCGCGTATCTCCGCACACAAGACCGGCCCCGTCCAGTGATACATGGCGGACGAGGCCGGTCGGTGAATGCGCAACTACTTAGGGGTTGCTGACCTGCAAGAGCTTGTTCGGTGAGCCGAGGCCGGCGGTGGATATCTTCCCGGTCGCCGCCTGCGCGACAAGTGCCTTGCTCACGTCGGCGGGACTCGCCGTAGCGTGATCGGCCAGATAGAGCGCCGCCGCACCCGCTGTGTGGGGCGACGCCATCGACGTACCGGAGAAGGTGGCCTTCGCGGTGTCGCTCGCGTTCGACGCGGAGGTGACGTCCACGCCGGGTGCGAACAGATCGAGCCGGCTGCCCCAGTTCGAGAAGCTCGCCCGTGCGTCCGCCGCGTCGCTCGCGCCGACTGTGATGGCTTCCTGGACCCGGGCCGGCGAGTACAGGCTCGCCAGGAGTCCGTCGTTGCCGGCCGCGACCGCGTAGGTCACGCCGGACGCGATGGAGTTGCGGACGGCGGCGTCGAGCTGCGCGTTCGCGAAGCCGCCCAGGCTCATATTGGCCACCGCGGGCTTCTGGGCGTTCTTGGTCACCCAGTCGATGCCCGCGATCACCTGGGCCGTCGTGCCAGAACCCTCGTTGTCGAGCACGCGGACACCGACGACCTTGGCCTTCTTCGCCACGCCGTACGTCGTTCCGGCGATCGTGCCCGCCACATGCGTGCCGTGGCCCTGGCCGTCCTGCGCGGTGGCGTCGTTGTCGACGAAGTCCCAGCCGGAGCTCGCCCGGCCGCCGAAGTCCTCGTGCGTGGTCCGGATCCCGGTGTCGATGACGTACGCCGTCACACCCTGGCCCGCGGACTCCGGCCAGGTGTAGCTCTTGTCCAGCGGCAGGTTCGGCTGGTCGATGCGGTCGAGGCCCCAGGGCGGGTTCGTCTGCTGGTGATCGATACTGACTCTGGTGTTCTGCGTGACCGAGGCCACGCGTGCGTCGGCGGCCAGGCGCTTGGCCTGTTGCTCGCCGACCTTCACCGCATAGCCATTGATCGCGGTGCTGTAAGTGTGGCTGATTTTCGCCCCGTACGTTTCGACGAGGTCCTTGCCCGCGTTCGACGGGGCCTTCGTTCCGCCCTTGAGCGTGACGATATAGCTGTCACTGACGGAGCCGGGGGCGTCGGCGCCGAGTATCTGCCCCAGTGGGGCGGCCTGTGCGGGCAGTGTGGTGGCCGAAAGCACCGCGGCCGTGATGACCGCGGTGAGGCCTCCCGCCCAGGACAGACGCCTTTTGTGCGTCACTGCCATGGTGTGAGTTCCCCTCCTCGACTCGGCGTACTCCGACCGCAGTTTGCGTAAGCCCTGACAGGTACAGGTCGGATCGCCGTTGGCAGCCTCTCGTGTGCTGTGACCTGCCACAAGGCCGCACGGCGTGGCGGAATCGGCCATATCTCGCGTGGTTTACGTGTGAAGGTTGCGGCGATTTCAAGCCGGGTTTTGTACGGCGGGATGGGGGGAGCGCCCCGTCAGGGCGCCGGGCCGTGACATCTGCGGCTCCGCCGCGGGGCTCGACCAGCCACAACCGAGCCTCAGCCGAAGTACTGCGCTTCCCGGGGAGCGAATTGCGCCGTGGTTGCCGGAGGCAGTCGCCGCTACCGTCATGGGTGACAAAAGTCGCGCATGCGTAAGCGTGCGCATCGCTGCCGCGTAGGCCCCCGTGAAGGTGGAAGCTCGTGAAGGCCATCCGCAGGTTCACCGTGCGTCCCGTACTCCCCGAAGCCCTTCACCCGCTCAGCGATCTGGCGCGCAATCTGCGCTGGTCCTGGCATGCAGAGACCCGTGATCTCTTCCAGTCCGTGGACCCCGAGCGTTGGGCCGCCTCCGAGAACGATCCCGTGCGTCTCCTCGGGAACGTCTCGCCCGGACGGCTCGCCGAGCTGGCCGAGGACCGGCGCTTCCTGCGGCGGCTGGCCGCGGCGGCCGACGACCTGAAGGACTACGTGACCGGCGACCGCTGGTACCAGTCCCAGTCCCAGTCGTCCGAACTGCCAGCCGCCATCGCCTACTTCTCACCCGAATTCGGCATCACGGCCGCGCTGCCCCAGTACTCCGGCGGCCTCGGCATCCTCGCCGGGGACCATCTCAAGGCGGCCAGCGATCTCGGCGTACCCCTGATCGGTGTCGGACTGCTCTACCGGCACGGATACTTCCGGCAGACGCTGTCGCGGGACGGCTGGCAGCAGGAGCACTATCCGGTCCTCGACCCGAACGAGCTCCCGCTCTCGCTCCTGTGCGAGCAGGACGGCACGCCCTCCCAGGTCTCGCTGGCCCTGCCCGGCGAGAAATCGCTCCGGGCCCGTATCTGGCTGGCACAGGTGGGCCGGGTTCCGCTGCTGCTGCTCGACTCGGACGTCGAGGAGAACGACCTCGGCGAGCGCGGTGTGACGGACCGGTTGTACGGGGGTGGCAGTGAGCACCGGCTGCTGCAGGAGATGCTGCTGGGGATCGGCGGGGTGCGCGCGGTCCGTACGTACTGCCGCTTGACCGGGCACGCGCAGCCGGAGGTCTTCCATACGAACGAGGGGCATGCGGGATTCCTAGGTCTTGAACGTATTCACGAACTCTCTTACGAAGACCTGGACTTCGACGCCGCGCTGGAGGCCGTCCGCGCGGGAACCGTCTTCACGACCCACACCCCCGTGCCCGCCGGAATCGACCGCTTCGACCGGGAGCTGGTGGCCCGGCACTTCGGCCCGGACTCGGAGCTCCCGCGGATCGAGGTGGAGCGGATTCTCCAGCTCGGGATGGAGACGTATCCGGGGGGCGAGCCCAATCTCTTCAACATGGCGGTGATGGGCCTGCGGCTCGGTCAGCGGGCCAACGGGGTGTCGTTGCTGCACGGGCACGTCAGCCGGGAGATGTTCTCCGGGCTCTGGCCGGGCTTCGACCCCGACGAGGTGCCGATCACCTCCGTGACGAACGGGGTGCACGCGCCCACCTGGGTGGCGCCCGAGGTCTTCCGGCTCGGCGCCCGCCAGATCGGCGCGCAGCGGACGGAGGACGCCATGACGGTCGGCGCCTCCGACCGCTGGGACGCCGTGGCGGAGATCCCCGACCAGGAC
Source organism: Streptomyces sp. NPDC006365 (assembly GCF_042870755.1). Classification (NCBI taxonomy): domain Bacteria; kingdom Bacillati; phylum Actinomycetota; class Actinomycetes; order Kitasatosporales; family Streptomycetaceae; genus Streptomyces; species Streptomyces sp. NPDC006365. The sequence continues at coordinate 4,295 of NZ_JBIAHS010000037.1, forward strand.
ATCTGGGAACTGCGCCGGGTGCTGCGCGAGCAGTTGGTGACGGAGGTACGCGAGCGGCTGGACGCGTCCTGGCGCCAGCGCGGCGCCGGCACGGCCGAACTCGGCTGGATCGACGGCGTGCTGGACCCGGACGTGCTGACGATCGGCTTCGCGCGCCGAGTCCCGTCCTACAAGCGCCTCACGCTGATGCTGCGGGACAGGGACCGTCTGATGGACCTGCTGCTGCATCCCGAGCGTCCGGTGCAGATCGTGGTTGCGGGCAAGGCGCACCCGGCGGACGACGGCGGCAAGCGCCTCATCCAGGAACTGGTGCGCTTCGCGGACGACCCGCGCGTACGCCACCGGATCGTGTTCCTCCCGGACTACGGCATGGCGATGGCCCAGAAGCTCTACCCCGGCTGCGACATCTGGCTCAACAACCCGCTGCGCCCCCTGGAGGCCTGCGGCACATCCGGCATGAAGGCGGCGCTGAACGGCTGCCTGAACCTGTCGGTCCTGGACGGCTGGTGGGACGAATGGTTCCAGCCGGACTTCGGCTGGGCGATCCCCACGGCGGACGGCACGGAGGCGACGGACGAGGACCGCCGCGACGACCTGGAGGCGTCGGCGTTGTACGACCTGCTGGAGCAGCGCGTCGCCCCCCGCTTCTACGACCGCGGCCCCGGCGGCCTCCCCGACCGCTGGATCGAGATGGTCCGTCAGACGCTGACGCTGCTGGGCCCGAAGGTCCTGGCGGGCCGCATGGTCCGCGAGTACGTGGAACGCCTCTACGCCCCCGCGGCCCGCGCCCACCGCTCCATGAACACCTCCTCCGCCCGCGAGCTGGCGACCTGGAAGTCCCGCGTCCGCGCGGCGTGGCCACGCGTCACGGTCGACCACGTGGAGACGTCGGCGGCCACGACGACGGCGGAACTCGGCACGACGATGTCGCTACGGGTCCGCGTGGGCCTGGGCGACCTGGTCCCCGACGACGTCGAGGTCCAGGCGGTCTCGGGCCGAGTCGACTCGGAGGACAGCATCACCGACGGCACGGCGGTCCCCCTGAAACCGGCGGGCGGCCCGGACCAGGAGGGCCGCTGGCTCTACGAGGGCCCGCTGTCCCTGGACCGCACCGGTCCCTTCGGTTACACGGTCCGCATCCTGCCGACGCATCGGCTGTTGGCGTCGAGCGCGGAGTTGGGGCTGGTGGCGGTTCCTTCGGAGGAGTTGGTGGAGGCGGCGGGGGTTTTGATGCGGTGAGCATGGCGAAACCCTGACGGCCGTGCGGCGCACTGTCCGATGCCATTGACCCCCAGGTAGGCAGTCGCAGGAATGTGACACTTGCCCGCGAGAGTGTCACGCTTCCGCGACCGGCCTACCTGGCCAGCGAGGATTCACCAACAGCATCGGAAGCTTCCCGGCGCTTGCCGACATCACTCCCCACTCCACACCGCAATCTCGCCTCCGGGCGTGCAGATCGCTCGCCTTCCCATCGGCCCGACAAGCCCCCAGGCCTCATAATCGTCATCCGGCCGGACAGTCAGCTTCGTGCCGCTCTCGAATTCGATCACGAGATCCCCGGCTTTTCCCGCCTCGGCCTCGGCAATCACGTCACCGTTCAGTCGGACGAGATGAGGAGCCGCAACGTCCGGGGCTTCCGGGTCGAAAGACACATGATCCCCGTCCGAGACTTGGAGAACCGCCTCGTTCTCGACGCGCAGCTCGCAATCCCCGCTGGTCAGGAGTGTGAGAGCCGCGTCGAAGCAGACGCGGGTAATTGCTTGACCCCGAAGGTCCAGGTTCATGCCGACCGCCTTACCGGAAGTGGATATGTGGTGGATATGTGCCACCAGGATCTGTTCCGCTTCTGACGGCCACCAAGTGTGGTGGTCAGGTTCCGGGCGACGGCTCTAGACCTCGTCACCCCCGTGCAACCGCCGCAAAACCACCCCGCACCTCCGCGCATACGCATGCTGCAACCCCCGCGTGGCCGGACCGCCCGCCCGCGCGTACCACTTCGCCGGGCGGCTGAAGGCCGTGACCGTCAGCCAGACCGTGCCGTCGCCCGTCATTTCGACCAGGAACGCCTCTTCGCCGGATTCGGGGTGGCCGGGGAGGGTGCCGTAGGCCCAGCCGGCCCGTCGGGGTTCTTCTGTCGTCCAGACGATGCGGCAGGGGGCCTTGATGACGCCGCCCAGGGTGACCGTCAGTTCGACGCCGGGGGCGGCCTTGGGGGCTTCGGTGGTGATGCCGACGCCTATCGCTCGGTGCAGTTCCCAGGTCAGGACTGCCCGGGACGCCGCCTCGAAGACGGGCCGGCCCTCGCCGATACGCGTTCTGACGTGCAGGGGGTGGAAGCCGGGCGGGGTCCGGTTCTCGCGGGTCGCGCCCACGTCGTCGTACGTGAAGGGCGTTTCCGGTGAGGGCATGGGGAGCAGCGTAGGGCAGCCCCCGGAACGCCTTCTTTTCGGGGGCTGCCCATGTGCGTGCGGTGATTGGTAGAACGTCAGTTCACGTTGACCGCGGCCCAGGCCGCCTGAACCGCCTTGTACTCCGTGCTCGTTGAGCCGTAGAGGTCGCTCGCCGCGCTGAGCGTCGCGGTGCGGGCGCCCGCGTACCTCGTCGTCGACGTCATGTACTCGGTCAGCGCCTTGTACCAGATCTGTACCGCCTTGTCGCGGCCGATGCCGGTGATGGTGGAGCCGTTGGAGGTGGGGGAGTCGTAGGTGACTCCGTTGATCGTCTTGGTGCCGCTGCCCTCGCTCAGCAGGTAGAAGAAGTGGTTCGCCGGGCCGGAGGAGTAGTGGACGTCGATGCCGCCCAGGTTGGAGGACCAGCTGTCCCTGGAGCTGCCGTCCTTGCTGGGCTTGTCCATGTAACGGAGCGGCGTGCCGTCGCCATTGATGTCGATCTTCTCGCCGATCAGGTAGTCGCCCACGTCCGAGGAGTTGGCCGCGTAGAACTCCACCGCCGTGCCGAAGATGTCGGACGTCGCCTCGTTCAACCCGCCTGATTCACCGCTGTAGTTGAGGCCCGCGGTGTTGGAGGTGACGCCGTGCGTCATCTCGTGGCCGGCCACGTCGATCGACGTCAGCGGCTTCGCGTTGCCCGCGCCGTCGCCGTACGTCATGCAGAAGCAGGCGTCGGACCAGAAGGCGTTGACGTACGCGTTGCCGTAGTGGACGCGGGAGTAGGCGGCCTTGCCGTCGTTCCTGATGCCGCTGCGGCCGAGGACGTTCTTGTAGAAGTCCCAGGTGACCTGCGCGCCGAAGTGCGCGTCGACGGCGGCGGTCTGGGCGTTGGAGGCCGCGCCCGTGCCCCAGGTGTCGTCGGCATCGGTGAAGAGGGTGCCGGTGCCGGACGTACCGCGATTGAGGTTGTACGTCTTGCTGGCGCCCCGGTTCGGGTCGTTGAGCTGGTACGTCGAGCCCGACAGCGAGGTGCCGATGGTGACGTCGCCGCTGTACTGGCTGTGGCCCGTACCGGTCTGGATCGCCTCCCACTCGTACAGCTTCTCGCCCGTGGTGGCGTCCGTGATGACGTGCAGTTCCTGCGGGGTGCCGTCGTGCTGGAAGCCGCCGACGACCGTCTCGTACGCCAGGGTCGGCTTGCCGCTCGCGGCCCAGATGACCTTACGGGGCGCCTTGTCGGCCGCGGACTTCTTGCTGCCCTCCGCCTTGGCGGCCTTCAACGCCTGCTTCTCCGCAGTGGACTTGGCGATGTCGGGCGTGACGTCCGTGACCTTGATGTCGGCCTTCGTCGCTCTGGTCACGCCCTCCGTCTTGCCGGACTTGGACTCGTGGATCACCAAGTCGCCGCCGAGGACGGGGAGTCCGTCGTACGTCCGCTCGTAGCGGGTGTGCGTGGTGCCGTCGACGTCCTTGACGACGTCTCTGACGACCAGCTTCTCCTTGGCGCCGAGGCCTATCTCGTCGGCCGTTTCGGTGGTCGCCGCATCGGCCTTCTTGATCAGACTCGTACGGGCTGCCGCGGACAACTGGACCGGGGCGCCGGCGAGCTGCGTCCTGGCGGACGGCTCGGCGCCGGACTGGGCGGTGGCGCCGGTGGTCAGACCGGTGGTGAGGAGGGCTCCGGCCGCGACGGCGGTGGCGATGGCCAGAGTTGTGCGCTTGTGACGCGCGTAGAGGGGGGTCACACAAGCTCCTTTGTGGGGGTGCCCGACAGGCATGGGTGGCCCGTCGAACGGGTGAAGGGGCGGTGCGGGTGCTGTGCGGCAGCTGTGCGGGAGTGCCGCGTGAGGTGAAGAGTGCCAGGTGAGACGCGTACATGTCAGTGGGGCGAACGGATGTTGGCCGGAAATCGTCCAGCCGCCCTGTGCCTCCGGCGGGGCGCCTACGGGAGTGGGGAGTTGGGCTCGTGGGCGAGTGGGGATTCACGATGAACCCGCACCGAACTCAGCCCAGGATTCCCCTGTCGTACCCCACCGCCACCGCCGCCGCCCGGTCCTTGACCCCCAACTTGGCGTACAGGTGCGTCAGATGCGTCTTGACCGTCGCCTCGCTGATGAACAGGACCCGGGCGATCTCACGATTCGAGGTGCCCTTGGCCACCAGCGCCAGGACCTCACGTTCGCGGGCCGACAGCGGCTCGTTGGCGGGGGCTCGGACCGCCGAGACCAGGCGGGACGCCACCGCTGGAGACAGGACCGTACGGCCCTGAGCCGCCGCGCGGACGGCGCTGAAGAGTTCCTCCCTCGGAGCGTCCTTCAGGAGGTAGCCCGTCGCGCCCGCCTCGATCGCGGGGAGGGTGTCGGAATCCGTGTCGTACGTGGTCAGGACCAGGATCTTGGCGCGGGCGCCCTGCCGGGTCAGCTCAGCGATGGCCTCCACGCCGTTGCCGCCGGGCATGCGGAGGTCCATCAACACGACGTCAGGGTCCAGGGCGTGGGCCAGATTTACGGCCTCCACGCCGTTCGACGCCTCGCCCAGCACCGTGAATCCCGGTGCCGATTCGAACATGCCGCGCAGACCGTCCCGTACGACGGGATGGTCGTCGACTATGAGGAGGGTGATGGCGTCATCGCTCATGGCGTACCAACGGTACGCGAGCCGACACGGCCGTACCGTGCCCTGGTTCGGACTCCACGGTCATTGAGCCGGCGATGCGTTCGGCGCGGGCGCGCATGCCGTCGAGGCCGAAGCCGCCGTGGCCGTTGCGGGAGGGGAGGGTGAGGGGGTCGAAGCCGCGGCCGTCGTCGCGTACGTCGAGGACGACCTCGTTGCCCATGAAGGAGAGGGTGACGCCGAGGCGGCCGGCGTGGGCGTGCCGGGAGGCGTTGGACAGGGCCTCCTGAGTGATGCGCAGCAGGGTCGCCGAGACCTCCTCGTGAAGGTGCTCGGGGGTGCCCGTGGTCGTGAACTCGGCGCGTACGCACGTCCGTTCGGCCCATTCAGCGACCGTCTTCTTCAGTGCTTGGGGCAGACCGTCGTGCTCCAGGGCGACGGGCGCGAGGTTCTGCACGGAGCGGCGTGCCTCGCCGAGGCTGTGGCGGGCCAGGGCGGAAGCGCGGTCGAGGTGGGTGCGGGCGGTCGGCAGGTCGGGGGCGTTCGCGACGACCTGGAGCTGGGCGATGATCCCGGTCAGCCCTTGCGCGATGGTGTCGTGGATCTCGGCGGCCAGCCGTCGTCGCTCGTCGGCGACGCCCGCTTCCCTTGCCTGGACGAGGAGTTGGGCGTGGAGGGCGGCGTTCTCGTCGAGGGCCTGCTGGAGCGCGGTGTTGGTGCGCTCCAGTTCCAGGATGGTGGAGGCCTGGGCGCGGGTCCGCTCCTCCTCCTTCGTCGTCAGATGCTGCATGAGGAGAACCAGCGAGGCATTGGCAGCCAGGAGCCCGAAGAACACCAGCCACTGCGTCAGGTTGTTCGGCGGCAGACCGCCGGACTGCGAGCCCGCCATGATGACGGCGGTGGCGAACAGGCCGATCCACAACCAGCGCCCCCGCAGCAGCCGTTCGGATCCCCAGTAGCCCGTGGCCGCGTAGAACGCGAAGAACGGGTTCAGCCAGCTGAGCGTGAACGCGAGGGCCCAGCGTACGGCGTAGTACACCGTCGAGGCGGCGCACGGCTCCTGCCGGGTCCGGCTTGCCCGGCCCCACCAGATCTGTAGCGCGATCGCCACGATGACCAGCGCCCCGGCCACGTACCGCTCGGCCGTGCTCATCAGCAGCTCGGCGGTGGCGACTGAGACGAGTACGGAGAATCCCAGCAGCCCGTACGGCCCCCACCGTTCGAACAGCTTCCACCGCTGCTCGATCTCCGTAGCCGACATGACCCTCGATCCAGTCTGCGCATTTGCGCTCACGGCCGGTTCCCCCCGATCGTCCGTTCCTGACGGACTACTCCCACTATTCCCAACGGAACCAGCGCGCGGCCCCCGCCGTGAGCAGCACCGTCCACCCGACGAGCACGCCCAGGTGGTCCCAGCCCGGCCAGTCCCCCGCCGCCGCCTCGTTCAGAGCCTGGACCGCCGCGCCGAACGGGGTGAACTCGACGATGCGGACGAGGACATCCGGCATCGTCTGCACCGGGATATAGACACCCGCGCAGAACATACTCGGGAAGAACGCCGCGGTACCGAGGGCCGTCGCCGCCTTCGAGGTGCGGGCCAGCGCCGAGATCAGGGCGCCCATGGCGAGGGCGACCGCCACGGCGAGCAGCAGCGCCAGCACGTATCCGAAGGGCTGTCGCGGCAGCGCCACGTCGAACACGATCCGGCCCACCGACAGCGCGAGCAGCGCCGACAGTGCGGCGGCGGCGCCGTGCAGCCCCATGTGCGCGGACAGCAACGCGCTCGGGCGCACGGGGGTCGTCGACATACGGCGCAGGATGCCGCGTTCGCGGTAGCCGGTGATGCCCGGCGGCATGGACTGCAGGCCGGCCACGATCATGCCGAGTAGCACCGCCACCGGTACGTACATGTCGATGATCCGGAGGCCGCCGAGGTCGTCCTGGGTGGTGCGGAACGCCGGGATGCTGCCGAGGATCACCAGGACCAGGGTGGGGAACGCCAGGATCCAGAAGTTCGCGCCGGGTTCGCGGCCGAAGAGCCGGGTCTCGGCCTTCAGTACGGCGGTGCTGCTCATCGTGCGACTCCCGTCAGATCGAGGAACGCGTCGTCCAACGTGGCGTCGGTGACACGGAGTTGATGCGCCGTGATGTGCTGCCGGGCGAGCAGCGTGATGACCGCGTTGACGGTCTCGTCGGTGCCGCCGAGCGTGATCCGGCCGTCGTCCTTGCACTCGACCGAAGCCACTGCGGGCAGCGCGGCCAGCTCGCGTTCGTCGAGCGGCGCGGAGGGCGTGAAGCTGATGAGGGTGGCGTTCGTGGCGCGGGCGATCAGCCCGCGGGGCGTGTCCAGCGCGGCGATCCGGCCCTGGTCGATGACCGCGATCCGGTCGCAGAGACGCTGCGCCTCCTCCATGAAGTGCGTGACGAGGAGGACCGTGACGCCGTTCGCGCGGATGTCCTCGATGAGCTCCCAGGTGTCACGGCGGGCCCGCGGGTCGAGTCCGCTGGTCAGCTCGTCGAGCACAACGACCTTCGGATCACCGATCAGCGCGAGCGCGATGAACAGGCGCTGCTTCTGGCCGCCGCTCAGCTTGCCGAAGCGGGCGTCCAACTTGCCGCTGAGGCCCAGGCGTTCGGCGAGCGGGCGCCAGTCGGCGGGGCTCGGGTAGAAGGATGCGTACAGCTCCAGCGCCTCGCGGACGGTGAGTTTCTCCTGGAGTTCGCTCTCCTGGAGCTGGGCGCCGAGGACGCGGCTGACGGCGTCGTGGTCGGCGACGGGATCGAGGCCGGTGACGCGTACGCGGCCCGCGTCCGGGATCCGCAGGCCCTCCACGCATTCGACGGTGGTCGTCTTGCCGGCGCCGTTCGGGCCGAGGATGCCGAAGATCTCCCCCTCCTCGACGGCGAAGGACACCCCGTCGACGACGGCCCTCCCTCCGTATGACTTGCGCAGTCCGGTGACTTCGATGACGGGTTGGGTGGTCATGCCTCGAGGGTCCCGGGCAGCCGGGGCCGCGCACATCGGTCGTCTCGCTCGAACGCACATCAGCCGATCGGTTGATACGGGACTACGACTCCGCAGGTCGGACCGGTCCTAGGACCACCGGAGGAGCTGAGGTCCGGCCGAAACTCGGTGGGCTGTGTCAGTGCCGATCCGTAGGCTCACTACTGATGGCCACTACACCCGCAGTCACCGATGACAAGGACCTCACGAACCCAGAGGACACGGCCCTGGCCGGTCGCCGCGACGGCGACCGTTCCGTCGTACGGATTCTGCTGCGCCTGTGGCCGTACGTACGGCCCGTGCGGGCGCGGCTGTTCACGGCGGCGTTCGTCGCGATCCTCGCCTCGTGTACGGGGCTGGTGATCCCGCTCGTCCTCAAGTGGATCGTGGACGGGCCGGTGGCCGACCGGGATCCGCGCGGGGTGTGGCTGGGGGCCCTGTCCCTGCTGCTGCTCGGGCTCGCCGAGGCGCTGCTGTTCGGGCTGCGGAGGTGGCTGGTGGCCCGGCCGCTGGCCGGTGTCGAGGCGTCGATGCGGGCGGCTCTGTACCGGCATCTGCAACGGCTGCCGGTCGCCTTCCACGACCGCTGGCCCTCGGGTCAGCTGCTGTCGCGGGGCACGACGGATCTGATGCTGCTGCGTATGTTCCTGGCCTTTCCGTTGACGTTCTTGCTGGTCAACAGCGTGACCATCGTCGTCGGCGTGCTCATCATGCTGGCGCAGGACTGGACGCTGGGGCTGGTGATCCTGGGGCCGGCCGTGCCCGTGATCGTCGTGTGCGCCGTCTTCGAGAAGCGGTACGCCACTGTGGCGCGGCTCGCGCAGGACCAGGTGGGTGACCTGACGACGGTCGTCGAGGAGAGTGTCCTCGGGATCAGGATCATCAAGGGTTTTGGGCGGCACCGCAGCCAGGCGCGGGCCTTCCGGGAACTGTCCGGGACCCTGCGCGGCACCGAGCTGCGCAAGGCCCGGCTGCTCGCCGCGATCTGGGCCGTCATCATGACGCTGCCCGAACTGGCCATCGGGGCGGCGCTGGTCCTCGGGACCGTGCAGGTCGCGGACGGGGCGCTGTCCGCGGGCACGCTCGTCGCCTTCCTCTCCACCGCGCTGGCGCTGCGCTGGCCGGTCGACTCCATCGGGTTCCTTCTGGCCATGACGCAGGAGGCGGCGACGGCGACGGAGCGGTACTTCGAGGTGATGGACGCGGAGCCGGAGAGCACGGGCAGGAGCACGGAGGACACGGGCAGCCGGGTGTCGCCCGAGGACACCGCCTCCGCCGAGAGCGCGGGCGGTCTCCGGTTCCACTCCGTGTCGTTCCGCTACCCCGACGCCCCCGCCGACGCTCCTCCCGTAATCGACCGGATCGACCTCCACATCCGGTCCGGCGAGTCCATGGCTCTCGTCGGCGCGACCGGGACGGGAAAGACCACTCTCACGGCCCTCGTCCCCCGTCTGCACGAGGTGACCTCGGGCCGGATCACGCTGGACGGCGAGGACATCACGGCGATGCCCCGCGAGGAGCTGCGATCCAAGGTCGCCGTGGCCTTCGAGGAGCCCACCCTGTTCTCGGCGTCCGTCGGGGAGAACGTCCTGATGGGCGCCCAACCCGAGGCGGGCGAACGGGAGCTGCAGCGCGCCCTGGCCATCGCCCAGGCCGACTTCACCCACGCCCTCCCGCACGGCACCGGCACCCAGGTCGGCGAGCAAGGCCTCAGCCTCTCCGGCGGTCAGCGTCAACGCCTCGCGCTGGCGAGGGCCGTCGTGGGCCGCCCCCGCTTCCTCGTCCTCGACGACCCGCTCTCCGCGCTGGACGTGCACACGGAGGCCGCGGTCGAGGCCGCCCTGCGCCGCGTACTCGCGGAGACGACCGCCCTGATCGTGGCGCACCGCCCGTCCACGGTCCTTCTCGCCGACCGCGTGGCCCTGCTCTCCGGCGGCCGGATCGCCGCGATCGGCACCCACCACGAACTGCTGCGCACGAACGCCGAGTACGCCCGTCTGATGTCCGGCGCGGAACACCCGGAAGCCGAACACCCGGAAGCGGACGGTGAGAGCGGCGCGTACGTCGAGACCGTCGCGGAAAAGGAGGCCCACCGATGACCGCGGCGCCCACGACCACCGCGCCGAGCCAGGAACCGCGTAAGGACCGGCCCGCCGGTGACCCCCCGGAGGCAGGCGACGCCTTCGACCGCGACGCCCTCCCCACCCCACCGGGCGCGACCGCCGCCCTCCTGCGCTCCCTGCTCGCCCCGATGAAGGCCCGCGTCGCCCTGACCTCCCTGCTGCTCCTGCTCCAGCAGGCGGCGGTGCAGGCGGGCCCGCTGCTCGTGGCGTACGCCATCGACCGTGCCGTCCCCGCATTCCGGGACGACCGGCACGGTCCGCTGATCGCGGTCGCGGTCGGGTATCTCCTGTGCGCGCTGGCCTCGGGCGGGCTCCAGTACGCGTTCATCACCGCGTCCGCGCGCGTCAACCAGGACGTGCTGCTCGACCTGCGCGGCCGGATCTTCCGCCACGCCCAAGCGCTGAGCATCGACTTCCACGAGCGCTACACCTCGGGCCGCATCATCTCCCGCTCCACCACGGACGTCGAGTCCCTGCGCGAGCTGCTCGACGAGGGTCTGCAGGAACTCATCACCGTCATCATCTCCTTCGTCTACATCTCGGCGATGCTGCTCTGGCTCGACCTGGGCCTCGGGGCGGTGGCCGTGGCGTCGTTCGCGCCGCTCTACCTGTTCATCCGCCAGTACCGTCGCCGCGCGGGCCGCGTCTACGCCATCCGCTCGACCGCGATCGCCGCCGTGATCGTGAAGTTCGCCGAGACGATGAACGGCATCCGGCCGGTGCGGGCGTTCCGCCGTGAGGACGCGAACGACAAGGAGTTCCGGGTCCTCAACCGCCGGCACGAGCGCAAGAACGGCGACGCTCTGCTGGAAATGGCCCGCTACGTCGTCAAGTCCCGGCTGGTCGCCAACACGACGGTCGCGGCGATCGTGCTCTGGGGCGCGTACCGGGTGGCATCTCAGTCGCTGGCGCTCGGCGTACTGGCAGCCGCGGTCCTCTATCTGCGCCGCCTGTACGACCCCATCGACCGGCTGGGCATGTTCCTCAACTCCTACCAGTCGGCCGCCGCCTCACTGGAGAAGATCGCGGGCCTGCTCGCCCAGACGCCCACGGTTCCGGAGCCCGCCGAGCCGAAGCCCCTGCCCGCACTCGCCTCGGCACAACCGGGCCGCGAGGTCGTCTTCGACGGCGTGCGGTTCGGCTACCGCACGGGCGGCGAGGTGCTGCCGCGCTTCGACCTGACGCTGCCCGCCGGGCAGACCGTCGCCGTGGTCGGCTCGACGGGCGCGGGCAAGTCGACGCTCGCCAAACTCCTGGCCCGCTTCTACGACCCCACGGCCGGCCGCATCCTCCTGGACGGCGTCGACCTGCGCGAGCTCGCGATGCCCGAACTGAGGCGCGGTGTGGTGATGGTGACCCAGGAGGCCTTCCTCTTCTCCGGCACGGTCGCCGAGAACATCGCCATCGGCCGCCCCGACGCCACCCGCGAGGAGATCGAGCGCGCCGCGAAGGCCCTCGGCGCCCATGACTTCATCAGCGCCCTGCCCGACGGCTACGACACCGACGTACGCAAGAGGGGCGGCCGTATCTCGGCAGGCCAGCGCCAACTCGTCGCGTTCGCCCGCGCGTTGCTCGCCGACCCGGCGGTCCTGATCCTCGACGAGGCGACCAGTTCCCTGGACATCCCCGGTGAACGGGCCGTCCAGCGCGCCATGTCGACCGTCCTGCGGGGCCGCACGGCGGTCGTCATCGCACACCGCCTGTCGACGGTGGAGATCGCCGACCGGGTGCTGGTGATGGAGCACGGACGGATCGTCGAGGACGGCTCGCCCGCCGGACTCGTCGCCGCGACCGGCAGGTTCGCGGATCTGCACCAGGCGTGGCGGGAGAGCTTGGTCTAGGGGCGCGCTCTGGCGACGTGGCATGTCAGCGGTCGGTTGACGGCCGTCGGTCGATGGGGAGGGTGGTCAACGGGTGGGGCAGATCGATGCGTACGGAAATCCGGGTACGCCCGACTGCCGAAGCGGCGGCCGGTATCTGTGGTGGCTGGTCAGGGCCCAGCCGGGCCGGTCCGCCGCCGGTGCGCTGCTGGGCAGCGTGTGGTTCGTGCTGATGGCGCTCGCGCCGTATCTGCTGGCCCGCGCGATCGACGACGGTCTGGAGCCGGGCGACCGGGCCGCGCTGATCGGCTGGTCCGCGGCCCTGCTCGGCATGGGGGCGTTCAACGCCTGGCTGAGCATCATGCGGCACCGCACCATGACCAGACTCCGGATGGACGCCAACTTCCGCACAGTGAAGGTCGTGGTCGGGCATGCGGTCCGGCTGGGTGCCGCACTGTCACGCCGGGTCGGGGCCGGGGAGGTCGTCACGATCGGCGTCGGCGACGTGCAGACGATCAGCGGCTCCCTGACCGTGGTCGGCCCCGGCGTCGGCGCACTCGTCGCCTACATGGTCGTCGCCGGGCTGCTGCTGACGCTCTCCCCCCTGCTGGCCGGAGTCGTCCTGCTCGGCATCCCGGTCATCGCCGTCATCGCAGGTCCGCTGCTCGGGCGGCTGCAGAGCACGGAGACCACGTACCGCGAACGGCAGAGCGTGCTGACGGCGCGCATCGGCGACCTCGCGAGCGGACTGCGCGTCCTCAACGGCCTGGGCGGCAAAGGGCTGGTCGCCGACGCCTTCCACCGGGACTCGCAACGGCTGCGGGCCCAGGGGTACCGGGTCGGGGCGGTGACCAGCTGGCTCCAGGCGCTGGGCATCGGACTGCCGACGGTGTTCCTCGCCGTGGTGACCTGGCTGGCGGCCCGGCTGGCCGCTCAAGGGCAGCTCACCGTGGGCGAGTTGGTGTCGGTGTACGGCTATGTCGCCGTCCTGGTGCCGATGGTGGCGTTCTTCGTGGAGTGCGGCTACGGCATCAGCCGAGGACTGGTGGCCGCGCGGCGCGTCGTAGCTTTCCTGCGACTGGAGCCGGCCGCCGACGACGGCACACGGGAGGCCCCCGCGGAGCCCTCGGTGCTGCACGACCCGGAGTCCGGATTGCGGGTGCTGCCCGGCCGGCTGACCGCGCTGGCCGGTGCCCGTCCCGCCGAGTCCGCGGCCGTGATCGACCGCCTCGGCCGGTACGCCGAGTCGGCTGCGACCTGGGGCGGCGTACGCCTCGACGAGATCCAACTGGCGCAGATCCGCGAGCGCATCCTGGTCGCGGACAACGAGGCGGACCTGTTCGCGGGCACGCTGCGGGAGCTGGTGTCCGGCAGCCGGGACCTCGCTGAGGAGGACATCTCCCGCGCCGTGCACGCGGCCGCGGCCGACGACATCGTCCAAGGCCTGCCCGACGGACTCGACTCGGCCGTCGACGCACAGGGCCGCAGCCTGTCCGGCGGCCAGCGGCAGCGCGTACGGCTCGTACGGGCGCTGCTGGCCGAGCCGGAAGTGCTGCTCGCCGTCGAACCCACCTCGGCACTCGACGCCCACACCGAGGCCGCCGTCGCGGACCGGCTGCGGGCCGGGCGCGCGGGCCGTACGACCGTGGTGACCAGCACCTCGCCGCTCGTACTGGACCGGGCGGACACCGTGTTCTACCTGGTCGAGGGCAAGGTCGTGGCCAGCGGGAGCCATCATCGGCTCCTCGACGAGGAGCCCGGATACCGGGCGCTGGTGGCTCGCGATGACGACGAGGAAGAGCACGACGACGGGGACTTTGTTGGGGAGGCGGACGCGGTCGCGGACGGGGATGTGGACGCGGGTGTGGGGGAGGCCGTTCGGTGACTTCAGTGGCTTCGGAGACCTCGGTTACGAAGCAGTCCTCCGGCCAACTGCCCGTCGCCGAACCGGCCGATGTGCGGCGGGCGGCGGAGCGGCTGATCCGGGCCGACGGGCGCGCCTTCGTCGCCGTGCTCGTCCTGAACGCGCTGGCCGCCGCCGTCGGACTCGTCGGCCCCTGGCTGCTCGGCCGCATCATCGACGAGGTCAGGGCGGGCGGTGGCGTGGATGTCGTGGACCGGCTGGCCCTCGCCATTCTGCTGTGCGCGCTGGCGCAGTTGCTGCTGGCCCGGTGGGCCCGCTATGTGGGGCACCGGTTCGGGGAGCGGACGCTGGCACGGGTGCGCGAGCAGTTCGTCGAGCGGGCCCTGTCGCTGCCCGCCTCGGTCGTGGAGCGGGCGGGCACGGGCGATCTGACCGCGCGCGGCACGGCTGATGTCGCCCAGGTGGGAACCACGCTGCGCGACGCCGGCCCCGAGTTGCTGATCTCCACGGTGCAGTGCCTGTTCATCCTCGGCGCGGTCTTCTTCCTCGATCCGCTGCTCGGTGCCTGTGCGGTGCTCGGTCAGATCGGCATCTGGTTCGTACTGCGCTGGTATCTGCGCCGGGCGCGCGCCGCGTATCTCGCCGAGGGGGCCGCCACCTCGGAGGTCGCCGAGATCGTGGCGGCCACCGCCGCGGGGGCCCGCACGGTCGAAGCCTTCGGGCTTCGGGGGCGGCGGATCGCGGCGAGCCGGGAGGCGCTCGAGACGTCCCGTCGCACCCGGATGTACACGCTGTACCTGCGCTCCGTGTTCTTCCTGGTCATGGAGTTCTCGTACGTCGTTCCCGTGGCCGGTGTGCTGCTGGCGGGCAGTGTCCTGCACGAGCGCGGACTGATGAGCCTGGGTGCGGTGATCGCGGCGGCGCTGTATCTGCGTCAGCTCGAGTCGCCGCTCGACACGATTCTGATGCGGGTCGAGCAGTTGCAGAGCAGTGGCGCGTCGTTCGCCCGCGTGGAGGGGCTGGGGCGGGCACCGCAGGCTTCGGCGGCGTCCTCCCCCACGCCGGAGGACGACCGGATCGATGTCACAGGGGTGCGGTACGCGTACGACCGCGGGGGCGAGGTACTGCGCGGAGTGGACCTGACGGTGCGGCCGGGGGAGCGGCTGGCGATCGTCGGTCCGTCCGGTGCGGGCAAGACCACGTTGAGCCGGCTGCTTGCGGGGATCGACGCGCCGAGTTCCGGGACGGTGACGGTGGGGCGGGTGCCGATCGCTGCGCTCGGGCCCGAGCAGTTGCGGCGGCAGGTTGTGCTGGTCACCCAGGAGCACCATGTGTTCCTGGGGACGGTCCGCGACAACCTGCTGATCGCCGAACCGTCAGCCGATGACGCCGAGTTGTGGGCGGCGCTTGCGGCGGTGGGCGCGGGCTGGGTCTCCGAGCTGGCCTCCGGCCTGGACACCGAGTTGGGGCCCGCCGGGCACCGTCCGGATGGGTCTCAGGCTCAGCAGCTGGCTCTGGCGCGGGTGGTATTGGCCGACCCGCACACGCTGATCCTCGACGAGGCGACAGCGCTTCTCGACCCGACCACGGCTCGCCATACGGAGCATGCGCTGGCGGCCGTGCTCGCTGGGCGCACGGTGATCGCGATCGCCCATCGTCTGCATACGGCCCATGACGCGGACCGGGTTGCGGTCATGGAGGCGGGGTGTCTGACGGAGGTGGGGACGCATGAGAGCTTGGTGGCGGCGGGTGGGGCGTATGCGGCGCTGTGGGGGTCTTGGCATGGACAGGTGTCCGGCGGTTGACGGCGCCTATGGGGGTGGGGGATTCCCCAAGCCCGCCCCTTCCCGAAACTGGGGCTGCGCCCCAGGCCCCTCGCCAGGGGGTGGGGGGAGACAGTCGTGTCGCGGCTGCGGGTGCGTTGTGGCTGGTCGCGCAGTTCCCCGCGCCCCTGAAAAGCCTGCGGCTCCACTCACCCTGACCACGACGTGCCCGCACCGGCCCACGGCCCCGACCCACCACGCACCCAGGGGCGCGGGGAACTGCGCGAGCAACCCCCACGCACCCGCAGCCGCCCATGAACCCAAACGAACCCCCCGCAGGCGAACGCGAACTCACTCCACCACCCGCAGCAACAGCACCGCCCGCCCCGGCACCAGAACCCCCGCCCCCGCCCGATGCACCACCCCCGGCGCCACCCCCTGCTCCTCCAGCGACGTATCGACCACGACCTCGTAGCTCTCCGCCCAAGGCGGCCCCGGGAGGACGAAGTCCACCGGGCGCTCCCCGGCGTGGAGGACCGCCAGGAAGCTGTCATCCGTGATCGGGACGCCCTGCGCATCCCGGCCGGGGATGTCCCGGCCGGAGAGATACAGGGCGACCGTCGCGGACGGCGCGTACCAGTCCCGCTCCGTCATCTCCGTGCCGTCGGCCGTGAACCAGGCCAAATCACGCAGTCCGTCCGCGGAATGGGCCCGGCCCGAGAAGAACGCCCGTCGCCGCAGCACCGGGTGCTCATGGCGCAGGGCGACCAGGCGGGACGTGAGGTCGAAGAGGGGCCGCCACTCGGGATCGTCCAGCAGAGCCCAGTCGACCCAGCTCAACTCGTTGTCCTGGCAGTACGCGTTGTTGTTGCCCCGCTGGGTCCGCCCCAACTCGTCGCCCGCGACCAGCATGGGCACGCCCGTCGAGAGCAGCAGAGTCGTCAGCAGGTTACGGAGCTGACGGCGCCGCAGCGCACGTATGGACGCGTCGTCCGTCTCGCCCTCCGCCCCGCAGTTCCAGGAACGGTTGTCGTCGGTGCCGTCCCGGTTCCCCTCGCCGTTCGCCGCGTTGTGCTTGTGCTCGTACGAGACCAGGTCGCGGAGGGTGAAGCCGTCGTGGGCGGTCACGAAGTTCACTGAGGCGTACGGACGGCGGCCTCCCCAGGCGTACAGGTCACTGGAGCCGGACAGGCGATACCCCAGGTCGCGTACGTCCGGCAGGGCGCCCCGCCAGAAGTCGCGTACCGCGTTGCGGTAGCGGTCGTTCCACTCCGTCCACAGAGGTGGGAACGCGCCTACCTGATAGCCGCCCGACCCCACGTCCCAGGGCTCCGCGATCAGCTTCACCCGGCGCAGGACCGGGTCCTGCGCGATGACCGCCAGGAACGGGGACAGCATGTCCACGTCGTGCATCGAGCGCGCCAGCGCCGCCGCCAGGTCGAAGCGGAAACCGTCCACGCCCATCTCCGTCACCCAGTAGCGGAGCGAGTCCGTGATCAGGCGCAGGACGTGCGGCTGGACGACGTGCAGGGTGTTGCCGCAGCCCGTGTAGTCCGCGTACCGGCGGGCGTCCTCCTGGAGTCGGTAGTAGCCGCGGTTGTCGATGCCGCGGAGCGACAGCGTCGGGCCCAGCTCGCTCGCCTCGGCCGTGTGGTTGTAGACCACGTCGAGGATGACCTCGATGCCGGCGGCGTGCAGCGCGCGCACCATGCGCCGGAACTCGCCGACCTGCTGGCCCCTCGTCCCGCAGGCCGCATACGCCGCGTGGGGGGCGAAGTAGCCGATGGAGTTGTAGCCCCAGTAGTTCTTCAGGCCCCGCCGCAGCAGGTGGTCCTCGTGTGCGAACTGGTGCACCGGGAGGAGCTCGATCGCCGTCACGCCCAGCTTCACCAGGTGCTCGATCGCCGCCGGGTGCGCCAACCCCGCGTACGTGCCCCGCAGTTCCGCGGGGATGTCCGGGTGCAGACGGGTGAAGCCGCGCACATGCACCTCGTAGATCACCGAATCCGCCCACGGCGTCTTCGGGCGGCGGTCGTCCGCCCATTCGTCGTCGGGTGCGTCATCGTGGACGACGACACCTTTCGGGACGTACGGCGCCGAGTCCCGGTCGTCGCGCACGGTGTCGGCGACCTGCTGCTGAGGCCAGTCGCGGACGTGCCCGTACACCTCCGGCGGCAGGCTGAAGTCTCCGTCCACGGCACGCGCGTACGGATCGAGGAGGAGCTTCGCCGGGTTCCAGCGGGCGCCTGTCCATGGATCCCAGCGGCCGTGCACACGGAAGCCGTACCGCTGCCCGGGCCGCACGCCCGGCACGAAACCGTGCCAGATCTCGTGGGTCAGTTCGGTGAGCGGCAGCCGCACCTCGGTGGTCTCGTCGCCCTCATCGTCGAAGAGGCACAGCTCTACCGACTCCGCGCCGCCCGCCCACAGTGCGAAGTTGGTGCCCGCGACACCGTCGGGGCCGACCCGGTAGCGCGCCCCCAACGGGGTCGGGGCACCGGGCCATACGGGCACGACGGGGGCCGTACGCGCCGCGCCGTTCACCACGGCGGACGGGGCACGCCCCTGTGGAGCGGAAACGGGCAGCCCGTTGGCAGGGGCGCGCTGCTCCTGCTGCTCGATCTCCTGCTCGGGTGCGCTCGACACCTGTTCAACCTCCAGCGGCTCGGTTGAACGGCGCCAAGAAGAGCTCACGGCGTCCCTGCCGTGGTGGCTCATCGTCGCGTCGTCCTTCCCACTGTTCTGCCCAGAGCGGGGCTCGCACTCACGTTTCCCCAGGACGGGACAGATCGTTGGGTGCACGTGATGGATGCACACAGGCGCGCGCGGCGCGCACGGACAGCACTGGCCGCCGTACTGACATGGGCAGCGCTGCTGGCCGTTGTCTCGGCCTGCACCTCCAACGGGCTCGACGGCATGCTCGGCAAGCCCCGCTCACCCGAGGAGGCGATCCACATCCGGCCGGCCGACGGCAGCAGGACCGTACGTCCTGGTCAGGAGCTGACGGTACGGGTGGCATTCGGGCGTCTGGAGTCCGTGAAGGTCGTCAAGTCCCGGGGCGCGCGGGAGTCCCTGGTCCCCGGGCGCATCGAAGCAGACGGCATGACCTGGCGGCCGGACGGCGACGGGAGACTGGAGCCGGCCGCCATGTACACCGTGGACGCGGTCGCCCTCGACGGGCACGGGCGGCGGCTGGTGCGGCATGCGACGTTCCGGACGTACGTCCTCGGCGAGCGGCTCATCGGACGAGTCATCCCCGAGCACCGGTCGACCGTCGGCACGGGAATGATCGTCTCGCTGGAGTTCAACCGCGAGGTCCAGAACCGGGCGGCCGTCGAGCGCGCGATCCACGTGCGGGCGCGTCCCGACGTCGAGATCCGCCCGCACTGGTTCGGCAGGAACCGGCTGGACTTCCGGCCCGAGAAGTACTGGAAGCCGGGTACGAAGGTCACCGTCGGCCTGCGGCTGCGGGACGTCGAGGCGGCGCCCGGCGTGTACGGGCTCCAGCACCGGACCTACTCCTTCACCGTCGGCCGCAGCCAGACCAGCCTCGTCGACGCCGCAGAACACACCATGCAGGTACGCCGCGACGGCGAACTCCTCGCCACGGTGCCGATCACGGCGGGCGCTCCCAAGACGACGACGTACAACGGGAAGATGGTGGTCACGGAGAAGCTCGAGGTGACCCGGATGAACGGCGCCACGGTCGGCTTCGAAGACGCCGACGGCAAGGGCGAGTACGACATCCCGGATGTCCCGCACGCGATGCGGCTCACCAACTCCGGGACCTTCCTGCACGGCAACTACTGGGCGCGGGGCGTGTTCGGCAACGCCAATGTCAGCCACGGTTGTGTGGGCCTGCGCGACGTGAAGGGCGGTAGTTCCGCGAGTCCGGCGGGCTGGTTCTTCGACCGCAGCCTGGTCGGTGACGTCGTCGAAGTCGTGCACAGCGACGACAAGAAGGTCGCGCCCGACAACGGGCTCGGGGGATGGAACATGGGATGGAAGGAGTGGAGGGAAGGCTCCGCCGTCAATTAGTCGGACATAGAGGGGACATAGAGCGGATATCGGGCGGGCATAGAACGAGCACGGGATGGGCTACCGGGGGGGTGAACGCGAGATCGTTTTCGGCTGAACTTGGGACCGAAAAGTGACAATTACGGGGAGCCACCGCCGCTGGTCATATGGTTAATTGGCGCGGGTCGCGCGTGCGACGCGCAGGAGTGCGGGCCTGGTTGACGGGCCGTGCGAGGGGAGAAGCAAGTTGAACATCGGGCGACCGATATCGGGGGCGTCGGTTGGCGCGCGGGGGCGTGGACGTACGGGGCGTACGGGGCTTCTGGCGCTGATACTCGGCGTGCTGCTGATCGCTGTGACGGCGTGCGGTGGCGGAGGCGGGTCCAGCTCGAAGCCGGGATCCGACGGCGACAAGAACGGGGGCAAGGGCGGCTCCGACCAGGCCGAGACCAGAACCTCGCAGGCCGTCGTGACCATAGCGCCCAAGGACGGCGCCGACGATGTGGACACCAACGGCGCTCTGAAGATATCCGCGGCCAAAGGCAAGCTGACCGAGGTCAAGGTCGAGGACACCAAGGGCAAGGCGGTCGAGGGCAAGATCACTGAGGGTGGGGCGAGTTGGACGCCCACCTACCACCTGGCGTCGGACACGAAGTACAAGGTCCAGGCGACGGCCAAGGACTCCGAGGGCCGCGAGTCGACCGAAGAGTCCAGCTTCACGACACTGACTCCGAAGAACACCTTCGTCGGCATCTTCACGCCCGAGGACGGTTCCAAGGTCGGCGTCGGAATGCCCTTCTCGCTCAACTTCACGCGGGGCATCACCAAGCCCGAGGACGTCGAGAAGGCCATCCGTATCAGGACGGAGCCCGCGGTGGAGGTCAAGGGCCACTGGTTCGGCAACGACCGGCTGGACTTCCGTCCGGAGAAATACTGGAAGCCCGGTACGAAGGTCACGGTGGACCTCGACCTCGACGGCGTGGAAGGCCGGCCCGGCGTCTACGGCGAGCAGGTCAAGACCGTGGAGTTCACGGTCGGCCGCAGCCAGATATCGACCGTGGACGTCAAGTCGAAGAAGATGACGGTCGAGCGTGACGGCAAGGTCATCAAGACCATCCCGGTCACGACGGGCAAGCCGGGTTACGAGACGTGGAACGGCCAGATGGTCATCAGCGAGCGCCTCGAAATGACCCGTATGAACGGCGAAACGGTCGGCTACGGCGGCGAGTACGACATCAAGGACGTCTCGCACGCTCAGCGGCTCTCGACCTCGGGCACCTTCATCCACGGCAACTACTGGGGCGGCGACGCCTTCGGCAACTACAACGCCAGCCATGGCTGCATCGGCCTGCGTGACCTGAAGGGCGGCAGCTCCGGGACTCCGGCGGGCTGGTTCTTCGACCGCTCGATGGTCGGCGACGTGGTGATCGTGAAGAACTCCAAGGACCGGATCATCGACCCGGACAACGGGCTCAACGGCTGGAACATGCCGTGGGACAAGTGGTGAGCGACTGTCGGTCGTAGGCCGAGAGGGTCCGGTGTGCTGCGACAGGCCCGGTGTGCTGTGACTGAGCACACCGGGCCGGTTTCGTTAGTGCCCGTTAACCTTCCCTCATGACTGTGCATCTCGAAGTCGCCGAAGGTGTCGGCACGATCCGCCTCGACCGTCCGCCCATGAACGCGCTGGACGTCGCCACACAGGACAGGCTCAAGGAGCTCGCGGAGGAG
Source organism: Streptomyces sp. NPDC006365 (assembly GCF_042870755.1). NCBI lineage: Bacteria > Bacillati > Actinomycetota > Actinomycetes > Kitasatosporales > Streptomycetaceae > Streptomyces > Streptomyces sp. NPDC006365. The sequence continues at coordinate 25,617 of NZ_JBIAHS010000037.1, forward strand.
GCCACGCGTCGCGAGGACGTACGCGCGGTGGTGCTCTACGGCGGCGAGAAGGTGTTCGCGGCGGGCGCGGACATCAAGGAGATGCAGGCCATGGACCATACGGCGATGGTCGTACGCTCCCGTGACCTGCAGGACTCCTTCACCGCCGTGACCCGTATCCCCAAGCCGGTGGTGGCCGCGGTCACCGGGTACGCGCTGGGCGGGGGCTGCGAGTTGGCGCTCTGCGCGGACTACCGGATCGCCGCCGACAACGCGAAGCTGGGCCAGCCGGAGATCCTGCTCGGGCTGATCCCCGGGGCGGGAGGCACCCAGCGGCTGTCCCGGCTGATCGGGCCCTCGCGCGCCAAGGACCTCATCTTCACCGGCCGTATGGTCAGGGCCGACGAGGCGCTCACACTCGGCCTGGTGGACCGGGTGGTGCCCGCCGCCGAGGTGTACGAGCAGGCGCACGCGTGGGCCGCCAAGCTCGCGCAGGGGCCGGCGCTCGCGCTGCGCGCCGCCAAGGAGTCGGTGGACGTGGGGCTGGAGACGGATCTCGAGACCGGGCTCGCGGTGGAACGCAACTGGTTCGCGGGGCTGTTCGCGACGGAGGACCGGCAGCGGGGGATGCGGAGTTTTGTGGAGGAAGGACCGGGGAAGGCCAAGTTCCTCTGATCAACTTCCTCTGATCAACTTCCTCTGATCAACTTGCCCTGATCAACAGGAAGTTGACGTGCGTCTTACGTCGGTGTCCCCCGATGGGGCGGTTCATATGAGCCTTGAGTCGAACTCGAGGTCGCCTGGTCGGGGGCCGTCGGCGATTGCCCCCAAGAGGGCTTTCGTCGCAGGTCAATCGGTCTGCACCGCCTCGCGACTACCCGTGGCATATGCCTTACGAATGGCTTGGAACGGAGGGCTCCCGGGGGCGCATTCCCCTGGAACGGCCCCGAAAGCCGGGCTGGGCGGCCATGATGGGGTCATGGCGGGGCTGGAGGGTATGGAACAGCCGCGGCGGCACGCGAGTGCGACCGCGGCGCGTTGGTCACCCGGAGTCGAGGACGAACGCGCACTGAAGGCACTGGAGTTGTTCGGCAATCCGACGAAGGCCGAGGTTCCGTTGCCGTCCCGCCCCGAGTCGGCGGCCACCGCGCGCCGGCTGACCCAGGTGGTCGTCCTGCGCGAGTGGGGACTCTCCCCGAAGATCGCTGAGGATGCCGTACTCCTGGTCTCCGAACTCGTCGGCAACGCCGTACGCCACACCGGTGCCCGCGTGTTCGGCCTCCGCATGCGCAGCCGCCGCGGCTGGATCCGCATCGAGGTCCGCGACCCCTCCCGAGGCCTCCCCTGCCTCATGCCAGTCCGGGACCTGGACGTCAGCGGGCGAGGTCTGACCCTCGTCGACAAACTCTCCGACCGCTGGGGAGTCGACCTGCTGCCTCGCGGCAAGACGACGTGGTTCGAGATCCGGGTGACCAGCGACCACCACTGACGAGGGCGGCACGGGCGCCTGCCGGGTTCACTGTGTGACGAGCAGCGCCTCAGCGCCCACCGGGCGGAACCCGGCCGCCTGGAACGCCCGTACGCTCCGGGCGTTGCCGGCGGCCAGCTGCGCCCAGACGGGCTCGCCCCCACTCAGTTGCCGCGCCGCCGCGGCGAGCGCCCGCCCCACCCCTTGGTGCCGTACCCCCTCGTCCACCTCGACCGCGACCTCCAGCCGCCCCGCCACCCCACGCCCCACGACGAGTACGCCACCGTCGACGGCCCATACACGCACCGCGTCGCGCTGCTTGCGGGCGCGGGCGACCCGGGGGTGGTCGGGGTCGCGGAGCTCGGACAGTGCGAGCGACGGCGGACCCGGCACGGGCGTCGCAACGGTCAGCAGATCGACGGTGTCCGTCGTACGCCCCGTACGGTCCATGAACGCCGCCAGGAACCGCGGATTCATGGCCGCCGCGAGGGCGTCGCACTCCAGGGACCGCAGCTGCGCACGCACCCACTCCGGATCCTCGTCCGTGAAGACGACGGAGTGCGCGGTGAAGGCGATGACGCCCGCATCCCGCCGACCATGCTGTGGCACGACGGTGACACCACCGTCGGGAGGCAGGAACTCCCCACGGGCCGCGGCGTCGAGAATGTCCCGCAGGGTGTCAGGCATGAGGTCCCCTCTCACCGGCTTGAGTCTCCACCCACTGGAAGGCCCAGACTTCACGACATGATCGACGACGGCACCCGGCTGCTCACCATCGGGCAGCTGTCCCGGAACACCGGCCTGTCGGTGCGCACCATCCGCTACTGGTCGGATGCGGGCGTCCTGCCACCGGTGACCCGCTCGTCCGGCGGCTACCGACTGTACGACGCCGCCGCCGTGGCCCGTCTCGAACTCGTCCGTACATTACGGGAGTTGGGCCTTGGCCTGGATGACGTACGTCGGGTGATGGCCGGCGAGACGACAGTCGCGGAGGTGGCGGCCACGCATGTGGCGGCGCTTGACGCGCAGATCCGGTCTCTGAAGGTGACCCGGGCGGTGCTGTCGACTGTGGCGCGACGCGGCTCAACCGCGGAGGAGATGACCCTGATGAACAAGCTGGCGCGGCTGTCGGCCGCCGAGCGGAGACGCATCATCGACGACTTCATGGAAGAGACCTTCGGAGGGCTCGACACCGCGGACCCCGACATCCGTACGCGGATGCGGTTCGGACTCGCCGACCTGCCAGACGATCCCACGTCCGAGCAGGTGGACGCCTGGGTCGAACTCGCCGAACTGATGCAGAACCCGGCCTTCCGCGCGCGTATGCGGAAGATGATCGAGTTCAACGCGGTGGACCGAGGGCCGGACGCCCCGTCCGGTACGTCCCTGTGGTTCATGAGCCGCTTGGTGCAGCTTGCGAGCGAGGCGCGGGAACGGGGCATCGCGCCCGAGTCGCCGCAGGCCGAGGAGGTGCTGGGACAACTGCTCGGCGCCGCGGACCGGGCCGCCGTACTGGAACGCATGGAGTCCGCGACGCATACCGAAATGGCCCGCTTCCGGGAGTTGACGGCCCGCGTACGCGGAACCGGGCCGCTGCCCGCGCACCGCGAGGAGTTCGCCTGGGCGGTCGCCGCGCTCCGTTCCCGACCCGACGGATAATCTGACCCCCGACAGCAAGGCATGGTTGACAGCGACACAGCACGAAGGGGCGGACCCGGTGGCGGACATCGAGGAAGCACGTAAGCAGTTCCAGCGGATTGACACGGATGGTGATGGCTTCGTCACCGCCGCCGAGTTCAAGACCGCCCTGGCCCAAGGCGGCGACTGGAACGTCACCGAGTCTGTGGCGGAGTCCGTGATCGCCGACCGGGACCTCAACGGCGACAAGCTTCTCTCGTTCGACGAGTTCTGGAACTACCTGGGCAAGTGAGCCGAGGATGAGGGGGGCGCCCGGCAACTGGGCGCCCCTTCGTCATGTCCGGCGCCGGATCCTCGTCCATCGCGACCCCGAACGGGCCACCCGCCGCGCGATCAACTGCGGCGAACACAAGCCCGCAACTGAGTACTCACCTGTCAATGCAATGGGTGCTCCACGGCCCTACTGCAAGCCGTGCAACGCCGAGCGAGTCCGCCTCGACAACTGCCGCGTGACCAAGGATTTCATCGACTTGCTGAGAGGGTTTCAGCAGGATAGATGCGCGGTTTGCGGGACAGCCGACTCGGGCAGGCGGGACATGGAAATCGACCACGACCATGCGTGTTGCTCGGGTGTGCGAAGCTGCGGTGAGTGCGCGCGAGGCCTCATCTGCAACAACTGCAATTTCCACGCCCTTGGGTGGTACGAGGCTTTTCCGCCCGCGTTTCGGACCTTCGACCTGTTGAACGCATATCTCACGGACCCGCCGGCCAGGCGACTCCGGTCGGAACTGGCTGCCTCGGTGAGGCGCTAGAAGGTCAGGCGTTCTCGGCCCACTGTCGCAACGCTGCCTTGCTCGCGAAGTCCGCCACGTTCTTGTCGATCGGGTCGCTGGTGTATTGGTGGAAGCGCCACTTCGCCTTGATGCGGGGTTTGCCGGCAGTTACGTAGTCCGCGATCCAAAGTCCGTCGCCGCAGTACGACGTACTGTCGACGGTGAGCCAGTAGTGCCTGTTGCAGTACAGAATCACCCGATGGTTCGGCCTGAGCTCCTTCACCTTCCGGATGAAGCGGTCCTTCTCCGAGTTGCTGGCATGCGTGCCCTCGCTCGTCGTTTCCCAATCGACGGCGAGAATGTCGCCCGCTCTTTCCGGTGCCTTGCTGACGAAGTACTCGGCCTGGGCCGTGAGGTTGCCCGGCCAGAGGAAGTGGTAGAAGCCGACCACGCAGTCGGCGTCGCGGGCGGTCTTCGTCTGGGCGCCGAGTTTGGGGTTGACGTACGAACGGCCCTCCGTCGCCTTGACGAAGACGAAGGACAAGCCATCGGTGTCGTACGAGGATGACTGGTAGGAACTGACATCGATGCCGCGCAGCATGGGGGGATCCTCCGTGCGATGGGGGGAGAGGGAAGTGGGGAGAGAGCAGTGGGGGCCAGGAAAGCCACAACTACCTGGCGTTTTTCCCTTACTTCAGCCGCCCCACCCTCGCATGGATGTTCTGTCGAACGCAGCCGCAAAGCCTGAACTGCCCACGCACCGGCCGATGAAGGGACGTAACCGTGGCTCAGCGGTCAACCGAGGACGATCCCATTGCCCCCAAGCCCGCCCGCGAATCCATGACCCGGCTGGTCGCCGCCGTTATCGTCCACGACAAGGCCACCAAGCGCGTCGTCCTCCTCCAGCGCGGCCAGAACGCCAAGTTCGCCCAGGGCATGTGGGACCTGCCAGTTGGCAAGAGAGAACCCGGCGAACCCATCACCGAAACCGCTGTACGCGAGCTCTACGAGGAAACCGGCCTGACGGTGAAGCCAGAGTCTCTGAAGGTCGCTCACATCATCCACTGCGCCTGGGGCGTCGAAGCCCCCAATGGCTTCCTCACGGTCGTTTTCGCCGCCCACGAATGGTCCGGCGAACTCGAAAACCGAGAACCGCGCAAGCACGCCCAGGTCCGCTGGGTTGACGTCGAGGCCATCCCCGACGAGTTCGTGGCGTCCACCGCAAGTGCCCTCCACTGCTACCTCAAGGGTGGCCCTCAGGTGTTCCTGAACGGCTGGAAGTAGGAAGGGCTTCCGCGCCAGGCGGTGCCTTGCTTGAGCGGAGGCCGTGCCCGGATTCATCGCGCCGGCCGCCTGCCGTGGCAGGCGGCCGGTAGGTCCTTCGCGGCGGGCTCGCCCAGGTGGGAGGCGGCCCTCCACCATGCGGTGGTCACCGCGGTGCGGGCCCGTGCCGTCCGTACGATGTGGTCGCCGGTCAGCTTCAGCGGCGCGCCCACGTGCACGTGCAGGTTCGGCCGGCGCAGGGGTGCTGTGACCAGGCCGGCGAGCTGCTTGATGGCGCTGCCCGAGGTGACCCGGCGGGCGCCGGCCTGGCCCACGGGTACGACGGGGGCGCCGGTGCGCTCGGCGAGCCGGGCCAGGCCGCTGTGGAAGGTGCCGGGTGCCGCTTCCGCAGCGTCCTTGCGGCGGGGCAAACCTCCCTCGGCGTAGATGAGGACCAGCCGTCCCTGCTCCAGGGCTTCTGCCGCAACGTCCAGCGCGGCCGCGGCGCGCTGGTCTCGGCGGAAGACGGGGATGTGTCCTTCGCGGGCGAGAACGCGCCCCAGCAGCGGGACGCGCCATAGTCCTGCGGAAGCCATGACAACCGGCTCAGCGCCGAGGCGGTGCAGGGCGGCGACCACGACGGCGGGGTCGGCGAGGGAAGTGTGGTTGGCGGCGATGATGCTGCCCGGCGCGAGTTCGGCGCCGGGGTCGGTGGTCACCGACAGTCGGCCGACGGTGGGCACCAGGATGTCGGCGATGCGGCTGAGCATGAGCATGCTCCCGGTCTCGTCAATGTTGATCTTCATCGTCGCGGGCAGGCGCCGACGAGGCCTGAGTCGCCGTACTCATGTGCCATGAGGCGTTGTTCGATCGCGTGGAGGTGAGATACCCACGCCGCTGTCCTGCCGCAGCAGAGCGGTGAAGCTGAGCGCAGGCCGATCCGGAAGGTGCAGGGGAGGGCGGGATCAGGGCGCCGGCCGCCTGCCGCGGCAGGCCTGAGTGTTCACGGTTGGCGGTCACGGGCAGTCGGTGCGCGTACGTCCTGTCGGTGTGCGCGTCTCGTCAGCACTCGATGATGTTCACCGCGAGGCCCCCGCGGGCGGTCTCCTTGTACTTGACCGACATGTCGGCGCCGGTGTCCTTCATGGTCTTGATGACCTTGTCGAGGGACACCTTGTG
>NZ_JBIAHS010000038.1:0-24329 GCF_042870755.1 Streptomyces sp. NPDC006365
CCGGTGTCCTTCGTGAACGTGCTCTTCGTCAGCTTCGCGATGTCCTCCATCTGCGGATTACCGACCATCAGCACATTGATGCTCTCGCCGTCACCCCCGCCGGTGCTGCCCCCTCCGGCACCGGCACATCCGGCGAGCAGGAGAGCGGTGGCGGTGGCGCCTGCGATGAGGGCGTGTCTGGTTGATGGCATGGCGAAGGACCTCTCGGCTGCGGGTGGCTCGGGGAACGGGGTGGGGGAGGAGATGCGGCCCTGGGGTGTGGGCGCGAAACTCGATGGCGGAATTATTAGCAGGAGACTGCGCCGTTGTTAACACATCTTGCGAGAAAATCTCTGCGAACTTATCGTCGAGTCATCTCACGATGGGTGGCAGGACCACTCCTTCACCCCTCCATCGCCGGCCGCCGCCAAGCCGTTCGGTACTCCGCCAGCCCTGGCGTCGATCAGAACGTCGTTTCTGCCTGCGCGGGAGTACCGTGGGCGAAACGAGGGGTTCGTCGTGCCCACCTGACAGGTCGTCTCCAGCACGCCCCCCATCCACCAGAGGCAGCCCGTGACCCCGGCCGCGCCTCCTCCCAGCGGCCTTCACCCAGGTCAAGGAGCCCCGCATGACCACCGCACTGCAACCCCCGCTTCCCTCCCTCCCCGTCCTCCGGCTGCGCCTGGCACCTCACGGGGGCATGCCCCGGCCCATCGACGGAGCCTGGTGGCCCCGCTCGTACGACCTGCTCGCGGAACTCCCGGGGCTGCTCGCCGGGTTGCCGCGCGCATGGGGCCACATCAGCAGCGTCACGGTCAACGGGGCGGTGTGGTCCGCGACGCCGGGCCGGATGCTCGTCGTCAACCAGGTCGTACGACTGCGAAGGACCCTGGCGGCATCGGCCCAGCACACCGTCGTCCTGATCGCCCCCGGCCGGGGGCGCTGGGATCTGCTGGTCGTCCCGCCGGAAACGACCGAGGAGGCCGCGGAACCGCTCATGGCCGCCGCGTCGGGCAGCCACGTCTGAGAAGCCGAGGCGGTCGGTCACCTTGAGCAAGTTCACGATGCTCGGGCAGGTTCAGGTGCCGGGGGCCGCTCCTTACAGCCTCATCGAGGCGACGGCCGCTTGAGGGCGGGTGCCCACCGCCACGAGACTTCACGCTGCTCGTGTCACACCAATGGAACCCAAAAGCAACATATGAGGTCCTGCCCTGCCCTGCGGGACGGACCTACCATCGAGTCTCTTCTACGCGTGTCGGGGGACGGGGGAGCCGGGGGGTGAGGGCCATGCGAGGCAGGGGCCGCGTCGTGAGGGGAATGGCGTCCGTGCTGGAGCGCATCGCCGGAGTGGGTGCGCCTGCGGCGCGGACTCGGGCTCCGACACGGACTCGTCACCCTTACCGTCACCGCGACAACTACGGCGACAGCATCCACTAGGACTCCCAGGCGTACCGGGTGGTCCGGGGTGGCCCGGCGTTCCAGTCGAGCCCCGGGCATCCGCGTGGAGAGAAGTTCCACCGCGTGGACACTGCCCCCGCGAGGTCGCCGAACTGGCCTGAGCGCAGGCCGATACCCCGAGCCCGCCGCCACATGCAGGCGGCCGACTTCCTCAACACCATGGTCCGCTGAGAGGCACCGTGATCCGCAGCAGATTCCGTAGATCCACTGTCAACGTCGCAGACGCCACGCAGGCAGGCATCCCCAAGTTGATTCACATCATCTGGGTCGGCGAGAAGGCCTTCCCCTACCGGGACAACCTCCACACCTGGAAGAAGCACAACCCCGACTACCAGGTCCGGCTCTGGACGGACAAGAACCTCCCCGCACTGCACAACCAGTGGGTCTACGACGCCCTCGCCGACCAGCCGCCCGCCGTACGGGCCGATCTTCTCCGCCTAGAACTCCTCGCCCAGTACGGCGGCATCTACACCGACGCCGACTCCTGGTGCACCCAGCCGATCACCCCCCTGATCGACGGCCTGCCCCTGTTCGGTATGACCGGCAACAAGGGCAACGTCCAGAACGCCACCCTCGGTGCCGTCCGGGACCACCCCGCCTACCGCATGATGGTCGAAGGCGCCGGAGCACGCTACCTCCGCCTGGCCTACGCCAAGCGCAACACGACGGAGAAGTACGAGGTCTTCGACATCTTCGGCACCCGCTACATCACCCCCATACTGCGTTCCTTCCCTGACTTCACCCAGATCGATCATGGCGCGGTCAGGGGAAGCCGCCGTCTGATAGTCGTTGAGGGCCTGGACAAAACCAGCGAGGCATTCATCGTCCACGCCAACGCCACCACTTGGAAAAAGCCGGGCGGCGACAACCGGCTCACACTCACCCCGGCCCGCCCCGAAAAGTCGTGAGCTGCCCCGAGTTTCGTAGAGTCCAAGAACCGTAGAACAGCTCAGTCCACCGGTTGCCGTCGTGCTTCCCGTGTCGTGAGCGACGCCCCCGTCGCGACCGTGGCCGCAGCCACCAGCCTGGCCGCCGGCACCGCCCGGTGCCCGAGGCGAAGATCAGGTAGTGGCCGTAACCCCACAGGAAACCCTCCTTGTTGGAGAGCAGGCGGTGGTGGACGGGGACCGCGAAGCAGGTCCACCAGGCCGCGAAGACGATCAGCAGGCCGCCACCGTCACCCGTTCGGGTCCGAGGCACCGGACGGGCGGCCCCGCTGTCACTCCCGGCGTACGGGAACGTTGACGTCGTCCACGTTGATGTGGCCCCAGCCGCCCGTTGCCCGGTCGACGACCTCGACGTAGATCCGCTCACCGATGTGGGCGGACAGGTCGAAGACGACCCGGCGGTACTGCTCGGCACCGCGGCCGGTGGCCTTGGCCAGCACCTTGCCGTCGCCGGCACGGACGACGGCGGCGTAGAGCCGGTCGGGGTCGTTGCCGCCGGACACGAGCAGATCGACCACGCCGTCTCCGCCGAGGGTCACGGTGGCGGAACGGAGTACGCCGGTGGCGTCGTCGCCGCCCCGGTCCGGGTTGAAGCCCCACAGGTGGTGGCCGGACGCGTCGTCCTCCGTCTCGGCCTGGTAGAAGGGACCGCCCCAGCCCCAGTCAGGGCGGGTGGTCACATTGCCGTCGCTGAAGGTCGTGCCGGAGACGACGGTCCATCCCGTGAGGTCGCCGGTGGCGAAATCGTGGTTGGGCAGGGCGTCGACGTCAGTCGGGCGAGGCGGATCATATGCGGCCGGGGCGACGTGGGCGTCGTACGCGCCGTTCATCTGCCAGACGTCCAACTCCAGGATCCGGGCGGCGCCCGACTCGGCGATCAGCCGGAGGCCGGTGGCGTCCTGCCTGGTGGGGTAGACGCGGCTGGTAAGGCTGTGGGTCCCGTTCACGTATGCCTCCAGCATCGAGCGGTCGAGCAGGACCCGCAGTCGAAGTCGCCCGCCGTCCAGTTCGACGGTGCCTCCGTGCACACCCTTGCGTACGTCCGGGTCGAGGCTGGAGCGGCCGCGGTCGATGGAGAAACGCCGCTCGGTCGTGTCGTAGGAGGAGGAGTTGCCTCTTGCGCTGACTCCTACGCCGGGTGGCGAGGACATGGACGGCTGTTTCTCCGGCAATGCCGTGTCCGACGGCGACCGCATGGTCGCCTTCTACTCCGCCTACCGCACCGACCGCTGGGCCCAGCCGGTCACCACCGCCGAGTCCCGGGACAACGGTGTCACCTGGACACCCCGCGGCGCCTTGCTGATAGCGGAGTTGCCCGAGGGCGCGGCTATGTACCGCGACCCGTACGTATGGCGCGAGTCCGGCCGCTGGCGCATGCTCGTCGGCTCCGCCCAGACAGACGGCCGGGCGGCGGCACTGCTGTACGAGTCCGGGGACCTGGAGCACTGGGAGTACCGGGGCCCGTTCCTGGACCGCGCCCCGCAGCTCGTGGCACCGGGCGCCGACACGGGACTGGGCTGGGAGTGCCCCCAGTACCTGCATGCGAACGGCCGCGGCGCGCTGCTCCTGGGCGCCTGGGACCCGGAGCTCGGCCCGCGCCGGACGGTGGTCTACCCCGGGCGCGAGCAGGACGGCCGCTTCCTCGCCGACGCCCCGGCTCTGCTCGACCATGGGCCGGACTTCTACGCCCCGGCGCTGCTGCACGCGCCCGACGGCCGGTGGCTGCTGTGGGGTTGGTCGTGGGAGGGACGTGACGCTTCGTGGGTTCGGGAGGCCGGATGGGCGGGACTACTGACACTGCCGCGGGAGGTGACACTCGCCGAGGACGGCTCGGTACGACAGCGACCGGCCGCGGAACTCCTCGCGCTGCGCGACGAGCGGGCGATGACCGCTGCCGGCGAGACCACGGGAACGGCCGTACTGGGGACGGTGAGCCCGAGCTTCGACCTGACGGCGCGTCTGGAGCCTGGTTCCGCCGGGATGGAAGGAGGACTACGGCTGGTGACTTCTGCGGACGGTGCCGAGTACCTCGACGTCAGGATCGACACGGCGGCAGGTGACCTCGTCGTGGACCGTGACCACGCCTCCCTCGATCCGCGTGTGCAGGGCGGAACGTATCGCGTCCCCTGCCCCGAGGCGGCAGCGTCCGGCGCCCCGGTCGAACTGCGCCTGGTCGTGGACCACTCCGTCGCCGAGCTTTACCTGCCGTCGGGCCGGACACTGACGCTGCGGTTCTACCCCACCGGCGACGCTCCGTGGTGGATCGAGGCCCGGGCTGGAGACGAGGACGGCATCGGCTACTCGGTCGAGGCCTGGAACCTTCGGCCTTACACCATGCTGGGGGGCCGACGCGAGGGACAGGTCTACGGTCACGCAGGACAGTCTCGTCCACCCCTGAGCTCGGCTTTCTGCTTCAAGATTTCTGCTATCGGCCGTCCCTCCCCCGGCTTCTCCTCAGTGTCCCCACTCGCGTCAGGAGGCCGGTCGCGGCGGCCCTCGCCAGGTGTCGTGCGTTATCGGATGGGGCGGTGACGGGAGCGCTCAGACCAGCGCACGGCAGTGAGGGCCAGTGCGGCCACGAGGACCAGGATGCCGATGATCAACAGGTAGCCCAGCCCCTCCGCAACTGCTCCGATGAGTCCCAGCACGACGGCGACCAGAACGAGAAGCAGCAAGAGAGCCATGACCCGAACACCTCCTTCGGGATGAGCGCGGACTGTCAGCGGCGGGCGAGTCGCCGCTCGCCGCCTGCGCCCCTCTGGTAGGTCATGTCGTAGTGCTTGAAGATCGCTTCCTCTGCCTCGGCGGGCAGGATGTCGTCCACGCCGATCGAGGGCGCCTTCTTCACCAGTGCCTTGGCGTAGGACACCTTGACGTAGTCCGGCCCTAGGAGCGCCTCGTCGAGGGGCACGAAGACCAGCTGGTGGTGGGTGGGGAGTCCGGTGCGCACTGTGGCCACGGCCGGTTCGTCGGTGGTGGTGCTCACGTAGACCGCTTCCAGTACGCCGATCTTGTGACCCTTCGGGTCGACGACGCTGCGGTTGCGCCACTCGCGGATATCGGCTGCATGGATCATGGCCTGCCTCCTGAGCCGTTGATCCGGGCCGGTACGAGCCGTCCGTGCGGGCAGTCGCAGCCCGCTGAGCTCGGTAGCCCTGGGTCCTTCCAGGTTATAGGGGAACCTCTGCGTCGCGCCCGAGGACCTCGCGCTGTGGTCGCGTTCGCTGGGCTTCGCGGCACTGGCGTTGCTCACGCTGGTGATATCGGCGCAGGTGAGAGCGGTCCCGCAGCCGTCCACAGCGGGTCTGCCATGTGACCGCGGAGAACGTGGTGGGACTCGTCGTGGCCGTCTGTCCGGTCGGACGCCTCGTTCCGGCCCGGATCTTCCCCTAGGTCGGAGCCGCCTGGACATACCCCACCGCACACCGGGTGCCGTCCGGTGCTGGAGGCCCTTTACCGGAGACGGTCAGGTGGGTGATGCTGACCCGGCGTTGGAGGGATGATCGACACGGTAGGGGCCGGTCGGTCCGGAGGGGGAGGCCGCCGTGGTGCGCGTAGTGCTGCTTGGACCGATTCAGGTGTACGCCGATGATGTGACGCCGGTCGGGGTCGGTGGCGTTCGGCTGCGGATGCTCCTCGCCAGGCTGGCCCTCGAAGAGGGCCGGGCGGTGTCCGTCGACTCGCTCGTCGACGGCCTGTGGGGAGAGGAGCCGCCCGCGGACGCGGCCAACGCGCTGCAGGCGCTGGTGTCCCGGCTGCGCAGGGCGCTGCGCGGGTCCGCAGCGGTGGAGTCCGTGTCCGGCGGCTACCGGCTCTCGGTGCGGGCCGAGGACGTGGACGTTCACCGCTTCGAGGACCTGATCGCTCGGGGCAGGCGGGAACTCGCAGCCGGGCGGGCCGGCGAGGCGGCCTCGCTGCTTGGAACGGCGCTCGGGCTGTGGCAGGGCGCGGCGCTCTCTGATGTCCTCGACGCCCCGTTCGCCGGGCCCGTCGCGACCCGGCTCGACGATCTGCGGACCGCGGCGGCCGAGGACCACTGTGATGCCGAGCTGCGGCTCGGACGGTACAGAGAGGTGCTGGCCGATCTCGAAGCGGCCGGTGTCGAGCGGCCGTTGAGCGAGCGGGTCGCCGGGCTACGGATGCGGGCGCTGTCCGCGGCCGGACGGCAGTCCGACGCCCTCGCGGTGTACGAGGCGATACGGGAGCAGCTCGACGACGAGCTCGGCGTCGATCCGTCGGTCGAGCTGCGGGAGATCCATCTGGCCCTGCTGCGAGGCGAGTTAGAGACGCCCGCCGAGCGGGCCGAGGCCGCCCCGAGCCGCCTCCCGGCCCGGCTCACCAGCTTCGTCGGCCGTGACGGTGAACTGAACCGGCTCGCCGGGCAGTTGGCCCGCGGCCGGCTCGTCACCATCGTCGGACCCGGCGGCGCGGGCAAGACCCGGCTCTCCCTCGAAGCGGCCACCCGGGACCGCGCCCACGCCCGGGGCCGGGTCTGGTTCGTGCCGCTCGCCGGTGTGAGCGCACCGGACCAGCTGGCCGACGCGGTCCTCGGCGCCCTCGGCTCCACCGACGGCCGCCTCTACGACGCCGGCCAGGGGCAGCGGGCCACCCCGGTCGAGCGCATGGCCGGGCTCATCGGCAGCGGTGACGCCCTGCTCCTGCTCGACAACTGCGAGCACCTCGTCGAGGCGGCCGCGGAACTCACCGCCGAACTCCTCGACCAGATCCCGGAGTTGCGGATCCTCGCCACCAGCCGCGAGGCCCTCGCCATCACCGGCGAGTCCCTGTGCCACCTCGGCCCCCTCGACATGCCGATGGGATCACCGGAGCCCACTGAGGCCGCGCAGTCGCCCGCCGTCCGCCTCTTCGTCGACCGGGCCGTCGGCGTCCGCCCGGACTTCACGCTCGACGACTCGACCCTCGACGCCGTGGTCGAGGTTTGCCGACGGCTCGACGGCATGCCGCTCGCCCTCGAACTGGCCGCGGCGAAGCTCCGCTCGATGAGCGTCGAGCAGATCGCGCGCCGCCTCGACGACCGCTTCCGGCTCCTCTCCTCAGGCAGCCGCACCGCCCTGCCCCGCCAGCGCACCCTGCTCGCGCTCGTCGAGTGGAGCTGGGACCTGCTCGACGAACCCGAGCGGATCCTCGCCCGCAGACTGTCGGTGTTCCCGGGCGGCGCGACCGTCCCCGCGCTCGAAGCGGTCTGCGCTGACCCGTCGCTCCCGGCCGCCGACATCCCGTACGTCCTGGACGCCCTGGTAGAGAAATCGCTGGTCGACGCCGTCGGCGAAGGGGCGGACGAGCCGCGCTACCGGATGCTTGAGACGGTACGCGCGTACGCGGCGAGGCAACTCGCCGATGCTGAGCCCGGGGACGCCGTCACCAAGCGCTATGCCGCGTACTTCCTGGCCCTCGCGGAGGAACACGAACCCCGCCTACGTACCGGCGAACAGCTGCGCGCGATCGAGGTCTTCGACGCCGAACACGACAACCTCGTCCTCGCGCTGCGCTCGGTCGTCGACGCCCGGGACGGGAACCTGGCCGCACGCTTCGCCGGGGCGATGTTCTGGTACTGGGGGGTCAGGGGGATGAGCACCCAGCTCGACACGTATATGGCGGAGGCCGCCGGGCCGGGTTCCGTACGGGCAGGGGGGCGAGAACGTCCGGCCGCGGACGGCGAGTCGGCGACGGCACGTGAGTTCCACCCGGCCGCACTGCTCCTGCGGATGTCCCAGCTCTCCCTCCCCACGAGCGCATCAGGACCAGGCAGAACCGAGGACCAGGACCCCCTCGACTCGCCCGACCCCTGGGTGCGGGCCAGCGCCCACCTGGCACGGGACTTCGCCCTCACCGAACAGGGCGACCTGGTCACCGGTGCCGAGTCCCGGATCGAGGCCCTGCGCGGCTTCGAGGAGGTGGGCGACCGCTGGGGGCTCGTGATGAGCCTGCTCCCGATCGGCCGCGACCACTCCCTGCGCGGCGAGCACCCCCAGGCCATCGCCACCTTCGAACGGACCGTGGCACTCAGCTCCGAACTCGGCACCGAGGACTACCTCTACATCAGCAAGGCCAGACTCGCCCGCGAACGCCGGCGCAGCGGCGACCTGGAGGGCGCCTTCCGCGATCTGCACGCCGCACACCGGCAGGCCCGCGAGCGCGGACAGCTGCGCCTGGAGGCCAACATCATCGTGGGCTTGGCCAATGTGCACCGCAGGGCCGGTGACCTGGTGCGGTCCGACGCGACCCTCGACCGTCTCGAGGCGTTGAGCGCCCGGCGCCCTTCCCTCAGAGAACTGGCCCGCGACCTGATCGTCAGCACCCGCATTGAAAACCGTCTCGCCGAGGGGGACGCCGTGCAAGCCAGGGCCCTGCTGCCCGAGGCGGCCGGCGCCTTGTTCAGCCAGGGCGCGGGCGCCGCACTCGCCTGGGTGGCCGAACTGCTCGGCGGACTACGGGCATTGGAGGGCGATCCCGAAGCCGGCGCCAGATCGCTCGGCATGAGCCAGGTGATGCGCGGCGCCTTCGACTGGGGCGAGCCTGAGTGGTGCGAGCTGGTCGACCGCATCGTGGCGACGCTGGGTGAGGAGGGCTTCAAGAAGGCGTACGAGGATGGGGCCGCGTACTCCCGCGAGGACGCGCTGCGGTGGCTGGAGGCGGAGACCTTGCGGGCGGTGTCACGGATGTGACGACGTGCGCGTGGTCATGCGGACAGCCGGGCGGGGTCCGCAGCACTGTGAGTGCGGACCCCGCCCGGCCGGGCTTGTCACCGGAGGATCATCCGGCGTTCTTGCGGTAGGCGCGCAGGGCCAGCGGGAAGAAGACCGCGATCACGCCGGCCATCCAGGCGAGGCTGCCGGCCAGGGAACTGGCGACCTCGCCGCCGTTGAGCAGGCCGCGGACCGCGTCGGACACCAGGGAGACGGGGTTGACGTCGGACCAGGCCTGGAGCCAGCCGGCCATGCTGTCGGTGGGGATGAAGACGTTGCTGGCGAAGGTGAGCGGCAGGATCAGGATGGTCATCAGGCCCTGCACGGAGGCGGGGTTCTTGATCAGCATGCCGAGGAACACCGAGAGCCAGGAGAAGCTGAGGGCGAAGCCGATCAGCAGGGCGAGCGCGGCGAGTGATGCCACCGGGCCGGCCTCGAAGCGATACCCCATGACCAGTGCGAGGACGACCAGGGTGCCCAGGCAGACGACATAGCGGACGATGTCCGCCAGCACAGCGCCGATCAGAGGGCTGGAGCGGGCGATCGGCATGCTGCGGAACCGGTCGAAGATCCCTGTACTGGCGTCCGCGCTGAGCGAGGCGCCGATGCCGACGCTGGCCTGGAAGACGGCCATGACCATGACACCCGGGGTGATGAGCTGCAGGTAACCGTCGATGTCGCCGCCGGACATGGCGTCCCCGAAGAGGTAGGCGAACATCAACAGGCTGATGATCGGGGTGAGGATCACATCGACCAGCTGGATGGGCGACTTCATGAACTTGGTGACGCCGCGGCCGGCGAGGGCGAGGCTGTGCCGGGCGGTCTGCGCGAGGCTGATACGGCTGGGGAGCTCGGCGTGGGCGCTGAGGGTCTGGGAGCTCATGACGGGGTCCTCTCGGGAAAGTCTGCGCGGAACGGGGGAGCTGGGGCTCAGACGGCGACTGGCTGTTCGTCGGTGACGGCAGGCGCGTGTCCGGTCAGGGCGAGGAAGACCTCGTCCAGGCTGGGCAGCCGCAGGCCGAGCTCGTCGGCGGTGATGCCGGCGCCGTCCAAGCGACGGGCGACCGCGGCGACGAGCAGCGGGTCGTCGACCGGGACGGTCAGCACGCCGGAGTCCTGCACAGGGGAGTGGCCGGACAACTCGGCGACCAGCTGCGCGACCCGCGGCACATCGGCGGCCATGGCGGGCCGGACCTGGAGGATCTGGCCGCCGACGCGGCGCTTGAGCTCACCGGGCCGGCCTTCGGCGACCTTGCGGCCCTTGTCGAAGACGGTGATGGAGTCGGCGAGTTGGTCGGCCTCTTCGAGGTACTGCGTGGTCAGCAGCACCGTGGAGCCGTCCGCGACCAACTTCCGTACGACATCCCAGACTTCCTGCCGGGCGTGCGGGTCAAGGCCGGTGGTGGGCTCGTCCAGGTAGAGCACCTGGGGCCGGCCGACCAAGGAGGCGGCGAGGTCCAGACGCCGCCGCATACCGCCGGAGAAGGTGGCGATCGGCTTGCGGGCCGCCTCGGTGAGGGAGAAGTTCTCCAGGAGCTTGGCGGCCCGCGCCTTCGCATCGCGTCGGGACAGGCCGAGCAGCCGCCCGATGAGCACCAGGTTCTCGGCGCCGGACAGGGTCTCGTCCACGGAGGCATACTGACCGGTCAGCCCGATCAACTGCCGGACCTTGACCGGGTCCTTGACGATGTCGTGGCCGCCGATGGTGGCGTGTCCGGCGTCGGGGCGCAGCAGCGTGGCCAGGATGCGCACGGTGGTGGTCTTGCCGGCGCCGTTGGGGCCCAGGACGCCGACGACCTTCCCGGCCGGGACCTCCAGGTCGACGCCGTCCAGGGCGGTGAAGTCGCCGTACTTCTTGACCAGTCCCTCGGCTCGGATCGCGTACGACATGTTCAACAACTCCTCGTCAGGTCCTTCGTCGTTCTCGATGACCACGACGATGCCGGGCCCCGCTGACAGCCCGCGGCCGGCACTCTGACAGCGGTCGCCGACAGCTGTCAGGCGGTAGTCAGAGGCCTCAGTGAACAGGCCCGGCACACGCTCCCTCAGGAGCGTGTGCCGGGCCGAATGAGCCGGTGGTCGAATCGAGGGCAGGTGTTGCGTCTCGATGCTGGCCCAGGCGACTACGTGCCCACTGTCACCAGCTGCACGCACGACACAGGAAGGGCCTGATCCTCAACGAGGATCGGGCCCATGACCCAACCGAGACCGCTCTCATGGCTGTCAGGAATGGCTCCCTGCTGCTGACGCGCACGACGCGCGCGGTGCGGCTGGTCGTGATGCACTGACTTCATGGGAGGTGCGTCATGTCTGGTCGTGCTGGCAAGACCCGCAACATCTTTCTCGTTTGGCTGATCTGGCCGCTGATCACGCTGGGCATCTACCACCTGGTCTGGTATTACAAGGTGAATCGCGAAGCTCGGGACTTTGATCAGCGGATCGAGGTCAATCCGGTGTTGGCTCTTCTGGCCCTCACGGTCGGGTGGCTGGTGATCGTTCCCCCGTTCGTATCGGTCTACAACACCGGTCTGCGCATTGCCCGTATGCAGCAGTCGGCCGGGATGCAACGGACCTGCAACCCCTGGATCGGGGTCATCCTCATGGTCGTCGCCGGTCTGTACCCGCTCTACTACCAACACGAGCTGAACCAGATCTGGGCCCATTATCAGATCCCAGCAGAGGGCGAGCAGGTGCCTCTTGCAGCTTGACGTGTACAGAGACACGGCTCCGGAGGGCGATTCAGTGCGGAGCGTATGCGCAGGTTGCCGTGCCGGTCGCGGCCGCCGGTGGTGATGGCGGCGGAGGGGAAGCAACCGCCTCGGAATCCAGCCCCGCTCCGCCCTGCGTGACATCGATCCCTCGCCTATCCGGCGTATGCACCGAGTCCTCAGTCCTGGGCGGGGATGTCCAGAGCGGTCCCGTACAGGCGGGAGACCCGGATCAGGATCATCACGCGCCGGTCGGGCAGCGGCTGCTCGCCGGGGGCCGCCCCGTCGGCCGGGTCCACTATTTCCGCCTCGCCCTCCGCCACGGCGAACGACCAGACGTCCGGGCCGCTGACGTGCAGTGAGGTGTGCGGGTCGCGGCGCAGCTGGCGGACCTTGAGGCGGTCGGCGGTGGAGGAGACGCGCAGTACGTGCTCCTCGGCGTTCCAGTCGTAGAGGACGGTCGACAGGTGCGGGTGGCCGGTGCTCCTGACGCTCGCGAGTACGCCGAACTGCTGCTGCCGCAGCAGCTGGGAGAGCTCCTGGTCGGTGAGCACTCGGGGGGCCGGGCCGTCGTTCTTGGTGGTGCCGGTGGTGGTCTCGGTGGCGGTGCTCTCGCTCATGGGGATCAGCCTTTCGGCGGTCGGGGTGTAGGTGGGGGGAGAGGGCGGGTCAGACGGCCGCGGTGTGGGCGGGAGCCGGCGTGTCGGCGGCCGGCTCCTGGGCGGCCTGGCGCTCGGGGCGGCGCAGCATCGTGAAGGCGACGGCGAAGGCGATGACCAGGAGCCCCGCGCCCACCGCGAAGGCGAGCCGGTAGCCGCCGGTCAGTGCCTCGGCCGTCGTCCGGCCCTCCGCCGCGAGGCTCTCGGTACGGGAGGCGGCCAGGGTGGACAGGACCGCGACGCCCAGCGCCATGCCGATCTGCTGGGTGGTGTTGAACAGGCCGGACGTGAGACCGGCGTCCTCCTCGTTCGCGCCGGACATACCGAGTGTGGTCAGCGCCGGCAGCGCGAGGCCGAAGCCCGCGGCGAGCAGCATGACCGGAAGGAGGTCGACGACGTAACTGGCCTGCACGGGGACGCGGGTGAGGAGGGCGAGGACGCCGATGAGGAGCACGATGCCCGCCAGCAGGACGTTGCGCTCACCGAAGCGGGCGTTGAGACGGGCGGAGACTCCCAGGGAGACGGCACCGATGACGGCGGCTGCCGGGAGCATCGCGAGGCCGGTCTCGGCGGCGCCGTATCCGAGCACCTTCTGGAGGTACAGGGCGACGAGGATCTGGAAGGAGAAGAGCGCGGCGACCATCAGGATCTGGACCAGGTTGGCGGCGGAGACGCTGCGCGAGCGGAGGATTCGCAGCGGCATCAGCGGGTTCTTCGCGGTGGCCTGACGGACGAGGAACGCGGCGAGCAGTACGGCGGAGAGGGCGCCGAAGCCGAGGGTGCGGCCCGAGGTCCAGCCGTACTCCTCGACCCTGACGACGGTGTAGATGCCGAGCATCAGACCGGCGGTGACCAGAACCGCGCCGAAGACGTCCGCGCCCGCCTTGAGGCCCAGACCGACGTCACCGGGCAGGGCCCGGACGGCGATCGCGAGGGTGGCGATGCCGATCGGCAGGTTGATGAAGAAGATCCAGTGCCAGTTGAGCGCGTCGGTGAGTACGCCGCCGAGGACCTGGCCGATGGACGCGCCCGCCGCGCCCGTGAAGCTGAAGACGGCGATGGCCTTGGCGCGCTCCCTGGGCTCCGTGAACAACGTCACGAGGATGCCCAGGCTGACGGCGGAGGCCATCGCGCTGCCGATGCCCTGGAGGAAGCGGGCGGTGATCAGTACGGCGGGCGAGGTGGCCACGCCGGCCAGCAGCGAGGCGGCGGTGAAGACGGCGGTGCCGGCCAGGAACATGCGCCTGCGACCGATCAGGTCGCCGAGCCGGCCGGACAGCAGGATCAGGCTGCCGAACGCGATGAGGTAGGCGTTGACGACCCAGCTGAGGCCGGCGGGGGTGAAACCCAGGTCGTTCTGGATGGCAGGCATCGCCACGGTCACGATGGAGCCGTCGAGGATGATCATCAGCATCCCGGTGGCGATGACTCCGAGGGCGAGCCGGCGTGAGCGCGGGTCTTCGGGAGGAGCGGGCGACGGCGCGGAGTCGGATGCGGCAAACATGCGGTCTCTCCTGTCGGTTGGGGCGACAGGAGAGACCGTAGCAGATGATTTTGTTGCAGACTATTTTGTTCGGACTTACTTTGCCCCGCTCCCCGCCTACCTGGACTGGCGTGCCCGGCGGGCGGTGCGCGGGGTCGCGGCAGGAGTCGCCAGACCGTCGTCGACCAGGCGATTCAGGGCCCGCAGAAGGGTCTCCCTGTCCCCCTCGGGAAGCGTGGCCAGGGCGTCGCGATGCACGCGGTCGACGATCTTCTGACTCTGCCCGGCGACGCGGGCGCCCTCGTCGGTGACGGCGATGATCCGGGCCCGCCGGTCCGTACTGGAGGGGCGGCGCTCGGCCAGACCCGCCTTCTCCAGGGCGTCCACCGTCACCACCATCGTGGTCTTGTCCATGTCGCCGATCTCGGCGAGCTGGATCTGGGTGCGCTCCTCCTCCAGCGCGTGTACGAGCACACAGTGCATGCGGGCCGTCAGGCCGATCTCGGCGAGGGCGGCCGACATCTTGCTCCGCAGGACGTGACTGGTGCGGTCGAGGAGGAACGACAGGTCTGGTTCGATGCGCGCGGGCGTCATGGCGGTCATGCCTGCCAGCGTAGAGGAAGCCGTTCCGAGGCGGATTATCCGGAAGAGACCTTAATGGAGCCCGGGCAGACCAGATCGCCCAGTCGCGGCCGGCGGCCCGCGCTGGGAAGCTTCTCGGTCACTGACGAAGTAGGGGTGGTCAGCACCTCGCGATCACCCGCAAGACCGTCACCAGCCTCGCCGGCCGGCTCCCGGCGTCTGCGCCGGAGCTGCCCGAGCACCCGGACTACCCGCGCATCCTCGCGCTCTTCAACGAAGCGACCGGCCCTCTGCGGGCCAAGGACGTCTGCGAAGCCCTCGGCCACGACCTGCTGCCGAAGAACGTCCAGGGCACCCGGGCCAAGCTGAAACACTTGGTCAAACCCGGCACTCGCGCCTGGGTCGCTTGCGGGTTTCCTCTCGTTCCCTGGGAGTGGAACCTCGTGATCCACTCCCCGCTCACTCCCGAGGCGGCCCGGAGAACACATCAGGCCCGGTTTCCTGAGAAGGAAACCGGGCCTGACCTGGTGTTTCGGCTGTCGGGGTGGCGGGATTTGAACCCACGACCTCTTCGTCCTGAAGCAACTTGGGTGTGTGCTCGGCCTTGGGTCGGTGTGCCTCTCATCTGCTGTGATGGTCCGTGGGTGTGCGTGGTTGTCCGCCGCTGTGCGTCGGCGTTGTCACGCAGTTAGATACTCACCCTCAGCGGCGACCGCATCACGCCCTCCGAAACAGGTACATGCCGACGATCTTCCCCTTGATCGCCACCTAGGGATTCAAGCTGGCCGCGCTGCGCTGCTCGATCTCAGCCTCAAACCATCCATCACCACGTTCGAACGCGATGCGTGCCGGTTCAAGGATGAGGCCCTGCATGCGCTCCATATACGCGTTCCACCGTTCGGCGCCTTTGGCCTCCCGTGACTCCCCCCGTGCTGCGAGGTCCTCTTGTCTGGCCTGCCACCGCTCCTGCATCCCCACCGGTGCCCCCTCTTAGTACTGTCCTGGCACTTGGTGCACCAGCTCAGTCAAGTCCCTACCCACACCTGCCAGGTCGGGCACGGCAAGGCATCGCTGACCTTGTACTTCGCTGCTGTACCGCAGGGGTGTCAGGGACGCTTGCTGACAGTCGGACGCACGTGAGGGGCTCCGGCAGCCAGCATAATCCCCGCCAACACGGCGCAGCCCGCCGCCGCCGCTGCCGTCACCCGAACCCCCTGCGGTACGTCGTCCACTGCTCTACGCTCTCCGTCTTCCATGACGCACAGGGTGCGCAGGGTGAGGAATTGGACGTCATAGTCCGTCGCTCCCTTCAGCTGGGTCATGCACGGGTGGTTGTAGGGGAACGGAGCCGAGTTCGTCCCGCCGTCCTGCGCCGCGGCCACGGTCAACATCAGATTGAGGGCCCCCAACGAGTAAGAGGCCGTGGCCGTGGCTGCGCAGGCAAGGGCTACAGCAACGACCACACGGCGCCATCCAGACCAGTGCCGGTTCCCCGGCAAGACAACTCTGAGGCACCGGAGCAGCAAGAACACAACCATCGCGATGGCAGCGAGAAATACCACCGGTACGAGGAGGATCACGACAGCCCTTTCTACTGGGCTCGGCTACTCACGGTCATCCTGCCTGCAACCATCCAGCCTCGACGTCAACTGTGGCCTGGATCATAGAAGTTGAAGCCGCTGCGAGAGCGGCGCCAGTCGGAGATGCCGCCAAACCGGCTGGGCCAGGGGCGGACCTGGCAAGCCCTGCTATCTCAGCACCGATGACCGCGATGGCTACATGTCCCGCCTGGCGGACGACATGGAAGCGGTCCAACTCGGGATGGCGGCCGAACTGCTGGAGCAAGCACTGGAAGTACTTGGCGACGAGGATGCGGAGCTGGGGGAGCTGCGCCCTCTGGCGACGAAGCTGACCGAAGCCTTGCGGGACGTGCTCCGTGTCGCGCAGCCGCGGGCACCTCTTGGCGGTGAGCGAACCCTGACCGCTCCTGAAGGCTAATCAGAAGCCGTGACTGGCAGCGCCGACCTTCGCTTCGCGGTAGCGCACTCATGGGGAGAGAAGCCCTGGTCAGGGACAAGGGCTTCTCCCTCAGTCAAGCCAAGCCGGTCCGGATCGACGGCAGTGCCCTCAGCTTGGGATGCACCAACGACCCTTCTCTAGGGCGCACGCTTTCCAACTGTGTTGGTGGGATGGCGGGGGACGTGCAGGGACGTTCACCTGCGTTCATTGGCGGTTCGGCACTGGGCTGAAACCGGCTCCGGGGCTCGGCTGACCGGTGAACGGGACCGAACGAGACGGAAACTGAGACGGCCCGTCCGATGGCCGTTGTCCGTGGCCTCGCTTAGTCTCCGGCCATGAGCATGATCGGTGAGTACCTGCGTGTCACGGCTGCTGAGCTTGACCGAGCGATCGAGGACCCGGCTTGGGCTCTGGACTTCGTCGAAGAGGTTCAGGACGCCGAAGGGGAGGCGGAGCCTGCGCCGGCCGCAGCGCGCCACTTCAGCACGTACAAAACCTGGGACATGCTTCGCTTCCTACTGGCGCGCGCCGAGTTCCCCGTGAACGTGATACACGGTGGGGAGCCGTTCGCCGAGGATGAGGATTGGGGGTACGGGCCTCCGAGGTACCTGCGGCCTGAGCGGGTCCTGCTCGCGGCGGAAGCTCTGCGGGCTACCAGTTATGCCCAGCTCGTCAGTGGCGTGGAGCCTGCTGAACTGACCAGCGCCGAGGTGTATCCGCTCGGATGGAGTGAGCCATGCTTCTTGGAGTGGGGGCGTCCCTGGTACGACGGCCTCACACAGTTCTTCGACGCTGCTGCCAGGGCGGACGACGCGATGCTCGTTTGGCTGGACTGACGGGCCACGGCCCGCGGCCCGGTGAGACCTCAGCTTGGGAAGCTAAAGGGTATCTACGGCTTGTCCTGGAGCTGACCTGCGGCGGAGTAGCGTCGGGGACTAGTGGACGGCCGGCTGGTTCCCCGGCATTCCCCGTGGTTCCCCGCACGATCTGGCACGGGTCTGGCACGCCTCTGACACCGCCCGCCTACCGTTTCACTCGCCCCCGGATGGCGAACGCAGCAAGACCGAGCAGCACCGGCTCGGAGAAGCGGGATGCCATCTCGATGTACCCGCCGGCTGTCGTCAGCTCCTCCCCGCTGGAGCGGAACACGACCGAGTTGAGCGTGACGCTGAGCGCCTTGTCGAAGCGCTCACCGGTGAAGCGATCACCTGTCGGATTCTTCGGATCGTCCTTGTCGATTTCGAAGGTCACCGTGCCGCCACCGGGCGGAACGGTGCCGGTGGCCTCCTGCTTGGCGGAGTTCTGGGGGAGGCCGAAGCCCAACATCAGCAAGATCGTCGTCATCATCGCGAGGGCGAGCCAGCCGAGCGCACGCGAGGCACGCAGGCCGTAGCCGGACAGCAGCCAATACGCGTGAAGCAGCCAGCGTTCTGCCGTCCCCCATCCTTTGCTGTGGCGGCGCATTTCCATTTCGCCGTAGTAGAAGTCTGCTGCGCCCGGTTCGTCCTTTGCATCCTCACGACCCTTGCGGAGCTGACGGTAGATGATTGCGAGACTAGCGAGGCTAGGGACATCGTGTGGGTGCTCCGGAGCGGCGCCCCACGCACGATGCAGAGATGCAGGGTGGGATGGCAAAGCGCGCCACATACGTTCCTCTTCGATCACCTGCCGTTGGTTCCAGCTGAATGGAATCCCCAACTGCCATTGTGTTCCGCGAGGAGGATTCGAGAAGATCCATCGCCCCTCTAGCCTGAGTTGGTCAAGGTGAAGAGCGCCATCGAATCTGCATGAAGAAAGGTCGAGGTTTGACAGTGTGAGCCAAGCGCAGTCCACTCCGTTGAGTGAGACAATCTTTGCTTCTCCACTATGAGTACCTGCGAAAGATTCGGGTGGAATGTCATCGAAGGGGGTGGATGCGCTGACGATTGCTAGTGGTTGTGAGAGTGCAGGATCTTCCAATAAGATTTGAGCATGGCGCGCTTTGATTTTTGCTACCGCCCCCCAGGTAGTCCTATAGCATGCGATTCGCCTTGCTGTGACCTCTAGCGTAGTGGGTTTCAAAAAATTTGCTTCATGTAGACTGAGCTCCCCTAGACACATGAAGGGACCTATTTGGGAAGCGCTTTGTAGTGTAGTGGAGTGTATCTTTAAGTCCTTATGGAATACTGCGCCGAGAAGCCATATCTCTCGAAGAGTGGCGTCAGTCAAGTGCACGTTGCCGAAATATTGAGCCGTATTTGAGAGTAGCCAGTCGAAATCGGTTTCGCGGAGGTTCACTTCGTTCCTGAATAGCGCCCCCTCGAAGAAAGTGTCACCAGAGAACTTCCCTCGCCAGAAGGATGCGCGACCGAGGAATTCTGTCTGCTCCAGAGAGAAGCCGTCACCGAAATGAGACTCGCCAAAATCAACGTCCCCCTGGAACAGTGCATCGGCGAATGATGCTGCGCTGGCAGTGTACGTCGCGCCGCCGAAATTTGCTTTTCTGAAAGCAGCGGGGCCGAAAGTAGCCTTTCCGGTGCTGGGGTCTTTTACGGCATCGAGCACTTCATCTAAAAGGTTCGCGTCGAATGCGGTGCCGCTTAGATCGATCGAGTCTCCTGGCCTCAAGGATTCTAGGTACCGGAGCCTGCCTTGGTCCGTAGTGTGTTCAAGACACGCCCCACCCGGGCTGATCTGAATGCCCAAGCACCCGATGGCGTCATTCGCAGAGTCGGCCCCGGTTCCGCAGTGCGGCCAGTCTGGAGGCTCGGGGGCAGGCGACGGCTCACTCATGCCCCTACCAATACCGCATCTGGCCTCGATGATCCGGGAGTTGGGAACCTTGGTGAGCCTCCTGGCTTACACGGTCGCCGCTGTCCGGCGAGGCACCGGGACATTGCCCGCACCCCTCCGGGCTGCTGCCACTGAGCGCTCAGTGTTGCCCGGCAGTGCCCTGTGCTGCGTTGGTCATCGCTGAGTGCCCTTTTACGGCCCGAGGACGGCCCGGAAGGACGCCCGTCCATGAGCATCGCATTAGGAGTTCGATCCAAGAAGGAACCCATCCCCGGACTGGTGTGCTTGCAGTTCCGCATCCGTTCCACAGGGGTCTGCCACGATGCGTTCGTGTCCGCCGTCGTTGATGTCAGCTATGGATGTCAGCGGGGCCCGTCCTCAACCCTGTTCGACCCAGTGGCGTGTACGGCTCCGGAGTGATCGCGCCGAGGATGATGTGTGGACGATTCGGGCAGTATGAGGACGCTCGCCGTTGCCTCCTGCCGTGGCCTCGCGATCAGGCACACCGAACCTGGGGCCCTGGGATTCACGACCCCTCGGCTGGCTCATTCGCTGGACGAGGCCATTTGCAGCAACGAATTTTGGCCGTCGCTGCGCCGAATTGCAGCCCGCGCGCCGCCCCGTCCCGACAGCCTGACGACACACCAGGCAGGTTCCACTACCTACTGCGTGCGCGCCCTAACATCCCGTCAGGAAATGGTCGAGGCTCTTGGGCTGCAGAAGGCGAGAGAAATGATCGAACGAAGAGACCTACTCGTAGCCGGGGCCGCTGGTGGGACGGCTTTGGTTCTTCCAGGATCCAAAGCGGCGGCGGCACTCCCCAATGGGACCGCGGTGGCCCCGAGGGCCGGGTCCGCCGGCAAATTCCCAGTCCCCACTCTGGACCCCACGACCATCCCGAAATACGTCACCAACCTGGTGATCCCACCGGTGATGCCGAAGGCTCGTCACTCGCACCGGCACGGCATCGACACATACGTCATCGGCGTCCGGCAGTTCAGCCAGCAGGTATTGCCGCCCACTCTGCCGTCCACCACCGTATGGGGATACGGCTCGCTCGCAGACAACAACACGTTCAACTATCCGTCGTTCACCATCGAGGCCAGGGTCAGCCAGCCTGTCCGGGTCACCTGGGTGAACGATCTCGTCGACGGGCAGGGCCGTTTCCTGCCGCACTTGCTGGCGGTCGACCCTACCTTGCACTGGGCGAACCCGCCGGGCGGCAAGGCCGGGCGCGATTCCCGGCCGACGTTCACCTCGACGCCGGGTCCGTACACCGGACCCGTGCCGATCGTCACTCACCTGCACGGTGGCATTCCACCGAGGAGAGCGACGGCTACGCCGAGGCGTGGTATCTGCCCCGCGCGAACAACATTCCTCCTGGATTCGCCACCGTGGGCACGTTCTACAACGAGTTCCGGGAGAAGTTCGCCGATGCGCACGGCCTGAAGTGGGAGCCGGGCACCGCGACCTTCCAGTACGCCAACGACCAGCGGGCGTCGACCCTCTGGTTCCACGATCACACCCTGGGCATGACCCGGCTCAACGTCTACGCCGGACCCGCCGGATTCTATCTGCTGCGCGGCGGCGAGTCTGATCTGCCCAAGGGGGTACTGCCCGGGCCGGCGCCCGCCTTCGGTGATCCGCCGGGCACCCGGTACCACGAGATCCCCCTG
Organism: Streptomyces sp. NPDC006365; assembly: GCF_042870755.1. Taxonomy (NCBI): domain Bacteria; kingdom Bacillati; phylum Actinomycetota; class Actinomycetes; order Kitasatosporales; family Streptomycetaceae; genus Streptomyces; species Streptomyces sp. NPDC006365. Next base: position 20,991 of record NZ_JBIAHS010000038.1, read on the forward strand.
GCCATCCAGGACCGCTCATTCAACTCGGACGGCTCGCTGTTCTACCCCACGAGCCGAGAATTCTTCGACGGGTTCGCGGGGCCGTACATCCCCACCACAGATGTACCTCCCATCTGGAACCCCGAGTTCTTCGCAAACACCATGGTCGTCAACGGACGGACATGGCCGAAGCTCGAGGTCGAACCGCGCCGCTACAGGTTGCGCTTCCTCAACGGATGCAATGCCCGGTTTCTGATCCTTAAGATCGCGGACAGTCCGACCGCACGGTCGGCCCAGTCGGCCCTACCGTTCTGGCAGATCGGCAACGAAGGCGGATTCCTGCCCGCACCGGTACGGCTGGAGCGGCTGCTGTTGGCCAACGCGGAGCGGGCTGACGTCATCGTCGACTTCACCGGGATCCCGGAAGGCACCGAGCTGTACCTCATCAACGAGGGCGCGGACGAGCCCTTCGGCCGAGGTGAACCGGGCGTGGACTTCCCCGTGGCCGATCCGGACACCACCGGGCAGGTGATGAAGTTCGTGGTCGGCCCGCTGGTGAGCAAGGACAAGAGCGTTCCGCCGGACAAGCTCAGGCTGCACAGGATCAGGACGCTCGGCTCGGCGTCCGTCACCCGTCGGCTCTCCCTCAACGAGGCGACCTCCAACAGTCCCCTGGTGCCGCCGGACACGCCGGTCCAGACTCTGCTCGGCACGGTCGACTCCGCCGGCAATCCGGTGCTGCTCGGCTGGGATGACCCGGTCACGGAGAATCCGAGACTGAACGCGACCGAAACATGGGAGCTGTACAACTTCACTGTGGACGCCCACCCGATCCACATCCACGAGGTGGCGTTCGAGGTGGTGAACCGGCAACCGTTCAACGGGTCACCCATTCCGCCGGAGAGCTGGGAGCGTGGCTTCAAGGACACCGTGATCGCTTATCCGGGAGAAATCACCCGGGTGAAGGCTCGGTTCGAGCACCCTGGTCGCTTCGTTTGGCACTGCCACATCGTCGAGCACGAGGACAACGAGATGATGCGGCCGTACCAAATCGGAGGCAGGCGCAAGAAGGGCCACTGACAGGTCAGCGCCCGTGGCCGGTCACAGCGGTCGAGCCACCACGGAGGCCGTCTACAGCAATCAGCTCCGGCCCGTGATCACGAAGGGGGCCAGGGCGACGCGGTGGCCTGATCATCTTCGTCTGGGCCTCCTCGGTGACCCCCGAGCACGACAGAGGGCCATTCGCCATCACGCGAATGGCCCTCTCACCAGTGTCGGGGCCGCGGGGTTTGGCCGACGACCCGTAGCCGGAGCGAGGTAAACCTTCGACCGCCCGCTTTGATGTCAGAAGCGCATGTCAAAGGCCCCGGACCTTGATCGGTCCGGGGCCTGTTGGCCGGTGCCCCCGGCAGTGTCCTCGCTCAGGACATCGGAATGGGATGTCTCAAGACATCGGCATGACCTCGGGGCCATGGTCTGGCGATGTCGAAGAGACGTCTGGTGATCACTGCTGTCGTCGTAGAGTGCCGTACCCAGGGCGAGGTCGCTCGCGCGTACGGGGTGTCGCAGGGCTGGGTCAGCCGTCTGGTGGCCCGCTACCGAGCCGAGGGGGAGGCGGCGTTCGAGCCGCGCTCCAAACGACCGAAGACCTCACCCACCGCGCTCGATGCGGACACGGTCGACCTGATCGTCCACGCCTACAACCACCAACGACCCCACCGGTCGCTGCCCCACCGCGCCACCCCGGCAGCGATCTACACCACCCTGCCCAAGGCCCTGCCCGCCCACAGCCGCGACGCCGACACCCACACCCGCGTCCGCCACGACCGCATCGATCAATCCGGCGTCGTCACCCTGCGCCTGGCCGGACGCCTGCACCACATCGGCATCGGACGAACCCACGCCGGAACCCACGTCATCATGCTGATCAACGACCTGGACGTCCGGATCGTCAACGCCACCACCGGCGAGCTCCTCCGCGACCTGACCATCGACCCCAGCCGCGACTACCAACCCACCGGCCGCCCACCCGGCCCACAACGACGATGACCCCGAACCCAGTCGTGGGTTCGGGGTCATTCCGATGTCCTGAGACATCACACGGTGCCCCCGGCAGGATTCGAACCTGCGACACCCGCTTTAGGAGAGAGGCGGGGGCGTGGGGCGGGTGACCTGCGGGTTGCCGGATTGGTCTCAGCGCTACGAACTCGCCCGCCCGGCACCGTGATTGACCGCAGCTGACCCCTACATCTGGCACGACTGTGGCACGCGACCTTGTACCTCGCCGAGATCGGCGACGCTATTGCTCACGAGTTGCCGGGGCGCCGTACAGGTCTTCGATCTGGCGCTCGGCGCGAGGGCATGCAGCCATCATCCCGTTTGGCGTCTCGTAGCTGCTGGTCGGCTGTTCCGAGCAGTCCTCCTGGCCATGCCACGAACATCCGCCCCGCCTCCCCACCGTGCCCTCGCGGTGCAGCATCGCGTCGTAGGGGTGCTTCACGATGGGCACGAGAGCTCCTGAAGGGCGTAAGGACGACGGCTCAACGGTAGCGAGAGCCGACGGCTGAGAACAGGACGTTCCGTGAACAGGAGGCGGGATACCCGCAAGGGGGGAGCCGAGTCTTGGGATTGTCAATCCTCGCTCTCAGCTTGGGAAGCTGCGTCTACCTGGGGCCTTCTGATGCGCTGACCTGCTCCTATGGTCGCGCCCTGCCCTCTTCGGGCTTGGCTGCTTTCACCGTGACTCCCCGCTGTTCCCCGCCCGATCTGGTGCGGTTGTGGTGCGCGCAGTCGCCATCTAGTGGCTCGTCACGCAGCCTTGGCCGGGTATTGGGTCCACTGACGGATCGGTGAGTCGGGGGCGAAGTTGGTCTTCGGTTCCGTGTGAGTGTTGCGCCAGCGCACGTAGGCGGCGATGGCGGCGTTCTGCTCGTCGTGGCTGCGGTGGTCGGTGCCGTTGAGTGCGAAGTAGTGCAGGGCCGCGAACTCGGCCTCGATCCAGTTCAGCCAGGATCCGTAGGTCGGCAGGAAGACCAGCTCGACCTGGTGGTCGGCCGCCCAGGCGCGGACCTTGGCGTGCTTGTGCGGGGAGAAGTTGTCCAGCACCACATGCAGCTTCTGGTCGGGCCAGCGGGCCCGCAGGGCCTTGAGCAGGCCGAGGAACTCCCGCCAGCGCTTGCGCGGGCGGATGCGCGGGCGGATGCGGTAGTACAGCTTGCCGGTGGCCAGATCGATCCTGTGCGGACGCCTCACCGGACCCCATGCGTTGCCCTTGCGCGGCATCAGGTTCAGCGGGCCGAACTCGTCGACGCAAATCACCCGCCCGTCCGCCGGTGGGGTGTCGTAGAGCGCCAGGATGCG
>NZ_JBIAHS010000039.1:0-10326 GCF_042870755.1 Streptomyces sp. NPDC006365
AGAGACGATCCATGATCTCTGCCTCGAGATCCCCCAGCCGTCGCATCGCCCTGACTTCCTCTCGCCACCGAATACGTAAGCCCATAGTAGGCGGCCGCTCGGTCGGACTTTCGGCGCGAGGGTGAAATCGTCAGCTCACCCTGGGAGTTCGTAACCCGCCTCGCCGACGGCCTCGCGCATCCAAGTGCCGTCGAGCGGAGTGGCGGATTTCACGGTGACGCGGCCCTTGGGGACGTGGGCCACGTTGTCGAGCGCCGAGACCTCTTCCCTCCGCGGTCTTCTCGCAGTGGCTGCACGTCATGCCGGACACGTGATAATCGGTCGTCAGTAGGTTGGCCATGGCTCTCCCAGGTGAGAGATGAAATACCCTGGGCGAGTATCACGTCTCCGTGTCTGCTCCCGCGGCCTCCGGGATGCAAGAAGCCGTTGATCTACGCCTACGCTGAGGCCGTGACCCGCTTCGGACAGCTCTCTCGACCGCACTCGACGGTGCGGTCCTGTGGGCTGCTCGTATGCGCTCTGCTGCTGGGCCTGCTCGGCATGCACGGACTCGGGCCGGTTCCAGACGTCACCGCTGCCTCGGGGCGCGACCGGATGGTCTCGGTCGCGCACACGGACGTCATGGCGTCGATGCCGGGCGGGTGTGATCACGGCGAGGAGGGCTGTTCGGGTCACGCGGACCATGCCGATCCGACCTGTGCTTCAGCCTCCGTCGCCGGAGGTCCCCTGGTGGCACCGGTGCTCCTGCCCGATGTGGCGGCCTGCGCCGCCGGTGTGGACGTGCCTGCCTCTTCGGTCGGCAGTGATCCCGACGGCGGTCGCGCTCCGCCCTCACTCTCCGAACTCCAACTCCTGCGGATATAGAGCGACCCGCGCGACGCCGTACGCCCACAAGGGACGGCGCCGCGTCTCGGCGTGCCCTTCACAGATCCGAATGCAGGAGTTCACTTCATGACCGCACACCGCAAGCTCATCCGTCGTACCGCTCTCGCCGCCACCGCGGGAGTGGCAGCCCTCGTCCTCGCCGCCTGTGGCGGCGGAGGGCACGACATGGGGTCCATGGGCTCCGACTCCAGCCCGTCCGCGTCCGCCTCGGCCAAGGCCGGCAAGCACAACGACGCGGACGTCTCCTTCGCGACGGACATGATCCAGCATCACCGTCAGGCCGTCGAAATGGCCGACCTGGCTGCCGACCGCGCCTCTTCGCAGGAGGTCAAGGACCTCGCCACGAAGATCGAGGGTGCGCAGGACCCGGAGATCAAGACCATGTCCGGCTGGCTCACCTCGTGGGGCGAGGAGGTCCCCGCGGACATGTCCGGCATGGAGGGCCACGACATGGGTGACATGTCGTCCATGCCCGGCATGATGAACAGCGAGGACATGGGCAAGCTGGAGAAGGCCTCCGGCGCCGAGTTCGACAAGATGTTCCTCGAGATGATGATCAAGCATCACGAGGGTGCCGTCGAGATGGCCGAGACTCAGAAGGCCGACGGCAAGTACGGTTCCGCCGTGAAGCTCGCGGGCGACGTGATCACGGCCCAGGCCGCCGAGATCGAGCAGATGAACAAGATGCTCGGCAAGAGCTGACGCGGCGGCAGAAACGGTGCGGCCCGGAGGTGCACATCGCCCGTCCGGCCGCACCGTTGTCCGTTCTCCAAGGCCGTCACGCAGGGCCGAACAAGGCGTTTGCGAACGATGAAGTCGCCAGTCGTTGGGTGCTATTGGTCCCAACAGGTGCTCTGGTGTGACGTCATGTGGCTGGGTTCACGCGATGTTCTCCTGAGACGGCGCGCCGGAGCCTGGCGATCAGGTTAGGATCACAGCGTGATTACGGCCTGGTCTCCTTCTCGTATGCCGAGGAGCCGCTCATCAGCGGCTCTGTGGCGTGTGCTGGGGCTTGGCCTGTTCCTCTTCGGCCTGCTGTATACGCATATCGCCAGCCCTGACGCGACGGTGAGTCACCTCGCCTCCGACAAGGGTGTTTCGGCGTCGGGCGTTCATTTCGAGCACACTGCCGAACACGAAAACGTTGCGAGTGCCACGTCGGCGCAGACGGCGGGCGAGCAGCCGGAGGGCCATCACGACGGCCACGGACAGCAGCACGCCGATGCGGACTGTGCGATGGGGCAGCCTTCGCAGGGTCCGGCTGTAACGGAGCCCTGCCTGTCTCCGCTGAGCTCGGAGAACGGCGAGGAGGCACCCGGCTTCGCGCCCGCCCGTCACGCCGCCGCGGCACGGGACTTCGCGGTCCCGAGAACGCAAGCGGCGGACTCCGCGGTTCTTCGTATCTAGGTCAGCGCCTTCCGAACCGGTCGACCTTTCCGAGGATTCTCGACTCGGCCCCAGGCCGCGTCACGCCTTCCCCGGCGACCGGTCCATGACGTCTGACCTCCTGCGCACAGCGCCCCACAGCGTGGCGCGGAGACGGTCGACGGCCCTCTTCCCCCACCCCCCACCGATCCCTGCCTCGACCGGGAGAGTTCCCGTACAGGCAGTGACCGCCGCGCGGAGGACCTGTGCCGCCCACCCCTGCCCTTTCCCGTGCCGATGACTCATGCGTACGTCCGCTCCGGAGGAGCCGGCTCGTCCGGGGCACGCTGTACGCCCTGCTGTGCATGCTGCTGGTGTGCCTCGGCGATCAACGCCATGCGGCGGAGTCGCCCGCTCGATTGGCCGCAGCGTCGAGTGAAGCCTCTGGGCCCGCGGAGGGCTCCGACGGCGAGAATCTCGACCCGTCCGAGTCTCCCGACCGTTGCCACGGTCCGCGCCTCGCGCAGGCCGTCTCCCTTCAGTCGTCCGCTCGGGTCCCGCCGCCCACCGCCACCGCGCCGTCGCTGACGGACGCCACAGCAACTCCCATGCGCCAGCCCTCTGGCGCCGTCCGAAGACTGCTGTCCAGCGGCGGCCGGTCCGCTCTCACCGCCATCTGCAGGTGGCGCATATAGGAGCGACCCCACGGGTCGGCCTGGTCGCCCCGCCGCGCGGCGCGCCTTGGCCGCCGCGCGAGATGAGCATCCGCACGCGTCCATACCGATATGAGAGCGAAAACAAATGCACTTCATGGCCAAGAGTGACCTCACTCCTGCCGGCTTCGGTTCCGCCCTACGGGGGCTCGTCGGTAACACCCCGCTCCTGCATGTGTCCCAGCCCTTCACCGAGCCGGGCCGCGGCTTCTGGGCGAAGCTGGAGGGCTTCAACCCCGGCGGCATCAAGGACCGTCCGGGCCTGCACATGGTCGAGCGCGCCCGCGCCCGCGGCGAACTCCAGCCGGGCGCCAGGATCATCGAGTCGACCAGCGGCACCCTCGGGCTGGGCCTCGCCCTGGCCGGAATGGTCTACGGGCACCCCGTCACGCTGGTGACCGACCCGGGGCTGGAGATGTCCATGACCCGGCTGCTGACCGCATACGGGGCGCAGGTCAATCTCGTCTCCGAACCGCATCCCACCGGGGGCTGGCAGCAGGCCCGCCGCGACCGGGTCGCCAGGCTGATGGAGCAGCACCCCGGCTCGTGGTGCCCGGACCAGTACAACAACCCCGACAACACCACCGCGTACACCCCGCTCGCCCTCGAACTGGCCACGGAGCTCGGCCATATCGACGTGCTGGTGTGCAGCGTGGGCACCGGCGGACACTCCGCCGGAGTTTCCCGCGTACTCCAGCAGCTCTATCCGGACCTCAAGTTGGTCGGGGTCGACACCATCGGGTCGACGATCTTCGGCCAGCCCGCCCGCCCCCGGCTGATGCGGGGCCTGGGCTCCAGCATCTACCCGCGCAATGTCGCCTACGACAACTTCAGCGAGGTGCACTGGGTCGCCCCGGCGGAGGCGGTGTGGAGCTGCCGTCAGCTGGCCGCCTCCCACTACGCCACCGGCGGCTGGAGCGTCGGCGCGGTGGCGATGGTCGCCGGCTGGCTGGCCCGCACCCTGCCCGCGGAGACCCGGATCGCCGCGATTTTCCCCGACGGCCCGCAGCGCTACCTCGGCACGGTCTACGACGACGACTACTGCGCCGCCCACGGCCTGCTCGACGCCCGGCCCGCGCCCGAACCGGAGGTGATCGGCCGCTTGGACGAGAAGGAGGTCACTCGCTGGACGCGGTGTGAAAACGTCATGGACCCGCTCACGCCGGCCGACTCGGAGTCGCGGTCCGAGATGGCCGGTCCGCTCGACGCATCCGACGCGGAAGCCGGGGCGTCCGTGGACAGCGACGCCGCCGAGAAGCTTGACGGCGTTGACGTGCTCGGGGAGGGGAACCGGTGAGGACGACCATCGCACAGGTTCGTTCCTACGACCGCAGTGTCCAGTTGTTGATGGTGAATCAGTTCACCATCAACCTCGGCTTCTACATGCTGATGCCCTACCTGGCCGCGTATCTGGCAGGCCCCGTGGGACTGGCGGGCTGGCTGGTCGGGCTGATCCTCGGAGTACGCAACTTCAGCCAGCAGGGCATGTTCCTTCTCGGCGGAACGCTGGCCGACCGGCTCGGCTACAAACCCATGATCATCGCCGGGCTGGTGCTACGCATCGTCGGCTTCGCAACCCTCGGACTCGTGGAGTCCGTACCCGCCCTGCTGGCCGCTTCGGCGGCGACGGGCCTGGCCGGGGCGCTGTTCAACCCGGCCGTACGGGCCTATCTGGCGGCGGACGCGGGTGAGCGGCGGGTCGAGGCGTTCGCCCTGTTCAACATCTTCTACCAGGCCGGGATCCTGCTCGGCCCGCTGGTGGGCATGCTGCTGACCGGCGTGAGCTTCCGCGTCACGTGCCTTGTCGCGGCCGGGATCTTCGCTCTGCTGAGCATCGTCCAGATCCGGGCCCTACCCGCCCGCCGGGGCGACGACGCCAAGCGTGGACAGGACCAGGAGGGTGTGCTGTCCCAGTGGCGGGGCATCGCGGCCAACGGGCCGTTCGTGCTGTTCTCGGTTGCCATGATCGGCTTCTACGTCATGCAGTTCCAGGTCTATCTCGCCCTGCCGCTGGAGGTACGCCGCCTGGGCGGCGAAGGGACTTTCGGCACGGCGGCGGTGGCGGTGCTGTTCGCCGTCTCGGGCTTGAGCACCATTCTCTTCCAGACCAAGGTGACCGCTTGGTGCAAAGCCCGCATGGAACCGGGCCGCGCGCTGACCTGGGGGCTGCTGACGATGGGGCTCGGGTTTGTTCCGCTGCTGGTGGCCACCGCGGTCCCGGTACCGGACGGCGGGGTGGGGCTGTGGCTGCTCGCGGCCGTGCCGCCGGCACTCTCCGCGCTGCTCCTCGCAATCGGCACGATGATCGCGTACCCCTTCGAGATGGACACCATCGTCCGCCTCTCCGGCAACCGCCTCGTCGCCACCCACTACGGCCTGTACAACACCATCTGCGGCATCGGCATCACCCTCGGAAACCTGCTGACGGGTGCCGCGCTCGACGCCGCCCGGGACGCCGGGATGTCCGCGCTGCCGTGGGTGGCACTGTTCGTACTCGGTCTCGCCTGCGCGGCCGCCCTCTCAGGGCTGCACCGCACGGGCCGCCTGGCGCCACCGGTGCGCGAGGCGCAGCCGGAGCCTGCGAACACATAACACGACGTCACCTGGTGGAGGGGGCGGCCGATTTCGCTTCCCTCCCCTCCGGCCGACCACGCCCACGTCGATGGTTGGGCCTGTGCGCCGGCGTTTTGCGCCCACGGACACAAGCACCGTCAGGCGCTCGCCCGCCGCGCCACGGCCACCTGACCACTTGGCACGTCACCTGCCGTCAGAACGTACTCGCGCATCACGCCGCCATCGCTTCCCTGCGCCGGCGCGGCAGGTGACGCCTCAAGCCGACCGCACTCCTCCAGCACCCGCAGAACCACATCGCAAGCCGCCACCGCCTTCGGCCGCCGAGACGGCCGTCCGCGAAGGAATAGGTAAGGACTGAACATCACCGTGAGCCCGAAACCCGCCGTACTGATCGCTGAAGAGTTGTCGCCCACCACCGTTGAAGCACTCGGTCCCGACTTTGAGATCCGGCACTGCAACGGCGCCGACCGAGCCGAGCTCATCCCGGCGATCGCCGACGTCGACGCGATCCTCGTGCGCAGCGCGACCAAGGTCGACGCCGAGGCCGTCGCCGCGGCCAGCAAACTGAAAGTCGTCGCCCGCGCCGGTGTCGGACTGGACAACGTCGACGTATCCGCCGCCACCCAGGCCGGCGTGATGGTCGTCAACGCCCCCACATCCAACATCGTCACGGCCGCCGAGCTCGCCTGCGGCCTGCTGATCGCGACGGCACGCAACATCCCGCAGGCCGACACGGCCCTGAAGAACGGCGAGTGGAAGCGCAGCAAGTACACGGGCGTGGAGCTGAGCGAGAAGACCCTCGGCGTCGTCGGCCTCGGCCGCATCGGTGTCCTGGTCGCCCAGCGCATGTCCGCCTTCGGCATGAAGATCGTCGCCTACGACCCTTACGTACGGCCCGCGCTGGCCGCGCAGATGGGAGTCAAGCTGCTCTCACTGGACGAGTTGCTCGAGGTCTCGGACTTCATCACCGTGCACCTGCCGAAGACCCCGGAGACGCTGGGCCTGATCGGCGAGGAGGCGCTGCACAAGGTCCAGCCACACGTTCGGATCGTCAACGCCGCCCGCGGCGGGATCGTCGACGAGCAGGCGTTGTTCAACGCACTGAAGGAGGGCAGGGTCGCGGGCGCGGGCCTGGACGTGTACGCGCAGGAGCCCTGCACGGACTCCCCGCTCTTCCACTTCGACCAGGTCGTGTGCACCCCGCACCTTGGCGCCTCCACCGACGAGGCCCAGGAGAGGGCGGGCATCGCCGTCGCCAGTTCCGTCAGGCTCGCGCTCGCGGGCGAACTGGTCCCCGACGCGATCAACGTGCAAAGCGGTGTCATCGCGGAAGGCGTACGGCCCTGGCTGCCGCTCGCCGAAAACCTCGGCCGGATCTTCAGCGCTCTGGCGGGCGAGGTCGCCGTCCGGCTCGACATCGAGGTGTACGGCGAGATCATCCAGCACGACGTCAAGGTCCTCGAACTCTCCGCGCTCAAGGGCGTCTTCCAGGACGTCGTCGACGAGACCGTGTCCTACGTGAACGCCCCACTCTTCGCGCAGCAGCGCGGCGTCGAGGTCCACCTCACCACCAGCTCGAAGTCCCCTGATCACCGCAACGTGGTGACCGTCCGCGGCACACTCGCAGATGGTGAGGAGGTCTCGGTCTCCGGCGCCCTTGTCGGCCCCAAGCACATCCAGAAAATTGTGTCGGTGGGTAAGCACGACATCGACCTGGCGATAGCCAACTACCTGGTCTTTCTGCGCTACGCCGACCGCTCCGGTGTCATTGGCACGGTCGGCCGCGTTCTTGGCGAGGCGGGCCTGAACATCGCCGGTATGCAGGTCTCCAGGGCGGCCCTCGGCGGTGAGGCTCTGGTGGTCTTGAACGTCGACAACAACGTCCCGACCGACGTTCTCAGCGAGATCGCCCAGGAGATCGGCGCCACCTCGGCGCGTTCGGTCAGCCTGGAGAACTGACCGACAGCACAACCGTACGGACTCGGGCGCGGTGCACCGCCGCGGCGGTCAGGCCGGGCCCGAGTCCGTACGGCGGGAATGCTCGAAGGCGGACAGCTGGCCTGCGTTCAATCAAAACTCGCGGGCCGTCAGTCAGGACCAGGGGTTCTGCCATGCCATCGGACTGCACTACTAAGTTTCTACGCAGTATAGTAATTTCTCCTACGTGGACGCCGACATGCGATCAGCCGCATACCCGAGCCCTGCCCGACTCGCCCCGGGCCAGATCCCCGCCGGGACTCCGAGTCCGGTGACGAGAGACGCCCGCCCCGCGGCGCACGGCGGCCTTCGAATACGGTCCATGGACCCTGACGACCTCCCCTTCGTGATCGCCGAGCACCTGAGGCACTTTCCGGACAGCTTCTTCGCCCGCCTCGGGCCGAAGTTCCTGACCGCGTATAACGGGACCTACCTCACCAGTCCGGACGCGCGCGCCTACATCGCGGAGATGGGCGGCCAGCCGGTGGGCTTCCTCATCGGTGCGACCGACCCGGCGGCGCACCGCCGCCATGTGCTGCGCGACCACGGGCGCGGACTGCTGTTCCGCGCCCTGAGCAGCCTGTGTCTGCGGCCCCGCCTCGCGCTGCACTTCCTGCGTACTCGGCTGGTGCGCTACGGCCGCAAGCTGATATCGAACCGGGCGGCCCGGCAGACTCCCGCCGTCGGCCACTCTGGCGTCACCGCTGTCCTGGACTACGTCGTCGTGGCCGAGCACGCCCGTTGCCGTGGCATAGGGGCTCGGTTGATCGCGCGGTTCGTGAAGGACACCGCTGATGCGGGCTGCGCGCGTGTCACTCTCGTCACCGCCGCCGAGGGCGGGACAGGCCCGTATTACGACCGGCTCGGCTGGCGGCGTCAGGGAGAGATCCGCACGCCCGAGGGCCGCCGCCTCCTCACGTACGACCTCCCTCTGAACGAGGGCACGACGTCAGAGCGGCACTGAGGTACCGGTCCTGGCTGACCAGCCCCGACCAATCAGATCATTCCCGTACCGGGACCCCCGTGCCCGGCACGAGGGTCCCGGAAGCACTCCAGGAGATTTTGCTTGACCAGCCACGCACCGGAGACGGAGCGCATGCGCGACGCGGCCCACCTCCACCACCCGAGCAGGGACACGGCACCATCGGCCCGCGAGGGCGGGCGGCGCCGGAAGCTCGCCCTCAGCAGCGTTGCGTTCCTCTCCACGACGGCGCTTCTGGCTGGCGGCTGCTCGTCCTCATCGGCCACGGGGGCCGCCCCGTCAACGCCGGGTGCCGACAGCTCCGACGGAACTTCGGCGCGGCCCTCCATTACTCCCAGTCCGACACCCACCCCTCCGCCCACACCGTCCCTGGACGCTGCCGTCAAAGAGATCACGGACGCACAGTGGTCGCGCATGTTGGCGGCGGGACTGTGGCGCAAGGGCTGTCCCGACGTCCGCGACCAACTGCGCCGCGTGGAGATGAACTACCTGGGCTTCGACGGCGAGGTGCACCGCGGTGTCCTCGTGGTCAACGCCGATGTGACGGCCAGTGTCGTCCGCATCTTCACGCGGCTGTTCGAGGAAGGCTTCCCCATCCGCCGTATGGAGCCGATGGAGGCCTACGACGGAGACCTGAACGCGAGCCTGCGCGACGACAACACCTCCGCGTTCAACTGCCGCCGCCCCGACCAGATCAACGCCCCGTTCAGGGAGTCCCCGCACGCCAACGGCCGCGCGATCGACATCAACCCGCTCGAGAACCCGTGGAAGGATCTGCGCAGCAAGCGCTGGTCGCCGAGCGCCAAGGACGCCGCGCGTACCGAGGGGAAGGGCAAGATCCTCAAGGGGGGTCTGGTCTGGCGGGCGTTCACGGAGGAGGGCTGGGTCTGGCAGGACATCAAGGTGCCCGACTACATGCATTTCGACACCGGGTACCCGTCCAAGCCCTTCAAGGGCCCGTCGGCCGCCCTCTCCAGCTCCACGGCCGAGGAGTCAACCCCCGCGGCGTGAGTGGGGGGAGACCGGTCGGCGGTGTGAGGGCGTACGACCCGGACGCCGCCGACTTTGCCGTCCGTACCCGCTGGGCCGTGACGCGGGCTGCGCTGGCCGGTGGACCTGGTCGGGCCTGCCAGCGGTTTGTCACTCAGAGACGACACAGTCACAACCTTGTCGATCACCGCTTGGCGGAGGCTCCTGGGCGCGGGTCGTTGGCGTCCGTCACGTCCGGCGCCGTCACAATCGTGTCCCTCATGAGGTGGTCAGCCCACCGGTGCAGGCGGCGTCCGGCTCGGGAGTCTGCGTGCCCTGGACGTACTTGGTGAGGAACTGCTCGACGCTGGGGTCGGACACCTTGTCGACGCTGAGCTGGCGGCCGCAGGCCGACAGCGTGATCGTTCCGGACTGGTCCTCGTCCGGACTCATCAGCGTGTGGGGCGTCTTTGAGGCCTTGTCGCTCAGCGCCTTGATGTCGGCGTCGGGGGCCTTGTCGTTGTACGTCACCCAGACCGTGCCGTGATCGAGGGAGTGGACGGCGTTCTCGTTGGCGATGGCTTTGGTGTAGACGGTGCCGTCGCAGATCATCCACAGAATGCCGCTGTGCTGCGAGCGCGGTGACACCGGTCGATCGCGCCGGAATGCACCCGTTGCTGTGATGGCGCTCGGTCATGGGCCGCGCGCCTCGCGGATCGCGGTCGGCGCTCCGGAATCTGCCAGACCGTCCCGGCGATCGGGCCACCTAGTGGCTCGTCACGCAGCCTTGGCCGGGTATTGGGTCCACTGACGGATCGGTGAGTCGGGGGCGAAGTTGGTCTTCGGTTCCGTGTGAGTGTT
>NZ_JBIAHS010000040.1:0-9977 GCF_042870755.1 Streptomyces sp. NPDC006365
GCCACAAGCGGCAGAAGATTGAAAGCCACACCCGACGCCCCTGGGTGGGCCAACCATACGAAGGGCTCGCCCGGTCCCGTAGAACAACGTAGGGAAGTTTGAGCGGAGAGGTGCGTGGAGGGTCGCTCGGAATGCTCACCTTGACGGCGGTCGCCGAGGACTCGCTACGCGGCGTGTGGGCTTGGATGACGGTTCGGAGGTCGTCTTCCGCCCGCTCACGCACACTGACGCGGATCAGCTGGCAGCCTTCGTCGAAGGGCTGTCTGTCGAATCGAGACGGCTGAGCACGTTCGACGGGTACGACCTCAGGGCTGCCCGGGAGTTGTGCGACGCAATAGCCCGTTACGACAAGCTCAGGCTGGTGCTCGACGAGGTGCCGTCCGGCAGGATCGTCGGCCTCCTGGAAGTCAGCCTCGATCCCCACCCATCGGACATCGTCCGATATCGCGAGGCTAGCGTCCATCTGGCGGCGACAGACTGCCGCCGCCATCCGCGTCGGCCGCTCCTTCTGCGTCCCCGAGCAAGCTCTCCACGAATACCTGCGCGAGAGCTACCTGGTGGTTTCTGACGACGCCTCGCAACGGCCGAAACGCCGCGGGCCCCGGCAGACAGCATCAAGCCCGTGTATGGCCCAGGTTGGGAGCGCGTGACTGGGCGGGGGTCTCGGGGCCGTTGGTGTTTACCAGAGCCCGGGGATCAGGCGTGCGGTACGGGCAGCGTAGTCGGTGTAGTCGGCTCCGAAAGCGGAGGTTAGGACGGCTTCTTCGGCATGGATGCGGTGGACGTATCCGGCGAGGGCGGCGGCGGTGAGGGCGAGGTGGGCGGGAAGGTGGTCCAGGCAGAACCCGGCGCACGCGACCATGATCAGACCTCCGGTATAGGAGGGGTGCCGCACGTAGCGGTAGGGGCCGGTGCGGATCACCGGCTGGCCGGGACGAACATCGACGGAACTGCGGAAGTGCTGCCCCATGGTGGCGACCGCCCAGTGGCGCAGCGCAGTTCCGGCCCAGATTCCGGGCAGGGCAATGAGCGTATTAGCCGCGCGATCCCCCGTTACCCGCAACGTGGGAACACATCTCAGCAGCACCGCCGCGCCAACCTCGCCGAGGGCGATAGCAGTGGTCAACTTATAGGTGCTGCTCCGGTCCGCAGCGAGCTGCTCTGGGGGACGGTGGCGGCCCTGGCGCCTTTGGCGCAGGGCCCATCTGGCCTCAAGGCCGTACTCCACTGCCGCCGTGGCGGCTGCCAGAGCCCAGGCAATGGTGCTCTTCGACACCCCCCAGGCCGGTCTCGCTGCAGGTTTCCGGGCAGGAGGTGAGTAGAAAGAGGAACGAGGCATGGATCAGGTTCTTCCCTTCCGTCCTTTCCGGGACAGCGAGCTCACGCTCCTGGACCGGATGCTGAACGAGCCGGAGGTACTGGGACAGTACGCATGGACCGGATGGTCCGGCCGTGTCAACCTGCGCCAGCGATGGGAGCAAGACCGGTTGCTGTCGCCCGACCTGAGCATGGTGGCCATCGTGAGCGAGGATGTGGTGGTCGGCGCGCTGTCGTGGCGCCAGGTGGCATACAACGCGGTCTCCCACTGCTGGAACGTGGGGGCGTTTGTGCTACCGGAGGCACGCGGCCGCGGTGTGGTGGTACCGGCCGCCCGTGCCCTGGTGGAGTACCTGTTCGCCCACACCCAGGTACACCGCGTCGAAGGCCATGTGGAGGTCGGTAACGATGTGGCGCGCCACTGCGCCGAGCAGGCAGGACTGGTCTACGAAGGCACGCTCCGCGGAGCCGCCTGGCGGGGAGGCTGCTGGCGCGACGTGGCGCTGTTCGCCGTCCTGCGGACCAATCTTCCACAGCAAGCTGCGGATGGCTGAAAACCTGCCTGGGTGCCCGGCAACGGCCGGGCACTCAGGGGCACCATGACGCTCGCCGGTCAGCGGCAGCCGGTGAGACGGGCCAGAAGTTCCTGGTCCAGAGGCCGCTGCGGCAGGGGCGGCACCACCAGCGTGGAAATACCCGACATCGAGCTGTCGGGAAGCTTGGCCAGCGGCAGCGTGGTCATGCGCGGTGCCGCAGTCACATATGGAGATGCCTCGTAAATCGTCACCGGGTGGTCGGCACCATACTGAGCGACCAGAGCCTCGGTCAGGCAAACAGCGCCGGGACGCCCATCGAACTCCAGGTCGCGGTCCAACATGCCGATCACACCGACCTGCCACAAGATCAGCAGGCTTGTGGGATCGAAGACCCGGTGCCGGATCAGGAAGTCGGTTGCCTCAAAGCTCTGGCATCCCCGCCGCCCCGGATCCAGTCCCAAGTCTGCGAACAGCCAGTCCTCCGCAGAGCTGGCCGGAAGCATCCACGCCGTAACCCCTTCCAGACGCGCCCGGCGAATCGCTTCATGCCCGGCGTAAGCAAACACCCCCGGATGCCCGTAGAGGGCCACGCACACGAACTGGTCGCTGCGTACCTCCGACAAGATGTGCTCGACCATCTCCTCATACGAGTCCTGGCGTCGCTTGCCCGCGCCGTAATGCACGTTGAGTGTCTCGATCGAAGGATTCAACTGTCCGATGTGATGGGTGACCAGAGGGTCCCCGATCAGGCACAGCACCTTGTCGGCCTGCTCAATGCAGGCCCGTGCCTCTACCGTGAGGTCGCCGATGGCCCGGTATCCGGTCCCCACTACGACCAGTTGCGCCTTGTTCATGGCGACCTCCACCGGGCCATCGGCTCCCTCGGGCGTCTCGTCATTCACGCGCCAGACACACCCTTGGAGGAGTCCTCCTCGTCAGGAGCAAGGAAGAAGAGGAGCATGATGTTGCCGGAAACTTCTCTGACCGGGCTGTGCTCGGTCAGCAGGTCGCGGGTACGGCGCACATCGCCGGATGCGAGTGCTTCCCGTTCCGAGGAGGTCAGGGCTCCGTTGGCGGAGGCGTACACCTCAGCCGAGCGACGGAACTCCATCTGCCGACGCGGCTGCGTGACGAGTTCTTCCATGAACTCGACGACGGGAACAGTCATGGCTGCGACCTTTCGTGAGGCGTGTGTACTGCCAGCACAGCGCAGGAAACGCCACTGAGCCTGTCTAGACGCGCCAAACGGGTGAGCGCGATATATCTAGAGATCTTTAACTGCTGAGGGTTTCCAGACCGCTGGCCGACGTCGCCACCAGTCAGCGCAGGCGGACCACGGTGACGACCGCGTGCCGGGTCGTGCCCGCCACGACCTCCACAACGGCATCGCCAGAAGCGGGCGTGTAGGGGTCGCCGGCCTTCGTGAACGCGCGCCGGGCCTGGGGGACCAGGCGCGGGCCGACGACTGAGGCGAGCGCCGTGGTCAACCGCTGGGACAGCGCCACGCGTCCGTCGGGCAGCCGTACGGCGAGGGCCTTCGGATGCCGGGCCGCGCCAGTGAAGCCGACCACGGTGGCGTCGGCTGTGTCCGCGTGCCTGACCTTCGCCCAGACCCGGCCCGCTAAGAGCGGTTCTTGATCGATCCGGTCGTGCTCGACCGGGACGGCATCACCATCGACTCGATCGAGGACGGTTATACACCCGTCCGTCAGTTCGGCGAGGAAGTCCGGGTGCGTCAGACTGCTTGTCACCGTCTCGGTTCCCTTCTCGGGAGACCCGAGCATGTTGGAACTCGTCAGCGACACCGCGAGCGGTATGCCCTGCCCGTCGACGATGAGGTGGTGCTTGCTGCCCGGCTGTGCGTGGCCGACCGGGCTGGGACCGCTTTTGGGCCCTTGCGGGCAGCCCGCACGTGCGAGGAGTCGATCACTGCCCGCGACCAGTCCAGCTGGTTCTTCGATCGCAGCTTCTCCGGCAGCACCACATGGAGTTGGTCCCAGACGCCGGCTTCGTTCCAGGCGGCCAGCCGCTGCCAGCAGGTCATGCCCGATCCGAAGCCCAACTCCTGGGGCGCCGAGCTCTGGAGAACTCGAGGGATGGGGGCGGGCAAGGGGTGCATCGGGGATGCGCCTCTGGCCCGCCTGCTTGTTTGTCCGTGTCAGGTCAGTTCGGTGCTGGCCAGGACGCGGCGCAGTACGTTCCAGGAGAGGTCGGAGTAGGTGCGGAAGTGAGCGGACTCGTGGGGGGTGGTTTCTGTGATGTAGTCGAAGACGTCGCGGTTGTGGCTTGCGCCGTCGTGGGACTTGGGGATGGTGTGGTCTGGGTTGAGGTAGACGTGGAAGCTGGCGCCGAAGTCGTCGGTGGTGTTCATGAAGCCTGGGCCGGTGGTGCCGTCGCCGCCGTCGAGGGGGCAGTAGACCCGGTGGACAGCGTAGGTGTCTTTCGACAGCCAGGCGCATTGCCCGGGGGTGAGGGTGATCAGGCCGAGTTTGGTGGCGTTCCAGGCCAGGTGGTCGTAGAGCATGACGTCGAGCTGTCCGGCGAGGCAGAAGACGATGCCGGTGGTGTCTCCATGGGAGTGGATGGGTGAGTAGTGCTGGGCCGGCCAGATCTCCAGCACCACCGGTGAGCCGTAGTCACCTTGAGGGAGTTCGGGCTCGTCGAGGTAGCCGAATTCGGTGGCCATGTCGTCGTAGTGTCCCCGCCCGGTGCAGGCGACCCGGATGTAGGGCGGGTGGGAGTCATCATCCTTGTTCTTCTTCTCCAGGATCCGGCGCAGCAGCCCCACGCTGCCGTCGTGCTCTGCGGGGGCCAGCTGCTTGCGCATGGCCTCCACTTCCCAGGTGGACAGTTGCAGCTCTGCCGCTTTGCGTACCAGGTCCATCACTGCGGGCGGGATCGTCAATTGCCGGGTGTACTCGTCGAAGGAGGTTGCCTGGCCAACGACCGGTGACGGCGTGGCCCGCTCGCCCTGCAGACGCAACTGGCGCTCTTCGGCCTTGGTGATGTGGAAGGGATACCCCTCCCCGTGCGGGTCGGCGGCGCCAGTGGGGGAGGCGGCGTCAGTCATGCTCATGCAAAGTTCCTCGTCCTCGTGGTGGAACGCACTGCACGCGGGCGGCAAGCCGGCTGCAATCTCGGTGATCCGGCGGTGAGGGCGGCTTCTTGCCTCGGATGCGCACCCGCACATCGCAGCGCGTGGGTCGGCTGTGTCCTACCCAGGGGTGGCCCAGGCCGGCACGGGCTCGAAGTTGCGCTGAGGCGCATACGCCGTGCGGCGCACGCCCCCGGCTGCCGCCAGGGCCTGCCTGCCACCTCGCCTCCCAGCCACCCAATGGAGTCCGAGTGCGGCGAGCCGAACGTGCTGTGTCGCGGTCAGCTTCGAACGGCGCGTCAGTGCCGGCGGTGTCGCAGTGACCGATGAGGCATCAGCCGGGACAGAACGTCGTACAGCGCGATGTGCACCGCACTGGCTGCGTGGGGAGCGAACAGGCGCTGCGCTTTTCGCCGATGCCACCGTGGCCCTGGTGGCTGCCTGCGTTCCCGGCGCCGAAGCCTGCTGGCCCGCCCGGTACGCCAAAGCCCGCGACGGAGGCGATGGTCTGCTCGGCGGGGCACTTGTGAAGCCCGGCGAGGAACGGCAGGTCAGCCATCCGATCGAGTGAAACAGAACGAGACGTCCTCGGCTCTTCGACCAGCGTCTGGCTCCGCAAGCACACAGCAGGCCGTCATCCCCTGATCAGCGACCTCCCGGTGCCCGCCCGGCCAACGCGGCGTAACACGCGTCCCGTTCTCATCAGACGCGGTTCGCGCCGGTTTCCGCTTTCGCTGAGAAGACGGCAGAGTAGCCGCTGACCTGTGCTTTCCCCCTAGGCAAGCTTGGGGTAGAGGGGCGGTGCAGATCTGCGATGGCGGTGCCTGCCAGGCAAACGCGTGCCGTCTGGCTTCGTTCACTTCCAGGGATGGCGTTTGTCGCCGACTTTCAGGAGTCGGGGTCGCCCGGGTGCCATGCCACAGGAGGCGAAGTGCGGTGAACGGCCTTGCCCGATGCCGAACCGGTTCGGCTACAGGGGCAGGAGGGACAACCAGAAGGATCAAGTGGCTGAAAAGTGCCTCTTATTGTCGTATCGCCCGTCTATGTCGTGCATGACAGGGAAGGTAGGTGTGCGTCTGGTATGCCGCAATCAGCGGGAAAGAATCGAAAGGGGTTCTATGCGCTCTTCTTCTCGGCACCGTGAACCGTCGCCCGCGGTCACCCGCCCACGTCACGGGTCATGGCGCCGTACAGCCATCGCCGCAGCTACTGCGTGCGTTGCGCTGGGCGGTGTCCTGGGCACTGCGCCGTCCGCCACCGCCGACGCGGCCGGCGGCACCGGCGAGATCCGGAACGCGAGCACTGACCGGCACATCGGCACCTACGGCAACTATGGCCAGGTACTTGCCGCGTTCACTGACGCGCACTGGCCGGCCTCAGCCGACAAGAGCTGGACGTTCACTCCACGGGAGCACGGAAGGTACTACAGCATTCAGAGCACTACCAAAGGGACCTGCTGGACCTACAGTCCGAAGCCGGCGGTCGGTGGTGACTGGGATCGCTATGGTCCCTGGGTCGTCACGCTGTCGCCGTGCAGCCCGACCGCCACGAATCAGCAGTTCTCACTGTGGGCGGCATCCCGTGTCGCGCCGCGCGGGACAGTCACCATCCATCCCCGGGACGCCATGAATACCGTACTCCGGCGGACCACCCCGAACGGCGAAGGCCCGAACTACTGGAACGCGTTGAGCATGGAGACGCCTCAGGGCACGAATGAGGAGTACTGGCGTGTGCCGGTCCTGCCCAACGACTGGGGACCCGCATCCACCTGACAACCACAGCGGGGCCGGACATGAACACCCTGTCCGGCTCCGCTGCCCGTCGTACGGCCGGACCGGCACGCCGCGCTCGACAGGGTCCAGCTGAGCAAGCGAGGGCTCACGCTGCGCTTCAACACGGCCCCGGCATCCGGAAGAACCCGGACGGCACAGAAGAGCCCATGGGCGACATCCTGCACCTCTACACAACCCGCCGCCAAACAGCAGTGGGCCGGGCAGAAGTCCTGCCCGGCCCACTGCTGCGCCTGCGCGCTACGCCCAGTGCATGTCGAGGGCGTTGAGTTCGGTGCGGCGTTCGGGGGTGAGTTTGGCGGCGCGGCGGCGGGTGTTGTCCACGAATGAGCCCAGCCGGATCTGCTCGCCGTCGACGACTTCGACGTGTTTCCGCGGGACTCGTAGGTGTCCTTCGCGGGTGTGGAATTGTCGGGCGGCGGCGAGGTGTGTGGACCACCGGTCGGCCTGGGTCCGGCGTGTGGGCTGTTGCTCTGTTTCGTCTGCGGGTTCTAGCCCCAGCGCGCTGTCCAGGAGCCACTGCTGAGCAGGCAACAGTTTGTCCCACCCGAGCCGCTGCGCAGCGGCCCATGCTCCGAGGTCCTCGCCCTGGACGATCACCTTGCCCCCGCGCTGCGGGAGCGTACCGCCGGCCTGTACGTGGGCGAGGGCGAGGCGGAAGGCGCGTTGCCATCCGATTTCCCATACCGGGCACCATCCCGGGTCGATCGCCTCCAGGGCTTCCAGACGGCTCTCTGGTAGCTCCCCGGCGCTGGGCACGGTCTCGCCCGCCGCTCGGCGTTCGGCGTTGTGAAGAGCCCTCCGGGCGGCCGCGCGCTGGTTCTTGCACCAGGTCCCGATGGGGAAGTCTTCCCACACTGCTGTGGCCGGTGGCAGCAGATGGGAGTGCGCAGCCGCGTACGAGCGAGCGACGGACAGCCCTTCTTCCCATGCGGTGTCCTGGTGGGACCACACCATCCCGAGCGACTCGAGCTCGGCCACGCGTTCCGGCTCCAGCGTCCCGGCCGCGTAGTACCGCCGCTGATCGGCGATCCACACCCCCAGCGGATGACCAGCAACACCCGGCCAGTTTTCGGGCGTGACGTATGTGTAGGGGACTCGCAGCTGGTTGTTGCTGGTCTCGCGGCGCCATCGGGTTGCGGCTTCGATGCCGCGGCGCCAGTAGGCGCCTTCGGGGTCGATGATCCGTAGCCGGATGAACTGGGTGAGTGCGGTGGGGTCGCGTTCCTCGCTGAAGCGCAGTACTCCGGCCGCCGCCCCGCTCACTCGCGCGCCGGCCTCGTCCAGGTCCTGGTCCTTGTCGCGGTCCGTGTCGGTGAACTGCGCCTCGCCGTCGTCTTGTTCGTGGGCGGGGCGGCTGTTGCGGACCCGGGGATCGGCCAACGCCTCGATGGTCTCGGTGTCGTGCGCCCGCAGCGCCCCGAGGATCTTCGCGAGGGTCCCGTATGCGTCCGAGGTGAGCAATTCGTTTGCGTCTTCGTCCGGTCCGAGGAATACCGGCACGATCAGTGTGGCGATTTTCCTGCCGCCGGGATGCATCCGCAGGGCGCGCCCGACCATCTGGACAATGTCCACCATGGAACCGCGCGCGTCTGCGAAAAGTACAGCGTCACATTCGGCGGTATCGACACCCTCACCGAGGACACGAACGGAACTCAAAACCCGTAGTGCGGCGGGTATATCCCGGCCTTCGAATTCCTCACCGCTGATTAGATCTGACGCGAACTCATCGAGCACTCGCCGCCGGTGCGCGGGCGGGTGCTCGCCGTAAAGCCAGTTGGACCACACCCGCTCCGCAGCCGGGAAGGTGCCAGGGTCGTTCTCGGCGAGACGGGCCGCGACACCCGGCACCCCGGCCGCCATCGCCTCCGCCTCCCCGACCCGGCTGTGGAAGGACAGCACCCGCCGAAACCGCTCCTGCACGGCCGCGCGCATCAGCCCGGTCTGCACCGCCGCCAGCCGAGCACCTCGCACGGCCGCAGAACCGGTGTCATCGCTGGTCAGCTCCGCGTACAGCTCAGGGTCACGGATGTCCAGGCACAAGACCTGATACGGCGCCACCAGCACGAGCCGGATGGCGTCGGTCAGCTTCAGCTTGTACGCGACGGGCCCGAAGACGGGGGAGTCCTCGTCCATACTCGCCACCAGCCGCGGCACCCCGCCCTCGGCCTCCCACACGCGGGCTGTGGCGGTCATGTACAACCTGCGCACCGCAGGGATCCGTGCTTGGTCGTTCACGGCCGCCCACGGCTTCCCCGCATCCCCACTGACCCGGTGCGCTTCGTCCACGACCATCAGGTCCCAAACCGGCAAACCCACTTCATGCGCCCGCTGGAGGATGCCAAGGCCCACTGCGGCGTAGGTCGCGAACACCGTCACCGTCTCCAGCCCGGACACCCACGCGACCAGCTCGTCCGGATCGGTGGTGCAGGGCACACCGTCACTCTCCTCCGCCCGCAGCGAGCACACCCCCACCATCGCCCCACGACGCCCGCCCCGCCGCCACGCGGCAGTCATCTGCGTCAGCAGGTCCAGCGTCGGCACCAGCACCAGAACACGGCGGGCAGAAAGCCGAGTTGCGGACTCCACGCCGATCAGGGTTTTACCGGAGCCGGTGGCGGCTATTACCTGTGTCCTCAGTCCCTCGGGAGGCATACGGCCACCGGGCGGGTTCGCGAGATTCCGAAGAACACCGTCGACCGCTTCAATCTGATGCGGACGCAATTCCATGTGTGGCATACCGATTCCATTTCTTTCGCCGTGTCAGGTGTAATCGCGAGCCAACTTCAGGCCTGAACTGACGGAACCAAGCAGGGATTTCAATCTAACCGCCCCTCCGGCGCTCTTACTGGGGAGGCACTCACTAACCATCCCAGAACCTATCCGCCACACCAAAGTGACGCACAAGGGTTCGTGAAGATGGTGAAATATGGTCGACCCTGTGGGAGTCTGAACCCGCCTAGAGCTCTTGACGCTCCATCAAGCCACACACCCCGCACCCCTTGCCGCCAGCCTTGTTGACGCGCACGGAGTGTGCGTCAACTCCCGTACAAGACTGCGGAGCGGGCCTGTACGGGCCCAGGATCCGGCGTAGCCGGATCCGCCCGGCTCGCGGAGCGAGCCGGGAAGGCGGGACGGAGTCCCGCCGCATTCCGAACGGAGTTCGGAATGCTTTCGGGCGGAGCCCGAAATACCGCCGCGTAGCGGCGGCGCGTCGTGTCTGCGGAGCAGACCGCGCGC
>NZ_JBIAHS010000041.1:0-6142 GCF_042870755.1 Streptomyces sp. NPDC006365
AAGGACCTAGACAATCCTCATTCTTGCTGGTCAGAGGCACTTTCTGCTTTCCTGGCCGCCTGCCGGACAGCCCGCTTCATGAAAGCGCGAGGCTAACGTCGCGTCGCTACTTGGCTGGTGGTTGAGGTGTGACGCGGGGTGTCTCGTCTCGGCGGCAGATGGTGATCGTGTAGGTGACGTTGCCGGTGGGCACGGGTCCGGGTGCTCGGACGCGGTGGTTGGGTGCCTGTCTGGCCCGGGGCCTGACGCGGTGAGGCCTGCGGGGGATGAGCTGGGCCAGGGCGTCGGCCTGGACCAGGGCGATCAGCAGAGGCTGTCCCGCGGCCGGCCGGTAGTGCAGGTGTCGGCGGATGGTGCGCAGGACGGCGGTGAAGGAGATGCGGTCGGGATCCAATGGCCCCCCGGTCGTGGGGTCCAGGCTGGCTTGGGCGGCGCGTGCACGCTGGGACTGCAGGTATTGGTGGGTGATGAGCAGTCCGTAGACCTCCTGGATGACGCCGTTGGGGCTCTGCGAGCGCAGCAGGGGCCGGTGGTCGCGTTGGAGAATCTTGGCCTCGAACAGGCTGGTCTCGCTGTTCCAGCGCTCGGCGTAGACGGCGGCGACCTGCTCGGCCGGGGCCTGGTTGGGGTCCAGCAGGCTGGTGATCACCCGCAGCGGGCGGCTGCGGGGCACTCCGTGTTCGGGGGTGGCAGTGATGTCGGCGTCCACCACCCGTACCGGCACTCCGTGAGGGTGGCCCGGTGGCATGCGCCGGTTGCAGAAGCGGGAGGCGGCCTGACGCTGGCTGGACGCCCGGTCCGGCACGCAGGACAGGAAGCTTCCGTCCGCAAGTTCACGCAGGTGGGGCAGCCAGTGATGGGAGTGGGCACGGACGATGAAGTCGGCGCCGCAGGCGGCGATGTGGGCGAGGATGTCGTGCCCGTGAAAGGCCCGGTCCATCAGCACGAGTTGCCCGCCGGAGAGAGTCGACGTGATGGCCAGCTGTTTGGCCAGCGCGACCTCGTTGTCCCGGCGCGGGCCGAAGCGCGCGTCGAGAATGCCGCGGGTGCCGCAGGCGATCAGCAGGACCAGCTTGACCTGCGGGTAGCGTCCGGGCTTGTGACTGCCACCGGGTGGCGACCCGAACACCTTGATATTCGCCGGCGTGGGTGCGACGTCGAGGACCGTGCCGTCCAGCGCGAGCATCAGCAGGCGCCGGCCGAAGGCGAACGTGCCGGGCGACTGCGGTGTGGTCAAAGGCCCGCGCACCTGCTCGAACAGGACCTTCAACGGTTCAAAGCCCAGTCGTGCACGGGCTTTGGAGACGGCGGAGGTGCCCGCCACCCGTAACGCTTGGGTATGCACTGCGGTGCGCAGACCGTCGGTCAGCTTGCGCAGGATCTCGGCGTAACTGTCGCGGAAGTGCAGGCACATCGCCAGCACGAAGGGAGTTCTACCGGCTCCTCGACGGCGTCGTCATCGACGACGCCGAGGTCCTCAACAACAAGCTGCGCGAGTGGGAGGACTACTACAACTACCATCGCCCGCGTGGCGGCCTCGGCGGCCAGACCCCCTACGAACGCCTCAAGCAGAAGACCACGACTCAGGCGTAATCGATGATCATCAGTTGCACAGAGATCTGGTGCTTACAGTCGTGGCTCCGCGCTGAGGAGCGCTCTCGCTACGCACGGGTACGTCGGCGCCGGCATGTTCCTTCCGCCCTGTGTCCACCGCCGCCAGTGGTTGTGCTCACGGTCTCTTGCAGGAGGGTCTACGTGTGCACCAGTAGGTGCTGTCCGGGAGAGAAATTTCAAGATCTTCTCCCAGATTTCTCCCAGGAGGCCCTGGTAACCACTCAGGGGCCCGACCCGCGCTGCGGATCAGGCCCCTGACCTGGTACTTCCCTGTCGGGGTGGCGGGATTTGAACCCACGACCTCTTCGTCCCGAAGCAACTTGGGTGGGCGGTCGGCCTTGGGTCAGTGTGCCTTCCACCTGCTGCGATGGTCCGTGGGTGTGCGTGGTTGTCCGCCGCTGTTCCTCGGCGTTGTCACGCAGTTAGACACGCACTGTCCCTCGACGCCCTCGGGCGGAGGCATCGCTACGGCAGCCGAGAGAGTGGATGCCTGCGGAGGCCAGAACAAGGGCGAATCCGCGGCCCGCGAGTCAAGCCCTCTGACGTCAAGTAGCCTCTGTCTCCTCGCTATAGCGTGTGGCTATGTCCGCGTTTATACAACAGCTCCCCGCCTTGATGGGCGTGGTAATCGGCGCCCTCGGGTCGTACTTGGTGGTCATGCGCGGCGATCAAGCCCGCTTCCGTCGCGAGCAGGCGGCCCGATGGGAGGAACGGCGGCTGACGGTCTACGCCGACTACGCCCGGTCGCTGAAGAAGACCGTCACTCTGACCTACCGGATCGCGGCGCACCTCGGCAACGACCCTCACCCGCACCCCTTGTCGCCCGAGGAGGCAGCGCCTCATTTGGCCGATGCCAATGACGACCGGGATCCGGCCGGGGAAGCACTGCTGATGCTCGGCAGCCCGGATGTGGTGGAGAAAGCCCGCGAATGGGTCGTCACGGTTATGGACATGGAGGGATTCCTGCGAGACGGGTCCTATAGCCCAGAAACGTGGTCAGCCATGCTTGATCGCCAGCGCGCCGCGCGTGAAGGGTATTACGCGGCCGTCCGGCGCGACATGGCGCTCCCACCCGGCCATTCCGGGCGATGGCGACTCGCGCCGACCCAGACTCCCTGATCAGGGACTGTTATGACGGCCTGGAGCTGTCGCGCTCGGGGATTCGAGCCTGAGTATCACGTGGTTCGGCCGGCCTCGCCGTCATGCTCATCAGCCACCACGCCTCACCCAATGAAATGACCTCTAACGGTTGATTGGGATCTCGTAGACGATCTCGCAGTGAGCGGCGGGCACCACGATGTCCGCTGTCTCCACGGGCCGCCCCTGGTCGCTGTAGTACGTCCGGCGGATGTGCGTGACCAGAGCGGCCTTTTGGATGCCGAGAAGTGACGCCTCCTCGGCGGTCGCTTGCCGTGGCTCGGGCTGCTCCACGGCGTGGCTGACGGTGATGCCGATCTCGGCCATCCGATTCACGACGCCCGCTCCGGCGTGCGGCCCTCCCTCGGGGAGGACGACGAGAGTGCCGGCGGTGAGGTCGTACGGTTCCCAACTCGTCGACAACTGCACCGGCCTGCTGTCGGCGAGGAACTCGTACGCGGTACGGACGCATAGGTCGCCCTCGGCGATACCGAGACGCGCCGCGATCTCCGTCGGCGCCGGGACCTTGGCGTCGGTCCGACTCTCCCAGTCCCCCTGCCTGCCCACAGCCTTCATGTCCGCGCGGAACGGGGACCCGTCGGGCTGCTCGCGCGCCGCCGAACGGACAACTCGCACCCGCTGCCGGGGCTCGGCGACATACGTACCGGAACCGGCACGGCCCTCTAGCACGCCCTGGGAGATCAGCAGCTCCTGTGCGCGGCGCACCACGTTCTCGCCCACGCCGCACTCCTGGCCGATCTGGGCGCGGGAGGGAAGACGGTCCCCCGGCTCCCACACGTGCTCCGCGATCCGCCGCCGGAGTTCGTCAGCGATGCGGAGATAGGGCGGCTGCTCAGGCATATGGAAAATCTAGTCCACTAGCTCTAATCTAGTTAACTAGCTTCACTCAAAGTGATCGCCAGTGACGGAGGCTGCCCTGTGCCCGCTTCGGGAGTCAGCGCGGCGGCCATCGCCGCCCGGTTATCGGCCGTCGGGCTCCCCACGCGCGTGGGGGAGCACGCCCGACACACGACGGTCGAAGCGGAGGTACCGGAATCGCTCTCCGCCGAGTCATGGCGGGAGGCCCTGGAGACGGTGGCCGAGGCCGATCAATTCGGGCTTCTCGCCACCAGCCTGAACGGCCGCACCCTCTGGGCGGTCGTACGCAAAGCGGTCCCCACGACGGGCGATGTCGGGGGACCGAGCCATCAGCGATAAGGAGCTGAGCAGCGTTGCTCAACCGTATCCGTCGTGCCGTCTCGCTCACCAGGGAGCGGCACCGCCCCAAGGGCAGGCACCGCCGCCCCTTAACATCCTCCCGGCCGACAGCCGCCTTGGCACACCCTGCGCTCACCGACAGGTCGATGACCGCCCAGGGATGGCACTCGGACCGCGCGGACTCGCTCGCGGGTGAGGACATCGCGCTCGTCCGTCCGTACATGCTGGCCTGGGAGAAGCGCGTACGGCAGCGCTCGATTGTGGTAGCTCGCCATTTGCCGGCTGAAGCCTGGTCCGCCCTCGCGGGGGTCCGCTGATGCCTCCTCGCCAACGGCCTCGCATCACGCACGCTGAAGCCGCTTCCTACCGATCGTCCTCATGCCGGATCGGCACGCACCATGCCTGTGCGGAGTCCTCCCCCGCCGCGGCGCCGATCGACATTCCGGTGATCTACGAGGCATGCGACTGCCCCTGCCACTCGGCATTCGACCAGTCCACGCTTGCGGAGGTGAAGCGGTGAGGGAACGGGCACCCAGCGGCGCGCTGGTATCCACCGTCGAGATCACCTCGACCACCGTGCAGTGCGGCGACGTCATACAGGTCGGCGGCCGGGCGTGCCGGGTGAGCAACCTCTTCCAATTGCCCCACGGGGCCAAGCAACTCCCGTTCGAGTCGGGTGAGTTGCTGACCATGCACACTCGGACCCGGTTCGTCGCCGTGCGGATGCTGAGAAGGCGGTGATGGACTCCGTGCCTTCTCGCCATCACAGCATTGCCGATGACCTCCGACACCAGATCACGACCGGCCGCATCAGGGCCGGCGAACGCCTTCCCTCTGAGACCCAGCTAGCAGGTCAATACAGGGTCAGCACGCCGACGCTGCGGAATGCTCTCGCAGTGCTTCAGGGGGAAGGCCTCGTCGAGAAGATCCACGGCAAGGGGAACTTCGTTCGTCGCCCCCTCCGCAAGATCACATACGTCGGCGGATGGGGCACGTTGGACCCGTGGACCGCTGCTGACGCGGCTCTGCGCGTCACTGTCCGCACCACCGCGATCCGGGCGCGCGGGCATCTGACAGCCCTGTTGAAGGTGCCGAACGGTACCCCACTGACCGAGTTCCTCTGCATCAGCCACGAGGGAGAGTCGCCGCACAGCCTGGCCCGCCTCTACGTCCCGCGTGACCTGACGCCGACCTCAGTGCTCGGCGACGGAACCCCAAGCGAGGGGATAGTCACGAGGTTCGCCATGCTGAGCCCCCCGCCGGCCGAATTCCGGGAGACGGTATGCGCCCGCCTCCCGACGCCGGACGAAGTCTCGACCCTCCGGATCAGCTCCGCCGTGGCGGTTCTCGCGATCACACGCGTCGACGCCGACAGCGCTGGGCGGGTCGTTGAGGCCGCGCTTCTGGTGTTCCCGGGGGACCGCGTCGACGCGGTCTTCACCACCCACCACGTGATCGAGGAGAGGCAGACACAAGGATGACAGCCCGAAACGAACTACGGCTTCTCCCGTGGTCGGGGCCGGAGGGCAAGCCCTGCTATCTCAGCACCGACGACCGCGATGGCTACATGTCCCGCCTGGCGGACGACATTGAAGCGGTCCAACTCGGGATGGCGGCTGATCTGCTGGAGCAAGCACTAGAAGTACTCGGTGACGAGGATGCGGAGTCGGGGGAGTTGCGCCCTCTGGCGACGAAGCTGACCGAAGCCTTGTGGGACGTGCTCCGTGTCGCAACCAGCCGCGGGCACCTCTTGGCGGTGAGCGAACCTCACCACTCCTGAAGGACAATCAGAAGCCGCGACTGGCCGACCTTGGCTTCGCAGTAGCGCACTCATGGGGGGAGAAGCCCCGGTCCCTGACCGGGGCTTCTCCCCCCATTCAAGCTAAGCCGGTCCGGATCGACGGCAGTTCCCTCAGCTTGGGAAGCTGCGATCAATTGGCGCTGGTCGCGGTGCTGGCCTGGGGCGGATGACCTGCGTACGGCCTCGCGGGATCGGCTTCTTTCGCCGTGGTTCCCTGCTATTCCCCGCCCGATCTGGTGCGGTTGTGGTGCGGCGGGGAGTCCGTCATGTCTATCAATGAGGTCTTTCAGCGTGGCCACTGATCGAGTGATGGCGTAGCCGCCCGCAACGGACAAGGCTCCCGTGCCGTTGAGGGAGGTGTTCGACGTCTCA
>NZ_JBIAHS010000042.1:0-4892 GCF_042870755.1 Streptomyces sp. NPDC006365
GTTTTTCCGGCGTTTCACTTGGTTCGGTGTTCGTGTCTGGCCGCTGAAAATCGTCATGAACTATTCGATAGGCGAACCAAACGCTCACTTAGACGTCGTTTCCTTTGGCGTGATCGTTCGTTGATCCGTGCATGACGGATCTGGTTGAGCGGTTGGTGCCGGAGGAGTTATGGACCCTGTTCCGGCGGGTGGTTCCGCCCAGGGAGGCCGTACGTCCACAAGGGGGCGGCCGACGGCGGGCCGGTGACCGAGAATGCCTGGCGGCGATCATCTTCGTAGCCACCTCCGGGTGTACCTGGCGGCAGCTTCCCCCAGTGTTCGGCCCGGCCTGGCCGACGGTCTACCGCCGTTTCGCCCGGTGGAGCCGGGACCGGGTGTGGGCCCGGCTCCACCGCGTCCTCCTGGACGAGCTCGGCGCCCGCGGTGAGCTGGACTGGTCGCGGTGCGCGATCGACTCTGTCAGCCTCAGGGCCGCAAAAGGGGGCCACTGACCGGACCGAATCCGACTGACCGCGGCAAGAACGGATCGAAAATCCACCTCATCACGGACCGGAACGGTCTGCCCCTGTCGCTGGGCATCTCTGGCGCCAACATGCACGACAGTCTCGGCCTGAAGCCACTGGTGCGCGGAATCCCGCCGATCCGCTCCCGCCGCGGCCCGCGTCGCCGGCGACCGGCCAAGCTCCACGCCGACAAGGGCTATGACTACGACCACCTGCGTCGATGGCTGAGCAAAAGAGGTATCTGCCACCGCATCGCCCGCAAGGGCATCGAGTCCTCCCAAAGGCTGGGCCGACACCGTTGGGTGGTCGAACGCACCGTGTCCTGGCTGGCCGGATGCCGTCGCCTGCACCGCCGCTACGAGCGCAAGGCCGAGCACTTCCTCGCCTTCGTCGCCATTGCCGCAGCCCTCATCAGCCACCGGAGACTCACTACCTGAACCAGCCTGTCAGGTGGTCGGGCCGGTGCGCACGAAGAGGCAGAAGGGGTGGCCCGCTGGGTCGAACAGGACGCGCACGTCGGCCTGAGGTTGGAAGTCCGCCACGGTTGCCCCCAGGGCGAGAGCATGTTCGACGGCTGCTGACAGATCGTCCACCTCGATATCCAGATGCATCATCATCTGCTGCTCTGCCCGTGTGGAAGGCCACTGCGGACGCGTGAAGAACGGCTCCGTCTGGAACGACAGTCCGGCACTGCCGTCGGGCGCTGCGATCTCAACCCAGCCCGATTCTTCCTTCCGCACCAGCCACCCGAGCAAGCCCTGATAGAACTGCGCCAACTCATGGGGGTTCGGTGCATCAAGAGTGGTCGCGGCCAACGTGAAACGCGGTTGGGGCTTCATGCAGTGCTGCTGCCCGGTTCCGCTGCCGACAGGCCACCATCTGGCCGCTGCCAGCGCCGCGCGATACCCCTACCTACGCCCCCCGATCCGTCCCATCAACACCAAAGGAAACGACGTCTAAATCTAGTGTGACTTACGTCCCTCAGGCGCTCACTTCAGCCTGAACTGCGAATAATCCCCGTGGACCTCAGATAACGATCATGGTCGTCGCATACATCGAGTTCTAGCCCAAGAAGACCCCGGCGGGTCGGTCTCGTACACCGCGCAGGTCTCGTTCATGGCGCCCTGCTAGCTGCGGGTCGGCGCCGCCGTGCCGGGGTGAATAGTCATCTCCACCCCCACCTCACTTCTTCTGCGATAAGTTGGCTAGCCGCGATGTGGATCGGGGGGTAGGGAAAAAATGGACAGGCCGCCGCCGCCAAGAATGCCTACATTTCAAGGTGGGAAGACTTATGCGGTTCAATATCGCATAGGAATGAAGTCAGGTTCCATGGCTGGCTGCACTATCGCAATTTCCGCCAGCAATGAGCTTCTGAGTCAGGCTCAAATTAGAGAAGTCACGGCGCCGCCGCAGGGGCTACCACCAGGTAGGGGCAACTCCACCTGGTCGCCGCTGGACTCCTTCGCCAAAACCTGTCAGCGAGTGGCTCGCGCAGACTATCGAGGGCTAGTTGACATCCTCAGGAGCAGTGAAGCTGTAGTACCCGTTTTCGGCTCTCCACCGCACTCTTGGACGCCACTTGAGAACGTTGCAGCCCATGGAGCTGGCGTGGTGTCAGCTATCAGTGTCACCAACAACGTGCCCACGCTGCTTCTAGCCTATTCTGGTGGCGTAATTCTTGTTCACTTTGTAAACCCGATCGTTTCTGCGGCGGGTCACGCAGTGGCTGAAGGTATTGGGTCCAAGATCAGGAGCGCTTTTGGATTGCAAGAGGTAGTTCCTCTTGAGGCGGCTGACGATCCAGAGCTCGCACAAGGTGGGGGCAATCCAAGCCGGGAACTAGATCCAGGCAACGACGGGTCGGGCTAGAGCGGGAGTGCGTCGACCAAGTCGGCACCGACTCCAGCGCAGCCAACGAGCCCCTGAGAGCGTCTCCTAGCGCGGTTTCCCCGTCTCGGCGTTAATTCCCAACGACGATCAGGAGCTGGACGACGCGCGGGTGGACCAGCTCATCGTCCGCCACCCGCAGCTGGGTCAGTACGAGTACGTCACCAACGTCCGACGGATACTCAGGCTCGGCCTTGGTACGTGGTGCGAAAGATCAACAAGGCCCAGAAGCGGGGAACGAGATCATAGGGAGGGGAAAGGTACGTGGGGAGGGAAGCGCCGTACGTACTCACGCTGTCCAACTGCCATCCCTGACCCTCGACGCCCTCGATCGCCGCTGCCAGCAGGTGCTCAGGCACCTCATGCGGGGTCACGGGGTGATTCACCGGCACGCTCACGGAGAACACCCTCGACTGGCTCTTGCGCGCTTGAGCCGTGATCTCGCCCAGCCACTCATCCGCGCTCACCATGTCCGCAGTCATTCCTCCCCCTCTCCCTCGCAGTGAGCTGTCCAGGCGGCCCAAAATGCGTGCCTGACGAAGCGGTGCCGCCTTCCCCGCTTTCTATCCGCAGGCACGACCCCTCACACGAGGTATCAGCGAAGGCCACGGCACCCGCGTGGAAATCCACCCGCTCAACCAGTCCCAGGTCGACCGGCCCCGCCAGCGGGCGATCGGAGAGAGCGCCGACCCGTCGCCGCCCAAATTCCGTCACCTGGTTGGTTATGTCGGTGAGTTTCGAGACCACGGGTGTCCTCCCCGGTAACTCCCTTCGGAAACGGCGCGTTCGGTAGGCCGGGAGTGCTTCCGGTCTCCTGGCGCACGCGCACGAGCCCTGGCGCGGAGCGAGGGGCGGTCCGCCACGCTCGTGACCCGAGGGGCGGTTCCATCACGGGGCGCACCGGGCGACAAGAGAGCCGCTACCCATTCGGGTAATCACAGTTAATAACCGATATGGGTGACTCTTCGGTAGATGGCAGATCAGAAGGGGCACTGTCAGGGGTGACCAACTCACCTGACGGGCACGGACGGTGACGCTTCGTGAGGGGGCGTGCGTCAGCCCTCGGCCCGTCACCATCCCCGAAGGGGACCTTCGATGAGAGTCCGCCATTCCGCGGTCACCCATGCCCGCATCCCCCTCCGACGCAGGCTGGTCCGCCACCTCTCAGGCGCCGTGGCCACCACTCTCGTAGCCTTTGCCGCCGCGCCAACCGCCACGGCGGCACCAGCGGTCACCACCGCACCGGCAGTGACACGAGCAGCGGAACCGACCCCGGTGCCACCCGGCATCGACAACTTCCCCCAGGCGTTCCTGAACTCCTTCAGCCGGCCCGACGCCGACCCGCCCGGTGCCAAAGACTGGGACTGCGAGCCCACAGCCCGGCACCCGCGACCAGTCGTCCTCATCCACGGCACGTTCGAGAACGCCTTCAACAACTGGAACGAGCTCTCC
This sequence comes from Streptomyces sp. NPDC006365, assembly GCF_042870755.1. Classification (NCBI taxonomy): domain Bacteria; kingdom Bacillati; phylum Actinomycetota; class Actinomycetes; order Kitasatosporales; family Streptomycetaceae; genus Streptomyces; species Streptomyces sp. NPDC006365. Next base: position 3,843 of record NZ_JBIAHS010000042.1, read on the forward strand.
CCGAAGCTCCGCAACGAAGGCTACTGCGTCTTCGCGATCAACCAGGGCGCTCCCCGGGGGGAAGTCATCAAGGGCCGCAACCATATCCCCGACTCGGCGGTCGAACTCGCGGGCTTCGTCGACAGGGTGCTCAGGGTCACCGGCGCCGACCAGGTCGACCTGGTCGGACACTCACAGGGCGGCGGCGTACTGCCCCGCTGGTACCTGAAGTTCAACGGCGGAGCCGCCAAGGTCAACCACCTGGTTGGTATCTCCCCGTCCAATCACGGGACCACCATGCTTGGACTGGCTACCCTGGCCAAGACCATCGGTGTGCTCGGCTGGGTGGGAAAGCTCGGCGGTCAAGCGCTACCGGACCAGGTCGTGGGCTCGGACGTCCACACGAGGCTCGACAGGGGCGGTGACACCATCCCTGGCGTCACCTACACCACCATCGTCACCCGCTTCGACGAGGTCGTCACTCCCTACACGAACCAGTACCTCACCGCGGGTCCAGGCGCGAAGGTGACCAACATCCTGCTGCAGGACGTCTGCCGCCAGGACCTGACCGACCACATCGGCAGTTCCTACGACCCCATCGTCCACCAACTCGTCCTCAACGCCCTGGACACCTCAAGAGCGGTGGAGCCCGGCTGCTACCCCGTGCCCCCCGTCATTAGCTGAATCCCGCGACCGCTCCGGCCGAGGCAGCACCGATCCTCACACCGCCTCGGCCGGGGCTCCAGACTGTCCGGCCGGAAGTCGGGGGGCGACAACGCCGCGATCCACCGCCGGGGCGGGCGCCTGTGGCAGTCCGAGGGCACCGGGCCAAGGAGATGTGCTGATGGTGCTGTCCACCGGAACAGGGCCGCGTCTATTGACCTCGGCGAGCACGCAGGGCCTTTGTCCGGGGGTGAGTGTCCTGTGCCATCGAAGCGTTGTCACCGAAGGCTGGCGATCAGTAGGTTCGTGCCACCGATTCCTAATGCCGTTTGTCAAGCCACAGGGCACGCGCGAAGTAACGGGCCGGGGATTGTCAGAGGTGCCCGGTACGGTCAGTCCATCAGACTG
>NZ_JBIAHS010000043.1:0-1459 GCF_042870755.1 Streptomyces sp. NPDC006365
GGACAAGCCCTCGGCCTATTAGTACCAGTCACCTCCAGCGGTTACCCGCCTTCCAGATCTGGCCTATCAACCCAGTAGTCTCCTGGGAGCCTTAACCCCTCAAGGGGGTGGGAGTCCTCATCTCGAAGCAGGCTTCCCGCTTAGATGCTTTCAGCGGTTATCCCTCCCGAACGTAGCCAACCAGCCATGCCCTTGGCAGAACAACTGGCACACCAGAGGTTCGTCCGTCCCGGTCCTCTCGTACTAGGGACAGCCCTTCTCAAGACTCCTACGCGCACAGCGGATAGGGACCGAACTGTCTCACGACGTTCTAAACCCAGCTCGCGTACCGCTTTAATGGGCGAACAGCCCAACCCTTGGGACCGACTCCAGCCCCAGGATGCGACGAGCCGACATCGAGGTGCCAAACCATCCCGTCGATATGGACTCTTGGGGAAGATCAGCCTGTTATCCCCGGGGTACCTTTTATCCGTTGAGCGACGGCGCTTCCACAAGCCACCGCCGGATCACTAGTCCCGACTTTCGTCCCTGCTCGACCCGTCGGTCTCACAGTCAAGCTCCCTTGTGCACTTACACTCACCACCTGATTGCCAACCAGGCTGAGGGAACCTTTGGGCGCCTCCGTTACTCTTTAGGAGGCAACCGCCCCAGTTAAACTACCCATCAGACACTGTCCCCGATCCGGATCACGGACCCGGGTTAGACATCCAGCACGACCAGACTGGTATTTCAACGACGACTCCCCCTGAACTGGCGTCCAGAGTTCACAGTCTCCCAGCTATCCTACACAAGCCGAACCGAACACCAATATCAAACTGTAGTAAAGGTCCCGGGGTCTTTCCGTCCTGCTGCGCGAAACGAGCATCTTTACTCGTAGTGCAATTTCACCGGGCCTATGGTTGAGACAGTCGAGAAGTCGTTACGCCATTCGTGCAGGTCGGAACTTACCCGACAAGGAATTTCGCTACCTTAGGATGGTTATAGTTACCACCGCCGTTTACTGGCGCTTAAGTTCTCAGCTTCGCCCGACCGAAATCGGACTAACCGGTCCCCTTAACGTTCCAGCACCGGGCAGGCGTCAGTCCGTATACATCGCCTTACGGCTTCGCACGGACCTGTGTTTTTAGTAAACAGTCGCTTCTCGCTGGTCTCTGCGGCCACCCCCAGCTCACCAAGTAAATTGGATCACCAGTGATGGCCCCCCTTCTCCCGAAGTTACGGGGGCATTTTGCCGAGTTCCTTAACCATAGTTCACCCGAACGCCTCGGTATTCTCTACCTGACCACCTGAGTCGGTTTAGGGTACGGGCCGCCATAAAACTCGCTAGAGGCTTTTCTCGACAGCATAGGATCATCCACTTCACCACAATCGGCTCGGCATCAGGTCTCAGCCACACGCACGACGGATTTACCTATCGCACGGCCTACACCCTTACCCCGGGACAACCACCGCCCGGGCT
>NZ_JBIAHS010000043.1:1555-2963 GCF_042870755.1 Streptomyces sp. NPDC006365
CACCACAATCGGCTCGGCATCAGGTCTCAGCCACACGCACGACGGATTTACCTATCGCACGGCCTACACCCTTACCCCGGGACAACCACCGCCCGGGCTGGACTACCTTCCTGCGTCACCCCATCACTCACCTACTACAAGTCTGGTTCGTCGGCTCCACCACTCCCCTTCACCCGAAGGATCCAGGGCGGCTTCACGGACTTAGCATCGCCTGATTCAATGTCTGGCGCTTTACAGCGGGTACCGGAATATCAACCGGTTATCCATCGACTACGCCTGTCGGCCTCGCCTTAGGTCCCGACTTACCCTGGGCAGATCAGCTTGACCCAGGAACCCTTAGTCAATCGGCGCACACGTTTCCCACGTGTGAATCGCTACTCATGCCTGCATTCTCACTCGTGAACCGTCCACCACTCGCTTACACGGCGGCTTCACCCGGCACACGACGCTCCCCTACCCATCACAGCGGGCGTTGGCCCTCATGCTGCAATGACACGACTTCGGCGGTACGCTTGAGCCCCGCTACATTGTCGGCGCGGAATCACTTGACCAGTGAGCTATTACGCACTCTTTCAAGGGTGGCTGCTTCTAAGCCAACCTCCTGGTTGTCTCTGCGACTCCACATCCTTTCCCACTTAGCGTACGCTTAGGGGCCTTAGTCGATGCTCTGGGCTGTTTCCCTCTCGACCATGGAGCTTATCCCCCACAGTCTCACTGCCGCGCTCTCACTTACCGGCATTCGGAGTTTGGCTAAGGTCAGTAACCCGGTAGGGCCCATCGCCTATCCAGTGCTCTACCTCCGGCAAGAAACACACGACGCTGCACCTAAATGCATTTCGGGGAGAACCAGCTATCACGGAGTTTGATTGGCCTTTCACCCCTAACCACAGGTCATCCCCCAGGTTTTCAACCCTGGTGGGTTCGGCCCTCCACGAAGTCTTACCTCCGCTTCAGCCTGCCCATGGCTAGATCACTCCGCTTCGGGTCTTGAGCGCGCTACTGAACCGCCCTGTTCGGACTCGCTTTCGCTACGGCTCCCCCACACGGGTTAACCTCGCAACACACCGCAAACTCGCAGGCTCATTCTTCAAAAGGCACGCAGTCACGACGCACCGAGTAAACTCGATGCGCGACGCTCCCACGGCTTGTAGGCACACGGTTTCAGGTACTATTTCACTCCGCTCCCGCGGTACTTTTCACCATTCCCTCACGGTACTATCCGCTATCGGTCACCAGGGAATATTTAGGCTTAGCGGGTGGTCCCGCCAGATTCACACGGGATTTCTCGGGCCCCGTGCTACTTGGGTGTCTCTCAAACGAGCCGCTGATGTTTCGACTACGGGGGTCTTACCCTCTACGCCGGACCTTTCGCATGTCCTTCGCCTACATCAACGGTTTCTGACTCGCC
>NZ_JBIAHS010000044.1:0-2638 GCF_042870755.1 Streptomyces sp. NPDC006365
GCCAGGGCGAGCACCAGCAGGGTTGAAATCACGCTGGCCATGGCCGAGTTGAGGAGGAAGGGGGTGATGTCCCGGCTGAACAGCAGCTGGTACTGGTCGGTGGTGAGTGCGGCCAGCGGGGTGGGCGGGTTGGTTGCGGCGTCGGCTTCCTGGTGGAAGGAGGTGAGGACCATCCAGGCCACCGGGGCGAAGAACGCCAGCGTGGCGAGCCAGGCGATGAACGTCCACAGTGGCGACAGCCGGGGCGCACCGCCGTGCTCACCGTGCTGGTCGCGGCGGCGGATCAGTTTCCTGATGCCGGCTGCGGGTGCGGGCAGGGCTGCGTGGGTCATCGGGATGTCTCCTCGCGGAACAGGGATGCGATGGTGCGCAGCGCGAAGGTCGCGATCACGATGGAGCCGAGGACGACGACGACTCCGGCGGCGGCCGCCTCGCCGTACTCGTACTTGCGGAACATGGTCAGGTAGATCTCGTAGGGCAGGTTGGTGGTCTGCTTGCCGGGGCCGCCCTGGGTGATGCTGTAGACCGCGTCGAAGGTCTGCACGACGTAGATGGTGCCGAGCAGGATGCCCAGCTCCAGGTACTGCCGCAGATGCGGCAGCGTGATGTGGCGGAAGGTCTGCAGCGCCGAGGCGCCGTCCATGCGGGCGGCCTCCAGGACGTCACCGGGTTGTGCCTGCAGGCCGGCCAGCAGGATCAGCATCATGAACGGGGTCCACTGCCAGACCAGGGAGATCACCACGGCCGGCATCGGGTAGGACGAAATCCAGTCGACCGTGGGGCCGTTGTCGGCGCCGAACAACCGGTAGAGGGCGTTGAGGGTGCCGTTGAGCAGGCCGTAGTCGGGGTTGTAGAGGGCGTGTTTCCACAGCAGGGAGGCGGCGACCGGCATGACCAGGAACGGGGCGATGAGCAGGGTGCGGGCCAGGCCGCGGCCGACGAACCTGCGGTCCAGCAGCAGGGCCAGGCCCAGGCCGAGGAGCACGCTGATGAGGACCACCGACGCGGTGAGGACGACGGTGTTGAGCACCGCCGTGCGCAGCCGCTCGTCGGAGAAGACGAACGTGAAGTTGGACAGGCCCACAAAGCGCCTCTCGCCGGGCCTGAGGATGTTCCACTGGAAGGTGGAGATGACGAGGGTGGCCACGAAGGGCAGTTGCGTCACGACGATGGTGAAGACCAGCGCCGGCAGCAGCGGGATGCGCCGCCGCCACTTGCTGACGCCGGTGGCCTTGCGGGGACGCACGGGGGGCGGTGTGGTCTTGGGTGCGGCGGTGAGCGTGGTCATGGACTGTCCTTGGCCGGTGACGGCCGGGTGACGGCCGGGTAGGGGAGACGGTGCCGTGCCCGGCCGGCCCCGTGGCCGGCCGGGCCGGAGAGGTCACTGCTGCTTCCTGGCGACTTCCTCGGCCAGCTTCTGGCCGTCGCTGAGCGCCTTGTCCACGCTGGTCTTTCCGGCGATGGCCGCGGAGATCTCCTGGGTCACCTTGGTGCCCAGGTCCTGGAACTCGGGGACGGCCACGAACTGGATCCCCACCGTGGGCCTGGCCTGCACACCCGGGTCGGACGGGTTGGCCTGCTGAATGGACTGCAAGGTGACGTCACCGAACGCCGCGGACGCCTTGGCGTACTCGGGGTTGGCATAGGTGCTGGCCCGCTTGCCGGCCGGCACCCGCGACCAGCCCAGCTCCTCGCCGACCAGCTCCTCGTACTCCTTGCTGGAGGCCCACAGCATGAACTTCGAGGCCGCGTCCGCCTTCTTGGTGGTCTTGGGCATCGCCCACGCCCACGCCCACAGCCAGCCACTGCTGGCGGTCTTGACCGTCGGGGCGTAGGCGTAGCCGACCTTGCCGGCCACCTTGCTGGACTTGGGGTCCTCCAGCGACCCGGCCGCACTGGTCGCGTCGTACCACATGGCGACCTTGCCCTGGCTCATCGCGTTCAGGCACTCGGTGAACCCGGCCTGCGACGCGCCCGCCTCCCCGTGCTTGCGCACCAGGTCGACGTAGAACTCCGTCGCCTCCTTGAACTTCGGACTGTTGACCTGCGCCTGCCAGTCCTCGGTGAACCAGGTACCGCCGAAGGTGTTGACCATGGTGGTCAGCGGCGCCCCCAGCTCGCCCCAGCCGGCCAGACCACGCAGGCAGATGCCCTTCATCCCCGGCCGGGCGCCGTCCACCTTGGCGGCGATGTCGGCGACCTGCTGCCAGGTCGGCCTTTCGGGCATCGTGAGGCCCTTCTGCGCCATGACCTCCTTGTTGTACATCAGGAAGGACGACTCGCCGTAGAACGGCAGCGCGTACAGCTTGCCGTCCTCACCGGACAGCGACTTGACCATCGGCTTGAGCAGATCGTCCTTGTCGAAACGCTTGTCCTTGTCCGCGTAGGAGCCCAACTCCTGCAGCCAGCCGTTCTCCTCCCAGATCGGCACCTCGTACGCGCCGATGGTGGCCACGTCGTACTGGCCGGCCTGGGTGGCGATGTCCTGGGTGACTTTGTCCCGCAGCTCGTTCTCCGGAAGGATCGTGAAGTTCACCTTGATCCCGGTGTCCTTCGTGAACGTGCTCTTCGTCAGCTTCGCGATGTCCTCCATCTGCGGATTACCGACCATCAGCACATTGATGCTCTCGCCGTCACC
>NZ_JBIAHS010000045.1:0-2013 GCF_042870755.1 Streptomyces sp. NPDC006365
TCCCTACGTTGTTCTACGGGACCGGGCGAGCCCTTCGTATGGTTGGCCCACCCAGGGGCGTCGGGTGTGGCTTTCAATCTTCTGCCGCTTGTGGCTTCCATCGATTGGCCGCCCGATGCCCCACGACGACTCGGCTGCCAATTAGGAATTGCGAATGATCGCTCCGTAGGGAATCGACAGCGAGGTCGTCCGTCGGGAGGCACCGGCAGCACACCGTACGGAGGCACCACATGGCCGCGATCTGGGCCGGCATCGACGCAGGCAAGACCCACCACCACTGCGTCGCGATCGACGAGAGCGGCCGCAGGCTGCTGTCACGACGCGTCGCCAACGACGAACCCGAACTCCTCGAACTCCTCGCCGACGTCCTGGCCTTGGGCGACGAGGCGTCCTGGGGCATCGACCTGGCCGACGGCGGCGCCGCCCTCGCCATCACGGTCCTCCTCAACCACGACCAGACGGTGCACTACATCTCCGGCCGGGCCATCCACCGCGCCTCCGAGAGCTACCGCGGCGAAGGCAAGACCGACGCCAAGGACGCCGCCATCATCGCCGACCAAGTCCGCATCCGACGTGACCTGCACCCTTTACGCGCCAGCGACGAGACGGTCATCGACCTGAAGATCCTCACCGGTCGTCGCATGGACCTGGTCGCCGACCGCACCCGCACCGTTAACCGCCTCCGCGCCCAGTTCTCCGGCATCTTCCCCGGCCTGGAGCGCGCGCTGGACCTTACACACACCGGCCCGCTCACTCTGGTGACCGGCTACCAGACCCCGGCAGCCATCCGACGACTCGGTGCCAAGCGGCTGGAGACCTGGCTGCGCAATCGCCATGTCGTCCGCGCCGACAAGCTCGCCGAGACGGCCATCGAAGCCGCCGAACGCCAGCACACCAGCCTGCCCGGCGAGAAGCTGACCGCCGAGATGGTGCACACGCTGGCGAAGGAGGTGATGACCCTCAACCAGCAGGTCGCCGAGGTCGACAAGCTCATCGAGGCCCGGTTTCGCGACCATCACCACTTCGAGGTGATCACCAGCCTGCCCGGCCTGGGAATCATCCTCGGTGCCGAATTCCTGGCCGCCACCGGCGGCGACATGACCGCCTTCGGCACCCCCGACCGCCTCGCCGGCTTCGGCGGCGTCGCCCCGGTGCCCCGTGACTCCGGGAAGAGCAGCGGGAATCTGAAGCGCCCGCAGCGATACAGCCGCCGCCTCCAACGCGTCTTCTACACCTCAGCGTTGTTCAGCATCCGTAAGTGCGAGGAGTCGCGCAGGTTCTACGACCGCAAACGAGCTGAGGGCAAGCGCCACACCCAGGCCGTCCTCGCCCTCGCTCGACGCCGGGTCAACGTCCTATGGGCCCTCCTACGTGACGGACGGTGCTACGAGCCAGCTCCGCCGGCAAGGGCTGCCACGTAGGAACCGACGCGACACGTTCCGCGTCGGACGGCCGATCTGGCACGTTCAGTCAGACCAGGCAGAACTCGTTACCTTCAGGGTCTGCCATCACCACGTGATCCGGCCTGCCCTGCAGCTCGTCCTCGCGGACCACAGTCGCACCCGCCGTGGTCAACCGCTCGACCGCCTCGACCACACGCGGCCAGCGGATCTCCCACGGTGTTTCACGGCCGCCACCTACTTGCACGTCGAGGTGCAACCGGTTCTTCATCAACTTCGGCTCCGGCACCTTCAAGAAGGACAAGGTGGGGCCTACGCCGTCCGGATCCGAGAGATACGCCCCGTCATCCCACTCGTCCTCCGGAACGCCATGGTGCGCGAACCACTCCTCCCAGCTCCCGAACCCTGCGGGCGCGGGCTTCTCCACATAGCCCAATGCCAGCGCCCAGAACTTGGCCAGCTTGGCCGGGTACGCGCAGTCGATCGTCAAGCTCCACTTGGTCGCCATGAGCCCTCCCCAGTCTGATGGACTGACCGTACCGGGCACCTCTGACAATCCCCGGCCCGTTACTTCGCGCGTGCCCTGTGGCTTGACAAACGGCATTAGGAATCG
>NZ_JBIAHS010000046.1:0-1859 GCF_042870755.1 Streptomyces sp. NPDC006365
AGAGGTGGATCAGTCAGCCAAGAGGGCTCCGGCATAGGTAGGTTGGTGACGACGAAGAGATTCAACACATCATCACGGTCCATGAACAAGATTTGGCTGCGTTTTGAGGCGTCCAAAGCGTTCCCTATCCAGGCCCTAGCAGCCTTCGTAATCTCTCCGCCAGCCACAATTATGGCGTGGTCAACAAGAACGCGTTTCGCGATCTCGGGGTCGAATATCTCGTGCCCGAGCATCATGAGTGCCTGATTGTGAATCTCTGCGACATTCGCGTTACTTCCTCGACTAGCGCCGGAGGCATCTAGCTTCCCTCTTTTCACCTGGAGGCCAAAGTATAGGACGTGGGTAGTGGGGAGAGTGTATTTCATCCACACATCCTTCCCATATTCCAGCGCCTTGTCCTTATGGCCGGCAGCAGTAATCCGCTCAAAGCCAAGTTGCCGGAATAGAGGCAGAAGCACCTGCTCTGTTAGATCGTCCTCAGAAGCCGCGTCAAGGAAGGAGACCAACTGTTCCCGTCGCTTTAGTTCGCTCGCGGTGAAGGGTCTGTGCGGGTTGGGCCCAGGAGCAGAGACAGTGTTAGTCGGAATGTGACGGACGTAGCATCTTCCATCTTCCGCGTAGAAAGCCTCGAACCCTTCATGTTTCAGGGAAGCATTCAGAAGGGACAGTGCCCCTGGCCGACCTTCCCCTTCGTTCTTAGCATCAGCCGGATCCATGAGAAGTTCGATCATCCGGCAAAATACTTCTGGAGGGATGTTTGGAGACGACTGAGGGCCCGAGAGAATGTCGGTGAGTACGTCTACAACCCACCATTGCCGAGTGGACCCGTCGTGTCGGTACTCGGTGTCGATGTCTGCGAAAAACTCAGTCAGATAGCTGCTCGACCGGTACTCGAAGAAGCTCTCTTCGTCCGGGAAGTTGCCGCAGATCATGTCAGCAATTTGTGCGAGAGTGCGCCGCCTGAACTTCATGTCTCCCCCTTGCTGGGCACGCAGATATCGATTCTCTTCGACCCTTGTCAAGCCTCACCAATCGCGATAGTACTCAGCGATCTCGTTCTTGGTGTCGATCATCTCGCGGATGCCGGTATCCGCCCCATCCAGCAGATTCGCGATGCCCAGCATTACGTTGTGAAAATTACGTACGTGGATTCGCGCTATCCCGTCGAGCGTCGCAGAGCCGTCGTTTCTGACAGGGTATCGGAATTGCTCCGAGGTGGGATCCAGGGAATGGAGCTGCGACAACACCCGGTCGACGTCATCCAGGGTGGAGTCATCATCCCCTGGAAAGGATCTTTCCAAGAGGGGGCGAGCTGCTTGCCACAAGAGATCGATTCTGTGTGTCCTAAGGGGGACGTGTGGTTCATCGAGGTAAGAGCGCGCCAACTCGATCAATGTCTTCAGGTGCAGCTCCACGTAGTGCCGCCAGCACATGACAAAGGGGTACACCAGTTGATCCTGATCACGGCCACTGCTGATGATCTGGTCACAGATAGCCCCAGCTGCTTTCCAGTACCCATTGATGTACCCAAGCCATCGATCGCGCGGCCAGTCCAGGCAGGCGACGGTCCACCAGTCACCTTCCTCACGGAGTAGATCGGCATCGTTGCTTGGCCAGGGAGGAGGATCAGCTATCTCATCAGAGGCGTCCATGGTCGCAGTGTGCTGGACGGTGGCGGTTGAGCGCACTGGATTTGAGGCGATTGCCCCGTCCTCCAATGCGCCGTCCGAGGCTGCCCGGCAGTACCAGGCATCCGATGACGCGTTGCCAGGTGTGTCGGCCCGGGCAAGCTCAACACAGGGCCACTGTTACCGCGTTGACAAAGCCCTACAGAGCGCAAAGGCGGTAGCCCGCCGGTA
>NZ_JBIAHS010000047.1:0-1709 GCF_042870755.1 Streptomyces sp. NPDC006365
CGCAAGGTGTTGATCGCCAATCGTGGCGAAATCGCTGTCCGTGTCGCCCGGGCGTGCCGAGACGCCGGTATCGCGAGCGTGGCGGTGTACGCCGAGCCGGACCGGGACGCACTGCATGTGCGGGCCGCGGACGAGGCGTTCGCCCTGGGCGGTGACACCCCGGCCACCAGCTATCTGGACATCACCAAGGTGCTCCAGGCCGCCAAGGACTCCGGAGCCGATGCCATCCATCCCGGCTACGGCTTCCTCTCGGAGAACGCGGAGTTCGCGCAGGCGGTCCTGGACGCGGACCTGATCTGGATCGGCCCGCCCCCGCAGGCGATCCGCGACCTGGGCGACAAGGTCGCAGCGCGGCACATCGCGCAGCGTGCGGGTGCCCCGCTGGTCGCGGGCACCCCCGACCCGGTCTCGGGCGCCGAGGAGGTCGTGGCGTTCGCCGAGGAACACGGCCTGCCGATCGCGATCAAGGCGGCGTTCGGGGGCGGCGGACGCGGTCTGAAGGTGGCCCGCACCCTGGAGGAGGTGCCCGAGCTGTACGACTCCGCGGTGCGCGAGGCGGTGGCCGCGTTCGGCCGCGGCGAGTGCTTCGTGGAGCGTTACCTGGACAAGCCGCGGCATGTGGAGACCCAGTGCCTGGCCGACCAGCACGGCAACGTGGTCGTGGTCTCGACCCGGGACTGCTCGCTGCAGCGCCGGCACCAGAAGCTGGTCGAGGAGGCCCCGGCGCCGTTCCTGTCCCAGGCGCAGAACGCCGAGCTGTACGCGGCCTCCAAGGCGATCCTCAAGGAGGCCGGCTACGTCGGTGCCGGCACCGTCGAGTTTTTGGTGGGCGTGGACGGCACGATCTCCTTCCTGGAGGTCAACACCCGCCTGCAGGTGGAGCATCCGGTGACCGAGGAGGTCACCGGCATCGACCTGGTGCGCGAGATGTTCCGCATCGCCGACGGCGAGGAGCTGGGCTATGACGACCCGGCGATCCGCGGGCATTCCTTCGAGTTCCGCATCAACGGCGAGGACCCCGGCCGTAACTTCCTGCCCGCTCCCGGCACAGTGACGGCCTTCGCGCCGCCGTCCGGTCCGGGCGTGCGCTTGGACGCGGGCGTGGAGTCCGGCTCGGTGATCGGCCCGGCCTGGGACTCGCTGCTCGCCAAGCTGATCGTCACCGGTGCCAGCCGTGAGCAGGCCCTGCAGCGGGCCGCCCGGGCGCTGGCCGAGTTCCAGGTGGAGGGCATGGCCACGGCCATCCCCTTCCACCGGGCGGTGGTCGCGGACCCGGCGTTCACCAGTAACCCGTTCAGGGTGCACACCCGGTGGATCGAGACCGAGTTCGTCAACGAGATCAAGCCGTTCGCCGCTCCGGTGGCCACAGAGGCGGACGAGGAGCCGGGCCGCGAGACGGTCGTCGTCGAGGTCGGCGGCAAGCGCCTGGAGGTCTCCCTGCCGACCTCGCTGGGCATGTCCCTGGCCCGTACGGGACTTGCGGCGGGTGCCAAGCCCAAGCGCCGCGCCGCGAAGAAGTCCGGCCCGGCGGCTTCCGGCGACACGCTCGCCTCCCCGATGCAGGGCACCATCGTCAAGGTCGCGGTCGAGGAGGGCCAGGAGGTCAAGGAGGGCGACCTGATCGTCGTCCTGGAGGCCATGAAGATGGAACAACCCCTGAACGCCCACCGCTCAGGCACCATCAAGGGCTTGACCGCGGAGATCGGCGC
>NZ_JBIAHS010000048.1:0-1665 GCF_042870755.1 Streptomyces sp. NPDC006365
AGAAGCCGTATCTCAACCGAACCTGATCCCTTGATTTCTGCTGGTCAGGCATGGCTTCGCTCGGGTTGAGGGAGGCATGGCGACGTCTTGTGTCCGCCTGATGGTCGAGGGGTGCGCGGTGGCGTCGGTGCTGGGAATGCTGGAGGAGCGGGAGGCGGCTGCCCGTGTGCGGGTGGAGGGCTTGCGGGAGGAAGCCGCGCGGCTGGCTGAGGTGTTGGAGGCCGCGGAGATCGAGCTGGACCGGCGGGTGATCGCGCGGGAGGAACTGGTCGAGGCCCTGGCAGTCTCCGCGGCCGAGTCCACCGCCGTGACCACGACCGATGCGGAGGAGAATGCGGCGCCGTCGCTCGCGCCGGTGCCGGGTTCGACGGTGCCGCCCTGGCGGGACGGGCTGGCGGTGACGGTTCTGGCGCCGGACTATCAGCGGATTCTGGGCGTGCTGGAACAGCAGCGGTCCACGGGTCACGGGCCGCTTCGGGCCAAGGAGATCGCGGTGGAGCTGGGCCTTGGGACGACCCCGGCGAAGGTCGAGGGGGTGCGGTCGAAAGCCCGGCGCCTGGCGGAGCGCGGGTGGCTCCTCCTGGAGGCATCGGGGGCATTCAGCGCCGGCAGGCGGCCGGTGGCCGTGCCAGACGCCGGCTCATCCGTGTGACCATCGACCACCGGATCATCGCCTCACTGGTGGCGGGCAGGGTCTCGTAGTCCCGGGCCAGGCGGCGGGAGTTCATCAGCCACGCGAACGTGCGCTCTGCCACCCACCGCCTGGGCAGCACCACGAACCCTTCCATGTCGTCGGTGCGCTTGACGATCTCCAGGGTCAGAGCGAGCTTGTCCCGGCACCAGCGGACGAGGGAGCCGGTGTAGCCGCCGTCGGCCCAGACGAGGGTGATGTCGCGGTGCAGGCGGCGCAGCCGGGTCAGCAGGCCCGTCGCGGCGTCCCGGTCGCCGATGTTCGCGGCGGTGACGCAGACGACCAGGAGCAGACCGAGGGTGTCGGTCACGATGTGCCGTTTGCGGCCCGGCACCTTCTTCCCGCCGTCGTAGCCGCGCGAGGCGGCCGGCACCGTCGCGGCGGCCCGCACCGACTGCGCGTCGATGATCCCCGCCGTGGGCTCGGCCTCGCGGCCCTCGCGTTTACGGACCTTTCCGCGCAGCCGGTCGTGGAACTCGGCGATCAGACCGTGCTCGCGCCAGCGCCGGAAGAAGGCGTAGACCCGGCCCCATGCGGGGAAGTCCGCGGGCAGCGCCCGCCACGAGATCCCGCCCGCGACGAGGTAGCGGATCGCATCCAGCATCTGGCGATGGCAATAGCCCTCGGGCTGCCCGCCTCTGCCCTGAAGCCAGGCCGGCACCGGCAGCAACGGCCGCACGGCCGCCCACTCCGCGTCTGTCATGTCCGACGGATACCGGCGCACCCGGTCCGGATGATCGGCCGCATTGCCGTACACGTGCGCGAGGCAATCACACGATCGGACGGGCGAGTTGAAGCCGACGGGCTCGGACGCGTACAACAACGACAACAGGGCCTCCGGGAACCGCTCGGAATGGGATCGCACCCCCGAGCTACCAGGAGGCCCTGCCTTCATGCGCGTACCGACGGAAGATCACCCGACCAGGAACTCCGTTCGATCCACACGTTCCAAGATCGGTTGAGATACGGCTTCT
>NZ_JBIAHS010000049.1:0-1663 GCF_042870755.1 Streptomyces sp. NPDC006365
CTAGTCTCGATCTTTCGCGGGGTCCGCCGACGGAGTCGCTGGGCCCTTTCGCTTTCCGGAGCTGATGGTGGGCATGCCGGCGGCCCGGCTCTCGCGTCGGGGGGCGCCGGGTTCCACTGCCCGGGGCGGGTGATGCTGTCGCAGGGACGGTGGGTTGCTGGTCAGCCGGGGTCGGGCAGGAGCGCGAGCCGTTCAAGGGCTGCGGTGATCTCGCCGGTCCAGGGCCAGTGCCGGGCGAGGCGAAGGATCCTGCGCCGACCGGTGGTGACGAGCTGGCCGGCTGCGGAGAACAGGCGGAACCGCAGGCGACGCGGTTCCCAGAGCCTCGCCCGGCCGGTGAGGGCGAGCATGGGCATCCAGGCCAGCAGGTCGAGGGCGATCTGGACGATCTCCAGCCAGACCCGGTTCTGGGCGGTGTCGTGCAGGGGCAGGTTGCGCAGGCCGGTGGCCCGGGCGGCCCGGATCCGGTCCTCGGCCCGTGCCCGGAGCCGGTGACGGAGTTCGAGTTCGGCGATCGGTCGGCCGGTGGTGTTGGTCGCGAAGCACGTGATCCGCATGCCGTCCGCGTCCGTGATCCTCAACTGGGCGCCAGGATGGGGCCGTTCCTTTCGGACGATGAGCCGCATGCCCTTGGGCCAGCCGTCCAGGAGCTTGCCGGTGAGCTCGGCGATCCAGGCCCCGTCCCGGGCCTCACCGTCGGTCTCGACGGCCGGGGTCCAGGCTGAGGCGGGGACCTTCAGTACGTGTTCGTGGATCGCTTCGGTGACCGTCATGCCGACCGAGTAGGACAGCCATCGCCCTCGTTTCGCGAGCCAGAACACGAAGTCGTGGGTGCCGCCGGCGGAGTCGGTGCGGATCAGCGTCTGCCGTCCTCGCCGGTAGTGCTTGGGCAGCTGGGCGAGGGCGAGTTGGGCGGTGGTGATGTGGTCGGCGGCGGTGTTGGAGCCCGCGTTTCCCGGTCGCAGGAGGGTGGCGACGGGCTCTCCGGTTCCGCCCGGTCCGTGGTCGACGAAGGCCGTCAGGGGGTGATGGCCGTAGGTCTTCTTCCAGGTCGCGGCTGCGTCCTGCTTGTCGGAGTGCGCGATCACGAGGACGCCGTCGAGGTCGACGGTGACCTGTCCGTCGGCGTTCGGGGCTTTCTTGCCCGCCGACAACCAGACGCGGCCCCGGACTTCGGCGCGTGCGGACCGGATGGCCTGCAGGGCTTTCTCGCCGGAGGCGGCGAGGGTGTCGATCAGGCGGGAGACGGTCGGGTCGGAGGCGACCGGGCCGAAGACGGCCGGCTCACACCGCAGCATGGCGACGTCCGCGAGGCAGTCCCCACCCAGTGCGACCGCCAGGGCGACGTCCAGGAGGATCTTGCCGGGATCGTGGACGGCCCGCGGCTTCCGCCACGGAGCCAGAGCCTGGGATACGGCCTGGCCAAGGCCCGTCTTGCGGACCGTTTCTACGAGCAGGACCGACCCGGCCTGGGTGACGACCTGGCGGCCGTCGTCCTGGACGCGGACACGGGGGTAGGACCCGATAGGGTGCTTCACCTGGGAAGTGCCTCCGGCGGTGGCAGGAACAAGGACCTAGACAATCCTCATTCTTGCTGGTCAGAGGCACTTTCTGCTTTCCTGGCCGCCTGCCGGACAGCCCGCTTCATGAAAGCGCGAGGCTA
>NZ_JBIAHS010000050.1:0-1397 GCF_042870755.1 Streptomyces sp. NPDC006365
GCTCGTCGCCGTCGACGGCCTGGAGGTCGACCTCGGGCGGCGCACGGTCACCGTGGACGGGCGGAGTATCACCCTGGCCCGCAAGGAGTTCGAGATTCTCGCCCTGCTGGCCCGCGCGGACGGCGCCGCGGTGCCACGCGACCGGATCGTGGTGGAGGTGTGGCAGACGACGTACGACGGTATGTCCCGCACCCTCGACGTCCATGTGGCCACCCTGCGCGGCAAGCTGGGGCGGGCGGGGGGCCTGGTGCAGACCGTGCGCGGCTTCGGGTACCGGCTCTCCGCCGGTCCGGGGGTGGCCCGTGGTCGCGGGGGTGACGCTGGTCCGGGAGTCGACAGTGGTGGCGCGGAGGCCGGCGGTCCGGCGGCGGCGGGCGAGTGAGGATGCCGGATGCGCCGCCGACTGCTTGTCATCGTCTTCGTCCTGGTCGCCGGTCTGATCGTCGCGCTCAGCCTGCCCTTGGTGCGGGCCACCGCTGAGCGTACGGTCCAGAGCTCGTTCATCGGGCGGGTCGAGGACGGCGCCTGGTTCGCGGACATGGCCGCCACTGCCCTGGAGTCGGGGCGGACCGGCCGGCTGGAGGCCGCCGCCGACCGCTACGCGAACCTCTACGACTCACGCGTCGCGGTGGTGGACGCCGACAGCGAGACCGTGGTCGCCTCGCGCCCCGTCGACCTGGAGGAGCCGCAGGTGCGGTCGGCGCTGCTGCTCGCCCTCGCCGACCGTCCTCCCGAGCAGCCCAGTGTGTGGTGGCCGTGGGACGACCGGCCTTTCGTGCTGGCCGAGCCGGTCCGGCGCGACGGCCGTGTGCTGGGTGCCGTGCTGATCGTCTCCCCCACCGACCGGGCGCGTTCCGAGGTGGCCGACCATCTGACGCTGGTGATACTGGGCAGCCTCGCGGCACTGGTCCTGGTGGTGATCGCGGTCGCGGCGCCGGTGGTCCGCTGGGTGCTCCGCCCTGTCCACGACCTGGACCGCGCCACCCATGAGGTCGCCCTCGGGCGCCTGAAGACCCGTGTGTCGGAGCGTGCGGGTGCCCCCGAACTGCGCCGCCTCGCCAACCATTTCAACGTGATGGCGGACAGCATGCACGCCGCCCAGGAGCAGCAGCGGGCGTTCGTGGCACAGGCGTCCCACCAACTGCGCAATCCGCTGACCGCGCTCCGGCTGCGGGTGGAGAACCTCGAGGAGTACGTGAACGACCCGCGCGGTCTGAGCGAACTGCACTTCGCCGTGGAGGAGGCAGGCCGGTTCGGGGAGATGCTCGACGGGCTGCTGCGGCTGGCCAGGGCGGAGGCGTCCGAGGCGGAACGCGCACAGGTCGACGTCTCAGCCGTGGTGAGACACCGGGTCGACGCCTGGCGGGCCGCCTTCGCCGGCGCGGGCGTCCCGCTCA
>NZ_JBIAHS010000051.1:0-1327 GCF_042870755.1 Streptomyces sp. NPDC006365
GGCGTATCTTCCGCAGGTCCCGGTGCAGCCCGAATCGAATGACGTCAATCGCCGCAGCCGTCCTCACCCTGGAGCGGCAACGCTGAAAGAGCTCAATGACTGAGGGCCCCGAAGGGGCCCTCAGCGGTGCCCTTGGCACCTGCATCCGCGCTTACGACCTCTCGCGCACCATCATGAAGATGATGGCGATCAGAAGAAGCGAAAACGGATCCATTATTTGGTCTCCCTACAATCGGGCCCCTCGGGGCGTTGGGTTGAGGGGAGACCGCACTTGGTGCTTCGAGCAGTTACCAGTTTGCCAGAACGCGTCTCTGTAGGTGCTCGGTTTGAGCCAGGCGGATCAGGCCTGCTGACTCGCTGCGGTCGAGTCTGCTGTCTGCTACTTCATGAGGTCCTTGCCAAGGGTGGCTGCTGCAACGACGAGAGAGAGCGTTGCTATCCCCAGCGACCCCAAGGCGATTTTGTCGGCGCTGGAGGCTCGGCTCCACCACGAGCCGTGTGGGACCTCGACCGTGGGCATGAGAAGTGCTCGATTGGCACGTTTGATGATCTTCCAGCCAAGCCAGTACAGGCTCAGCATGATCGCCATCGCGACGTAGGGAGCGACGTTTGCCTGCAGCGGGACCTGTGGCTGCTTGATGTCGTCGGGTGTTGCGATCTCTGTAGCCGAGATGACTGCTGCCGTGGCTGGCAGAGAAAGCAGAGTGGCCCGAAGTAGCTCCTTGGCTCTCTTCTGTGTTTCCTGCTCGCGTTTCAGACGTCCCCCTGCGCCCTTCAAGAAAAGCTCAAGCCGAGCGGCTTGCCCATGGACCCATGTTGCGTCGCGCCCGGAGACCTGCACCTCGACACGTTCCGTGTCGATACTGATGCCGATTCTTCGATCGCCTGAGTTGTCGGCAGCGTCGAGGGTGAGGTTGTCCCAAGCGTTCAGATTGCCAGAGGCGTTGGAGTTGCGGACGTGGTCAACGAGCTCGGCCAGCGTGCCAGCGCTGTAGCGAGTGCTGTCGCGTTGCGTGGAGATCGAGACAGATGCTGCTGGAATGCCTTCTGGGGCTAGGTCGAAGAGCCGGTTGAGTTCGCTCTTGCCGAGCCTGCAGGTGACGTACACCTTGCGGACCTCGTCGTGCTGGGTGGGAGCAACCATGTCCAGGATCTTGGTGCACTCATTCAGAGTGCTGTCCTGCTCCCGTAGATCAGTGACCAACTTGTGGCCTGGCTGGGGGCTTGGTCTGAGAAGCCGTATCTCAACCGATCTTGGAACGTGTGGATCGAACGGAGTTCCTGGTCGGGTGATCTTCCGTCGGTACGCGCATGAAGGCAGGGCCTC
>NZ_JBIAHS010000052.1:0-1232 GCF_042870755.1 Streptomyces sp. NPDC006365
ATCTCCCCCCTCATCACCCGGCTCAACGAGATCCGGCGGAACAGCCCGGCCCTGCGCCAGCTGCGGGATCTCCACTTCCACCAGGCGGACCAGGACGCGATCATCGCGTACTCGAAACGCAGTGCCTCGAACACGGTCCTGGTGATCGTCAACCTAGACCCTCATCACCCCCAGGAGGCCACGGTCTCCCTGGACATGCCACAACTGGGCCTGGACTGGCACGAGACCGTCCCCGTACGCGACGAGCTCACCGGCCGGACCTACCACTGGGGCAGGACGAACTATGTGCGCCTGGAGCCGGGCCGCGCTCCCGCGCACGTCTTCAAGGTCCTGCGACCGTCCTCACCGATCGGAGGGTCACCCACACCATGATCGTCAACGAGCCCGTTCAGGACACCTTCGAAGACACCCCCGCCAAGGACCGCGATCCGGAGTGGTTCAAACGCGCGGTGTTCTACGAAGTCCTCGTCCGCTCCTTCCAGGACAGCAACGGCGACGGCATCGGCGACCTCAAGGGCATCACCGCCAAGCTGGACTATCTGCAGTGGCTCGGCGTCGACTGCCTGTGGCTGCCGCCCTTCTTCAAATCACCCCTGCGCGACGGCGGTTACGACGTGTCCGACTACACGGCGGTGCTGCCGGAGTTCGGAGACCTGGCGGACTTCGTCGCGTTCGTGGACGCCGCGCACCAGCACGGCATGCGCGTGATCATCGACTTCGTCATGAACCACACCAGCGACGAGCACCCGTGGTTCCAGGAATCCCGCAGGGATCCCGACGGCCCGTACGGCGACTACTACGTGTGGGCGGACGACGACAAGCAGTACCAGGACGCCCGGATCATCTTCGTCGACACCGAGGCCTCCAACTGGACCTTCGACCCGATGCGAGGGCAGTACTACTTCCACCGCTTCTTCTCCCACCAGCCGGACCTCAACTACGAGAACCCCGCGGTGCAGGAAGAGATCCTGGCCGCCCTCAAGTTCTGGCTGGACCTGGGCATCGACGGCTTCCGCCTGGACGCGGTGCCCTATCTGTACGCCGAGGAGGGCACCAACTGCGAGAACCTGCCGCAGACGCACGCCATGCTGCGACGTGTTCGCGCCGAAATCGACGCGCATTACCCCGACACGGTGCTGCTGGCGGAGGCCAACCAGTGGCCCGAGGACGTGGTCGACTACTTCGGCGACTACAGCGCCGGCGGCGACGAATGCCACATGGCCTTCCACTTC
>NZ_JBIAHS010000053.1:0-1160 GCF_042870755.1 Streptomyces sp. NPDC006365
TACTGAGGTCTTCGGATTGTTGTCGGTCGGTGGGTGAGCGTGAGTCCGGTGCCGGTGAGGCAGCCATCGATCAGGTCGGGGCGGAACTGAATGTGGCGCAGTCCCCGGCGGAGGGTGCGTTCGAGGTGCTCGTCGTCGGTGAAGGCGGTGTTGGCCAGTGGACCACGCCGTAACAGTGACCAGACGCCCTCGACCGGGTTCAAGTCGGGTGCGTAGGAGGGAAGTTGCACGATGGTGAGCCAGTCGTGCTCGGCCTCGTAGTCCCGCATCCCGGCGGCCCGGTGGGTGTTGAGATTGTCCCAGATCAAAATGATGGGGGCTCGGAGCTGGATGTGGGCGCGCACCACCAGGTCGCGGTAGTCGGTCCAGGCGAAGGTGTCGCGTCCTTTGCCCCGATGCTTACGGTGGCGGCGCGGACGGTAGATCAGCCGCGAAGCCTCGCCCGGCTTGTAACAGCACATGGCGGCGATCGACCAGCGGCGCCAGGAGCGGCCCCGCACCCGCACCACCGGCGTATGCCCACGCCGGCCCCAGGTACGGGCACGTGGCGGCGTCATCGAGAACCCGGCCTCGTCCTCGAAGACGATGAAGGCCCCCAGCGCCGCCGCAGTCATTCCACCTGCGGCCACACGTCCTTCTTCCACAGGCCCACGGCACCCTCGTCGCGCTCCAGCGCCCGACGGGCGGGACACTGCCAGGACCAGCCATGGCGATGCATCAGCCGCCACACCGCCGCCGACGAGCAGTCCAGCCGGAACTTCCGGGCGATCAGCTCTCTGATCCGGGCCAGGGTCCAGCGCTGGTCCTCCCAGCCGTGCACGGCCGGCCCCAGCGCCAACTCCTTCTCCAGCTCGGCGAACTGGCCATCGGACAGCTTGGGCAC
The DNA here is from genome assembly GCF_042870755.1 of Streptomyces sp. NPDC006365. Classification (NCBI taxonomy): domain Bacteria; kingdom Bacillati; phylum Actinomycetota; class Actinomycetes; order Kitasatosporales; family Streptomycetaceae; genus Streptomyces; species Streptomyces sp. NPDC006365. The sequence continues at coordinate 884 of NZ_JBIAHS010000053.1, forward strand.
TTTCGGCGGCCCTGTGGAGGCCAGGGCACCCGTCCCGCCCTCCCGCCAGGCACGCCGCCAGCGCTCCACCGAACGCTCACTCACCCGCAGATCCCTCGCGATCACTGCGGTCTTCTCGGCGCGAGCGAAGCGCTCGCCCGCCTCGTACCGGATCCGCTCGCGAAACCGCCGCCGCTCCGCGGTCAGGCCGCCACCCTGCGCGTACCGCATACCACCGGCCTACCGCAGGGATCACCACACGTCACCACCCCCCGACAACAATCCGAAGGGCTCAGTA
>NZ_JBIAHS010000054.1:0-1126 GCF_042870755.1 Streptomyces sp. NPDC006365
CGTCTAAGTGAGCGTTTGGTTCGCCTATCGAATAGTTCATGACGATTTTCAGCGGCCAGACACGAACACCGAACCAAGTGAAACGCCGGAAAAACGGCTTCTGCGGCAGTCGGCAGACCAGTAATGCGCCGGGTTCCTTGACAAAGCTCCTGTCTCATTTAAAAACCCACCGGTTCACGCGAGATTGAGAACACACGCCCCGGTGCACCCAACGCCCCGCACACGCCCTGCTCAGGCCGGCCGCCACCGCATACCCAGGCATCATGCAGCCCTCACGGCCCTACCCCAGCGACCTGTCCGACGCCCGCTGGGAACTCATCCGCCCCACCCTCGAAGCCTGGCGCCAGGCCCGCAACGGCATCCGCAAACCCACCCACGACCTGCGCGCCCTGATGAACGCCATCCTCTACGTCGACCGCACCGGCATCCCCTGGCGCTACCTGCCCCACGACTTCCCACCCCACCAGACCGTCTACGGCTACTTCGCCCACTGGGAAGCCGACGGCATCTTCGACCAGCTCACCGGCCTCTTACGCGGCAAAGTCCGCCAGGCCGAAGGCCGCACCAGCGAGCCCAGCGCCTGCCTGATCGACAGCCAGAGCATCAAAACCTCCGCCACGGTCCACCTGACCAGCCAAGGCATCGACCCCGCCAAGAAAATCACCGGACGCAAGCGGCACATCGTCACCGACACGCTCGGCCTCCTGCTGGCCGTCGCCGTCACCGCCGCCAGCGTCCACGACTCCGCCGCCGGCACCCAACTCCTCACCAAAGTCCGCGAGCGCCACCCCGCCATCACCAAAGCCTGGGCCGACAACGGCTACAAGACCAAAGCCGTCGAACACGCCGCCCACCTCGGCATCGACCTCGAAATCGTCCAACGCGACCCAACCACCCGCGGCTTCCACGTCCAACCCCGCCGCTGGGTCATCGAACGCACCCTCGGCTGGCTCATGCACCACCGCCGCCTGGCCCGCGACTACGAAACCCACCCCCACCGCTCAGCCGCCATGATCCAACTCGCCGCCATCAACCTCATGACCCGCCGCCTCACCCACGAAAACACCACCAACTGGCGTGACAGCTAAGCCAAATGAAACGGACAACCGAGAACCAAACGCTCACT